>NZ_FLSP01000093.1 GCF_900091315.1 Streptomyces sp. DI166
GCCGAGCAGTTCGCAGATCACCTGCGAGGAGACCGGCACCGAGTAGTCGGCGACCAGGTCGGCGGGGGCGCCCTTGGCCAGCATCGCCTCGGCGTACTGGGCGGTGATCTCCTCGATGCGCGGGGTGAGGGCGCGCATCCGGCGCAGGGTGAACTGTCCCGCCAGCAGCTTGCGGAACTTGGTGTGCTCGGGCGGGTCCATGTGCTCGAACAGGCCCGGTATCCCCTCCCCCATGTCCTGGGCCCGGTCGGAGGGGAACGCCAGGTGCTTGTGCGTGGCGGCCGAGCTGAACCGCTTGTCGGACAGGATCTCCCGGCCCTGCCGGTAGCCGGTGACCAGCCAGCCCTCAGCGCCGTCGGGGAAGGTCATCCGGCAGATCGGTCCCTGGGCGCGCAGCACCTGGGGCGGGTCGAACGGGCGCTCCCGGAGCGTGGGCAGGCCGTTGGTGATGGGGCAGGTCTTCTCCGTCATGTCGTCCTTCATTCCGCGGTGGACAGGGGCAACTGGATGAGGTCGGGCAGGGTCAGGACCTGAGGCGGTCGCGGAGCTGGGAGACCGTCAGTTCGGGGTGGCGTACGACGAGTTCCAGGGCTGTCGGCCACTGGCGCACCAGGGCGCCCATGACCGCGGGCGGGACGCGGTCCGGGTGGTACACCCACAGTCCGCGCAGCTCGCCCTCGACCTCGCGGGCCACCAGGTAGAGGTCGAGGTTGTGCGGTTCGATGGCGAGGAAGAGGCCCGGCAGTGGGCTCTCGTCACCGACCTGGACATCGAGCGGTTCGACCTGGAGCCCCTCCATGGCGAGGGCACCGCTGGGTACGCCGAGCAGGTTGAGCATGACGCGCAGGGGCAGTTGGTTGCCGTCACCGATGACTCCGTCGTTGACGAGGGCGCGCAGGGGCACGTTCTGGTGGGCGTACGCGTCGAGTTCGCCGCGCAGGACGCGCTGGACGAGTTCGCGTACGTTCGGGTCGTCGGCCAGCCGGGAGCGGTTGACGACGACGTTGATGAACGGGCCCACCATCGACTTGGTCTCCGGGCGTTCCCGGCCGGCCAGCGGGTGGCTCACCGCGATGTCCGTCGCGCCCGAGTAGCTGTGCAGCAGCACGTGGAAGGCGGACATCAGCATCATGAACAGCGTCACGCCCTCCCTGCGGGCGGCCTCCCGCACCTCCTCCATCAGTTCGGTGCCGATCACGACACCGTGGCTGTAGCCCTGGACGAAGTCGTCCAACTGGTGGTCGGGGGCGTCGAAGTCGAGGGTGCGGGCGGCGCCTTCCAGCTCGCCGCGCCAGTGCGCGACATGCTCGTCGAGCGCGCCGGAGGCCAGCAGGCCCTGTTCCCAGGCCGCGTAGTCCAGGTGCTGCACCCGCACCTCGGGAAGTGACGGCTCGCGGCCCGTGGAGTGGGCCGCGTACAGCTCCGCCAGCTCCTCCACGATGACCAGGAAGCCCCAGTGGTCGACCAGGATGTGGTGGGCGACGAGCACCAACGCGTGCTCGGTGTCGGAGAGTTGGACGAGCTGCCCGCGCACCAGGTTGCCGTCCTCGATGCGGTACGGCACCCGCGTCTGCTCGGTGAGCAGGTCCCGGAGCTTGTCCTCCTGGGCATCCTGTCCGCGCAGGTCCACGGTGTCGAGCGGCCAGGTGGGCCGGCCGTCGGCGAACTGCACGGTGGCCGAGCCCTGTTGGACGTAGCGGGTGCGCAGGATGTCGTGCCGGCGGACGAGGTCGTCGAGCGCGTGGCGCAGTGCGGGGACGTCGAGGGCGCCACGCAGCCGCCAGGCGGTGATGACGCCGTGGTGGGGATGGTTGGGGCCCACCGGCTGGAGCAGGAACTCAAGCTGCCCGAAGGAGAGGCCGGTGCCGTCGGTGCGGTCGGCCTTGGGGATGGGTGCGCGGAGCAGATCGGCGGCGGACTCGGTGCGGGCGGTGCCGGTCCGGGGCAGTTCCACGGCGCCGTCGCGCACCGCGTGGGCGCAGCGGCCGAGGGCGCGCAGCGCCTCGAACCACGCGTCCGCGAGGTCCTGTACCTCGTCCTCGGTGAGCAGGGAGGGTGCCCAGCTCCAGTGGGCGGTGAGCCGGGGGCCGTCCGGGCCGTCCTCGGTGACGGCGTTGACTTCGAGGGGGTACGGCAGGGGCCGGGCGCCGGTGGTGCCGGGCGGCGTGTCGTCCCGCAGCGGATGCCACGGGGTCTCCTGGTCGGTGACGGGGACTCGGCCAAGGTAGTTGAACAGGGCCTGGGGTGCCGGAAGTTGAGCCAGCCGGGGTGCCGTGTCGGGGTCGAGGTGGCGCAGGAGGCCGTAGCCGAGGCCGCGTTCCGGGATCGCCGCGAGGTCGGTGCGGGTGCGGATGACGGCCGCCGCCAGTCGGGGGCCCGCCGACGTGACGTCGTCCCAGGTCAGGTCGGTCGTGTCGAGGCGGACGGGATGGATCGCGGTGAACCAGCCCACGGTACGGGACAGGTCGGCGCCGTCGGCCATCTGCTCATGGCGGCCGTGGCTCTCCACGTCCAGGACGACCGGGGCGCTGCCGGTGCCGAGTCGCCGGGCCCGCCAGCGGTCGGCGGCGACGGCGAGGGCGGTGAGCAGGACGTCCTGGATGCCGCCGCGGAAGGCGGCGGGTGCCTGGCCGACGAGGGGTGCGGTGTCCTCGGTGGGCAGGGTCAGGGTCAGCCGCCCCTCGGCTCCGGTGACATCGCGGTCCGGGTCCGGCTCGCCGGTCACCAGGGGTACGGCGTCGCGCAACACGTCTTGCCACAAGGGGAGTTCGGCGCGGTGCCGGGCGAGGCTCTCCTCGGAGGTCATACGGGTCGCCCAGCCGCGCAGGGAGGTCATCACGGGTGCGAGGGCGGGCTCCCTGCCCTCGCTCACGGCGTCCCACGCGGCGGCGAGGTCGGTGAGCAGGACCCGCCAGGAGACCCCGTCCACCGCGAAGTGGTGCGCGGCGAGCAGGAGTCGGCCCGCACGTCCGGGTCCGGCGTCGAACCACACCGCCTGGAGCATGGCGCCCCGAGCCGGGTCGAGACGCTGCTTGGCGGCGGCGGTCTCCTCGGCGATCAGGGCTTCGTCCCAGCCGGAGATGTCCACGCGGTGCAGCAGATCCGCGACCCGCACCGAACCCGGCTCGTCCGCGAACAGGGACCACTCGCCCTCGGGACCGGTCACGAGCCGCATGCGCAGGGCGTCGTGCCGGTCGACCACCGCCTGGATCGCGGCGACCAGCCGCCGTTCGTCCACGTCGGCGGGCAGACCGACGGTCGCGGACAGGTCGAAGCCGATGACCGAGCCGCCGAGTTGCCGCTGTCGTTCCATCACCGGCAGCAGCGGGATCTCGCCGGTGCCGATGTCGGCGACGCTCGCCGCACCGCTCTCGTCGGCCGGTCGCGCGACTGCGGCGATGCCCGCCACGGTCTGGTGCGTGAACACGTCCCGGACGGTGAACACCAGCCCCGCAGTCCGGGCTCGGGCGACGAGCTGGGTGGCCTGGATGCTGTCGCCGCCCAGCTCGAAGAAGCCGGTGTCCGCGCCGACTTCGGGCACGTGGAGGATCTCGGCGAACACCTCGCACAGGATCCGCTCGGCAGGTGTCTCCGGTTCCCTGGAGTCTCCGCCCGCGCCGAGGTCCGGGGCGGGCAGGGCACGGCGGTCGATCTTGCCGTTGGAGGTCATGGGGAACGCGTCGAGCAGGACGACGGCGACCGGCACCATGTAGCGTGGCAGTCGTTCGGCGATGTACGCCTTCAGCGCGGCGGGTTCGGCGTCCGTGCCCTCGGCCGGCACCGCGTACCCGACGAGTTCCTTGCCGCCGGACGGCTTCTCCCGGACCACCACTGCGGCGTCGGCCACGGCCGGGTGGGCGGCGAGGGTCTTCTGGATCTCGCCGGGCTCGATGCGGAAGCCTCGGATCTTGACCTGGTCGTCGGTCCGCCCCAGGTACTCGATCAGCCCGTCCGCCCGTCGGCGCACCAGGTCGCCGGTCCGGTACATCCGCTCCCCCGGCGCGCCGTACGGGCACGGCAGGAAGCGTTGCGCGGTCAGCTCGGGCTGCCCGAGGTAGCCGCGGGCCACGCCGGCGCCCGAGAGGTACAGCTCTCCGGCGACGCCGACCGGTACCAGGCGCAGCCGCTCGTCCAGGACGTAGGCGCGGGTGTCGTCCATGGGCAGGCCGATCGGCAGGCTGCCGTCGGTGACCTCGCCGATGTTCTGCAGCAGGGCGAAGGTCGTGGTCTCCGTCGGGCCGTAGATGTTGTAGAACACGGTGTCCGGGCAGGCCGCCCGCGCCTGGGCGAACACATGGGGTGCGTGGGCCTCGCCGCCGGAGAGCACCTCGCGCAGTCCGGACAGGGTCGCAGCGTCGCGTTCGACGAGCAGGTTGAACAGGGCGGTCGTGAAGAAGGCGGCGGTCACGTCGTGCTCGCGCAGGGTGCGCACGAGCACGTCCGGGTCGAGATCGCCGGGCGGTGCCACGACAACGTGGCCGCCGGTGAGCAGGGGTGCCCACAGTTCGTAGGTGGAGGCGTCGAAGGCGATCGGCGAGTGCATCAGCACGCGTGCGTGGCGGCCGTTGCGCCACTGGCGGTCGGCGGCGAGGCTCGCCACATTGCCGTGGGTGACGGCGACGCCCTTGGGACGCCCGGTGGATCCGGAGGTGTACATGACGTAGGCCAGCCGGTCGGGGCCGCCCTCGGGGAGCTCCGGGGAGCCGACGTCCGTGCCGTCGTCGGCGGACACGTCCAGGACGTGCTCGGCGCCGATGCCGGGGATCTCCGGCCGGTCGACCAGCAGGACCTTCGCGCCCGTGTCCTCCCTGATCATCCGCATGCGGGAGTCGGGGTAGCGGGGGTCGAGCGGTACGTACGCGCCGCCCGCCTTGATGACGGCCAGGATGGCGACGGGCAGCCGCAGCGAGCGTTCCAGCAGGAGGCATACGGCGTCGTCCACGCCCACGCCGAGTGCGCGCAGGCGTGCGGCGAGCCGGTCGGCGGCGGCGTCGAGTTCGGCGTAGCTCAGGCGCTCGTCGCCGTGGCTCACCGCGACGGCGTCCGGGGTGCGGGCCGCCTGAGCCCGGAACAACTCGCCCAGCCCGGCCGTCGGCGCCTCGGTGACCGTGCCGTTCCACTCCTCCAGCAGGCGGTGGCGTTCGGCCGGGGTGAGGAGGTCGAGGTCGTCGACCCGCCGGTCCGGGTCGCTGATCATGGCGAGGAGTACCTGGCGGAGCCTGCGCGCCATGGTGCGTACGGTCTCCGGGTCGAAGACGTCCGCGTTGTACTCGATGCCGCCCTCCACGCCGGCCGGCGCGCCGTCGCCCGTGAGGCGTTCGTGCAGCAGGAACACCAGGTCCATACGGGCTGTGCCGGTGCCCCGGACCAGGGGTGCCGACTCGATGCCGGGCAGGTCCAGGGTCTCGTCGGCGCCGGTCTGCCAGGACAGCATGACCTGCACGAGGGGGTGGTGGGACATCGAACGGGTCAGGCGCAGGCTGTCCACCAGGGCTTCGAAGGGGATGTCCCGGTGCGCGAGCGCGTCGAGGGTGGTCTCCCGCACCGCGGCGAGCAGGTCGCGGAAGGTCTGGCGCTCGTCCCACCTGGTGCGCAGGACGAGGGTATTGGCGAAGAAGCCGATCAGGTTCTCGGTGGCCTCGTCGTCGCGGCCCGCGTTCGCCACCCCGATGGGGATGTCCGTGCCGGCGCCGAGGCGGCCGAGGAGGACGGCGAGGGCGGCGTCGAGGACCATGAACAGGCTGACGTCGCACTCCCGGGCCAGGCGGGTGAGTCCTTGGTGCAGTTCCCTGTCCCAGCGGAAGGTGAGGGTGTCACCGGCGTGCGACGCCTCGGCCGGGTGCGGCCGGTCGACCGGGAGGGCGATCCGCTCCGGGAGGCCGTCCAAGGCGTCCCGCCAGTGGGCGAGTTGACGGGACCAGACGCTCTCCGGATCAACCTGCTCGCCGAGGTACCGCCGCTGCCAGAGCGTGTAGTCGGCGTACTGCACGGGCAGCGGCGCCCATTCGGGCGCCCCACCGGCCAGGCGCGCCCGATACGCGGTGGCCAGGTCGTGCCGCAGCGGCGCGAGCGACCAGCCGTCGGCGGCGATGTGGTGGACGACCAGGGCCAGGACGTGCGTGTCGGCCGCGGTCCTGAACAGCTCGGCGTGCAGCGGGGGTTCGGCGGTCAGGTCGAAGGCGTGGCGTACGGCGGCGGCCACGGCGGTGTCGAGACCGTCGTCGTCGACCTCGGTGACCGGGAGCGACGGGCCGGCCCGGTCGGGGGCGAGGATGTGCTGGTGCGGTGTGGCACCGGCGTCCGGGAAGACGGTGCGCAGCGCCTCGTGGCGGGCGACGACATCGGCGAGCGCGGCGCGCAGGCAGTCCACGTCCAGTTGTCCGGTCAGGCGCAGTACCAGCGGCAGGTTGTACGTCGGTGACGGGCCCTCCACCTGGTGCAGGAACCACAGCCGCCGCTGGGCGAAGGACAGCGGCAGCGGGTCGGGGCGGTCCTGCGGGGTCAGGGCCGGGCGCTGCTCGCCGCCCTCCTCCCGCAGCAGTTCCGCGAGTCGGGCCACGGTCTGCCGCTCGAAGACGGCGCGCACCGGTATCTCGGTGCCGAGCGTGGCGCGGATGCGTGCCGTGAGCCGGGTGGCGAGCAGTGAGTGGCCGCCCAGGGTGAAGAAGCCGTCGTCGATGCCGACCTGGGGGACGTCCAGCACCTGCGCGAACAGCGCGCACAGGGCTTTCTCCTCGGGGTCGCGGGGTGCGACGTACGGGGTTGTCGCGCGGCTGCCGTGTCCCGGCTCGGGTGCGGGCAGTGCGGCGCGGTCGGTCTTGCCGCTGGGGGTGCGCGGCAGGGCGTCGAGGAAGACGAAGGCGGCCGGGACCATGTAGTCGGGGAGCTTCTCGGCGAGCGCGGCCCGCAGTCGTCGCCGCAGTTCGTCGGTGCTGCCCGCTTCCGGGTCGGGGACGGCGTACGCGACCAGGCGCCGGTCGCCGGGCCGGTCCTCGCGCACCACGACCACGCAGTCCCGGATGGACTCCTGCCACAGCAGCACCGACTCGATCTCCCCGAGTTCGATGCGGTAGCCGCGCAGTTTGACCTGGTGGTCGAGGCGGCCGAGGTAGTCCACGGTGCCGTCCACGCGGCGCCGTACGAGGTCGCCGGTGCGGTAGAGCCGGTCGGCGAGGTCGGAGTCGAAGGGGTTGGGGATGAACTGTCGTGCCGTCAGTTCCGGCCGGTCGAGGTAGCCGCGGGCCAGTCCGGCGCCGCCGATGCACAGTTCGCCGGGGACGCCGGGCGGGACGGGGCGGCCCTCGGGGTCGAGGATGTGCACCTCGGTGTTGGCGATGGGCCGGCCGATGGTGATGGTGTCGTCGACGATCCGGGTGCCCAGGGAGTAGATGGTGGTCTCGCTCGGCCCGTACATGTTCCACAGGTCGACGCCCTTGGCGCGCAGCCGTCGGGCCAGGTCGGGAGGGAGGGCCTCGCCGCAGATCAGTCCGCGCAGTCCGGGGCGGCCGGGCCAGCCCGCGTCGAGCAGCATCCGCCAGGTGGAGGGGGTGGCCTGCATCATGGTCGCCCCGGTGGCGGCCATCTCCTCGGCGAGCAGTTTGCCGTCGGTGGCGACCTCGCGGGTGGCGAGCACCACGCGGGCGCCCTCGACGAGGGGCAGCAGGAGTTCCAGGGTGGCGATGTCGAAGGAGAGGGTGGTGACGGCGAGCAGGCTGTCGTCGGCGTCGATGCCGGGCCACTGCTTCATCGCCCAGAACAGGTTCCGCAGGGCGCGGTGCGGCAGTTGGACGCCCTTGGGGCGGCCGGTGGAGCCGGAGGTGTAGATGATGTACGCCAGGTCCTCGCCGTCGACCCGCTCGTGCAGCGGCTCGGCGGACTCGGCGGCGATCTCCGCGCGCTGCCCGTCCACGCTGACCACGGTCGCCGGTGACTTCGGGAGGCCGGGTACGACGGAGTCCTGGGTGATCAGGACGGGCAGCCCGGAGTCCTCGATCATGAACGCGACGCGTTCCTCGGGCAGTTTCGGGTCGATGGGCACGTACGCCCCGCCCGCCTTCAGGACGGCCAGCACCGCGACCACCATGTCGAGCGAGCGTTCCAGGCAGATCCCGACCGGCACGTCCCGTCCGACGCCGAGCGCCTTCAGGCGGCGGGCCATCCGGTTGGCGCAGGAGTCGAGTTCGGCGTAGGTGAGGGTGTCGCCCTCGCAGTGGACGGCCTCCTTGTCGGGGCGCAGGGCCGCCTGCTCCTCGATCCGCTCATGGGTGAGCAGGATGTTGGGCCACTCCACGCGGGTGTCCTCGCGCTCCCGGCGTTCGGCTCGCTCCTCCTCCTCGGTCAGCAACGACACGTCCAGGACGCGCTGTTCGGGGTCGGCGAGGAGATGGTCGAGCAGCACCTTCAGATGGCCGCCCATGCGGTCGACGGTCGCCGCGTCGAACAGCTCGGTGTTGTACTCGAACCAGCCGTCCAGCTCCTCGCCCCGCTCGAACACCTGGAGTTCCAGGTCGAAGCGGGCGGTGGAGCTCTCCACCTCCAGCAGTTCGAAGCGCAGTCCGGCGACGTCGAACTCGGGCACCGGGATGTTCTGGAACACGAACGACACCTGGAAGACCGGTGAGCGCGACAGGTCGCGCTCCGGGGCCAGTTCCTCCACCAGCCGTTCGAAGGGCACGCTCTGGTGGGCGAAGGCGTCCAGGGCCGTACCCCGCACCCGGCCGAGGAGTTCGGTGAACGTCGGGTTGCCGGAGATGTCGTTGCGCAGGGCGAGGGTGTTGACGAAGTAGCCGATGAGCGGCTCGATCTGGGACTGTCCGCGGTTGGCGACCGGCACGCCGACGACGATGTCCTCCTGCCTGCTGTAGCGGTGCAGCAGGACGACGTAGGCGGCGAGCAGCGTCATGAACGGGGTGACTCCGGCGCGGCGGCTCAGTTCGCGCACGCCGTTCATGGCCTCGGCGGGCAGGTGGAAGGGCCGCGAGCCGCCGGTGCTGCTCAGCACTGCGGGCCGCGGCCGGTCGGTGGGCAGTTCCAGCACCGGCGGGGCGCCCGCCAGCATCGTACGCCAGTGCTCCAGTTCGGCGGTGAGGGCGTCGCCCGAGAGCTTCTTGCGCTGCCAGGCCGCGTAGTCGGCGTACTGGACGGGCAGCGGCGGCAGTTGGGCCGGGGTGCCGGTCAAGTGGCCCTCGTAGAGGGCGATCAGCTCGCCGAAGAGCACAGAGGTGGACCACAGGTCGGCGACGATGTGGTGCATGGTGAGCAGCAGGACGTGCTCGTCGGGGGCCAGCCGCAGGAACCTCATGCGCATCAGCGGGCCGGTGCCGAGGTCGAAGGGGCGGGCGAACTCCTGCCGCGCCAGCTCCTTGACGGCCTCCTCGCCCCCGGGGCCGCGCAGATGGCCGCACTCCTCGACGGTCAGCTCCAGTTCGCCCGTGTCGTGGACGACCTGCACGGGCTCGCCGTCGACCTCGTCGAAGGTGGTCCGCAGCGATTCGTGCCGCCGCACGATCTCGGCGAGGCCGCGCCGCCACAGCTCCACGTCCAGCGGCCCGTGCACCCGTGCCGCCGCCGGGATGTTGTAGGCGGCGCCGCCCGGGTTGAGCTGCTCCAGGAACCACATGCGCTGCTGGGGGAACGACGCGGCGAAGCGCCGCTTGCCCGCGCCCTTGCGCCGCAGCCGCTCCGCCAGCAGCGCGCGCTTCTGTTCCGGTGTGAGGCCGGTCAGGTCGATGTCGGTCATGCGTCGTTCTCCTGCTCGTCGGTCTCGGCGGCGGACGCCGCGCCGGGTGGCTCGTGGTGGTCCCTGGGTGCGGGCGCCGGGGTCAGCCCATGCCGCCGTCGATCCGGAAGGTGGCGCCGGTGATGTACGCGGCGCGGTCGGACACCAGGAAGGAGACGAGGTCGGCGACCTCCTCCGGGCGCCCGAAGCGGCCGAGCGCGATCCGCCGCGCGAAGTCCTCCCGTGTCTGCTCGGGCAGGGCGAGCACGGGATCGGTGGCGATGAAGCCGGGCGCCACGACGTTGGCGCGGATGCCGTAGCGGCCCGCCTCCCGGGCCAGGGAGGTGGTGAATCCGATGATCCCGGCCTTGGAGGCGGCGTAGTTGGTCTGTCCGGCGTTGCCGTGCAGTCCGGCGACGGAGGACAGGGTGACGATCGCGCCGCGGCGGCGGCGGACCATGCCCTCGATCGCGGAGCGGCAGACGTGGTAGACGCCGTCGAGGTTGGTGCGCAGGACCTCGTGCCAGTCGTCGTCCTCCATCACGGTGAGCGGGTTGTCCCGCAGCACGGCGGCGGAGGCCACGACGGCGTCGAGCGGGCCGAGGGACTGCTCGGTGTCCTCGACGAGCGCGTCCACGGCGTCCGGGTCTCGGACGTCCACACGGCGGACGCAGGTGCGCCGGCCCAGCCCGGTGATCTCCTTGTCCAGCTCCCGGGCGGCGTCGTCACTGGCGGCGTAGCAGAGGGCGATGTCGTATCCGTCCTGTGCCAGTCGTACGGCGACGGCGCGGCCGATGCCTCGGGAGGCACCGGTGACCAGAGCGACCGGGGCGTTCATGACGGGTCTCCCTCGGTGGCCAGGAGGGCCCGGAGTCGGGCCTCCACTTCGTCGTCGGACAGGTCGTCGAGCGACTCGGGGGCGTCGCGGTGGAGGACTTCGATGGTGTCCTCGGGGGCCGGAGCGGCAGGTCCCGCGGTGAGCAGGGCGACGGTGTGCGCGACGGTGGGCCGCTCGAAGAACGCCCGCAGGTCCAGATCGACGCCGAGCAGGTCCTTGACGCGGGCGCCGATACGGACGGCGGCCAGCGAGTGCCCGCCGAGGGCGAAGAAGTCGTCGTCGACGCCGACGCGTTCGAGTCCGAGGATGTCGCGCCAGACCGCGGCGACGGTCTCCTCCTGCTCGGTACGCGGCGCGACGTACGGGGTGTCCAGGTCGGGCCGCGGGTGGACGCCTCCGGGCGGGGCGAACCGCTCCATCTCCCGGGCCACCAGCTCGGGCGTGAGCGACCGGGCCAGCTCGCGCAGTTCGGCGGGGTCCCGGTGGCTGACCAGGAGGTGGCCGGGCAGGTCCGGGGCGGCGGCGAGGAGGCGGGCGAGGGCTTCCTGGCCCTGCCGCTCGCTGATCCCCTCGCCGAGGACGCTCAGGACGCCGTCGGGTTCCGGTTCCGGCTCCGCGACGGCCCGGTCGATCTGCTCGCGCAGGGCGTGCGGGTCGTTGATCCGCTTGATGGTGAACTCGGTGATCTCGACCAGGAGGCGGCCCTGCGGATCGAGGATCTCGAAGTCGCAGGTCATGGTCTCGCCGGTGGCGTCGGTGGACTCCTTCAGCCGGGCGTGGCAGTGCAGGGTCGGGGTGAGGCCGTGGTGGACGCGCAGGGTGCGGTAGCTGAAGGGCAGGTAGTACGTGTCCGTGGCGTAGACGCGCGCGGTGCCGCCGACGGCGTCGAGCAGCGCGGGGTGCAGCGCGTGGTCGTCGAGGTCGGCCGTGTACTCGGGGGCGAGCCGGAGCGTGGCGAACAGTTCCTTCGGGCCGACCTCGATCCTGCTCATGCAGTCCCAGCGGGGGCCGAAGGAGAACTCGATCGGGCCGCCCTTCTGGAACCGGTCGAGCCGGAGCCCCTCGGTGATCCGCTCCTGAGTGTCCAGGATCCGGGTGACCCCGCACGCGGCGCGCAGCGCGTCCAGGTCGCGCACGGTGCCGGGTCCGGCGTCGGTGAAGTCCACGGCACCGAGGGCGTGGTCGGTCCAGGCGCCGTTCCCGCCACGGCTGCGCACCACGAACCGCCACCGGCCGTCGCTCTCCTCGACGGTGGTGAGGACCTCGCGGGTCTGTCCGTCGGGCACGACCACAGGGGTGAGGTACTGCACGTCGGCGATCTCAATGACCCGGCCCGCGGCCTGCTCGGCGACAGCGGCACGGACGAGCTCCAGGTACGCCGTGCCGGGGACCAGGCCGTGGCCCATGATGCGGTGGTCGTCGACGATCCACTGGACGGTGGTGCTCAAGGTGGTGGCGTACGTCCGTGAGCGCGGGTCGCTGTGCACCAGGCGCTGAAGCAGGGGGTGCCCGGTGGGTGTGCCGCCGCTGCCGAACCGGCCGGCGAGGTCGGCGGCCATGCCCGTGCCGCGCCAGGTGTCCCAGCCGACGGCGGTGACCGGCACGTCGCTCACCTGCCGTTTCCACTGGGCGAAGGCGTCCAGGAAGGCGTTGGCGGCGGCGTAGTCGCTCTGTCCGGGCCCGCCCAGCACCGCGGTGACGGAGGAGCACAGCAGGAAGAAGTCCAGCCGGTCGTCCCGGCAGACGCGGTCCAGGACGAGGGTGCCGAGCGCCTTGGCGGCGAGGACACTGTCGGCCTCGGCGCGGGTCTTGGTGAGGATCATGCCCTGGGAGGGCAGTCCGGCGGCGTGCACGACACCGTGCAGGGCGCCTGCCAGGTCCCGTACGCGCTGGGCCGCTCGGGCGGTCTGCGTCTCGTCCGTGACGTCGGCCCGCAACAGCACCACCCGGGCGCCCAGCTCCTCCAGATGGCGCAGTCGGCGGATACGAGTGCTCACGGGGTCGTGTTCGTCGTGCTCTGCGAGCCAGGTGTCCCAGGTCTCCTCGACGGGGAACTCCGAGCGGCCCAGCAGGCCCAGCACGGGCCGGTCGGCGCTGCGGGCGATGTGCTCGGCCGTCGCCAGTCCGAGTCCGCCGAGTCCGCCGGTGATCAGGTAGCCGCCGCCGTCGCGCACTCCGGTGCCCTCGGCTCGTTCGACGGCCACCGGGTCGAAGGTGCGGCGCCACCAGTGTCGTCCGCGCAGGGCTAGTTCGGGTTCGCCGGGGGGCGCGGCGCGCAGGGCGCCGAGCAACGCGTCCGGAGCGGCGCCCGTGATGTCCAGGGCGCGGCAGGTGATGCCGGGGATCTCCTGCGGGATCACGGTGCAGGGGCCGAGCACGGTGGCGTTGTCCGGGCGCAGTTCCTCGTCGCCGGTGACCGCGAACACGCCTCGGCACAGGACGTCCAGCGTCACGGGGGCGGCGGGGCGTACGTCGGCCAGTGCCTGCGCCAGCGTGATCAGGCTGTCGAAGCCGAATCGGCGGGCATCGTCGTCGGACGTGCTCCACAGGTGCACCAGGCGCAGGGACTCCGCGTCCGCGACGGCCGGGGACCGCAGGAGCGCCGCGAGTCGGTCCCGGTCGGCGGGCTCCCCCGTCACGGGGACGACGCTCGCGGCCTCGGCGGTCAACTGGTCGTTCAGGGCCCGCCCGAGGGGCTGGTCCGCCCCGAGCAGCATCCAGACCTCGGGAGCCCCGCTCTCGCGCGGCAGCGGTGTGTGGGGCATCCGGACCCAGCCGGGGCTCGTGAACCGCTCGGTGGACCGCGCTGTCCGCCGGGGCGCGGTGGACCGCGGCTCGGGTTCCACCCAGTACCGCTGCCGCTGGAAGGCGTACCCGGGCAGGCGTACCGCGCGCCGGTGCCCGGCGCCGTGGAACGCCGCCCAGTCCACCTCGGCGCCCGCGCTCCAGAGGGTGCCGAGGTGGGACAGGAGGTATGCGGTGTCGTCGGTACGGTCCCCGGGGTGCGGGAGTGAGCCCGCGACCGTCCGTCCGGTCGTCCAGGAGGCGTGGGCGCGGACGAAGTTGGCCAGGGTGTGTCCGGGGCCGACCTCCAGGGGCACCAGGGCTGGGTCGGCGAGCAGTACGTCGAGGGCGTCCCGGAAGCGGACCGGCCGGCGCAGGTGGGTGCCCCAGTACTCGGGGTCGGTGGCCTGTTCGTCGGTGATCCAGGTGCCGGTGACGTTGGAGAGGAAGGGGATGCGGGGGGCGTTCAGCGTGACCTTGCGGACTTCCTCCGTGAACGGCGCGACCGCGTCGGTCATGGCGGGCGAGTGGAAGGCGTGGGAGGTGTGGAGCCTGCGGCAGGTGACGGAGGCCGCCTTCAGCCGCGCCTCCAACGCGTCGATGTCCTGCGCGCTGCCGGAAACCACGGTCAGCGCACTGGAGTTGACGGCCGCGACCGACAGCCCCTCCCCCAGCCGGCCGGACACCTCGGCTTCGGGCAGGAAGATTGACAGCATGGCGCCTTCCGGCATCTCCCCGACCAGCCGCCCCCGGGCGGCCACCAGGTGCACCGCGTCGGGCAGCGAGAACACCCCGGCGACCGTGGCCGCGACGAACTCGCCGATGCTGTGCCCCGCCATGGCGCGCGGCACCACACCCCAGGACAGCCACAGCCGGGCGAGCGCGTACTCGACGGCGAACAGGGCCGCCTGGGCGCACTCGGTGCGGGTGAGCCGGTCCTCGGCGCCGTCGGCCCGGAACACCAGCTCGCACAGGTCCAGATACGGGGCGAACAGCTCGGCGCACCGGTCGAACTCCTCGGCGAATACCGGTTCCCGCTCGTACAGTTCACGGCCCATCCCCACGTACTGGGCGCCCTGGCCGGGGAACAGGAAGGCGACCGGCGCTCGTTCGGCCGCCGGTGCCGCCGAGGCGATGCCGCGCAGCGCCGTCACCGCGTCCTTGGTGCTGTGGCAGACCACAGCGGCACGGTGTCCGAAGGGCTGCCGACGGCACGCGAGGGTGTGGGCGGCGTCGTCGAGGTCGGTGTCCGGGTGCCGTTCGAAGTGGTCGGCCAGGCGGTGGGCGGTGTCGGTGAGTGCCTGCGGTGTCTTCCCGGAAAGGGCGAGGAGCCGTACCGGCCGCCCGGGAGCCGTCCCGGTCTCCGCGGGTGCCTCCTCCAGCACCAGGTGCACGTTGGTGCCGCCGATCCCGAAGGAGCTGACGCCCGCACGGCGCGGTTCTGCTCCGCGCGGCCAGGGGCGCAGCTCGGTGTTGACGTAGAACGGGCTGGATTCCAGGGCCAGTTCGGGGTTCGGGTCGGTGCAGTGCAGCGTCGGCGGGATGGCCGCGTGCTTCAGCGCCAGCACGGTCTTGATCAGGCCGGTGACACCCGCGGCGGCGTCCAGATGGCCGACGTTGCTCTTCACCGAGCCGATCGCGCAGAACCCCCGCGCGTCGGTGCCGCCCCGGAAGGCCCGGGTGAGGGCCGCGATCTCGATCGGGTCCCCGAGCGGAGTACCGGTGCCGTGGGTCTCGACATAGCCGATGCTCGCCGGGTCCACGTCGGCCAGCGCCAGCGCCTCGGCGATCACCTCGGCCTGGCCCTCGACGCTCGGAGCGGTGTAACCGGCCTTCAGGGAACCGTCGTTGTTGACGGCTCCGGCGAGGATGACGGCGTCGACCGGGTCGCCGCTCTCCCGGGCCTCGGCGAGCCGGCGCAGGACGACCACTCCGGCGCCGTTGCCGGGGACGGTGCCGGAGGCGTCGGCGGCGAAGGCACGGCAGTGCCCGTCGGGCGAGAGGATGCCGCCGGGCTCGTACTGGTAGCCGCCGCGCAGGGGCGCCGACACCGCGACGCCACCGGCGAGGGCGATGTCGCACTCCCCGTTGAGCAGGCTCTGGCAGGCCAGGTGGACGGCGGTCAGGGAGGTCGAGCAGGCCGTCTGGACGGTGATGCCGGGGCCCTTGAGGCCGAGCTTGTACGCCGTGCGGGTGGCCAGGAAGTCCTTGTCGCCGCCGAGCAGGACCTGGTACATGCCGGCCGCGTCCAGGACCTGCTGGTTGTTCAGGAGGTTGAGTGCCAGGTACGAGTTGAAGCCCGCCCCGGCGAAGACGCCGATGCGGCCCTCGTAGCGGTGCGGGTCGATGCCCGCGGACTCCAGGGCGTGCCAGGCGCATTCGAGGAAGACCCGGTGCTGCGGGTCCATGATCTCGGCCTCGCGGGGGCTGTAGCCGAAGAAGCCCGCGTCGAACAGGTCGGCGTCGGCGAGCAAGCCCTTGGCCCGGACGTAGTCGTCCCGTCGGAGCAGCGCGGGGTCCACCTCGGTCAGCTCGTCGTCGGTGAACGCGGTGATGCCTTCCCGCCCCTGTGCGAGGTGGGTCCAGAAGGTGTCGATGTCCGGGGAGCCCGGGAAGCGGCCCGCCATGCCGATGACGGCGACCCGCTCCAGGTCGGGCTCCCGGTTCTGGTCCTGGTCCTGGTGAGGCTCTGTCACGTGATCACCTGTCTTCGCGGGAGAGAGCCCGGCGTTCGGCGGCGCGTCGGCGCCGGCCGCGGGACTGACGGCGGTTCTCGGCGCGTTCACGGGCGCCGTCGACGACCCCCGGGGTGCCGGTGCCGCCGAGGTACTCGGCGAGCGTGGCCACGGTGGGGTGCTGGAAGAGTTCGACCATGGTCAGCTCGTGGCCGAGGCGGGCGGCGAGAAGGGTGCGGAACTCGGCCAGGAGCAGGGAGTGCCCGCCGAGGTCGAAGAAGTTGTCGTGGCTGCCCACGCGTTCCACGCCGAGCAGCTCGCGCCAGAGCTCGGCGAGGGTGTGCTCGCGCTCGTCGCTGGGGGCCACGAAACGGGCCCGGAGGTCGGGGCGGCTGCCCGAGGGCTCGGGGAGGGCCTTGCGGTCGGTCTTGCCGCTCGGGGTGAGCGGCAGCCGCATTAGCGTGGTGAAGGTCGCCGGGACCATGTACTCCGGTAGCCGGAGCCGCAGGTGGGCGGCCAGGTCGGCGGCCTCCGGAGGGCTGTCTCCGGCGGGCGTGACATAGGCGGCGAGGCGCGTGTCGCCGGGCCCGTGCTCGCGTGCGACGACGACGGCCTCGCGGACCTTGTCGTGCGTCGTCAACACGGCCTCGATCTCACCGAGTTCGATGCGCAGCCCGCGCAGTTTGATCTGGTGGTCCAGGCGGCCGAGGAACTCCAGTGCGCCGTCGGCCCGGTACCGCGCCAAGTCCCCGGTGCGGTAGAGGCGTTCGCCGGGGACGAAGGGGTCGTCGATGAACCGTTCGGCGGTCAGGTCGGGGCGGCGCAGGTAGCCGCGGGCCAGGCCCCGGCCGCCTATGTGGAGTTCACCGGGCACGCCGATCGGCACTGGGCGCAGGCGCCGGTCCAGGACGTGGAGGCGGGTGTTGGCGATGGGGCGGCCGATGGGCACCGGGCGCCGGTCGGTGTCGTCGGGGCGGCAGTGCCAGGACGTGACGTCGATGGCGGCCTCGGTGGGGCCGTACAGATTGTGCAGGTCGGCGTGGGAGCGGGCGAGGAAGCGGTCGTGCAGGTCGCGGGTGAGTTCCTCGCCGCTGCAGATGACCCGGCGCAGGCTGGTGCACTTCTCCACCGGCTCGGTGAGGAAGACCTGGAGCATGGAGGGCACGAAGTGCACGGTGGTGACGGCCTCGTCCTCGATGGTCCGGGCCAGGTAGCCGCTGTCGCGGTGGCCGCCGGGGCGGGCGACGACGAGGGTGGCGCCGGTCATCAGCGGCCAGAAGAACTCCCACACCGACACGTCGAAGGAGAACGGCGTCTTCTGCAGGACCCGGTCGGAGGCGTCCAGACGGTAGGTGTCCTGCATCCACAGCAGGCGGTTGCGCAGGGCGGCGTGGACGTTCATGACGCCCTTGGGGCGGCCGGTTGAGCCCGAGGTGAAGATGACGTAGGCCAGGTCCTCGCCGTCCACGGTCACACCGGGGTCGTGGTCGGGCTGCGCGGCCAGTTCGGTGGTGAGGGCGTCGGCGTCGAGGACCGGGCAGTCCAGCGGGGGCAGCCGGTCCTGTGCCGGGCCGTGGGTGAGGACCACCGGGGGCAGGGCGTCCTCGGCGATGGCGGCGAGCCGGGCGGCCGGGAGGTCGAGGTCGAGCGGGGTGTAGGCGCCGCCCGCCTTCAGCACCGCCAGCAGGCACACCACCAGCTCCACGGAGCGTTCCACGGCCACGCCGACGACGACGTTCGGACCGACCCCGTGCTCGCGCAGGAGGTGGGCGAGCCGGTTGGCGCGGCGGTTGAGGGTGTCGTAGCCGACGGAGCGGCCCTCGTACCGGACCGCCACCGCCTCCGGATGGCGGCGGACCTGCTCCTCGAAGCACTCGTGGACCGGGCCTGCCGTCCCCCAGTCCCGTGCGGTGGCGTTCCACTCGGTGAGCAGCAGGTGCCGCTCGGCCTCGTCGAGCAGGTCGAAGTCGTCGACCGGGGTGTCCGGCGCGGCGGCGGCCTGCTCGACCAGGCGGCGGAAGCGGTCGGCGATACGGACGACGGTGGCCTCGTCGAACAGGTCCCGGTCGTACTCGAACCAGCCGGTGAGACCGCCGTCGGTGTCGAAGGCCTGGAGTTCCAGGTCGAAGCGCGCGCCCTGGCTGTTGACGGGGATCCGGGTCACCTCGGCGCCGCCCAGGGCGCGGGGCGGTACCGGTTCGCGGCCGTAGCTGAAGCTGACCTGGGCCAGCGGCGGGCGGCTGAGGTCGCGGGGCAGGTTGCGCCCCGCCACCACCAGCTCGAACGGCACCTCCTGGTGCGCGTAGGCGCCCAGGCACGCGTCCCGGACCCGGGCGAGGACGGTGGTGAAGGCCGGGTTGCCGCCGACGTCGGTCCGGATCGCCAGGGTGTTTACGAAGTAGCCGATGAGCGGCTCCACTTCGGCCCGGTCGCGCTGGGCGACGGGCACGGCGACGACGAGGTCGTCCTGGCCGGTGTGCCGGTGCAGCAGGATCTGCAGGACGGCGAGCAGCGCCATGTACGGGGTGGCGCCGTGCCGGCCGGCCAGGGCGCCCAGCTCGCGCATGAGGGACGGGGGCAGTTCGACGGGGACGAAGCTGCCGTTGAAGCCCTGGACGGCGGGGCGCGGCCGGTCGGTGGGCAGGTCCAGGGCCGACGGGGCGCCGTCCAGGTGGTCCAGCCAGTACGCCAGATCGTCCTCCCAGGCCCCGTCCTCCAGCCGCTGGTGCTGCCATTCGGCGAAGTCGCCGTACTGGATCTCCAGTGCGGGCAGCGGGGAGGGACGCCCGGCGGCGAACGCCTCGTACAGGTCGGTGAGTTCGGACAGGAAGACGGCCGTGGACCAGCGGTCGGAGATCAGATGGTGCATGGCGGTCGCGAGCACCGACTCCTCGGGGCCGGTGCGCAGCAGCCGCACCCGCAGCAGGGGGCCGGTGGCGATGTCGAGGGGTTCGGTGAGCGCCCGTTCGAGGTGGCGCTGCCGGTCGGCGGCCGTGAAGGCGTCGCCGCGCAGGTCTGTCACCTCGAAGTCCAGGACCGGGTCGGGGCGCACCACCTGGACCGGGGTGCCGTTGTCGACGCGGAACGTGGTGCGCAGCGCCTCGTGCCTGCGGACGATCTCGGTGACGGCGGCCCGCAGGACATCGGCGTCCAGCGGACCGGCGACGCGGACGGCGCCGGGCACGAGGTAGCCGGGGTTGTGCGGCCGGAGCTGCTCCAGGAACCAGGTGCCGCGCTGCAGGACGGACAGCGGGAAGGTGTCCTCGGTGGCCCGGCGCCGGGCCATCAGCTCGTCGAACCGGGCTCGCTGCTCCGGGGTGAGGGCGGCGAGCCGCGCGTCGAGGTCCTCGGTCACGGGCGGTCCTCTCCGGACGGACGCTCGTCACCGGGTCGCGCCGGTACGTCGGCGATCCCTCCCGGGGCGTCGGCTTCCCCGAGTTGTGCCAATGCGTCGGCGGTCCCTCCCGAGGCTTCCCCGAGTTCCGCCAGTACGTCGGCGGCGGCGCGCTCCTCGGACCTGCGGCGACGGCGGATCGGTGAGGGGTGCGCACGCGGGGTTTCCTCGGCGGGTCCGGAGGTGCCGTCACCGGACGCGAGCCGGTCGAGGACGGTCCGCGCGACCGAGCGGATGGTGGCGCCGCCCAGGAAGTCGGTGATCTGGAGCGTGACATTGAGCCGGTTCTGGAGGTCGTTGCGCAGTTCCACGGCCATCAGGGAGTCCAGGCCGAGCCCGGTGAGCGGCTCGTCCAGACCGGCGGAGGCGGACGCGGAGCCGAGTACGTGCTGGACGGCGCGGAGGAATTGCTCGGTGAGCGTGGGCAGCCGCTCGGCCTCGGGCAGTCCGAGGAGTTCCTCGGCCGTGGGGATGGGGCTGTTGCGGCGCCTGCCCCGGCGCCGGGCGGGGGCCGCCGTGGCCGCCTCCTGCCGGGGTGCCTCCGACGCCGTTCCCGCGGGGGCCTCGGTGCGGTGCCAGGGGCGGGGCGGTTCCCAGCAGTCGGTGGGGTCGAAGGGGTAGGTCGGCAGGACGGTCCGGGCCCGGGTGTAGTCCCGGTCGAATCCGGCCCAGTCGACCGTGGCGCCGCGCGCGTACAGCGCGGCGACCGTGGGGAGCAGCACCTCCCAGTCGTCGGTCCTGGGGCGCAGGCTGGGCAGCAGGAGGTCGTCGTGGTCGGGCGGCAGGGCGTCGCTGACCAGTCCGAGCAGGGTGGGCGCGGGGCCGACCTCCAGGAAGGCCCGGTATCCCAGGTCGTGCAGGGTGCGCACACCGTCGGCGAAGCGTACGGTCCGCCGGACGTGCCGGCACCAGTGCTCGGCGTCGGGCGCCTGGTCCCAGGGCCACAGTCCACCGGTGACGTTGGAGACCAGCGGGACGGCCGGGGCCTTGAAGGCGATGCGCCGGGCGGCCTTGCGCAGGGGGTCGAGGACCGGGTCCATGAGCGGGGAGTGGCCCGCGGAGGCGATGTGCAGCGGCTTGGTCGTGATGCCGCGGGCGGTGAACTCGGCGCAGATCTCCTCGACCAGGTCCCGCTCCCCGGAAATGGTGGTGTTCGCGGGGCCGTTGACGGCGGCGATCGAAATGCGGTCGAGGTCGTCGGCGATCCGCGCGGCCACCTCGGCCTCCGGCGCGAACACCGCCGCCATGGTGCCGGGCTTGCAGAACTGCTCGATGATGCGGGCCCGTTCGACGGTGAAGGCCAGTCCGTCCTCCAGCGACATCGCGCCCGCCACGCAGGCGGCCACGCACTCACCGAAGCTGTGCCCGAGGACGGCGGCGGGCTCCACGCCCCAGGACCGCCACAGCTGGGCCGTCGCGTACTCGACGGCGAACGTGGCGGGTTGGGCGTACGCGGTGTCGTTGATCCGCGTGTCCGCCGGATCGGCCGGGAACAGGACGGACAGCAACGGCCGTCCCAGCAGCGGGCGGAGGATCTCCGCGCAGGTGTCGAGGGTCCGCCGGAACGTGGGCTGGGTCTGATAGAGGCGGGCCGTCATGCCGGGGCGCTGGGCGCCCTGGCCCGTGAAGAGGAAGACGACGTCGGTGTCCTCGGCCTCGTCGTGCACCAGGCCGGGGTCGCCGTCGCCGCGCAGGAAGGCGTCCAGCCGTGCGGCGACCTCCTCGCGGTCGGCGCCGACCGCGGCGAGCCGGTGCCGGAAGTGCGCGCGGCCGGTGCCCGCGGAGTGGCACAGGTCGGCGAGCGGCGTGTCGTCGGGTGCGCGGAGCCGGTCGCGGTAGCGGCGGGCCAGCTCTTCCAGGGCGGTCTCGGTGCGGGCGGACAGCGGCAGCACCGAGGCGGGGCGCCGCTCGTCCGGCGCGGGCGCCGGGGCGGGGTCGGCCTGCTGGAGGATCAGGTGGGCGTTGGTGCCGCTGAGGCCGAAGCTGCTCACGGCCGCGAAGCGCCGGCCGCCCTCCGGCTCGGGCCAGGCGGTGACTTGGGTGGGCACGGTGAACGTCGTTCCCGCGAAGGAGATGTTCGTGTTCAGCCGGGTGAAGTGCAGGTTGGGCGGGATCTCGCCGTGGGCCAGGCAGAGCGCGGCCTTGATCAGTCCGGCGGCGCCCGCGGCGGCCTCCAGATGGCCGAAGTTGGTCTTCACGGCGCCGAGGTACACCGGGCTGCCGGTGGGCCGCCCGTACACGTCCGCGAGCGACTCGGCCTCGATCGGGTCGCCGAGCCGGGTGCCGGTGCCGTGCGTCTCGATCAGGCCGACCTGGTGCGGTTCGACGCCACTGGCGGCGAGGGCGGCCCGGTACACCTCGCGCTGGGCGGCGCCGTTGGGGGCGGTGATACCGGAGCTGCGGCCGTCCTGGTTGACCGCTCCCCCGCGGACCAGCGCCAGCACCTGGTCGCCGTCGCGCACGGCGTCGGAGAGCCGCTTGAGGACGACGATCCCGCACCCCTCGCCGCGCACATAGCCGTCCGCGTCGTCGGAGAAGGACTTCGCCCGCCCCTGCCGGGACACCGACCCGAACTGCGACTGGGAGATCAGCAGCACCGGCGAGAGCACCACGTTGACGCCTCCGGCGAGCGCGGTGTCGCACTCCCCCGACCGCAGGCTCTGGCACGCCTGGTGCACCGCGACCAGCGAGGACGAACAGGCGGTGTCCACGGCGACGTTGGGGCCGCGCAGGTCGAGGAGGTAGGCGATCCGGCCGGGAATGAAGCTGAGCGCGGCGCCGGAGCTGGTGTAGGCGGTGACGTCCTCCGGGCCCCGGATGCGGGCGGTGACGTGGTCGGAGCTGGCCACGCCCATGAACACGCCGGTACGGCTGCCGGCCAGTGCGGTGGGCGCCTGCCCCGCGTTCTCCAGGGCCTCCCAGGCCACCTCCAGGGTCAGCCGCTGATGGGGGTCCATCGCCAGCGCCTCGCGGCGGGAGATACCGAAGAAGTCGTGGTCGAACCGGTCGATGCGGTCCAGGAACCCGCCGCTGCGGGTGTTGATGACCCCCGGCTTGCCCTGCTCCTCGTCGTAGAAGGCCGCGTTGTCCCAGCGGTCGGCCGGGATGTCCCGGATGGCGTCGACCCCGTTGACCAGCAGCTGCCAATAGGTCTCGGTGTCGGTGACACCGCCGGGGAAGCGGCAGCCGACGCCGACGACGGCGATCGGCTCGCTGCGGGCGCGCTCGTACTCCTCGATGCGGCGCTGGAGCCGCTCCATGGTCAGATAGGCCCGCTTGAGGGTGTCGGCCGAGGTGCCGCCCTGTCCGGGTCCGGTCATCGCTGACCCCCTTCGTCGATCTGGTTCGTCCTGGCCAGCAGCAGGGCTTCGAGCTCGGCGGCCGACATGGTGTCGAGGTCCGGCAGTCCGTCGTCCTCGGCGACGGGTTCCGGCACAGCCGGGGCGGGCGCGGCGGAAGGCTCCAGCTCGATCTCCATGCGCTCGGCGAGATAGGGCACGAGCTTGTCGATGGCCGGGAACCGCCAGGTGACGGTGGTGGGCAGGGACACCCCGAGCGAGGTCTCCAGGCCCGTGCGCAGCTCCAGGGCGAGCAGCGAGTCGAAGCCCATGGCGGTGAAGGGGGCGCTGGTGTCGACCGTGCCGGGTTCGGCGCCCACCACCCGGGCGGCCAGGGTGCGGCAGTGCTCGGTCAGCACCGCCCGGCGCCGGCGCCCGGGTTCGACGGCGAGCATTCGGCACCGTACGTCGTCCTGCCCCCGTGGCGCCGCCTCGGCGCCGCCGGATTCCTGGACCAGGGTCCCCAGCAGGCCACCGCCGAGGTGACCGCGGAGCTTGTCGCGGTCCACCGGCAGGACGCACAGCTGGGTCTCCGTGCCACGCAGCAGCAGGTCGAGAGTGGCGATGCCGTCCTCGGGGCGGATGCTCTCCACGCCGCGCGCGGACAGGGCGGCGCCGCGCTCCGGACGGGCCGCGAGTCCGATCTCGGCCCACGGCCCCCAGTCGATGCTCAGCGCGGGCAGGCCCAGGGACCTGCGGTGGTGGGCCAGGGCGTCGACGAAGGCGCCGGCGGCGGCGTAGTTGCCCTGTCCGGGCGAGCCGAGCACGGCCGCCGCGGAGGAGTACAGGACGAAGAAGTCCAGGTCGCGTCCGGCGGTGGCGCGGTGCAGATGCCAGGCGGCGACGGACTTGGGCGCGGCGACGGCCCGGAAGCGGTCCCGGTCGAGGCCGGTGAGCAGTCCGTCGTCGAGGACACCGGCCGCGTGGACGATCCCGGCCAGGGGCGGCATCGTGGCGTCGATACGGTCCAGCACGGCGGCCACGTCCTCGGCCCGGGAGAGGTCGGCGCGCACGGTGTGCACCCGCGCCGACCCGCGCAGGGCGGCCACGGCGCGCTCGGCCTCGGGCGACGGGGCGCTGCGTCCGGCCAGCACCAGGTGCCGGGCGCCCTGGGCGACCAGATAGCGGGCGGTCTCCAGGCCGAGGGCGCCCAGACCACCGGTGATCAGATAACTGGCGTCGGGCCGCACGGGCGCCGAGTCCGGTGCCCGACTGATGAGTTGGCGCTCCTCGGGCCGCAGCACCAGCTTGCCGGTGTGCTGCGCCCTGGCCATCGTGGCGAACACGGCCGGGGCCTCGCCGTACGGGTGGACAGTCACCGGAAGCGCGCTGAACTCCCCGCGCTCGAAGCCCTCGTGGACCTCGTGGAGCAACTCGGCGATCAGGGCGTGCTGTTCGCGGATGGTCTGCTCCAGGTCGACGGCGTGGAAGGACCGGTTGTCCTTGAACAGGTCCAGCCCGATGTGGCTGCCGCCGTGGATGTCCCGCTTGCCGATCTCCACGAACCGGCCGCCGGGCGCGAGCAGTTCCATGCTGCGCACCAGGGCCTCGCCCGTGGTCGAGTTGAGGACCACGTCCACACCGCGTCCGCCGGTGACCCGCACGACCTCGTCGGCGAAGTCCAGCGAGCGGGAGTCCATCACGTGCTCCACGCCGAGCGAGCGCAGCAGTCGCCGCTTCTCCTCGCTGCCCGCGGTGGCCAGCACCTCGGCGCCATGGCGGCGGGCGACCTGGAGGGCGGCGAGGCCGACGCCGCCGGTCGCGGAGTGGATCAGCAGTTTCTCGCCCTTGCGAAGGTGGGCCAGGCGCTCCAGGCAGTGCACGGCGGTGAGGAAGGCGATGGGCACGGCGGCGCCCTGGTCGAGGGTCAGCCCGCTCGGCAGCGGGGCGACCAGCGCGCCGCTGACGGTGACGTACGCGGCCAGGGCGTTCCCGCCGACGGCCAGCACCGGATCGCCGACCCGGACGTGGCTGACGCCCTCGCCGACGGCGCTGATCCGGCCCGCGCACTCGGCGCCCAGCGGCACCCTTCCGTCAGCTCCCGGGTAGGTGTTCATGGCCTTGAGCACGTCGCTGAAGTTCAGCCCGGCGGCAGCCACTTCGACCTCCACCTCGCCGGGTCCCGGCGGGGTGCGGTGCCACTGGGTGGAACGCAGAGTCGACAGCATGCCTGGGCGTGCGGCGAGGATGCGGTGGTTGCCGTCGCGGTCCGGGTCGAAGGGCCACCGGGGTGCCCGCGTCTCGGCCCCGCTGTCCGTCCAGGGCCGCAGGGCCGGGGTGCGACGGGTTCCGGCGCGCAGGGCGACCTGGTCGTCGTCGCCGGGGCGCAGCACTTCGGCCACGATCCGGTCGGTCTCGTCGTCCGGGCGGTCCGGGTCGAGGTCGACGATCAGCGGGCGCAGTTCGCCGTGCTCCAGCGTGACGACCCGGGCCAGGCCCCACAGCGGCGCCTGGGCCACCGCGGTCCGCTGCTCGTCGGCGGCCTGCTGGGCGCCGCGCGTGAGCAGGGTCAGACGGGGCGCCGCCTCCAACTCGGCGAGGAGCTGCACGAGTTCGAGAACGGGCAGGCAGGCGGCATCATGGGCGGCGAGGAGTTGCTCGGGCGTGGCGTCCTCGGCGAGGTCGAGGTCCAGGGCGCGGGCGTCGACAATGCCGTCGAGGCCGCCCGCGAGTTCGGCGCGCAGGGCACCAAGGGGGTCCTCGTCGGCAGTGACACAGGTGCCCCCGCGGGCGGTGAGTGCCGCCGCGATCCCGGCGCCGACCCCGCCCCGGTCGGCGAGCACCAGCCAGCGCCCCGGGGACCGGTCCCCGGCGGCTTCGGCCTCGGTCTCCTGCCAGGCGACGCGGTACACGTCCCGCCCGGCCGGCTCGATGGCGCCACTGCCCTGCACGCGGCGCAGCGCGACCCCGGTCAGTTCCCCGACCACGGCACCGGAGTCGTCGTAGAGCACGACCTCGGCGCCCGTGATCTCCTCGGCGTCCGGGTCCGGCGCGGTGACCGAGGCGTGGGCCCAGCGCGGGACCGCCCGCTCGGCGAAGAGGGTGAACGTCCCCACCCTCACCGGCAGATACGTGGCGTCCCCCAGGGAGTCGCCGAGGGCGGCGCCCAGGGTCTGCAGGGCGCTGTCCAGGACCGCGGGATGGATCAGGTGGGCAGCCAGGTCGTCGGTCAGCTCCGCCCGGTCACGCAACCGGGCCAGCGCCTCCCCCGCCCCGCGCCACAGCTCGCCGACGCCCTGGAACGCCGGGCCGTACGACAGTCCCGCCCGCCGCATCGCGGCATAGTGATCGCCCGCGTCGACGGCGTCGGCGCACCGCGCCCGCGCCTCGGACAGCGGACCGGCAGCGGGACCGCCCGCCCCACGACGGCAGGAACCCCGCGCCGTCTCCGCCCAGTCGTCGTCCTGTCCCGCCCGTGTGAACAGGCGCAGCGAGCCGGTCCCGGGCATCAGGACCAGTTGCACGGTGTCGCCCTCGCAGCGCTCGGGCAGCGCCGTCAAGCGGGTCAGGTGCAGGTCGGTCACGGTGGCGTCCGGTCCGAGCCGGGTGCGGGCCGCGGCGAGTGCCGCGTCCAGGACCAGGGCGGCGGGGAGCACCGCCGCCCCGGCGACCCGGTGGTCCGCCAGGTACCGGAAGCCCTCCAGGGCCACGGGCGCGGACCAGTGGTCGGCGTGCGGGGCGACCGCGGAGCGCACCGGGGCGCGCAGTACGGGGTGACCGTCCCCGGCCGGGCGGCGTACGGCGGTGTCGTCGCCGAACCAGCACCGGGTGCGCTGCCACGGGTACGTCGGCAGCGGTGCCACGGGGCCGGGTGTGCCGTACAGCCGCTGCCAGTCCACCGGGTAGCCGGTGCTGTACAGGCGTCCGAGGCCGGTCAGCAGGGCGGGGCGGCCCGGTTCGTCGCGGCGCAGCGAGGGCACGGCGACGGTGTCGTCGTAGGAGGAGAGGCGTTCCGTCAGGGCGTCGATGAGCATCGGGTGCGGGGAGAGCTCGACGAAGGTGTTGTGCCCGGACTCGGCGAGCGCGGTGACGGCCCGGTCGAAGAGGACGGGGCGGGTGAGGTTCGAGGCCCAGTACTCCGCGTCCAGGGATTCTCCGGGTACCGGCTCTCCGGTGACCGTGGAGTGCATGGGTACGGCGGCGGCGCGCGGGGTCAGTCCGGGCAGCAGCCGCCACAGCTCGCTCGCGACGGGTTCCATCAGCGGGCAGTGCGAGGCGAAGTCGACGGACTCCAGGAGGCGGCAGTACACACCCTCGCCCTCCAGGGTGCGGGCCAGCTCCGTGAGGGTCGCGGCCTCGCCGGACAGGACGGTGGCGTGGGGGCTGTTGGCCGCCGCCACCCACACCTGGCCGGGCCGGCGCTCGGCGAGCATGCGGCGCGCGTCGTCGGCGGGCAGTCCCACGACGGCCATACGGCCCCGGCCCGCGGCGGAGTGCAGCACGGTGCCCCGGTGCAGCGCGACGAGGAGGGCGTCCTCCAGGGGGAGGGCGCCGCTGATGTGGGCGGCGCTGATCTCGCCGACGCTGTGTCCGACCACGGCGGCGGGTTCCACGCCCCAGGACCGCCACAGCGCGGCCAGCGCGATCTGGACGGCGACGAGGGCGGGCTGTCCGACGGCGGTGTCCGCCAGCCGGGAGCGGTCCTGGTCGGCGGTGAGCTGCTCCAGCAGGGAGAAGTCGGTGTGGCGGCGCAGCAGCGCGTCGGCGCGTTCGACGGCGGCCCGGAAGACGGGCTCCTGCGCGAGCAGGTCGGTGGCCACGGGCCACCAGCGCGGGCCCTGTCCGGCGCACACGAACACCGGCTTGGGGCGGCGGCCGACGCGCCGGACGCCCGCCGTGAGGCCGGGGGCCTGCTCGCCGCGGGTGAACGCGGCCAGGGCGGCGCGGAGTTCGTCCGGGGTGGTGCCGGTGCAGGTCAGCCGGTGCTCGTGGTGGGTGCGGCGCAGCGCCGCCGCCGCGGCGAGGGCGCCGGGCGTGAGATCGGTGTCGGCGAGGTGGGACTCGTAGCGGGCGGCGAGGTCGCGCAGCGCCTGTTCGGTGCGGGCCGAGACGGGCAGCAGCACCGCTCCCTCGGGCACGGGCCGGGGGTCGGCCGGCGGGGCGGCCTCCAGTACCACGTGGGCGTTGGTGCCGCCGAACCCGAAGGAGCTGACGCCTGCCACGGCGGGGCCGTCGTCGGGCCAGGGGTGCAGGGCGTCCGCGACCCGCAACGGCAGCCTGTCGAAGGGAATGTGCGGGTTGGGTGACCGGTAGTGGACGGTGGGTGGCACGGCCCGGTGGTGGAGCACGAGGGCGGTCTTGATCAGTCCGCCGATCCCGGCCGCCGACTCCATGTGCCCGAGGTTGGACTTCACCGAGCCGATCAGGCACGGCCGTCGCGGGTCCCGCCCCTCGCCGAGCACGGCGCCGAGCGCCTTGGCTTCGATCGGGTCGCCCAGGCTGGTTCCGGTGCCGTGCGCCTCGACGTAGCGCACGTCGGCCGGGCTCACCCCGGCCCGTGCGTACGCGTCCCGCAGCACCGCTTCCTGCGCCTGCGGGTTGGGGGCCATCAGGCCGTTGCTGGCGCCGTCGGAGTTGACCGCGCCGCCGCGGATCACCGCGTACACGCGGTCGCCGTCGGCCAACGCCCTGCTGAGCGGCTTGAGTACGACGATCCCGGCGCCCTCGGAGCGCACATAGCCGTCGGCGGCGGCGTCGAAGGGCTTGCAGCGGCCGTCGGCGGACATGGCGCCCGCCTTGCTGAAGTTGATCGCCTGCGCCGGGGACAGCACCAGGTTCACCCCGCCGGCGAGGGCCAGCTCGCAGTCCCCTCGCTCCAGGCTCGCGGCGGCCTGGAGGACCGCCACCAGGGAGCTGGAGCAGGCGGTGTCCACGGCGATGCTGGGGCCGCGCAGGTCCAGCAGGTAGGACAGGCGGTTGGCGGCGATGCTGAGCGCGCTGCCGGTGCCGGTCCAGGCGTCGATGGCGTCCAGGTCGCGCAGCTGGCGCATGGCGTAGTCGAAGGTGGAGATCCCGACGAAGACCCCGGCGCGTGCTCCGGCCAGCCGGTCGGCGGGCAGCCCCGCGTCCTCCAGTGCCTCGTGGGCGACCTCGGCGAGCAGGCGCTGCTGCGGGTCCATCCGTACGGCTTCCTGGCGGGCGATGCCGAAGAAGCCCGGGTCGAACCGGTCGACGCCGTCGAGGAATCCGCCCCAGCGGCTGTTGGTGCGGCCGGGTGTCCTCGGGTCGTCGGAGGTGAAGTCGTCGGCGTTCCAGCGGTCGGCGGGGACCTCCGTGATCGCGTCGCGTCCTTCGCTGAGCAACTGCCAGAAGTCGTCGGGGTTGTCGGCTCCGCCGGGGAAGCGGCAGCCGATGCCGACGATGGCGACGGGGTCGGCCTCTGCGGGCGTCTCAGGCGCGGGGGTTGCGGCCTGCTGGACAGGCGTCACCGGTGCGGGGGTTGAGGCTTCCTGGACGGGCGTCACCGGTGCGGGAGTTGAGGCCTCATCGACGGGCGTGGCCGCCGTCACCGTGCCCGCCAGATGCGCGGCCAGCCGCTCCACGGTGGGGTGTTCCCACACCACCGTCGCCTCCACCGGCCGCCCCAGGCGCCGTTCGAGGTCTCCGGCCAGGGTGACCATCTGCACCGACTGCAGGCCGTACGCGGCCAACGGCAGCCTCGGGTCGACGGCTTCCGGACGGCCGCCGGTCGCCTCGGCCAGAGCCTCCCTCAGCCAGCGCTCGATCTCGGGTGCACTCGCGGTCGGGAACTCCCGCCCACCGGTGGGCAGGGCCCCGTCCCGGTCCTGCCGCCACACCGCGACCTCCCTCAGCTCCCCGCGCAGGAAGGCGTCCAGGCAGGCGCCGCGCTGGAGTTTGCCGCTGGTGGTCTTCGGTACGGTGCCCGCCCGCACCAGGGCGACGGCGTAGGCCTGGAGGCCGTGTTCGCGGGCGAGTTCCTCGCGGATCGCGGCGATGATCCGCCGGTGTTCGGCGGGGTCCTTGCTGCCGCGGTACTCCTGGACGACGATCAGCCGCTCCTCGCCGTCGAGGTCGCGGGAGCCGGCCACTCCGCAGCCCTGCCGGAGCCCGCGGTCCACCGACTCCACGGTGCGCTCGATGTCCTGCGGGTAGTGGTTGCGGCCCGCGATGATGATCACGTCCTTGGCCCGGCCGGTGACGTAGATCTCCGGGCCGTCGGTGAAGCCGACGTCGCCGGTGCGCAGGAAGGGGCCCTCGCCGGTGTCGGCCAGGTGGGCGCGGAAGGTGTTCTCGGTCTCCTCGGTGCGGCGCCAGTAGCCGTGGGCGACGCTGGGACCGGCCACCCAGATCTCGCCGACGTGTCCCTCGGGCAGCGCGGTGCGGGTGCGGGGGTCCACGACGGCGACCCGCTGGTCGGAGACGGAGGTGCCGCAGCCGACGACGGTGCGGGCCGGGCCGTCCGGCGCGGCGCTCTCGGCGCGGCCGGCCTCCAGGGCGTCCGGGGCCAGGTCCCGGCACAGGGCGTCGGCGCGCACATCGCCGGTGGAGACCATCAGGGTGCCTTCGGCGAGCCCGTAGGAGGGCAGGTGGGCGGTGGGGCGGAAGCCGCAGTCGGCGAAGGCGGCGGAGAAGCGCTCCATGGTCTCCCGGCGCACCGGTTCGGCGCCGTTGGCCGCCGCCCGCCACCGGCTCAGGTCCAGCGTGCCGCGCTCCCGCTCGGTCACCTTGGCCACGGCGAGGTCGTAGGCGAAGTTGGGCGCGGCGCTCGCGGTGGCGCCGGTGTCGGAGATGGCCTTCAGCCAGCGGTAGGGGCGCTTGAGGAAGGAGTACGGGGCCATGAAGGTGACGGGGAACCCGGCGTAGGCGGGGGTCAGCAGGCTGAAGATCAGGCCCATGTCGTGGAAGGGCGGCAGCCAGCTGACGACGTGCTGGCCGGTGGCGTCGCGGTCGAAGAGCCGGTCGAAGAGGGCGTCGATGTTGTGCAGCAGGTTGCCGTGGCCGACCATCACGCCCTTGGGGCGGCTGGTGGAGCCGGAGGTGTACTGCAGGAAGGCGATGTCCTCGCGGCGGGTGCCCGGGTGCCGCCAGGTGCCGGCGGCGCCGGGGTCCACCTCGTCGACGGCGAGCCAGGCGATGTTCCGTAGCGCCGGGGCGTTTTCGGCGAACGTGTCGGCTAGGGCGACGGTCTTCGCGGGGGCGAGGATCACGACCGGCTCGGCGTCCTCGATGACGCCGAGGAGGCGCGGCAGGGTCCGTTTGAGGAAGGCGGGGTCGGGCGGGTAGGCGGGGACCGCGATGACGCCGGCGTAGAGGCAGGCGAAGAAGGAGACCATGTAGTCCAGGCCCGACGGGCAGAGGATCAGGGCCCGTTCGCCCGCGCCCCAGCGCTCGCGGAGCGTCGCGGCGATGGCGCGGGCCCACAGGTCGACCTCGGCGTCGGTGAGGGTCTGCGGCTCGCCCTCGCCGTCCACGAGGAAGCGGAAGGTCCGGTGCCGCGGATGCTCCGCGAAGGTCATCCGGAAATGGTCGACAAGGGATTCGGAATCGCGGCCCGGCATCGGACGTTCCTCTCACGTTGGGCAGCTCGAAAAGCCGTCCCGGGACGCCGCGGGAATCCGTCATGCGCACGGAGTTTCCCGGAACTCAGGTGTCCGGGCGCGGCAGGTCGGCGGTCAACGAATGAAAAGGTGCCGGGGCAGGAACTAATTTCACGATGAATTTCCCCGTTCGGCAGTCAGCATCCAGCAGCCCGCGCGACGCGTCAAGGAACGCCCGCAGCGCCGGAGGCCGAACGGAATTCAGGGGTGTTCAACTGACCGGAGCGAACAGTTGAACACCCCTGTGCGGGATTGTGGTGAGTACCCCTGGACTCAAGCGCCGGTGGAGTGCAGCATGAATCGAATTCCTTGGATCGAACTTGACCGAATCCGTGCTCCGAGGACCGAAGGGAATCCGAACCATGCAGGCGGCGGTGGGCGGACGCACCGCGCCCCGCCTGGGTGCCGGGACAGGTGCCCGGGACCCAGGCGGGGCGCGAGGGGGTGATCTATCGGTTCTCTGGAGGAACGCTCAGGCGCCGGAGGAGAGCTGACGCACGCTCTGCTCCCCCGTTCCGCCCTTGGCGGCCGTTTCCCGGCACTCGATGTCGATGGCGAACTCCAGCCACCGCGAGGCACACACCCGGGCCATCTGCGCCACGTCCGCGGCGCGGTGGGCGGGGATGCCGTCGATGAGGTCCTGCCGCTGTTCCGTGGTGAGCAGGTGGGCGCGCAGCAGCTGGAGCAGGGTGCGCCCGATCTCGGACATCCTGAGCGAGGGGTCGCGGCGCATGCTGGACAGCACGCCCTCCCACACCGGCTGCGGAGTGGCCGGCTCGGCGGCCTCGGGCCGGTCCGCGGGCACCTTCTCGCGGGCGGGTGACTCCAGGGCGGTGGGACGGAACTTGGGTGCCACCGGGTCCTGCCCCAGCCGGATGCGGCGTCGTACGTCGCGTGCGGTGGCCACCGCGATGCCCGCTCTGCTGGCGATCTCGCGCAGGGAGGCGTCCGGGAACTCGGCGATGACTCTGCTGGCGGCCAGCCGTCCGGCGGTCGCGTCAACAGGGCGTTTGCGGCCGTCCCTGCCGATGCGCAGGGTGAGTTGCGGGGTGTCCCGGGCATTGGCGCGCAGGGATCCCACCGCGCCGGGCGACAGCCCGGTGACGGCGGCGATGCGCCGGTCGGACCAGGCGGGGTGGCTGCGCATGATGCGTACGGCGGCGGCCGTGCGGTCCTGCCGGGAGAGCGGCATCCCGTGCTCGGCGTTGAGCTGCACGGCGAGGACGAAGGCGTCCTCGACACTGCCGTCGACGAACCGGACCTCGATGAGGCGGTCGCCGCGCAGCTCGGCCGCGCGCAGCCGGTGCATGCCGTCCACTACGCGCATGGTGGGGCGGTGGACGACGATGGGCGGCAGTGCGGCCCCCGACTCGGCCAGCGACCTGGCGTGTTCCTCGATCTCTCCCGCGAGCCGGGGAGAGTCGGCCGCCGCTAACGAGTCGACGGGGATCCACTGGGTGTGCTGAGTGAGGTGATTCTCGTCGATGGGCGACCTCGGCTTGCCATCCGGCCGTGAGTCGGACACGCGGCGCTCCCTCCATAGCTCTGCACTGGACGGGGTACGTGTGGTGCGTCCCGCCGGAACTCCGGCGGGTTCCCGGGGCGCATGGGGGGTCCAACAGAATTTGA
>NZ_FLSP01000094.1 GCF_900091315.1 Streptomyces sp. DI166
GGTTGTTTCCTTCGCCCCCGCCGCCCCTTCCCGTTCCCGTCCCCAGGGGCTTCGCCCCTTCGACCCCACCAGGGGGCTCCGCCCCCTGGACCCCCATCGGCCCTGAACGGGCCTCGTCCTCAAACGCCGGACCGGCTGGAGGTGCCGGGCTGCGTGGTCACCTTCGGGTGGGTGGGGGCGGGTGGGTGGGTGGGGATCGGCCTCGGTGGCCTGTCCTCACACGCCGGACGGGCTGGAGGTGGCTGGGTGGGTGGGGAGGGCTCTCGGCCTCGTCCTCAGGCGCCGGACGGGCTGGGAGTGGCGGGCTGCGTGGTCACAGTGAAGGGTCAGCCCCTGATGATGTGCAGGACCTCGTCGCGGATCTTTGTCATCGTTGCCTCGTCGCGGGCCTCTGCGTTCAGGCGGAGGAGGGGTTCTGTGTTGGAGGGGCGGACGTTGAACCACCAGTCCGAGGACGTGACCGTGAGGCCGTCGAGGTCGTCGAGGGTGACGTCGTCGCGGGAGCCGTACGTGGCGCGGATCGCGGCGAGGCGGGACTGCTGGTCCGCCACCGTGGAGTTGATCTCGCCGGAGCCTACGTAGCGGTCGTACTGAGCCACAAGGGAGGACAGGGGGCCGTCCTGGCCGCCGAGGGCCGCGAGGACGTGGAGCGCGGCCAGCATGCCCGTGTCGGCGTTCCAGAAGTCGGCGAAGTAGTAGTGCGCGGAGTGCTCGCCGCCGAAGATCGCGCCGGACTTCGCCATCTCGGCCTTGATGAAGGAGTGGCCGACGCGGGTACGGACCGGGGTGCCGCCGTTCTCGCGGACCACCTCGGGGACCGACCAGGAGGTGATCAGGTTGTGGATGATCGTGCCCTTGCCGCCGTGCCGGGCCAGTTCCCGCGAGGCGACGAGGGCCGTGATCGCGGACGGGGAGACCGGCTCGCCCTGGGCGTCGACCACGAAGCAGCGGTCGGCGTCGCCGTCGAAGGCGAGGCCCAGGTCGGCCTTCTCTTCGCGGACCCGCTTCTGGAGGTCGACGAGGTTGGCCGGGTCCAGCGGGTTGGCCTCGTGGTTGGGGAAGGTGCCGTCCAGTTCGAAGTACATCGGGACGAGAGTCAGGGGCAGGCCCTCGAACACCGTGGGGACCGTGTGGCCGCCCATGCCGTTGCCCGCGTCGACGACGACCTTCAGGGGGCGGATGGAGGTGAGGTCGACGAGCGAGCGCAGATGGGCCGCGTAGTCCTCCAACGTGTCCCGCCGGGTGATCGTTCCCGTCGTGGCCGCCGGCTCCGGTGCGCCGGAGTCCAGCCAGCCCTCCACCAGCGCGCGGATCTCGGCCAGGCCGGTGTCCTGGCCGACCGGGGCGGCGCCGGCGCGGCACATCTTGATGCCGTTGTACTGGGCCGGGTTGTGCGAAGCCGTGAACATCGCGCCCGGCAGGTCCAGCGCCCCGGAGGCGTAGTAGAGCTGGTCGGTGGAGCACAGGCCGATCTCGGTCACGCCGGCGCCCTGCGCGGCGGCGCCGCGCGCGAAGGCGGACGACAGGCCGGGCGAGGAGGGGCGCATGTCGTGCCCGGTGACGACGGCACGGGCGCCGGTCACGCGGACGAATGCCGCCCCGAACAGCTCGGCGAGCGACTCGTCCCACTGGTCGGGAACGACCCCGCGCACGTCGTACGCCTTCACGAGCTGTGACAGATCAGCGGCCACGGCCAACCTTCCTGAAGAGATCCTCGGGACTGCACAAAGTACCCGTACGGGGATGTGCCGCGCTGTGCGATCCCCCGGTGGACCCTCAGCCGTAACCTCGGCGAGAAGCGGGGCAGGCGCGGGAAGGGGTGACGCGGACTCAGTTGTCCGGGGAGCGCAGCACCCTGAGGTGGCCGCGGCGCGCGACCTCGCGCGGGTCCGCCGAACGGGCTCCGCCGGCCTCCGCGGCACGTTCCTGCGGGCGGGCCGCCTCGCGCACGGCGTTGGCGAGCGCTTCCAGGTCGTCGCCGCTGGGGCGGGCCGGGGCGGATCCGTCGAGGAGTCGTACGACCTCCCACCCGCGCGGGGCGGTCAGGCGCTCGGAGTGCTCGGCGCACAGGTCGTAGCAGTGGGGTTCGGCGTAGGTGGCAAGCGGGCCGAGGACCGCGGTCGAGTCGGCGTAGACGTACGTCAGCGTCGCGACGGCGGGGCGGCCGCAAGCGGTGCGCGAACAGCGACGTACAAGGCTCACGACGTTGGACGGTACCGCACTCTTGAGCGGGCCGCGACGACTCTCCACCAGGTCACTCCACCGTGTCGGGCTGTGAGTCGCCCCACACACCCCTTCTGACGCGCCTTTGTGACCTGCGGGAACGTCGACTTTCGGCCGATCGTGAACGGCGAGATCCGGTCATCACTTGGTACAAACACCATCAAATCCCTAGAGATCGCCGGTCCGGGAGAGGTACGGAATCGAGCCGAACCTTGGCCGGAATGGACATCCGCCGACAGGGCGTGCGGGGCGCGCCGCGCGGCCCTGCCGAGGACTACGCTTCACCAGTGATGGACAAGCCCGTACCGCCCAGCGCCACCGGCCCCGGGCCCCGCCGCCGTGATCGTCACGGCAGGGGCATGCGGGGGCCGATCGCGCCGCCGCAGGTGCCGCTCGCGGCCAGCCGCGCCGAGGCCTTCGCGGACCTCGTCCAGGACTCCGTGGAGCGCCTGGAGCGTCGGTGGCCGCAGCTCGCCGAGATCGACTTCCTGGTCCTTGAGGTGCCCCCGCTGAACGGTGCCGCGCAGGTCTGGAACGACGAGGCGGTGCCGCTCGGCGGGACGATCTCCGCCCGCGAGGGCCGCCCCGCGCGGGTGGTCATCTACCGGCGGCCCGTGGAGATCCGCACCAAGGGCCGCGACGAGCGGGCGGCGCTGGTGCACGAGGTCGTCGTCGAGCAGGTGGCGGAGCTGCTGGGGCTCACCCCCGAGACCGTCGACCCGCGCTACGGCGAGGACTGAGCCCGGCGCGCGCGAACGGCTACTTCTGGAGCACCGACAGGTCCTGCTCCGCCTCCGGCACCTTCACCGTCCCCCGGTCGTCGGGAAGGGTCTGGACGGTGAACCACGAGGTCTCGCCCTCGGTCGCGGCGAGCGTCCGGGCGCCGTACACGGGGCCTCCCGAGACCGTCTCCACGGTGAGCGCGTAGCTGCCCTTCACCGACTTGGGGACCTCCAGGACGATGTTCTGCGTCGTGCCCTTCTTGATCGAGTACGTCTTGGTCGTCGCCTCTCCCCCCTCGGTGCCCGCGGAGGCCGTGACCTTCACCTGTGCGGTGGCGGTCGGCGCGGTCAGCGAGAGGGTCGTGCCCTTGCCGGAGTTCTCCGCCGAGGTCGCGCGCGTGCCGACCGGCCTGGTGGCCGGGATGAAGGCGGTCTCCTGGTCGGCGCCCTTGCCGCGGATCACCCGGAGCGCGGCCACCACCGGCACGGAGCGGTCCGTCGGGGTCAGCACCACCGAGCCCGCCTCGCCGCGCGTCAGGTCACCGAGGTCCACCGCGGCCGTCATCTTCGACTTCACATGCAGCGTCTCGTGGCCGGCCGGGGTGATCAGGCCGGACGGGGAGGCCAGCTGGACCTTCAGGTCGGCGTCGGAGCCGTCGGGGGTGAAGGCGACCAGGCGGACCGCCGTGGCGTCCTTGGGGACGCCGGGCAGCACCAGGCTGCCGGCGGGGTCGGTGGAGGCGGCCAGCCAGTCGCCACCGACCTTGTCGTCCAGGGCCTGCACCGCGGCGCCGACCCGCCCGCTGCGGACGGTGACGTGCACGGTGAGGTTGGTCGCCTTCTCCGAGGTGAGCGTGGAGAGCAGGACCGGCTCGGTGGCGTGCGGCTGGACGGTGACGCCGTCCGGGACGGTCGTCTCCAGCTCGCCGTTCTTGTCGTACAGCTCGATGTCTACCACGGCCGCCGAGTCGTCGGGGTTGGTCAGGTGGACGTAGTCCGTGCGGTCGGCGTCCGTGCTGGCGCCCGGGAACCAGAACTCGGTGTCGGGCGCGGTGCAGTTGACGCCCTGGAGGCCGCGTCCGGTGCCCGCGGTGACCTCCGTGGTCTGCTGCACGGTCCAGCCGGGCGCGAGCCTGCCCTCGGCGGTGCCGAAGAGGGCGGGAGCGGTACCGCCGTTGGCCTCCGTGCCGACCGGCTTGCCCGGCTCCTTGGCCGCGAGGACGGGCTTGTCCTGGTCCTTCTTCTTTCCGGCGTCCTTCTTGCCGGACTCCTCGCCGTCCTCGCCGTCCTTGTCGTCGGTCTGCCCGGCCGCCTCGTGCAGTTCGGCCGTGCCCTTGCCGCCGGCGCCCTCGGTGGCGGGCGTGAAGGAGGTGTACGTGGTCTCGGCGAGGTCGGAGGTGCTGGGTGCCGGGCAGAGCAGGCTGGTGCGCTCCACGGGCAGTACGGCGGCGGCCTTGCCGGTGTCCGCGCCGGAGGTCTCCGGCTCGCTCAGGGTGGCGTAGCCGGTGATCGCCGCGAGCGCGGTCGCCACGGCGAGCAGGGAGAGGGTGGTGCGGTTCACTGCTGGCTCCCGTCAGGACGCTCGACGCCGTGCTGCTGTGCCGGGTCGTAACCGGTGTCGTAACCCTGCTGGTACGGCTGCTCGTACTGGCTCTGGTCGTACGCGCCCTGGCCGTCGTACGCGTACGGGTCGTACTGGCCGGCCTGGTACGGGTCCGCCTGGTAGGGCTGGTCGTAGCCGCCCGTCTGGTAGCCCTGGCCCTGCTGGTACTGCTCGCCGTAGCCGCCGTACTCGGGCGCGCCCGCGTAGCTGGGGGTGTCGTAGTCGCCGTAGGACTGCTGCTGCGGGACCGCGGCCGGGGGTGCCTCCTGGGGCGGGGGCGGGAAGTCGTCCGGGGCGGGCTGTTCCTCGGCCTCCGCCTCGGCCTGGGCGCGCAGGCGGCGGGCGCGGCGGCCCTCGCCGGAGACGGGCTGGGCCGGGACGAGCTGCTCCTCGGGGAGGTCGTCGTCGACGTCGCGGCGGCGGCCGGGCAGGGCCATGACGACCAGGACGAGGGCGAGGAAGCCTTGTGCCCACAGCCATGCGGTGTGGCTCAGCGGGTCCTCGAAGGTGACGTCCAGCTTCCCGCCGGAGGCGGGGAGTTCGAAGCCCTGGGCCCAGCCGTCGACCGTGGTGCGGGTGAGCGGCTTGCCGTCGAGGGTGGCGGTCCAGCCCGCGTCGGCGGTGTCGGCCAGGCGCAGGGTCCGGCCGTCGGCGCCCGACGGGATCTCGGTGTGGATCTCCACGGGACCGGCGGCGACCGGCTGCGGGTCGCCGGACCCGCCGACGATCATGGCGCGCGCGACGTCCTGGTCGACCCGCCACAGGGCGCTGTCGTTCTGCTGGCTGAGCCGCTTCAGGCCGGGGGTGGCGTCCAGGACGCGGGTGACCTCGCGGGGCGCGCCCTGCCGGACGAGGACGTAGCCCACGGCGAACTTGCCGAGTTCGTCGGCCTGGTCGGCGCCGGAACCGGCGACCAGGTTGGCGACGACCTTGTCGAGCCGGGTGTTCTCCCCGGCGGCCGCGGCGACCTCGGCGTCGCCGAGCCGGGCGCCGGAGCCGCGGACCAGGGTGTAGGCGACGTGGGCGGCGGAGTCGCTGTCGAGGACCAGGGTGCGGGTCTGGTCGCGGTTGCCGCTCTCCTCGGCGACGAACGCGGGCACCTGCACCGGGTCGCGGCGCTTGATCGGGCCGTCGGCTCCGCCGATCATCCATCCGGCTGCGGCCAGCAGCGGCCCCACGGCGGCGGCGAGGGCGATCAGCGCGGCGAGCGGCTGGCGCCAGCCGAAGCTCTGCTGGGCCACGCGCAGGCGTGCCCCGTCGGCGCCGAGCAGGGCGGCGGCCAGCAGGGCGATGCCGTAGACGAGGGTGGCCGGGCCCGCCCAGGCGGAGCCGTTGGACAGGACCGCGAAGACCAGGCCGACCAGGGCGGCCGCCCATGCCGTGAGGATGGCGGGGCGGCGCTCGGCGCGCAGCAGAGCGGCCAGCGCGGCCAGCAGGACGCCGATCAGCATGAGCCCGCCGACCGTGCCGGGGCCGCCGGGGCTGGCGCCGAGCAGGTCGAGCGCGGAGGCGGCGGAGGCGCCGTACTCCAGGCCCGCCTCGCCGAAGAAGCCGAACGGCAGCAGGGTCAGCGACCAGGGCGCGAGCACCAGCAGGGGGGTGCCGAGCTGGGCCAGGAAGCGCAGTCCGTAGGCGGTGATGTCGGTGCGGCGGACGGCCAGCAGGGCGATGCCGAGGAGCAGCGCGATGGGCCACACGATCGGGGTGAACGCCGTGGTGACGGTCAGCAGCAGGGCGTAGGCCCAGGTGGCGCGCCAGCTGCCGCGGGTCCCGGAGGGGTTCGCCAGGCCGCTGGCGGCGACGCCCGCGCGGGCGATCAGCGGCAGCAGCACGGCGAGGACGGCGGTGCCGATCCTGCCGCCCGCGAGGGCGCCGGTGGCGGCGGGCAGGAAGGCGTAGACGACGGCCGCCCACGCGCGCAGGAGCCGCGAGGGGATCAGCGGGCGGGAGGCGAAGTAGGCGGTGAGGCCGGCGAGCGGTACCGAGCAGACCAGCAGCAGGGTGACCGCGAGTCCGGTCGAGCCGAGCAGCACGGTGGCCAGCATCGCCACGATCGCCAGGTACGGGGGCGCGGAGGCGGTGCCGCCCGCGCCGACCGCGTGCCAGGAGTCCAGGTAGCGCGACCACAGATCACCGGCGTCGGCCGGGGCGGGCAGCAGGGCGCCGCCCGCGAGGGCGCCGGTGGCGAGCAGGGCGCGGCAGGCGACCAGGGAGACCAGCAGCAGCACCAGGAAGAGCACCGGGCCGGGCTTGCGGGCGACGCGCTTGAGGCGGGCGAACTGCTCGATCTCCAGGAAGTCGGCGTCGTCGCCGCCGGGTCCGGACTCCAGGCCGCCGCCGTGCCGTCCGGCGCCGGAGGTGGCCTCGGGGTCGGAGCTGCCGAAGAGGCTGCCCGCGGCCTGTTCCACGGTGGCCCGCACGGTCGCGCCGGGCGGCGGGAACAGCGGGCGCAGCTCGCCCTTGTCGACGACCGGGCGGCCCCGGCTGCGCCGCCCGGCGATGATCCGCTCCGGTCGCAGCAGGACGCCCAGCAGGCCGCGGATCTCGTCGACGGCCTGTCCGGGCACCTTGCCGACGAGGTAGGCGAGGGTGCGCAGCACGGTGCCGACGACCAAGCGCAGCAGCACCCAGGGCAGTGCGGCCGTGCGGGTGTTGACGAGCAGGGTGTAGACGGCGCCCGCCTTGTCGACCTTGTGCGGGGAGGCCGTGGTGCGGCCCGCGCAGTCGACCGTGCGGCGCTCGCGGGAGGCCGCCTCGGCGTGCCGTACGACGGCTTCGGGGGCGATGAGGACGCGGTGGCCGGCCGCCTGGGCGCGCCAGCACAGGTCGACGTCGTCGCGCATCAGGGGCAGGCGCCGGTCGAAGCCGCCGAGCTGTTCGAAGACGTCGCGGCGGATCAGCATGCCGGCGGTGGACACGGACAGCACCTGGCGGACGTGGTCGTGCTGGCCCTGGTCCTGTTCGCGGCGGTCCAGGCCGGTCCAGCGGCGGCCGGAGTGGGCGATGGAGACGCCCACCTCCAGCAGCTGCCGCTTGTCGTACCAGCCGCGCAGCTTGGGTCCGACGACGGCGACGTCGTCGCGGCCGAGTTCCAGTTCGGTGTCGACGACCCTCAGCAGCTGGGCGAGGGCGTCTGGTTCGGGGGCGCTGTCGTCGTGCAGCAGCCACAGCCACTGGATGGGCTCGCCGTGGGGCAGCTCGGGCAGGTCGTAGGCGTCGTCGCGCCAGGTGCGCGTGACGGGGTCCCAGCCGCTCGGCCGCTTCAGGTACGGCAGCTCCTCCGGGGTGAGGACCGGGGCGGTGCGGGCGGCCTCCTCGACGGCCTGGCCGAAGCCGGTGCGCCGGGCGAGGTGCAGGACGCGGTCGGCGCCGAGGGCCTCGGTGACGAGCTGGGCGGAGTCGTCGGCGCTGCCGGTGTCGGCGGCCATGACGGACTGCACCGGGCGCTCCTGGCCGAGCAGTCCGGCGAGCGCGTCGGGGAGCCAGCGGACACCGTCGTGGGAGACGAGGACCGCGGTCACCACATGACGCGGGAACTCTGGTGTGGCGGACGCTTCTTGGTGCGCCGACGTGTGGCTGTGCACGGACATCGAGGTACGGGCCCCGGTTCGGTGGACTGCGGTGGACGTCTGTGCCGTGTGAGGGCGGCGGGACGTCTCGGACGAGCGCCCACACTATCGGCTGGGCATGCGAGCGGCCCTCCGCCTGTGGATAACCACGGGCGGAGGGCCGCTGGTCGGCTGTGGACGGACGCCGTTCGAATCGGGCGGCGGCCTTCTTCAGGCGCGCGTCAGACGGCGGCCTTCTTCAGGCGTCGGCGTTCCCGTTCGGACAGACCGCCCCAGATGCCGAAGCGTTCGTCATTGGCGAGGGCGTATTCGAGGCACTCGGAGCGGACCTCACAGGCGAGGCAGACCTTCTTGGCCTCGCGGGTGGAGCCGCCCTTCTCGGGGAAGAAGGACTCGGGGTCGGTCTGGGCGCACAGCGCGCGCTCCTGCCAGCCGAGTTCCTCGTCCGCGTCGTCGACCAGCAGTTGCTGCACCAGCTCGGTCATGTGCGCCCCTCGTCTGTCTTTCGCGTCCCCGTGATGTAGCCGTTACCGATTCCGGCTGAACGACACGAGTGAAATTACAAGTGTGCTGCTCCGGGCGAGTCAAGCCGAGATCTGCTATTGGGCCCCTTATTCACTCTGCGGAACCAAGGTCTAGCGGAAAGTGTTCAAATCGGCATAAACCTTGACATGCAGACGGGACCCAGGAGGGTCTCCGGGCCGTACCTACCTAGTACGGACAAAGACGCCCGGCAGTTCGATCTCGTTCCGGGACAGGCGCCGAAGCAAACCGGATCACAGTCTGATCACGGGACGGCAACGCCGCTTGCGAGCCCGGTTGTGCGCCATGTGTCCCCCGTTTCCGGTGAACAAACCTTTCGGCACTCAGATAGACCGGATGGGGTGAACCCGGTCCCACATTCCGGGTCCGAGTTGACAGTGCAGGTGTGAACCGCTGTCCTAGTGGGCATGCTCGCGAACTCGGCACTCACCTCGACCCGCACCGCCGGGTCCCTCGGTGCTGCCCGCGCTCGCTGTAGCTGTTGTTGCTGTCCCAGCTGTTGAGCCATCCCCGCTCCAGCCGGCGGCCGGGTTCCCGTCCCCTGCGACTCGGCCTCTCGTTCCCCTCTGACCTTCTTTCACTGAGGAACCACCCCACTCCATGAACAGCGACAGCGACCTCCAGATCGCCGGCGACATCCTCGAAGTACCCCACCTGCTGCAGCCCCCGCGCGAGCACCCGGCCACCGTCGCCGAGTTCGTCGGCCTGGCCCGCGCCATCGCCGCCGACCGCTCCCAGTGGGCGCACCTCGTCCAGTACGACGCCACCACCCGCTGGTACCACCGGCTGCGCACCGGGCCCGGCTACGAGGTGTGGCTGCTGTCCTGGGTGCCCGGCCAGGGCAGCGGACTGCACGACCACGGCCCCTCCTCCGGTGTGCTGACCGTCCTGGAGGGCACCCTCACCGAGCGCACCGAGCGCGGCACGCGCGTGCTGGAGCCGGGCGCGCAGCGGGTGTTCGCGCCGGGTTATGTGCACGAGGTCGTCAACGACGCGCTGGAGCCCGCGGTCAGCCTGCACGTGTACTACCCCGGCCTGACCGAGATGCCGATGCACACCCGGTGCGCCGCGGAGGCCGTCCCGCTGGCGTGACCGGCCGACGCGCTGTCGGACCCGCCTGCCATGCTTGCTCCCATGCGCATTGTGGTTCTGGCAGGCGGCATCGGCGGTGCCCGGTTCCTGCGCGGTCTGAAGCAGGCCGCGCCCGACGCCGACATCACCGTCATCGGCAACACCGGCGACGACATCCACCTCTTCGGACTCAAGGTCTGCCCGGACCTCGACACGGTGATGTACACCCTCGGCGGCGGCATCAACGAGGAGCAGGGCTGGGGGCGCGCCGACGAGACCTTCCACCTCAAGGAGGAACTCGCGGCCTACGGCGTGGGGCCCGAGTGGTTCGGGCTCGGCGACCGGGACTTCGCCACGCACATCGTGCGGACCCAGATGATCAGCGCCGGGTATCCGCTCAGCGCGGTCACCGAGGCGCTGTGCGACCGGTGGCAGCCCGGAGTTCGGCTCATCCCCATGACCGACGACCGGGTGGAGACCCACGTCGCCGTCGAACTGGACGGCGAGCGCAAGGCGATCCATTTCCAGGAGTACTGGGTACGGCTGCGCGCCTCCGTCCCCGCCGAAGCCGTCGTGCCCGTGGGCGCGGAGCAGGCCAAGCCCGCGCCGGGCGTGCTGGAGGCCATCGCCGAGGCGGACGTGGTCCTGTTCCCGCCGTCCAACCCGGTCGTCTCCATCGGCACGATCCTCGCCGTGCCTGGCATCCGCGAGGCCGTCGCCGAAGCGGGCGTACCGGTGGTGGGCCTCTCCCCCATCGTCGGGGACGCGCCCGTGCGCGGGATGGCCGACAAGGTGCTCGCCGCGGTGGGCGTGGAGTCCACGGCCGCGGCGGTCGCCGAGCACTACGGCTCGGGGCTGCTGGACGGCTGGCTCGTCGACACCGTGGACGCCGGGTCCGTCGAACGGATCGAGGCGGCCGGGATCCGGTGCCGTGCCGTACCGCTGATGATGACCGACCTCGACGCCACCGCGCGGATGGCGCGGGAGGCGCTGACGCTGGCGGAGGAGGTGCGGGGGGCGTGAGCGGGGTGTCGGGCCGGGAACGCGCGGGTGCGGGGGCCGGTACGGGTGCGGGTGGACGTTCGGATGCTGGCACGGGTGCGGGTTCGGGTGCTGGTGCCGGTGCCGGTGCCGGTAAGGGTGCGGGTGCCGGACGGGAGTATCGGGTCTGGGCCGTCGCGGGGATTCCCGAGGTCGCCGCGGGGGACGACCTCGCCAAGGTGATCGCCGGTGCCGAGCCCGGGCTGGCCGACGGGGACGTACTGCTCGTCACCTCCAAGATCGTGTCCAAGGCCGAGGGGCGGGTCGTACGGGCGGACGACCGGGAGGCCGCGATCGACGCCGAGACCGTACGGGTCGTGGCCCGGCGCGGCACCCTGCGGATCGTGGAGAACCGGCAGGGCCTGGTGATGGCCGCCGCAGGGGTCGACGCCTCCAACACCCCCGCCGGGACCGTGCTGTTGCTGCCCGAGGACCCCGACGCCTCCGCGCGGGCCATCCGGGACGGGCTGCGCGAGGCCCTCGGCGTCAACGTCGGTGTCGTCGTCACCGACACCTTCGGGCGACCCTGGCGCTCGGGGCTCACCGATGTCGCGATCGGCGCCGCCGGGGTGCGCGTGCTGGACGATCTGCGCGGAGGCACGGACGCGTACGGCAATCCCCTCGGCGCGACCGTCGTGGCGACCGCGGACGAACTGGCCTCGGCCGGTGACCTCGTCAAGGGCAAGGCCGCCGGGCTGCCGGTCGCCGTGGTGCGCGGTCTCCCCCATGTCGTGGCCGACGAGCACGGGGAGGGGGCGCGGGCCTTGGTGCGCGGCGGACGTGACGACATGTTCCGGCTGGGGACCTCGGAAGCCGTACGGCTCGCGGTCACCCAGCGCCGTACGATCCGGGCCTTCACCGACGAGCCCGTCGACCCGGGCGCGGTGCGGCGGGCCGTCGCCGCGGCCGTGACGGCGCCCGCGCCGCACCACACCACGCCGTGGCGGTTCGTACTGCTGGAGTCGGAGGAGTCGCGGGTGCGGCTGCTCGACGCGATGCGAGACGCGTGGGTCGCGGATCTGCGGCGGGACGGCAAGAGCGAGGAGTCCATCGCGAAGCGGGTGCGCCGCGGGGATGTGCTGCGCAACGCGCCGTATCTGGTGGTGCCCTGTCTCGTCATGGACGGGGCGCACCACTACGGCGATCCGCGGCGGGACGCCGCCGAGCGGGAGATGTTCGTGGTGGCGGCCGGGGCCGGGGTGCAGAACTTCCTGGTGGCGCTGGCCGGGGAGCGGCTGGGGTCGGCCTGGGTTTCCTCGACCATGTTCTGCCGTGATGTCGTGCGGGAGGTGCTGGGGTTGCCGGGGTCCTGGGATCCGATGGGGGCCGTGGCGGTGGGGCATCCGGCGGAGGAGCCGCGGGCTCGGGGGGAGCGGGATGCTTCGGCGTTTGTCGAGGTGCGGTGAGGTTCGGGGTGTGGCGTAGGGCTTTGTTGTAGGGCTTCTTTTTCCTTCCCTGGGGTCTTGGGGGTCTTGGTCGTGGCTGGGCGGTTTTCTCCTCGGCCCACGCGTACGTCTGTGCGCGGGGGGCATGTCGGTGTGCCCGCGGCACGGGTCTCCGGGGTTGCGGGGGGTGGGCGGGAGCGGGTGTGGGCTCCTGAGGGGCCGCTCGATCTCGGGCTGGTGCTCGGGCCGTTGCGGCGGGGGCCCGGGGATCCCACGTTCCGGGCCGCTGCGGACGGGTCCGTGTGGCGGGCCAGCCGGACTCCGTGTGGGCCCGGGACGTTGCGGGTTGCCCTGGAGGGGTCCGTCGTACGGGCCCAGGCGTGGGGGCCGGGGGCCGAGTGGCTGTTGGAGCGGGTGCCGTCGCTGCTCGGGGCGGATGACGAACCGGATGCGTTCGTGCCCCGGCACCGGGTGGTGGCGCTGGCGTGGCATCGGCGGCCGGGGTTGCGGCTGACGCGGACCGGGCTGGTGATGGAGTCGTTGATTCCGTCGATTCTGGAGCAGAAGGTCACGACCGATGAGGCGTATCGGGCGTGGCGGTTGCTGGTGCGGAAGTTCGGGGAGGCGGCGCCTGGACCGGGGCCTGGCGCTTCTGGGTCCGGGGCTTTTGGGCGGATGTTTGTGATGCCGGATGCTCGGACGTGGGGGTTGATCCCCTCCTGGGAGTGGCATCGGGCCGGGGTCGACAACAAGCGGGCGTCGACGATTTTGCGGTGTGTGCGGGTGGCTGCGCGGCTGGAGGAGGCCGTGTTCATGGCGCCTGCCGAGGCGCAGGCCCGGTTGGAGGTCGTGTCGGGGGTGGGGCCCTGGACCTCGGCGGAAGTGGTGCAGCGGAGTCATGGGGCGGCGGATGCGGTGACTGTGGGGGATCTGCATCTGCCGGGGATTGTGGGGTTTGCGTTGGCGGGGGATCGGGATGCGGATGATGCGGTGATGTTGTCGCTGCTGGAGCCGTATGCGGGGCAGCGGCATCGGGCTGCGCGGTTGATTTTGTTGAGTGGGCGGGTGCCGGGGCGGCGGGCGCCGCGGATGCCTCGGGGGGATATCGGGCGGTTGTGAGGGGGCGGGGTGCGTGTTGGTTTTTCGCCCCCCGCCGCCCCTACCCGTTCCCGTCCCCAGGGGCTGCCGCCCCTTCGACCCCGCCCCTTCCACCCCGCCCAGGGGGTGGAGCCCCCTGGACCCCCGTCGGCCCTGCACGGGCCTCGTCCTCAAACGCCGGACGGGCTGGAAGTGCCGGGCTGTTACTGGTCCGGGGAGAAGCGTAGGGACGCCGGTGGGATTTGGGCGTTGCACCAGACTCGGGCGCCTGAGGTGAGTTCGTTGTCGGGGCCCACTATCGCGCCGTCGCCTATGACCGTGCCGGTGAGGACCGAGCGTTCGCCCACCCGGGCGCGGGTGCCGATGAGGGAGTCGGTGATGACGGCGCCGGGTTCTATGACCGCGCCGGGGAGGATCGTGCTGCCGAAGACCCGGGCGCCCTCCGCGACGAAAGCGCCCTCGCCGACCACCGTGCCGCCCGCCAGTTTGGCGTCGGGGGCCACTCGGGCCGTGGGGAGGATCAGGCGGTCGCCGCAGCGGCCGGGGACCGCCGGGGACGGGGCACGGCCCAGGACCAGGTCCGCCGACCCTCGTACGAAGGCCGCCGGGGTGCCCAGGTCCAGCCAGTACGTGGAGTCCACCATGCCCTGGAGGTGGGCGCCGGCGGAGAGGAGGTCGGGGAAGGTCTCGCGTTCCACCGAGACCGGGCGGCCCGTCGGGATCGCGTCGATGACCGAGCGGCGGAAGACGTAGGCGCCCGCGTTGATCTGGTCGGTGACGATCTCCTCGGGGGTCTGCGGCTTTTCCAGGAACGCCGTCACCCTGCCCGTCTCGTCCGTCGGGACCAGGCCGTACGCCCTCGGGTCTGTCACCTTCGTCAGGTGCAGGGAGACGTCCGCGTGGGTGCGCTGGTGGGTGTCGACGAGGGCGCGGATGTCCAGTCCCGTGAGGATGTCGCCGTTGAAGATCAGGACCGGGTCGTCGGGGCCGGAGTGGAGCCGGGAGGCGACGTTGCGGATGGCTCCGCCGGTGCCGAGCGGCTCCTCCTCCGTCACGTACTCGATGTGCAGGCCCAGCGAGGCGCCGTCGCCGAAGTACGGCTCGAAGACCTCGGCCAGGTACGAGGTGGCCAGGACGATGTGGTCGACGCCCGCCGCTCTCGCTCTCGCGAGCTGGTGCGTCAGGAAGGGGACCCCGGCCGCCCGGACCATGGGCTTGGGAGTGTGCACGGTGAGCGGACGCAGCCGTGTGCCCTTGCCGCCGACCAGAAGGATCGCTTCTGTCACCTGTTGTCTCCGCTTCCTGCCGGGACCGGCCGAACTGACTTTCGGCCGGTCAGTGTATGCAGACCGTGTACGGTGCGCCCTCGACGGCAGTGCGGAGTTCGTCATTGATCCGCCTTCCCCCCGATGGCGGTGAATGTGGTCTCGGTGTCAGGGACGCTCGTCAGCGGCCCTGAAGTTCGGCCGCGGTCTCACGAGTTGTGCCGAGCTTGCGGTACATCTGCAGGCCCGGGCACTCCGTGGCGAAGCCGTCGCGGTGGCCGGAGATCACATTCAGTCGTACCTTCCTACCTTTTGCGTAGAGGTTGCCACCTCCGGACTTCAGGTATGTCTCTCCTCGCGGATTGGCGCCGAAGAGGCCGAGTTTCCATGCGGTGAGGCCGGCTACGGCGTTCACGGACGCCTTGGAGGGCTTCTTCGAGCCGTAACTGCCGAGGAGGGCGATCCCCATGCTGTTCGAGTTGAAACCAAGCGTGTGGGCACCCAGTACCGGCTTGGCGACGCCACCGGCACGGCCCTCGTAGATGGTTCCGCACTTGTCGACGACGAAGTTGTAGCCGATGTCCCGCCAGCCCATGCTCATCACGTGGTAGCGGTAGATACCACGGATGACGGAGGGCGCCTGCGAGCACGTGTACCCGTTGCCCGACGCCGTGTGGTGGACGAAGGCCGCCTTCACCTTGCTCGTGTAGACGAACTTCCGTTCGCGCCAGGACTCGTTGGCGCCCCAGCCACGACGGGTGACGATACCCGGACGGGGGCCGATGTACGGCTTCGCCTGCTGTTCCTCCGTCAGGTCCGCCAGCAGCTCCGCCTGGCCCAGGGTGAGCAACTCGCGGCGGGTCTCCTCGTCGCTCAGTGCCGGGATCTCCAGGGCGCCCAGGGGGGCCAGTTCGGTGTTCACGGCGGAGGCCTCGGCCGTTTCGGCGGAGAGGGTGGTGGCGACCGAAGCGGGGGCTGCGTCCTGGGGGGTGTCGGCGCGTCTGACGGGGGCGGTGCGCGCGGCGGGGGCGGTGCGCGCGGGTTCCTCGCCCGGGTCCACCAACTCCAGGCGCAGGCCCGTCGGGAGGGTGGGGGTGTCGGTCGTCTCGGGCTGTTCCGCCCTTACGCGTACCTCCACTCCGTCCGAGTCGCCCACCCACAGCGGGGCGGTGGCGCCGTGGACGCGGCCCGAGACGCGTTCGGAGGCGTCCGGGTCGGGGGCGTGGTCGGCGTTGTGGGTCGCCACGTCCTGCCAGTCGGACCAGGTGCCGGTCTCGGTCGACCTCGTACGGACCTGGACCGTGCCGTGCAGTTCGGTCCGGGGGTCGTCCCAGATGACGCCCACCAGGGAGAAACGGCGTACGTCCTGGGCGCGCAGGCCCTGTTCGGGGGCGGTGGGGGTGGCGGTGGCCCTCGTGCTGGTCAGGGGCTTGAGGGGGAGGGACTCCGTGTGGCCTTCGGGGGTGGTCTCGGTGGTCGGCGTCTGGGACTGCGTCTGCGTCGTGTGTGGCGTCCGGGTGGGGCTCGCGCTCGCTATGGCGGTGGCGGGGGCGAGCGGGACGGCCAGTGCGGCCGCGCAGGTTACGCCGATCGAGGAAGCGAGGATTCTATGCATGCCCCTGATGTTGAACATAGTCATACAAATCTGTCCATTGGGGAATTGACGGGCCGTCGGGTGGCGTTCCGCCGAATCGGTGGCGGGTACAGGGGGTGGGCGGGGCGTGCGGGAGGTCCGGCGCGCGTACGCTGACTCGGGTGAATGCCACCGATCGCACCCCTGCCGACCTGCTGCGTTCCGCGCTCGCCGCGGATCCTGGGCGTCCCCTCGTGACCTTCTACGACGATGCCACCGGGGAACGTGTCGAATTGTCCGTGGCCACCTTCGCCAATTGGGTGGCCAAGACCGCCAATCTGCTGCAAGGGGATCTTGGGGCGGGGCCCGGGGATCGGGTCGCGCTGTTGTTGCCCGCGCACTGGCAGACGGCTGTGTGGTTGCTCGCGTGTTCGTCCGTGGGGGTGGTTGCCGACATGGACGGTGATGCGGCTGCCGCGGATGTGGTGGTGAGCGGGCCGGATTCGCTGGACGCGGCTCGGGCCTGTGGTGGGGAGCGGGTCGCTCTTGCGCTGCGGCCGTTGGGGGGACGGTTTCCTGAGGTGCCGGGCGGGTTCCTGGACTACGCCGTGGAGGTGCCGGGGCAGGGGGATCGGTTCGTGCCGTTCTCGCCGGTGGATCCGGAGGGGGCGGCGCTGATTGTCGCCGGGCGGGAGTTTTCGTCGGCGGAGGTTGTGGAGCGGGCGCGGGTTGAGGCGACGGGGCTCGGGCTTGCGGGGCCGGGGTCTCGGATTTTGTCGGGGTTGGGGTTCGATACGTGGGAAGGGCTGAACGCGGGGTTGTACGGGGCGTTGGCCACGGGGGGGTCTGTGGTGTTGTGTCGGAATCTTGAGGTGTTGGGCGAGGAGTCGTTGGCCAAGCGGATTGAGAGTGAGCGGGTTACTGCGGTGGCTCGGTGACGGTTGTGGGGGCGGTGGGGGTGTTTTCGCCCCCACCGCCCCTTCCCGTTCCCGTCCCCAGGGGCTTTGCCCCTTCGACCCCACCAGGAGGCTCCGCCCCCTGGACCCCCGTCGGCCCTGAACGGACCTCGTCCTCAAGCGCCGGACGGGCTGGAGATGCCGGGGTGTGTGGCTACCTGCGGGTGGGTCGGGGGCGACGCGGGGACCGGCCCTGACGGCCTCGTCCTCAAACGCCGGACGGGCTGGAGATGCCGGGGTGTGTGGCTACCTGCGGGTGGGTGGGTGGGGGCGGGCGGGGATCGGCCCCTGACGGCCTCGTCCTCAAGCGCCGGACGGGCTGGGAGTGCCGGGCTGCGTGGCCAGCTGCCGGTGAGGGGATGAGCGCCCTGCTCGCCCTCCTGCGCCGGTGAGGGCGTTTTCGTGTCGCCCGATTGGGCTAGCTCTATCCGCCGTCCGGCGGCCATTCGCGGCATCGTCGTAGTGAGACCAGGGAGACACACGCCCGTGCGCCGTTAGGGGTGGATGTGACGTGAATGGTTCTGTCGGTGGGGCTCGGGCCAGTGGGGTGGGGCTGATACGTCGTCGGCGGCGGCGGTGGGTTCGGGGGGTGGGTGCCGGGGTGGGGGTGGTGGTGCTGGGAGCTGTTGGCGCCGGGTGGGTCGTGTACGTGAAGCTCGACGGGAACATCACGCCCGACGAGGCCGCCGCCGCCGAGCTCGCCCGGTACGAGAAGGAGCGGCCCACCTCGCTGGTCAAGGGGGCCCGGAACATCCTCGTCATCGGGTCCGATTCGCGCGCCGGGGCCGGGAACCGGCGGTACGGGCGGGACTCGGGGACCGAGCGGTCCGACACCACGATCCTGTTGCATCTGGCGGCCGGGCGGCGCAGTGCGACCGCGGTTTCGATACCCCGGGATCTGATGGTGGACGTGCCCGGGTGCCGACGGACGGACGGGACGCGGTCCGAGCCCATGTTCGCGATGTTCAACTACGCCTTCGAGATCGGCGGTACGGCGTGCACCGTGCGGACCGTGGAGAAGTTGACCGGCGTGCGGATCGATCACCACATGGTCGTCGACTTCCGGGGGTTCAAGGACATGGTCGATGCGGTGGGCGGGGTGGAGGTTTGCCTGAAGAACCCTATTCGGGACAAAGATGCCCGTCTGCGGCTTCCCGCGGGGCGGGTGACTCTGAACGGGGAGCAGGCCCTCGGGTACGTGCGGGCGCGGAAGTCGCTCGGGAACGGCAGTGACACCGACCGCATGGACCGGCAGCAGCGTTTCCTCGGGGCGCTCGTCAACAAGGTGCAGAGCAATGACGTACTGCTGAATCCGGTACGGCTGTATCCGGTACTGGATGCCGCCACCTCTTCACTGACCACCGATCCGGGGCTGGCCAGTTTGCGGGGCTTGTACCAACTTGTGCGTGGCGTGCGCGACATCCCCACGGAACGTGTGCAATTCCTTACCGTCCCCCGGGAGTCGTACGTCTACAACGCCAACCGCGATCAGCTCATCGAGCCCGAGGCGGAAAGGCTGTTCCAGCGACTGCGTACCGACACGCCCGTCGAAGTCAGCCAAAAGGGTCGCTCCGGGGCGCGTGCCGACTCCTCGCCCGCTCCCACCTTCCGGGGGAACACGGCCGCGCAGAACGACTGCGGGTAAAGCGCTCACCAAAGGACGGAACCCTTGTTCGGGGAATTGCTCCGTATTGCCCGTTTGTAGGGGCGTGGAGTTTGTCACCGGCGTCGCTCCGCGCGGAATCGGCCGGATAGTGTGAGCGCCCCGGTGCGCCCGGCTTCGATGTTCCGTCCGGGGATGTCGGGGCTCGCACCGGCCGACAGAGACCCGAGCGCCTTGGAGGGGGAAGGCGCCCGCGTGGCCCCGACGGAGGATTCGTACAACCGTGGACGCGCAAAGCCGTGGGCGGGCGGAGAACATCGACCCCGCAGACCAGTGGGTGCTCAATCCGAACACCGGTGAATACGAATTGCGACTGACCCCATCCGGAGCGCAGTCGGCCGTTCCCGGACCCCGCAGAGCAGCCTCCCGTACCGCCACCCCCGTGCGCGCCCCGCAGCGTCCCGGACGCGATGTCCCGCCGCCACGGCGCCGGCGCGGGGTGCCCGAGGAGCCCGTGCCGACGCGGCGCGGGCGGCGGCCGGAGAAGAAGAAGTCCAAGGCCAAGAAGTTCCTGCTGTGGACCGGCGGCACCATGGCGTTCCTGCTGATCGCCGGCGCCGGGGCCGGGTACCTCTACCTGGAGCACCTCAACGACAACATCGACTCCGTGCCGGACGACGGCGCGAGCACCGGTGGCTTCAAGAAGGACGAGGCCATCAACATCCTGCTGATCGGCACCGACAAGCGCACCGGCTCGGGCAACTCCGGCTACGGCGACAAGAACAGTCCCGGTCACGCCGACACCACGATCCTGCTGCACGTTTCCAAGGACCGGTCGAACGCGACCGCGCTCAGCATTCCCCGGGACCTGATCGTGGACATCCCGGACTGTCCGACCACTCAGGAGGACGGGTCCAAGAAGGTCATCCCGGGCTCCCAGGGCGTGCGCTTCAACACCAGCCTCGGGCAGAGCGGCCGTACGCCGAGCTGCACCGTGCGGACCGTGACCGAGCTGACCGGGATCCGGGCGGACAATTTCATGGTCGCCGACTTCAACGCGGTCAAGACGCTGACCAGCGCGGTCGGCGGGGTCGAGGTGTGCCTGGCCAAGGACATCGACGACCCGGACTCGCATCTGAAGCTGTCCAAGGGCACCCACACCATCGAGGGCGAGCAGGCGCTGGCCTTCGTACGCACCCGGCACTCGGTGGGCTTCGGCGGCGACCTGAGCCGGATCGGGCTTCAGCAGCAGTTCCTGAGCGCGCTGATGCGCAAGCTGAAGTCCAATGACACGCTCACCAGCCCGACCAAGATGGTGAAGCTGGCGGAGGCGGGCACCGAGGCGCTCACCGTCGACTCCCAGCTCGACAGCATCGGCAAGCTGAAGGACCTGGGTCTGGAGCTGGGCAAGCTCAACACCAAGAACCTGACCTTCACCACGGTCCCGGTGATCGACAACCCGAACGAGACGGTGAAGGCGACCGTCGTCCTCAATGAGGCCACGGCGCCCGAGGTGTTCGACATGATCAAGAACGATGTGTCGTTCACCGAGGTGAAGAAGCAGAAGAAGAAGGAGAAGGCCGCCGTCGCCGCCCGGCTCAAGGGCACCAAGGCGGACGCCTCCGAAGTGCGCGTACGCATCCTCAACGGCGGCGCCGAGTCGGGCAGCGCCCAGAAGACGGTGACCTGGCTGCAGACCGAGGAGGGCGTCACCAAGTCCGAGAACGCGGGCAACGCGGACGCCGGGCAGAAGAGGACGACGCTGGAGTACGACCCCGAACAGGCCGACCAGGCACGGCGGTTGGCCGCCATCATGGGGCTGTCCGGGTCGGCGCTGAAGCCCGGGGAGAGCGTCACCAACGCGCAGGGGCTGCCGACGATGACGCTCATCCTGGGGGAGGACTTCAAGGGGGCCGGTGTTCCGGTCAGCGGGTCCTCCTCGGGGAAGACCCCCGAGGGCGTGGAGAAGTCCACAGCCGATCAGGTCCAGTGCGCGAAGTGATCGTGGATGACCGGTCAGTTCAGGGAAATGGAGCGAATTGACCGGATGTAGGGACACCTGAATCGGTTGTACGCGCGTGGAATTTCTCACCGACGTCGCTCCGCGCCGAATCGTGCGGATAGTGTGAGCGATCCGGTGCATCGGGCCACGCGGCGAGTTCCGCGCGGCGCCTTCCCGACGGAGGATTCGGACAACCGTGGACGCAGGCCGTGGGCGGTCGGAGAACATCGACCCCGCAGACCAATGGGTACTCAATCCGAACACCGGCGAATACGAATTGCGACTGAGCCCTTCCGCACCGCAATCGCCGGGACCGCGGCAGGCCCCCGTCCCCGGTCCGCGCAGACGCCCGGACGCCACCACGGCCCCGCCCGCCGCCCCGGACCGCGATGTCCCGCCGCCGCGCAGGCGCCGGAGCACTCCGGAGGAGCCGCCGCCGGGCCGGCGCGGGCGCAAGGGCGGCAAGCCCGCCGGGCGTTCCAGGACCAAGAAGGCGCTGCTGTGGACCGGCGGCACGATGGCGTTCGTGCTCGTCGCCACCGCGGCGGGCGGCTATCTGTACCTGAAGCACCTTGAGGGCAACGTCGACACGATCGACGTCGGCGACGCGGGCGCGAGCAGCTTCCGCAAGAACGAGGCCTTCAACATCCTGATCATCGGTACGGACCGGCGCACCGGCGAGGGCAACTCCGGCTACGGCGACAAGAACAGCGTCGGGCACGCGGACACCACGATCCTGCTGCACGTCTCCAAGGACCGGTCGAACGCGACCGCGATGAGCATTCCGCGCGACCTGATCGTGGACATCCCGGAGTGCAGCACCAAGCTGGACGACGGCACCGAGAAGGTCATCCCCGGTCTGCAGCAGGTGCGCTTCAACCGCAGCCTCGGCGAGAGCGACCGGGACCCCGGCTGCACGATGCAGACGGTCAAGGAGTTCAGCGGCATCAAGCCCGACCACTTCATGATGGTCGACTTCAACGCCGTGAAGACCCTGACCTCCGCCGTGGACGGCGTCACGGTCTGCCTGAACCGCCCCATCAAGGACACCAAGTCCAAACTCGACCTGCCCAAGGGCGAGTCGAAGATCGAGGGCGAGCAGGCGCTTGCCTTCGTCCGTACCCGCAAGGCGTACCAGAACAGCAGCGACCTGGACCGCATCAAGGTGCAGCAGCAGTTCCTCGGCTCGCTGATGCGCAAGATGTCCTCCAGCGACACCCTGACCAACCCCAAGAAGCTGATCAAGCTGGCCGAGGCCGCCACCGACGCGCTGACCGTCGACAAGGCCATAGGCAAGGCCAGCACGCTCAAGGACGTGGCGCTGGAGCTGAAGAAGGTGCCGACGAAGAACATCACCTTCACCACGGTCCCGGTCAAGGACAACCCGGCCGAGGTGGTCAAGGCGACGGTGGTGGTCGCCGAGGCCGCGCCCCAGGTCTTCGACATGATCAAGAACGATGTGTCGTTCACCGAGGTGAAGAAGCAGAAGAAGAAGGAGAAGGCCGCCGTCGCCGCCCGTCTGAAGGGCACCAAGGCGGACGCCTCCGAAGTGCGCGTACGCATCCTCAACGGCGGCGCCGAGTCGGGCAGCGCCCAGAACCAACTGGTGTACCTGCAGAACCAGGAGGGCGTCACCAAGTCCGAGAACGCGGGCAACGCGGAGGCGGCACAGACGAAAACGACCCTGGAGTACGCTCCCGACCAGGCGGACCAGGCCCGCCGACTGGCGGCGATCATGGGTCTGTCCGGGTCCGCGATGAAGCCCGGCGAGAGCGTGACCAACGCCCAGGGTCTGCCGACCATGACACTGATCCTGGGCAAGGACTTCAAGGGGCCGGGTATCAAGCTCGACTCCTCCTCGGCGAAGACGCCGGACGTGGAGAAGTCGACGGCTGACAAGGTTGAATGCGCCGGTTGAGTAACTGAGGCGACCCGAAGGGCCTGTCGAGCGTCTGACATGACGTACGACAGGCCCCTTCCGTGGCGTCGCGGGTGGGGCGGTCCGACCGGCAAGGGTGGGGAGGGACGGTAAGTGATGCAGAGCAGCGTGCGGGAGGCCGCTCCGGTCGCCGAGGGGGGCGGCGCGGGGACGGCCGACGGCCCGGAGGGCCTGGACGGGCGCGGCAGACGGCGGCCGGGCCGCGGGCGGCGGATCATGAAGTGGTCCGCCGCCGTGCTCGCCGTGCTGATAGTGGGGACGGCGGGGGCCGGGTACCTCTACTACCAGCACCTGAACGGCAACATCAAGCACGACGACCTGAACCTGGGTGACAACAAGGTCGCCAAGCCGACGCCGAACGCGGCCGGTCAGGTCCCGCTGAACATCCTGCTCATCGGCTCGGACGCGCGGGACAACAAGGAGAACCAGCGGCTCGGCGGCGCCCGGGAGACCTTCGGCAGCCCGGCGCGGGCCGATGTGCAGATGCTGCTGCACCTGTCGGCCGACCGTTCCAACATGTCGGTCATCAGCATGCCGCGCGACACCCTCGTGCGGATCCCCAAGTGCACGGACCCGGACGACGACGAGGTGTACCCGGCGAGCAACGGGCGGGTGGCGACCAACCAGAGCCTGCAGCGCGGCGGTCCGGGCTGCACGGTGGCCACCTGGCAGGAGCTGACCGGCATCCACATCGACCACTTCATCATGGTCGACTTCGCCGGAGTGGTGTCCATGGCGGACGCCATCGGCGGCGTCCCGGTGTGCGTGGACGCCAATATCCACTCCCGGGACAGCCTGGGCCACGGCTCCGGTCTGAAGCTGGAGAAGGGCACCCACTCGGTCAAGGGCGAGCAGGCGCTGCAGTGGCTGCGCACCCGGTACGGCTTCGAGGACGGCAGCGACCTGGGCCGCGCCAAGGCGCAGCACATGTACATGACCTCGATGGTCCGTCAGCTGCGCGAGAACGCCACGCTCAGCAACCCGCTGAAGCTGCGCAGGCTCGCCGAGGAGGCCACCACGGCGCTCACCGTCGACCCCGGCCTGGACGACGTCAAGAAGCTCTACGACCTCAGCAACGAGCTGCGCAAGGTGAAGCCGGAGCGCATCACCATGACCACGATGCCGAACCGGTACGTGGGCGTGCAGGTGGAGCCCACCGAGGACGCCGAGCAGTTGTTCCGGCTGGTGCGCGAGGACATCGCGCTGGACGGCAAGGACGCGAAGAAGGCGAAGGCCGAGGAGAAGCTCTCCGACGATCCCGCGGCACCCGATGACGAGATCACCGTCCAGGTGCAGAACGGCACCCGCACCGACACCCTCGCTCCGGCGGGCGGGCGGGCCAACGAGGTCACCGGTCTGCTGCGGGACAAGGGCTTCACACGGGCGGTCGCGGACGCCACGGTGGTCCTCAGCGAGGACCGTACGGTGGTCCGCTTCCCGAGCGCGGAGCTGGAGGGCGACGCCCAGGCGGTCGCCAAGTCCCTGGGCATCCCGCTGAGTTCGGTGAAGCGGTCCACGGACGTCACCGGCGTGACCCTGGTGGTCGGCGCGGACTGGCGCGAGGGTACGGCGTACAAGGCGCCCAAGCGGGACGACAGGATGCCGGACGCCGACAAGGCCCTCAACGGCGCCGACGAGGACGCCTGCATGCATGTGAACCCGGACTTCTCCTTCTAGCCCGGGTTCGCGGAAGGGCCGTGCCCGGCCGGTGGTGGGCACGGCCGGGCGGCTCGCGTTACCGCGAACGGGGGACACCGATGCGCGCCGCCCGGGGCGGTGCCCTGGGCCGCAGATCGTATGGGCCTACGGTGCTCAAGATCCCACGTAAGGCCTTCGCGGAGGTGTTCCCCATGCCCACTGCGCCCCGCTCCCCCGCCGGACCTCCGCGGCGCCGCCCGCGGCCGCCCGTACGGCGCAGGAAGCCGCGCTGGGCGATGCGGGTGGTCACCACGCTGTCGGTGGTGGTGCTGGCGTCCGCCGGGATCGGGCACTCGGTGCTGTCGAGTCTGGACGCGGACATCGCGCGGGTGGACGCGTTCAAGGACATGAAGAACCGCCCGCAGGCGGGGCACGGGATGAACGTGCTGCTGGTCGGCACGGACGGACGGGACCGGATCTCCCGGGCGCAGCGGGAGCGGTACCGGCTGGGCGGGGCGCCCTGCAACTGCACCGACACGATCATGATCGTGCACATCTCGGAGGATCGGGAGCGGGCGAGCGTGGTGAGCCTGCCGAGGGACTCCTACGCGATGACGCCGGACCATGTCGACGCCACCACCGGTGAACGGCACCACGGGCATCCGATGAAGCTGAACGCGGCGTACGCGGAGGGCGGGCCGCAGCTGACGGTGCGGACCGTGGAGGCGATGACGAAGGTGAAGATCGACCACTATCTGGAGGTCGACTTCACCAGCTTCATGAAGACGGTGGACGTGCTCGGCGGGGTGAAGATCTGTACGTCCGAGCCGCTGAAGGACTCCTACGCCGGCCTCGACCTGCCCGCGGGCACCCATGAGCTGAAGGGCGGCGAGGCCCTGCAGTACGTGCGGGCCCGCCATGTCGACGGCGCCTCCGACCTCACCCGGATGCAGCGCCAGCAGCGGTTCCTGGCGGCGCTGGTGGAGCGGGCCACGTCGTCGGGGATCCTGCTGAACCCGCTGAGGTTCCGGGACGTGACCCGTGCGGTGCTGGGCTCGGTACGGGCGGACAAGGGCTTCGGCACGGGCGAACTGCTCGACCTCGGGCGGGCGATGCGGAACTTCTCCCCGTCCTCGTCGGAGTTCACGACCGTGCCCATCGGTCAGATGGGCTACACCGTCAAGGGCGTGGGCTCCACGCTGAAGTGGGACCCGGAGCGGTCCGCCCGGCTCTTCGCCGCCCTGCGCGCGGACAAGCCGCTGGCGCCGTACCGCACCAGGAGCGAGGCCCGGAAGGTCGACGTCGCCCCGCAGCAGATCCGCGTGCAGGTGGAGAACGGGACCGCGACCGAGGGCCTGGGCCGCCGCGTGGACGCGGCGCTCGCGGCGACCGGCTTCCGCACCACCCGACTGCCGGTGAACGCCGCGGACCGCACCGTCAAACGCACGGTGGTCGCCTACGACCCGCGCTGGGACCGCTCCGCGAAGTCCCTCGCCACGGCCCTGCCGGGAAGCGAGCTGCGGGCGGTGAAGGGCCTGGGCCCGACCTTGAAGGTGATCGCCGGCTCGGACTTCGAACGCGTCCGCAAGGTCCGGGCCGTGGACCCCGGACAGGGCGAGTCCGGAGTGGTGCGCGGCGACGAGGTGGTCTGCGACTAGCGCCGCACGGGCTGGGCCGGGAGGTCAGTCCTCGATGCCCTCGGCCGCGCGCTTCTCGCGGAGCTCCTTGATGGCGCGGCGGCGGGCCAGGCGGTGGGTGCGGCGGATCTGGGCCTCCTGGTAGCGGCGCTTGTCCCGCTCCGTCTCGGGGACGACCGGGGGGACCGCGCGGGGCTTGCCGTCGGCGTCGACCGCGGCGAAGACCAGATAGGCCGAGCCGACCTGGCTGGGCGGGGTGGACTCGTTCCAGCGCTCCGCCAGGACGCGGACGCCGACCTCCATGGAGGTCCGGCCGGTCCAGTTGACCTGTGCCTTCACATGGACCAGGTCACCGACCCGGACCGGCTCCAGGAAGACCATCTCGTCCATGGACGCCGTGACCGCCGGTCCCCCGCTGTGCCGGCCGGCCACCGCGCCCGCGGCGTCGTCGACCAGCTTCATGATCACCCCGCCGTGCACGGTACCGAGGAGGTTGGTGTCGTTGTGGGTCATGATGTGGCTCAGCGTGGTGCGGGACGCGGACGTCGGCTTGCCCGGGATGTCCGAAGTAGCCGTTTCCGCGGTGGGGACCTGGTGCGTCATGGCGTCCACCTTATGCCGAGGGGACGAACCGGGGACTTTGTGTTGAGTTCGCAACAGCAGTGCCCCTATTTTCCGTCGACCCTTGTAAGAGACACAGCGCTTCCCTGCACACTGGGGCCCATGAACAACTGGCCCCAGGGATGGTCCGACGACAACCGCGGTGGCGGCGGCTACGGACACGGCAGCGCTAGCGCCCAGCCGGAGAGCGCACGCGTCATGCGCCAGGTCCGCCGCGGTCCGGCGGCACCGCAGGGCAGCGGCCAGGCGGCACCGCCGTACGGTGTGCCGTCCCAGCCGTCGTACGTCGACGGCCAGGGCCACGACGGCTACGACAGCGGCTACAACACCGGGCAGGTCTACGGCTCTCCCCCCGGCGGCGGCCAGGGGCACGGCGGCGGCGACGGCGGCGGGGCGCGGCCCGCGCCGGACTGGCGGCGACGGATCAAGTGGACCGCCATCACCACCGTCACGGTGCTCGTGGTCACCACCGTCGCCACCTACTTCTGGGCCGACTCCAAGCTCAACCGCGAGGTCGACCTGTCCAAGGTGATCGAGCGGCCCGAGGCGGGCGAGGGCACGAACTACCTGATCGTCGGCTCCGACAGCCGTGAGGGCATGACCGCCGAGGACAAGAAGAAGCTGCACACCGGGTCCGCCGAGGGCAAGCGCACGGACTCGATGATGATCCTGCACACCGGCGACAACGGCCCGACGCTGATCTCGCTGCCGCGCGACTCGGACGTGGAGATCCCCACTTTCGTGGGCTCGGAGTCCGGCAAGACCTACCCCGGCACCGGCCGGCGCGTGAAGCTGAACGCCGCCTACGCCGAGGACGGTCCGGAACTGCTGGTGCGGACGGTGGAGCACAACACCGGGCTGCACATCGACCACTACGTCGAGATCGGCTTCGCGGGCTTCGCGAACATCGTGGACGCGGTCGGCGGCGTCGAGATCGAGATCCCCAAGGGCGGCATCAAGGACTCCAAGTCCGGCGCCGACCTGAAGGAGGGCAAGCAGACCCTGAACGGCGAGGAGGCGCTCGCCTTCGTCCGTACGCGTTACGCGCTCGCCGGGTCCGACCTGGACCGTACGAAGAACCAGCAGAAGTTCCTGGCGGCGCTGGCCAACCAGGCGGCCACCCCGGGCACCGTGCTGAACCCCTTCAAGCTGTACCCGACGATGAGCGCCGGTCTGGACACGCTCATCGTGGACAAGGACATGGGCCTGTTCGACCTGGCCTCGATGTTCTGGGCGATGAAGGGCGTCACCGGTGGCGACGGCACGTCGATGAACATGCCGATCTCGGGCTCCCGGGGCGGCAACCTCGTCTGGGACCAGGCGAAGGTGAAGCAGCTCGTGCAGCAGTTGAACAACGACGAGAAGGTCACGGTCAAGGGCAACTGAGCTCTGCCGGGTCCGTCGGGACCCGGCAGAGCACCGCCACGCGCTCAGGGCTTGCGGCCCACACCCCCGAAGTGGGTGACCTCGACGATCTCGGCCTCCGGGGTCTCCGGGCGCCAGCGGGAGCACGACACGATGCCGGGCTCCAGCAGCTCCACGCCCTCGAAGAGGCGGACCAGGTCGTCGCGGCTGCGCAGGGTCATGGGGGCCGAGCCCTGGCTGTTCCAGTACTCCACCGCCGACTTCATCGCGTCGCCGTCGACCTCGGTGGTGGGGTGCGAGATGACCAGGTACGAGCCCGAGGGCACGGCGTCCAGGAGGCGGCGCACGATGGCGACGGCCTCGTCGGTGTCCAGCACGAAGTTGATGATGCCCAGCATGGTGATGGCAACCGGCTGGGAGAGGTCCAGCGTGCGGGCGGCGCCCTCCAGGATCGTCTCCGGGTTGTGGACGTCGGCCTCGATGTAGTCGGTGGCGCCCTCGCGCGAGCTGGTCAGCAGGGCGTGCGCGTGGGTGAGGACGAGCGGGTCGTTGTCGACGTAGACGATCCGGGCGTCCGGCGCGACGCGCTGGGCCACCTCGTGGGTGTTGTCGGCGGTGGGCAGTCCGGTGCCGATGTCCAGGAACTGCCGTATCCCCGCCTCCCCGGCCAGGTGGCGCACGGCGCGGGCCAGGAACTGACGGTCGGCCACGGCGGAGCGGGGCAGGGCCGGGACGAACCCGAGGATCTGGTCGCCGACCTCCTCGTCCACCGGGTAGTGGTCCTTGCCGCCCAGCCAGTAGTTCCAGATCCGCGCCGAGTGCGAGACATCGGTGCGCAGGCGTGCGGTGCGGGCCACGCCCTCGTCGTCGGGTGTTGGCGTGGTGGCGTCGGACATGGGCGCGGTCTCCTTCGGACACATGCGATCAGGGGTGCGCACCCAACGTAGGCACAACTCGGCCTCTTTGGCGGGAACTTGACGAAGATCCAGAAAACGGCGAGGCCCCCGGCGGCTTTCGCGCACCGGGGGCCGTCGACCTGTGGGCCCGCTTACGGCAGGTTGCGCGCCATGACGATGCGCTGGACCTGATTCGTGCCCTCGTAGATCTGCGTGCTTTACGGGCCATACGACGCTGACCTGCACGGACACCCTTCTTGGCAGAGCGCTCCCCAGCGTTTCCCCATGATCGTCAGGAGTCTGCCCAGGTCGGCGCGGTACTGGTGGCAGCCTCCCCGACCGGTCGGAGGAGCGGCAGGCTCCGGGGAGGTTACGCGGTTTCCCGTTCCGTCAACCGTGATCGCTTGACCTGCGCGCCCTGGCCTCGGGAGCATCAACCCAGATGCGGGGTACTGGCAGCAGCACGGGAGGGAACCCGGACCATGAAGGTCACCAAGCTGGTCAGCACGTGCGACATCACGGACTGCCCGACGATCTACGCGACGGATCGCGGCACACTCTTGGTCCAGGGGGAGACTCCGACCGATCACGGGCTTCAGATTCCCGCTCACGAAACCCTGGTCGAGATCCCGATGGAACTGATCCAGAAGGCCATCCGTGACAACCTCATCTAGGACCCTCGGGGATCTCTTCGACACGTTCCAGCGTGAGGCGTTCCGGCTGGAAATCCTCGATGACTACAGCAAGTCTGGGAACGTCGACGCCTATCACGCGTTCCTGGCCGGGGAGCCACAGCCGGACGGCTACAACGCGGGCTGGGTCGAAGAACTCCGCTCGCACACCAGAAAAGGGAAACGAGTATACCGGGTTCACATTCTGCGCCGCCCGCTCACGGACTATCTTAGGTTCGAACTCGGGTGGGGATACCAGAAGAACATGTCCGGGGGCGAGGAGTTCTTCATTCTCGACATCACCGACAGGCCGAGCCCTCTGCAGAACGTACCTGACTTCTGGCTCTTCGACTCCGAGACCGTGGCCGTAATGAACTACGACGGCGCCGGAAAGTACCTGGGCTCGGAAGTCCTGTCATCGGAACGAACGGCGGAATTCGTCGGGCACCGTGACGCGGCACTCGCCCACGCGGAGCCGTTCACTGAATGGTGGGCCAAGTACGGGGCGTGAACAGGGCACAGTTGGGGGCTGCGCTGCGGGCACTGCGTCAGGCATCCGGGAAGGAGGCCAAAGCAGTCGCCCGTGGCGCCCTCATGTCTCCGTCCAAGCTCTCCAAGATCGAGAATGCGAAGCTCGCGCCTAGCACGACGGACGTCGAGCGCATCCTGATCGCCATCGGGGTGTCCGAGGAGATCAAGGCCGAGTACACCGATGCCGCTCGGACGGCCGGCACGGAGACTACCGAGTGGCGGCTGTTGAAACGGGTTGGTGTCCACAAGGGCCAGCAGGAGGTCAAGGCTCTTGAAGCTCAGATGTCAGCGCTGCGGATGTTCCAACCGGCTCTGGTTCCGGGCCTGCTCCAGACTCCCGAGTACATTCGAGCCGTTCTGCAACGTCATAACCTAAGCGAAGACACCCTCAACCGCACTGTCAACTGCCGATTGGAACGCCAAGCAATTCTCTACGACAGCACGAAGTCGTTGCGGTTCATGATCACAGAACCCGTTCTGCGGTGGCGGCTTGTTCCGCCGTCGATGATGGCTGCCCAGCTGGACCGGATTGTTTCGATGTCACGTCTGTCTCATATCGACATCCGAGTAGTCCCGTTGAGCGTTCAGCAGAATGACGTCGCGAACCACTCGTTCGCGATCCGGGACAACCGCATGGTCACCGTCGAGACGGTCCATGCCGAAGTGCTCGTCACTGATCCCAGGGACGTAGAAATCTACGTAGAGAAATTCTACGGGTTCGAACGTGTGGCGCTGTCCGGCGACGACATGCGGGACCTCGTCGAAGGTATCCGCGACGAATTTTTGCGGGAACAGGAAACAGGCTAGAGCCGCATCCGTAGCCCGCCGAAGATGGCGCCATGGAGAGCGAAGAGAGAACTTCCGATCCTGGACCCCATACGACCGCACGGACGTGCCTGTCTGAGCCACCGCGCGAGCCGTCACCCAAACCCGGTTGCGCTGACTGCCTGTCGATATCGGTAGCCCGCGAGAACGCCCGCTCCACGTTCGACTACAGCGCCGTATCCGACGCCAACGTACGGATGCGCCAGCACCATGCAGAGGCGCACGCGTCATGAGAAAGGGAGCGGGCTCAAGGCTCTTCGCCGATCGCCCCCTGATGACCATGCGGGTCTCTCGCGATTCAGGGCAGACCTGGGGGCCGGAGCAAGCCGTGGCCACGACGGACGATCTTCCGCCGCTGCTCACAAGCGCTTGGCCACCATGCGAGTGCTGGCGCTGCACGGAACGCGGCCAAGGTTCCGGACGCTGAAGTCTCTCCCTCTCCTCCCTTGAACTCCCGCCCGGACTGGGCGGCGGCGGTCAGCCATGGCCGCGATTAGTTGAGCAGGAAGGTGCAGTAATGCTGAACGGAACCGACCTGTACGGGCTCGACATCGACGGGGCCTCGTTCGTGAAGGCGTGCGGCGGCCCCTGCACCGAGGGGTGCGTAACCCTCGCCCGGATCGGCGACGACGCCTGGGCCCTCGGCGACAGCAAGCGGCCGGACGCGCAGCCGCTGCGGTTCACCACGGAGGAACTGGACGCGGCCGGGATCGACCCGGCGCGGTTCGGCCTCAACGTCTGATCCTCCCCCTCCGCCAGTCGGGCCGGGTCCATCCCCCGTCCCTGGGCCCGTGCCCGGCTGGCACTTCTCGAAACGGGAACGACTCGTGCATCACCACGGCTATCTGTGGACCGGCCCGAAAGAGCGCTTCGACAACGAGGCCCTACGACGGCCCCCGCATCCCGATCCGCCCCCGGCCCCGGTCTCCGATGACGACGTGAAGGCAGAACAACTACTCAAGCGCTACCGGGAAGTGGC
>NZ_FLSP01000095.1 GCF_900091315.1 Streptomyces sp. DI166
GACCGCGTCCACTTCGTCGGCCGTCACCCTCGCGTTCTCCAACGCCTGCTGGATGACCCGCTGTTGGGAGGGACCGTTGGGCGCCGTCAGACCGTTCGACGCGCCGTCCTGATTGACGGCCGACCCTCGCACCACCGCCAGCACCCGGTGCCCCTTGGCCCGCGCGTCCGACAGCCGCTCCACCGCGAGGACTCCGATGCCCTCCGACCATCCCGTCCCGTCGGCCGCCGCGGCGAACGGCTTGCAGCGCCCGTCCGCCGACAACCCCCGCTGACGGCTGAACTCCACGAAGACCCCGGGGCTCGGCATGACGGTGACGCCGCCCGCGAGCGCCAGGTCGCACTCCCCGTTCCGCAGCGACTGCACCGCCAGGTGCAACGCCACCAGCGACGACGAACACGCCGTGTCGACCGTGACCGCGGGCCCCTCCAGGCCCAGCGTGTAGGCGAGCCGCCCGGTGAGCACGCTGGTCGCGTTGCCGGTCAGGGAGAAGCCGCTGACCTGTTCGGGGACGTGGAGCATGTCGGCGAGGTAGCCGAAGCCGGACGCGCCGATGAAGACGCCCGTGCGGCTGCCACGCAGGGAGCCGGGGGCGATGCCGGCGTGTTCGACGGCCTCCCAGCCGGTCTCCAGGAGCAGGCGCTGCTGCGGGTCCATGGCGAGGGCCTCGCGGGGCGAGATCCCGAAGAACTCGGCGTCGAAGCGGTCGGCGTCGTGCAGGAATCCGCCTTCGACGACGTAGCTCTTGCCGTAGGCGTCCGGGTCGGGGTCGTACAGGTCCTCGTCCCAGCCCCGGTTGTCGGGGAAGGGGGTGATGCCGTCGCCGCCCTCCGCGACCAGTCGCCACAGGTCGTCGGCGGAGTGGACGTCGCCGGGCAAGCGGCAGGCCATGCCGACGACGGCGATCGGCTCGCGGTTCTTGGCCTCGGTGCGCTGGAGGCGCTGACGGGTCTCCTGGAGGTCGGCGGTGACCAACTTGAGGTACTCACGGAGCTTGGCTTCGTTGCCGGACATCTGCCTTCGTCTCCAGCGGGGTGGGTGGGGCGGGTGGGGATGCGGGGCGGTCAGCCCAGGCCGAGTTCCTTGTTGATCAGGTCGAACATCTCGTCGTCACTGGCGGTGTCGAGCGAGGGCGAGGTCTGCTGTGCCGTACCGGCCGCTGGTTCGTCCGGGTCGGGTTCCAGGCGCCACACGAGCGACTGGAGCCGGTTGAGCAGTGCGGTCCGGGCCTCGGGCGTGGGGGGTTGGGTGGCGAGCGCGGTTTCCAGGCGTTCCAGTTCGGTCCACGCGGCTGTGCCGCGGGCGGGGTCGTCCTCGGGGGCGAGCAGGCTGTCGAGGTGGGCGGCCAGCGCGCTCGGGCTGGGGTAGTCGAAGACGAGGCCGGTGGGCAGGCGCAGGCCGGTCACCGCGGAGAGCCGGTTGCGCAGTTCGACGGCGGTGAGCGAGTCGAAGCCGAGGTCGGCGAAGTCGCGGTCGGTGTCGAGGGTGGTGGTGCTGCCGTGGGCCAGGACCTCCGTCACGTGGCCGCGTACCAACTCCTGGAGGTGGGCCAGGCGTTCCTTCGGGCTCCTGCCGGCCAACTGCTGGGTCAGGGTGGGCGCGTCGCCGGTCGTGCGGGCCGAGGTGCGGCGTGGCGGTGTGGGGACGATGCCGCTGAGGACGGGCGGCACCATGCCGGTCCGGGCGTTGCGCCGGAGGGTGGTCATGGCGATCTCGACGGCGACGAGCAGGGCGTCGTCGCTCGCGCCGGCCGTGTCGAGGAGGCCGAGGGCGTCCGGGGTGGCGAGCGGGGCGAGTCCGGAGCGGGTGATGCGGTCGAGGTCGGTGCGGTCGAGGCGGCCGGTCATGCCGCTGGTCTCGGCCCACAGGCCCCAGGCGACGGAGGTGGCGGGCAGCCCTTGGGCGCGACGGTGGTGGGCGAGGGCGTCGAGGAAGGCGTTGGCGGCGGCGTAGTTGGCCTGGCCGGGTCCGCCGAGGACGCTCGCGGTGGAGGAGAACAGGACGAAGGCGGTCAGGTCCAGGTCGCGGGTGAGGGTGTGCAGGGTGAGGGCGGCGTCCAGTTTGGGGCGCAGGACGTCCTCGACCTGGTGGGGGGTGAGGGCGGTCAGGACGGCGTCGTCGACGACTCCGGCGGCGTGCACGACGGCCGTCAGCGGGTGCTCGGGCGGGATCTTGTCGAAGAGGGCGGCCAGTTCGCCGGCGTCGGCGACGTCGCAGGCGATGACCTCCGCGTCGGCGCCGAGCCGGGCGAGGTCGGCGACGAGCGCGGCGGCGCCCGGGGCGTCGGCTCCGGAGCGGCTGGTGAGGTAGAGGCGGCGGACGCCGTGTTCCCCGGCCAGGTGCCGGGCGACGAGTGTGCCGAGGGTGCCCAGACCGCCGGTGATGAGCACGGTGCCGTCGGGACGCCAGGGGGTGGTGTGGCCGGTGGGCTGTCGGCGCGCCAGCCTCGGGACGAGGATCCGCTCGTCGCGGAGGGCGCTCTGGGGTTCTCCGGCGTCGAGGGCCGCGCGTACGGCGTCGGTGAGCAGGTCGGCGTCCGGTGTGGGTCCGGTGTCGACCAGGAGGAAGCGGTCGGGGTGCTCGGTCTGTGCGGTGCGCACCAGGCCCCACAGTGCGGCGTGGGCCAGGTCCGGCACGTCCTCACCGGTGCGGGTGGCGATGGCCCCCGCGGTGACCACCACGAGCCGGGTGTCGGTGAGCCGGGGGTCGGCGAGCCAGTCGCGCAGGGTGGCGAGGGTGTGTTGGACGGCGTCGTGCGCGGTGTCGGCGTCGGGGGTGGCCGGTCGGTCGTGGGTGGCCGGTCCGCCGGGCGCGGCGCAGGGCAGCAGGACGACGGGGGGTGCGGGGACGCCCGCGTCGAGGACGGCGGTGAGTGCGGCCAGGTCGGCGTAAGCGGTGACCGTCGTACCGGCGTACTGGAGTTCGGCGGCGAGGCCGAGGGGGTCGGAGCCGAGGATCGCCCAGGTCTCGTCGTGGGCGGGTTCCGGGGCGGTGGTGTCGAGGGGGTGCCAGTCGAGGCGGAAGAGCCGGTCGGTCCGGGCGGCGGCCGGGATTTGGTCGGTGCTCAGGGGCCGCAGGGTGAGGGAGTCCGCGGTGAGGACGGGGCGGCCGTCCGGGTCGGCGACGGTGACCGTGGGGGTGGCGCCGTCCGGGCCGCCGGGGGTGAGGGCGACGCGTACGCGGTCGGCTCCGCAGGCGTGCAGGGTGAGGTCGCGCCAGGCGAAGGGGACGCGCACGGTGTGGGTGTCGGCGTCGGCGAGCACGCCGAGCGGGTGCAGGGCCGCGTCGAGGAGGGCGGGGTGCAGTCCGTAGGCGGCGGCGTCGGGCCGGGCGGCTTCGGGGAGCGCGATCTCGGCGAACACCTCGTCCCCGCGGCGCCAGGCGGAGGTCATGCCCTGGAAGGCGGGGCCGTAGCCGTAACCGGCGGTCTCGGCCTCGGCGTAGAAGCCGGAGACGTCCACGGGCTCGGCGCCCTCCGGCGGCCATGCGGTGAGGCCGGCGGGAAGCGCGGTGGGTGCGCCGGTGAGGGTGCCTTCGGCGTGCGCGGTCCAGGGGGCGTCGGGGCCCTGGTCCTCGGGGCGGGAGTGCACGGTGAGGGGGCGGGCGCCCTCCTCGTCGGCGGGGCCGACGGCGACCTGGATCCGCACTCCGCCCTGTTCGGGGATGACGAGGGGTGCCTGGAGGGTCAGTTCCCGTACGGTACGGCAGCCGACCTCGTCCCCGGCGCGCACCGCCAGTTCCACGAAGCCGGTGCCGGGGAAGAGGACGGTGCCCGCGACGGCGTGGTCCGCGAGCCAGGGCTGGGTGCGCGGGCAGAGCCGTCCGGTCAGCAGCACTCCGTCCTCGCCCGCTATCGGCACGGCGGCACCGAGCAGCGGGTGTCCGGCGCCGTCCAGGCCGAGCCCTGCCGGGTCGCCGGTGCCGCCGTGGACCTGCAGCCAGTAGCGCTCGCGCTGGAAGGCGTACGTGGGCAGGTCGGCGTGGCGCGGGTCGCGGCCCTCGAAGAGCGCGGCCCAGTCGATGTCGGTGCCGCTCGCCCAGAGCCGGGAGACGGCCTGGGTGAGGCTGGCGACCTCGGGATGGTCCCGTCGGGTGGCGGGGACGAACAGGCCGGGGGCGCACTCGGCGGCCATGGCGGTCAGGGTGGCGTCCGGGCCCAGTTCGAGGAACTTGCGCACGCCGTTGTCGGCGAGCCAGGTGACGCCGTCCGCGAAGCGCACCGCCTCCCGGACCTGCCGCACCCAGTGGGCGGGGGTGCGGATCTCCTCCCCGGCGGGCCGCCCGGTGAGGTTGGACACGACGGGGATCGCCGGTTCGCCGTAGGAGACGTCGGAGGCGACGCGTTCGAACTCGGCGAGCATCGGTTCCATGAGCGCGGAGTGGAAGGCGTGCGAGACCTGCAGGCGGCGGCACTTGATCCCGGCCAGGTCGCAGCGTTCGCGTACGGCCTCGATGTCGCCCTCGGGGCCGGAGACGACCAGCGAGGCGGGTCCGTTGACGGCGGCGATCTCGACGGCGCCGCCGAGGGAGGCGAGTACGTCCTCGACCTGGGGCACCCCGGCCCGTACGGCGAGCATCGCGCCGCCCGCCGGGAGCGCCTGCATCAGTCCGCCGCGCGCCGCCACCAGACGGCAGGCGTCCGGAAGCGAGAACACTCCGGCCACATGGGCGGCGATCAGCTCACCGACGGAGTGCCCCATCACGAAGTCCGGGCGCACGCCCCAGGATTCGGCCAGCCGGTACAGCGCCACCTCGAAGGCGAACAGCCCGGCCTGCGTGAAGACGGTACGGTCCAGTGGACCCGGGGTCCCCGCCTCCAGCGCCTCGGTCAGCGAGCCCGGCAGCAGCCCCTCGAAGGCGGCGCACGTCTCGGCGAGGACCCGCGCGAACACGGGGAACTCGGCGGCCAGTTCGGCGCCCATGCGGGCCCGCTGCGCCCCCTGTCCGGTGAACAGCACCGCGAGCCGCCCGTCCACGGGGCCGCCCGCGGACCCCACGGAGGCCAGGGCCGCCCTCAGCTCCTCGCGGTCCCGGCCCCAGACGACGGCCCGATGGGCCAGCGCTGCCCGCTCGGTCGCGAGCGACCAGCCCACGTCGACCGGTTCGGGCCCGTCGACCGCCGCCGCCAGCCGCTCGGCCTGCGCCTTCAGCGCGTCCGCGGAGTGCGCGGACAGCACCCACGGAACCGTCCCGCCCGCCGTCGCGGCGCGCTCCGGTTCGGTCTCCTCCGGTGCCGCCTCCAGCACCACGTGCACGTTCGTCCCGCTGATCCCGAACGCGGACACGGCGGCCCGCCTCGCGCGCCCCGTCTCGGGCCAGGGCCGCGGCTCGGTGAGCAGGCGGACGGCGCCGGACTCCCAGTCGACGTGCGGGGTCGGCTCGTCCACGTGCAGGGTGCGGGGCAGGACACCGGCCCGCATCGCCATGAGCATTTTGATCACGCCCGCCATCCCGGCGGCGGCCTGCGCGTGCCCGATGTTGGACTTGACCGAGCCGAGCCACAGCGGCCGTTCGGGGTCTCGGTCCTGCCCGTAGGTGGCGAGCAGGGCCCGCGCCTCGATCGGGTCGCCGAGCGGGGTGCCGGTGCCGTGCGCCTCGACGGCGTCCACGTCGCCGGGGTTGAGGCGGCAGTTGAGGAGCGCCTGCCGGATGACGTGCTGCTGCGCCGGGCCGCTGGGGGCGGTGAGGCCGTTGGAGGCGCCGTCCTGGTTGAGCGCGGAGCCCTTGATCAGGCCGAGGATCCGGTGCCCGTTGCGGCGGGCGTCGGCGAGGCGCTCCAGGACCAGGACGCCCGCGCCCTCGGCGAGGCCCATGCCGTTGGCGTCGGCGGAGAAGGCCTTGCAGCGGCCGTCGGCGGCGAGTCCGCGCTGCCTGCTCCAGCCGGTGAACTCGTCGGAGGTGGACATCAGGGCGACGCCCGCGGCGACGGCGAGCGAGCACTCCTCGCGGCGCAGCGACTGGGCGGCCAGGTGGAGGGCGGTCAGTGAGGAGGAGCAGGCGGTGTCCAGGGTGACGGCGGGCCCTTCGAGGCCGAAGGTGTAGGCGACCCGGCCGGAGACGATGCTGCCGGCGCTGCCGGTGACGAGGTGTCCCTCGAAGCCCTCGGGGACCTGGTGGATGCCGGAGCGGTAGTCGAGCGGATTGCAGCCGACGAACACTCCGGTGGCGGTCCCGCGCAGCGAGGTGACGGGGATGCCGGTGCGCTCGAACGCCTCCCACACCACTTCCAGCAGGATCCGCTGCTGCGGGTCCATGACGAGGGCCTCGCGCGGGGAGATCCCGAACAGGGCCGCGTCGAACCGGTCGGCGTCGTAGAGGAATCCGCCCTCGCGGACGTAGCTCTTGCCGTGCCGGTCGGGGTCCGGGTCGTAGAGGCCGTCCAGGTCCCAGTCCCGGTTGCCGGGCAGCGGTCCGACGGCGTCGCGGCCCTCGGCGACCAGCCGCCACAGGTCCTCCGGTGAGCCGACGCCGCCCGGGTAGCGGCAGGACATCCCGACGACGGCGATCGGCTCGCGGTCCTTGTCCTCCACGGCGGCCAGCCGGTTCTGCGCCTGCCGCAGGTCGTTGGTGACCCGCTTGAGGTAGTCCAGGAGCTTCGCTTCGTTCTGCTGCGCCATCGTCGACATCTCCACTGAGCTGGGGGGTCGGGGTCCGGAGCGGTGTCAGGAGGTACCGAATTCGCGGTCGATCAGGGCGAACATCTCGTCCGCGGTGGCCGCTTCGAGGTCGTCCTCGTCAGGGCTGTCGGCACCGGCCGGACCGCTGTCGCCGGTTCCGTCGTCGTTCAGCCGCACCAGGAGGCTCTGGAGCCGGCGGGTGAGCCTGAGGCGGGTGTCGGTGTCGGGGGCGGACTCGGCCAGCGCCTCTTCGAGCCGGCCGAGTTCGGTCAGTACGTCCGCGGGTCCGCCGCCCGCGCCCGTGCCGCCGTCGAGCGCCAGTTCCTCGCGGAGCAGGGCGACGAGCGCGGTCGCGGTGGGGTACTCGAAGACGAGGGTGGCCGGGAGGCTCAGTCCCGTGGCGGCGCCGAGCCTGTTGCGCAGTTCGACCGCGGTCAGCGAGTCGAAACCGAGGTCCTTGAAGGCGCGGTCCGCGTCGATGGTCGCGGGGCCGCTGTGCCCGAGGACGGCCGCTGCATGGGTGCGCACCAACTCCAGCAGTTCCCGGTCCTGTTCACCGGCGGGCAGCTCGCGCAGCCGCTCGCGCAGATCCGCGCCGCCGCCCGCCTGCGGGACCGGGGTGGCGCTCTCGCCGGAGGCGGGGAGATACGGCCGGGCCTGCGGGAGGTCGTCCAGGAAACGGGTGTTGCGGGCGGAGGTGAACAGTTGCGTGAAGCGTTCCCACTCCACGTCGGCGACGGCCACGTTCACCTCGTCGTGGTCGAGCACCTGCTGGAAGGCGGTCAGGGCCAGTTCGGGGTCGATCAGCGGCAGCCCCTGCCGCTGGGCGCGCCGGTTGAGGACGGGACGCTCGGCGGCGTCCTCGCTGTCCCGCTCGTTCACCGCGTCCCAGATGCCCCACGCCACGGCGGTCACCGGCACGCCCCGGGCCCGCTGGCCGAGCGCCCAGGCGTCGAGGTGGGCGTTGGCCGCCGAGTAGGCGCCGTGGTCGCCGCTGCCCCACAGGGCGGCCACCGAGGAGTAGACGACGAACGCGTCCAGCTCCCGCTCCCCCAGCAGCTCGGCGAGTATCCGGGCGCCGGTGATCTTGGCGTCGACGACGTTGGCGTACTGGTCGAGTGTGGTGTCGGCGAGGGCGCCCAGCTCGTAGCGGACGGCGGTGTGGAAGACGGCCCGGATGTCCTCACCGGCCGCGTCCAGCCCCTCGAACAGCGAGGCGAGCGCGGCCCGGTCCGTCACATCACAGGCGGCGACGGTCACCCTGGCACCCAACTCCTCCAGCTCCGCCCGGAGTTCGGCGGCACCCGGAGCGTCCGCGCCGCGCCTACTGGTCAGGACGAGATGCTCGACGCCGTTGCGGGCGAGCCACTGGGCGAGGATGCCGCCGAGCAGCCCGGTGCCGCCGGTGACGAGGGCCGTACCGCGCGGCCTCCACTCCCGTACCGGGCCGTCGGCCGGCAGCGGCGCGGGCAGCATCCGCCGGGCCAGCAACCCCACTGCCCGGACCGCCACTTGGTCGTGCTCCACGGTCTCGCGCTGCGCCAGCACCGACCCGATCCGCCGACGAACCGGCTCGTCCTCGATGTCGGCCGGCAGATCGACGATCCCGCCCCACTGCTGCGGCAGTTCGAGCGCGGCGACCCGGCCCATGCCCCAGACCTCGGCCTGCACGGGGTGCGTGATCCCGTCGCCGTAACCGGTGGCGACGGCACCCCGGGTGACACACCAGACCCGAGCGTCGAGCCCGGTGTCCCCGACGGCCTGGATCAGCGCGAGGGTGGCCGCGACACCCGCGGCGACCATCGGGTAGCCGTCGACGGGCAGTTCGTCGGCCAGGGCCAGGGTGGACAGTACCCCGCTCAGGCCCTGGTCCCCGGCCGCCTCGGTCAGCAGTCCGGCGATCACAGCACGGTCGGCACCGGACGGCACGGTCAGCGTCACGACCTCGGCCCCGCGCTCGGCGAGCAGCCCGGCCAGGCTCGTGCGCCAGGCGTCCTCGGCGCCCTCGAAGGTCAGGTGGAGCCAGCGGCCGGTCAGCGTGACGGGCGCGTCGCTGTCGGGCTGCCGCTTCCAGCCGACCTTGTACCGCCAGCCGTCCACGGTCGACAGCTCCCGCCGGCGCCGCCGCCACGCCGCCAGCTCCGGCAGCACCTCCTGCCACACCTCCCGCTCTCCACCGAGCGCGAGCGCACCGGCCAGCGCGTCCACGTCCGCACGCTCGACGGCCTCCCAGAAGGCGGCGTCCCCGGTGTCGGCGGGCGAGGGGGTGTCCTCGTCGGGCTCCAGCCAGTAGCGGCGGTGCTGGAAGGGGTAGGTGGGCAGGTCCACGTGGCGGACGGTGCGGCCCGAGTAGACGGCGGTCCAGTCGATGTCGGCGCCCTGGATCCAGAGTTCGGCGGCGCCGGCGATGAAGCGGGCGTTGTCGTCCTCGTCCCGGCGCAGGGTGCCGACGGCTGTGACCTTCTGCCCGGCCGCTTCGGCGATGGCCTGGACGCCCATGGTCAGGACGGGGTGGGCGCTGACCTCGATGAAACGGCCGTGGGGCAGGGCCTGTTGGACGGCCTCGGTGAAGCGGACGGGCTTGCGCAGGCCCTCGTACCAGTACGAGGCGTCCATGGTGGACGTGTCGAGCTGTTCGCCGGTGACGGTGGAGATCAGGGGGATGCGGGAAGCCTGCGGCACGACGGGGGCCAGTACCTCCAGCAAACGGTCCCGGATGTCCTCCACCTGGGCCGAGTGCGAGGCGTAGTCCACCGGGACCGGCCTGGCCCGTACACCTGCCGCCTCCGCGGTAGCGGCGATCTCGTCCAGGGCCTGCGGGTCACCCGCCACGACCGTGGCGTCCGGCCCGTTGAAGACCGCCACCGAAACCCGGTCACCGTACGGCGCAACCCACTCCGCAGCCAGCTCGGGCCCCGTCGCCAGCGACAGCATGCCACCACGGCCGGCGAGTTCGTCCCTGATCGCGGCCGACCGCAGCGCCACCACACGCGCCGCGTCGTCCAGACTCAGCGCACCGACGACCACCGCGGCCGCGATCTCGCCCTGCGAGTGGCCGATCGCCGCGGCGGGCCGGACCCCGAAGGACTCCCAGACAGCGGCCAGCGACACCATGACCGCCCACAGCACGGGCTGGACCACGTCCACGCGCCGCATCCAGGCGTCGTCATCATCCTGGAGCACGTCGGTCAGCGACCAGTCGACGTGAGCCGACAGGGCCGCCTCGCACTCGGCGATCCGCGCGGCGAACACCGGCGAGGAGTCGAGCAGCCCGCGCCCCATCCCCAGCCACTGCGACCCCTGACCGGGGAAGACGAGGACCACGCCCGCGCCCGTCTCGGGAGCCGTGCCGCCGACCGCCTGGGCGGTGGCCGTTCCGGAGGCGAACGCCCGCAACGCGGCCGTCAGTTCGTCCGCCTGGGCGCCCCACACGACCGCGCGGTGCTCCAGCGGGGACCGGGTGGTCAGGAGGGACCAGCCGACGTCCACCGGGTCGGTGTCCGCGAGCACGTCCCCGAGGTGGTCCGCCTGGGCGGCCAGTGCCTCGGCGGTGCGGGCCGAGACGACCAGGGGCAGGACGCGTGAGCCGGGGAGTCCGGCGGGGCCGGGGACGACCGTCGGGGCGGTGCGGGAGGTGCCCGGCGGGGCCTCCTCCAGGATGATGTGGGCGTTCGTGCCGGACATGCCGAAGGCGGAGACACCGGCGCGGCGCGGGCCGCTCCCGCCCTGTTCCCAGGGCACGGGGCGGTCGAGGAGGGCGACGGTGCCGTCGGACCAGTCGACGTGGCTGCTGGGCTCGTCGGCGTACCGGGAGGGCGGCAGGACCCCCTCCCGCATCGCCATGACCATCTTGATGACACCGGCGACACCGCCGGCGGCCTGGGTGTGCCCGATGTTGGACTTCACCGAGCCGAGCCACAGGGGCCGGCCGGGGGTGCGTTCCTTGCCGTAGGTGGCGATGAGGGCCTGGGCCTCGATGGGGTCGCCGAGGGTCGTGCCCGTGCCGTGGGCCTCGACGGCGTCCACGTCGGCCGCGGACAGTCCGGCGGCGGACAGGGCGGCGCGGATCACGCGCTGCTGGGACGGGCCGTTGGGGGCGGTGAGTCCGTTGGAGGCGCCGTCCTGGTTGATGGCCGAGCCGCGGATGACGGCCAGGACCCGGTGTCCGTTGCGGACCGCGTCCGACAGCCGCTCGACGACGAGCACACCGGCGCCCTCCGACCAGCCGGTGCCGTCGGCGGACTCGGCGAAGGGCTTGCAGCGGCCGTCCTCGGCGAGCCCCCGCTGGCGGCTGAACTCCACGAAGGCGCCCGGTGTGGACATGATCGTCACACCGGCGGCGAGGGCCGTCTCGCACTCGCCGTTGCGCAGGGACTGGACGGCCAGGTGCAGGGCGACCAGCGAGGAGGAGCAGGCGGTGTCGACGGTGACGGCGGGGCCTTCCAGGCCGAGGGCGTAGGCGATGCGGCCGGAGACCACGGCGGCGGCGCTGCCGGTGGCCTGGTACCCGGCGACGGCGTCGGGGTCGCGGCCCAGGAGGGTGGCGTAGTCCTGGCCGTTGGAGCCGACGAACAGTCCGGTCGACGAGCCGTGCAGTCCGGCCGGGGGCAGGCCGGCGCGTTCCAGGGCCTGCCAGGACAGTTCCAGCAGCAGGCGCTGCTGCGGGTCCATGGCGAGCGCCTCGCGCGGGGAGATCCCGAAGAACTCGGCGTCGAATCCGGCGACGTCGTAGAGGAAGCCGCCCTCGCGGACGTACGAGGTGCCGGGGCGGCGCCCGTCGGGGTCGTACAGGGCGTCGACGTCCCAGCCGCGGTCGGCGGGGAAGGCGCCGATGGCGTCGCCCTGCTCGACGACGAGCCGCCACAGGTCCTCCGGGGAGGTGACGCCGCCGGGGTAGCGGCAGGCCATGCCGACGATGGCGACAGGCTCGTCCGTGCGCGCCCGCCGCTCGGTCCGCGGTGCGGGCGTCTCGGCGGTCGAGCCGAGGAGTTCCGCGCGCAGGTGGGCGGTGAGGGCGGCCGGGGTGGGGTGGTCGAAGACCAGGGTGGACGGCAGGCGCAGTCCGGTGGCCGCGGAGAGGCGGTTGCGCAGTTCGACGCCGGTCAGGGAGTCGAAGCCGAGGTCCTTGAAGGCGCGGTGGTGCTGCAGGCCCGCGGTGTCGCTGTGCCCGAGGACGGCGGCGACCTCGGTGAGGACGGTCTCGGTGAGGAGCTGTTCCTGCTGCTCGGGGGTGCGCCCGGCGAGCGTGCGAGCCAGGCCACTGTCCGCCACCGGGGCGTCGGGGTCGGTGAAATGTGCCTGTGCGTCCGGGAGTTCGCTGATCAGCGGGCGGTGCCGGGTCGCGGTGTACGCGGGTACGAAGCGCTCCCAGTCGATGTCGGCGACCGTGACGTTCGTGTCCTGCCGGTCCAGCGCCTGCTGGAGGGCGGCCACGGCCAGGTCGGGCCGCATGGTGCGGATGCCGCGGCGGGCGAGGTGGGCCGTCATCTCGCCGTCGGCCATGCCGCCGTCGGCCCAGGCGCCCCAAGCCACGGCGGTGGCGGTGAGTCCGCGGGCCCGCCGGTCGTGGGCGAGGGCGTCGAGGTGGGCGTTGGCGGCGGCGTAGCCGGCCTGCCGTCCGCTGCCCCACACCCCGGCGATGGAGGAGAACAGTACGAACGCGTCGAGTTCGTGGTCGCCGAGCAGGGCGTCGAGGTGGTCGGCCCCGTGGGCCTTGGCGGCCAGCACCTCCGCGAGTTCGGCCCGGGTCAGTTCCTCCAGGGCGGTGAAGTGGGCGACGCCGGCCGCGTGGACGACGGTGCTGAGCGGGCGGCGGCCGGGCAGCGCGTCGAGGAGCGCGGCCACGGCGTCCCGGTCGGCGATGTCGCAGGCGACGACGGCGACGTGGGCGCCCAGCTCCCGCAGCTCGGCTTCGAGTTCGGCGGCGCCGGGCGCGTCGGGTCCGCGCCTGCTGGTGAGCACCAGGTCCTCGGCGCCGTTGCGGGCCAGCCAGCGGGCGAGGTGCGCGCCGAGGCCGCCGGTGCCGCCGGTGATCAGGACGGTGCCGCCGGGCTTCCACCGGATGCCGTCGGCCGGGGTGCCGGTCGTGGCGGCGCGGGTGAGGCGGCGCAGGAAGGTGCCGGAGCCGCGCAGGGCGCACTCGTCCTCGCCGTCCCGGCCCGCCAGCAGCGCGGCGAGCCGCCCGGCGGCCCGCTCGTCGAGGTCGCCCTCGCCGGGCAGGTCGATCAGGCCGCCCCACAGCGGTGCGTGTTCGAGCCCGAAGACCCGGCCGAGACCCCAGACCTGGGCGAGGGCGGGGCGGGCGATCCGCTCGTCGGGCGTGACGGCGACCGCGCCCCGGGTGACGCACCACAGCGGGGCGTCGAGCCCGGCGGAGAGGTGCGCCTGGAGCAGGGCGAGCGTGGCGTCGGCGTCCTGGTCGGACGGGAGCAGGGCGAGGACGCCGGAGACGCCGTACGGGGGTGCGGCCGCGCGCAGAGCGTCGGCCAGGCGCTCGTCGGCGGGGGCGCGGAGTTCGACGGGGTCGGCGCCGAAGGCGCGCAGGGCGTCGAGGACGCGGGCGTCGGTAGCGGTTCGCTCGGCGGGGAGCAGGACCAGCCACGTGCCGTCGAGGCGCCCGGAGCCGACCGTGGTGACGGGCTTCCAGACCGTGCGGTAGCGCCAGGCGTCCAGGGTGGAGCGGTCGCGCTCACCGCGCCGCCAGGAGGCGAGTGCGGGCAGCAGCGCGCCGAGGTCCGGGCCGGTGTCGTCGAGGTCCAGCGCGGTGGCGAGGGCGGAGGCGTCCTGGTTCTCCACCAGTTCCCAGAACGTGGCGTCCACGGAGTCCGCCGGGGCGGTGCGGGCGGACTCCAGCCAGAAGCGGGAGCGCTGGAAGGGGTAGGTGGGCAGCGCGATCGGACGTCCGGGGTCACCGTCGTGGAGGGCGGCCCAGTCGACGGTGCCGCCGTGGACGTACAGGGTCGCGAGGGCGCGCAGGACGGCGGTGGGTTCGGGCTGGTCCTTGCGGAGGGCGGACAGCAGCAGGGCGGGCGGCTCGGGTGACGTGTCCGCCTTCGGTGCTCCGGGTGCCTCGTCCGCGCCCAGGCAGTCGGCGGCCATGGCGGTCAGTACGCCGTCGGGTCCGAGTTCCAGAAAGGCCGTCACGCCCTGCTCGCGCAGCCAGCGCACGCCGTCGAGGAAGCGGACGGGTTCACGGACGTGACGCACCCAGTAGGCGCCGCTGCCCAGTTCGCCGGGGGACGCGCCCGCGCCGGTGACATTGGATACGACCGGGATGCGGGGCTCGGCGTACTCCAGTCCGGCGGCGACGGTGCCGAACTCTTCGAGCATGCCGTCCATGTGCGGGGAGTGGAACGCGTGACTGACCCGCAGGAAGCGGGTCTTGCGCCCGTGCTCGCGCCAGAGGGCGTCCAGCTCGACGAGGCGCGAGCGGTCACCGGAGATCACGACGGACTCCGGCCCGTTGACGGCGGCCACGCTCACCGCGTCCTCGTGACCGGCGAGGGTTTCGCGGACCTCGTCCTCGCCCGCCTGGACGGAGAGCATGGCACCGCCCTCGGGCATGGCCTCCATCAACCGGCCGCGCGCGGCGACCAGTTCGGCGGCGTCGGCCAGCGGGAGCACCCCGGCGACATGGGCGGCGGCCAGTTCGCCGACGGAGTGCCCGGCGACGTAGTCCGCGCGTACACCCCACCGCTCGACGAGCCGGTACAGGGCGACTTCGACCGCGAAGAGGGCGGGCTGCGCCCAGGCGGTACGGTCCAGCAGGGCCGCCTGCGCGCTGCCCGGCTCGGCGAACAGCACCTCCCGCAGAGGCCGTTCCAGGTGCGCGTCGAGCGCCTCGCACACTGCGTCGAGCTCCCGCGCGAAGGCCGGGTAGGTCTCGTACAACTCCCGGCCCATGCCGAGGCGTTGACCGCCCTGCCCGGTGAAGAGCACGGCAACGGGTCCACCGGATTCGGCGACGCCGGTGACGACCTCCGGCGCGCGCTGTCCCGCGGCGACGGCGGCCAGCCCGCGCTCGAAGCCCGCGCCGTCGTCGGCGAGGACCACGGCCCGGTGGTCGAGGGCGGCGCGGGTGGCGGCGAGCGACAGCGCGACGCGGTCGGCGGGCAGACCGGGCCGCTCGGCGGTGAACCGGGCGAGTCGGTCGGCCTGGGCGCGGAGGGCGGCCTCGGTACGGCCGGACAGGACCCACGGGAGGCGCCCGGAGCCGACCGGCTCCGAGGACTCGGGGCCGAGCTGCGAGGACTCGGGGCCGACGGGCTCGGGCCCCTGCTCCAGGATGATGTGGGCGTTGGTACCGGAGATCCCGAACGAGGAGACACCGGCCCGGCGCGGTCGGCCCTCCGCCGTCCACTCCCGCTCCTCGGCCAGCAGCCGTACGCCGCCCGCCGCCCAGTCCACGTGCGGGGTCGGTTCGTCGGCGTGCAGCGTCCTGGGCAGCACGCCCTCCCGCATCGCCATCACCATTTTGATGACGCCCGCGACCCCGGCGGCGGCCTGGGTGTGCCCGATGTTCGACTTCACCGATCCGAGCCACAGCGGCCGCTCGGGGTCACGGCCCTCCCCGTACGTGGCGAACAGCGCCTGCGCCTCGATCGGGTCCCCCAGCGCCGTACCCGTGCCGTGCGCCTCCAGCGCGTCGACATCGGCGCCCGTCAGCCCGGCGGAGGCCAGCGCCTGCCGTATGACGCGCTGCTGCGAAGGGCCGTTCGGGGCGGTCAGCCCGTTGGAGGCGCCGTCCTGGTTGATCGCGGAGCCGCGGACGACCGCCAGCACCTGGTGCCCGTTGCGCCGCGCGTCCGCAAGCCGCTCGACGACCAGCACACCGACGCCCTCGGACCAGGCGGTGCCGTCCGCGGCGGCCGAGAACGCCTTGCAGCGCCCGTCCACCGCGAGCCCGCGCTGCCTGCTGAACTCCACGAACATGTACGGCGACGGCATCACCGCGACCCCGCCCGCGAGCGCCAGGTCGCACTCGCCCTGCCGCAGCGACTGCGCCGCCAGATGCAGCGCCACCAGCGCCGAGGAGCACGCCGTGTCGACAGTGACCGCCGGGCCTTCCAGACCGAAGGTGTAGGCGAGCCGGCCGGAGGCGACGCTGGAGGTGTTGCCGATACCGAGGTAGCCCTCCACGTCGTCGGGCACCTCGTCCAGCCGGGCCGCGTAGTCGGTGGCGACGACACCCGCGAACACCCCGGTACGGCTGCCCCGCAGCGACGTCGGCGCCAGCCCCGCCCGCTCGAACGCCTCCCAGGTCGTCTCCAGCAGCAACCGCTGCTGCGGGTCCATGGCCAGCGCCTCGCGCGGCGAGATCCCGAACAGTTCCGGGTCGAACTCGGCGGCGTCGTAGAGGAAACCGCCCTGGCGGGTGTACGTGGTCCCGGGGTGGGCCGGGTCCGGGTGGTAGACCCCGTCCAGGTCCCAGCCCCGGTCGGTGGGGAAGGTCCCGATCGTGTCGACGCCCTCGGCGACCAGCCGCCACAGCTCCTCGGGCGAGGTGACCCCGCCGGGGAAGCGGCAGGCCATCCCGACGATGGCGACGGGCTCGTCGGGGGCGGCGAGGGCGGCGGTCTCCGGCTCCTGCTCGTCCGTGCCCCACAGTTCGGCGTGGAGGTGGCGTGCGAGAGCGGTCGGCGTCGGGTGGTCGAAGACGAGCGCGGTGGGCAGGCGCAGACCGGTTGCCGCACCCAGGCGGTTGCGCAGCTCGACGGCGGTCAGCGAGTCGAAGCCCTGCTCCTTGAAGGAACGGTCGGCGTCGACGGACTGCTCGGTGGCGTGCCCGAGGACGGCGGCGACATGCCCGCGGACCAGTTCCAGGAGCCGCCGCTCCCGCTCCGGCCGGCTCAGCCCCGCCAGCCGCTCCGCGAGCGCCGTCCCGGCCTCGGGGGAGGCGGCGGTACGTGCGGTGCGGCGCAGTCTGCCGCGGGCGAGCCCTCGGAGGACATCGGGCACGGCCTCGGCCCCACGCAGCCCGGCGAGGTCGAGGCGAGCGGGCACCAGGGCGGCATCCGCGCTCGCCAGCGCCCGGTCCAGCAGCGCCAGCCCCTCCGCCGAGGTCATCGGCGCCAAACCCGTCTGGCGCATCCGCTGCCGGTCCGCCCGGTCCAACTCGCCGGTCATCGCACTGTCCTGCTCCCACAGGCCCCAGGCGAGGGAGGTGGCGGGCAGCCCCTGGGCGCGGCGGTGGTGGGCGAGGGCGTCGAGGTAGGTGTTGGCGGCGGCGTAGTTGGCCTGTCCGGGGCTGCCGAAGACGCCGGAGGCGGAGGAGTACAGGGCGAAGAAGGCGAGGTCGTGGTGTCGGGTGAGGTGGTGAAGGTTGAGGGCGGCTTGGACCTTCGGCCGCCAGACCGTGGTCAGCTGGTCGGGGGTGAGGGTGGTGATCAGGCCGTCGGCGAGGACGCCCGCCGCGTGGACGACGCCCGTGAGGCGGCGGCCGTGGAGGAGTTCGGCGAGCCGGTCGCGGTCGGCGGCGTCGCAGGCGGCGACGGTGACTTCGGCGCCCAGCTCTTCGAGTTCCGCGGTGAGCTGCCGTGCGTTCGGGGCGTCGGGGCCCTGGCGGCTGGTGAGGAGCAGACGCCGTACGCCGTGCCGGGTGACGAGGTGGCGGGCCAGGAGGGAGCCGAGGGTGCCGGTGCCGCCCGTGATCAGCACGGTGCCGTCCGGGTCGACGGGCGCCGGTACGGTCAGGGCGACCTTGCCGATGTGCTTGGCCTGACTCATGAAACGGAACGCGTCCCGCGCCCGCCGGATGTCCCACGCCCGAACCGGCAACGGCACCAGGGCACCGGAGGCGAACAGGTCCATCAGGGCGTGGAGCATCTCGCCGATCCTGGTGGGACCGGCGTCCAGCATGTCGAAGGCCGTGTACCGGACTTCGGGGAGCTGCTCCGGGTCCCGGATGTCGGTCTTGCCCATCTCCAGGAACCGGCCGCCGTCGGCGAGGAGTTCGAGGGAGGCGTCCACGAACTCGCGGGCCAGGGAGTTCAGTACGACATCGACACGGCGACCGGCGAAGGCCTCACGGAAGCCGAGATCGCGGGAGGAGGCGATCCGGTCCTCGGACAGACCCAGACCACGCAGCACATCCCACTTGCCCGGACTGGCCGTGGCAAGGACCTCGGCACCCATATGACGGGCGAGCTGGATCGCCGCCATCCCGACCCCACCCGCACCCGCGTGCACCAGCACCGTCTCGCCCCGCTTGAGCCCACCGAGGTCGACGAGCCCGTAGTACGCCGTCAGGAAGACGACGGGGACCGTCGCCGCCTGCTCGAAGGACCACGCTTCCGGCATCGGCACGATGACCCGTGCGTCCGCCACCGCGAGCGGTCCGAAGCTGCGCGGTACCAGGCCGAGTACCCGGTCGCCGGGGGTGAAGTCGGTGACGTCGTCGGCCGTTTCGACAACCACACCGGCGATCTCGCTGCCGATGTTCGCCTCGCCGGGATACAGGCCGAGTCCGATGAGGACATCGCGGAAGTTGAGCCCAGCCGCGCGTACGTCGATGCGGACCTGTCCCGGCTCCAGCGGCCCTTCCGCGTCCGGTGCGGGCACGAGCGACAGGCCGTCCAGGGACCCGGTGCCCCGGGTGTCCAGGCGCCAGGCCTGTCCGTCCGACGGGGGTGTGAGGTGGTCGACGGAGCCGGCCGCGCGCACGAGTCGCGGCACAAGCGGCAGCCCCTCCCGTACCGCCACTTGCGGTTCACCACAAGCCAACCCAGCCCGCACCACGGCCGCATCGTCCTCGTCGACGGTCGTGTCCAGGTCGAGCAGGAGGAACCGCCCGGGGTGTTCCGACTGGGCGGACCGGATCAGGCCCCACAGGGGGGCGGTCGAGAGGTCGACGGGGTCGGCGTCGGCGGTGGCGACGGCGCCGCGTGTCACGATCGCGAGCCGGGTGTCGGACAGTCGGTCGTCCGACAGCCAGGTCTGTACGAGCGTGAGCAGATCGGTCGTCGTCCGCTCGGGGTCGTTGCCGGGGGTGGGCGCGTGCAGGACGAGCGGGGGGACGGGGGTGTCGGCCGCCTGGAGCGCGGTGAGGTCGGGGTACGGGCTGCCGTTGGGCGGCACGGGCAGATCCTGGCCCGAGCCGAGCACCGCCCAGTCGCGCACCGGTCGCTCGGCGGCGGCCTGTGGTGCGGGTTCCCAGGCCAGTCGGTGGAGGGAGTCCCCGCTCGTGTCGACGGCCGCCGCCAACTGCTCCGGCGTCACCGGGCGCAGAGTCAGGGAGTCGATGACGGCGACGGGGGCGCCGGTGCCGTCGGCGAGGAGCACGGAGAGGGTGCCGTCGCCCTCGGGGGCGATGCGGACCCGGGCAGTGGTGGCGCCGGAGGAGTGGAGGGCAACGCCCTCCCAGTGGAACGGCAGCCGCAGCTCTTCACCGGGGTCCTCGGCGGTGGCGAGTACGACGTGGAGCGCGGAGTCGAGCAGCGCGGGGTGCAGGCCGAAGGCGTCGGCCTCTGCCGCGAGTTCCACTTCGGCGAAGAGCTCGTCGGCGCGGCGCCAGGCGGCGGTGAGGCCCTGGAAGGCGGGGCCGTAGGCATAGCCCGCCTCCTCGGCGCGGGTGTAGAAGCCGGAGAGGGCCAGGGGCGCGGCGCCGGGGGGTGGCCAGGCGGTGAGGTCGGCGGGCGCGGCTGTCCGGGCTTCTGCCAGCACACCCTCCGCGTGTGCGGTCCAGGCCTCGTCGGTCGACTCCGGACGGGCGTACACCGTCAGAGCGCGGCGGCCGTCCTCGTCGGCGGCGCCTACGACTGCCTGGATCTGGACACCGCCCTGTTCCGGGACGATCAGCGGCGACCGGAGGGTGAGTTCGACGAGCTGGCCGCAACCGACCTCGTCTCCGGCCCTGATCGCCAGCTCCACGAACGCCGTACCGGGGAGGAGGACGGTGCCCGACACCGTGTGGTCGGCGAGCCAGGAGTGGGTGCCGAGGGAGACGCGGCCGGTGAGGACCACTCCCCCGTCGGCGGCGAGGCTCATGGCCGCGCCGAGGAGCGGGTGTTCAGTGGCGTCGAGGCCCAAGTCTGTTGGGTTGCCTGCGGGGGTGGGGGCGTCCAGCCAGTAGCGGTCGTGTTGGAAGGGGTAGGTGGGGAGGTCTACGCGGTGGGGGTTGCGGCCCTCGAAGAACGCAGCCCAGTTCACGTCCACGCCGCTGGTCCAAAGGCGGGAGACGGCCGAGGTGAGGGTGTCGACTTCGTTGTGGTCGCGGCGGGTTGCGGCTACGAGCACGCCGTCGGTGGATTCGGCGGCCATCGCGGTGAGTGTGGCGTCCGGGCCCAGCTCCAGGAACTTGGTCACGCCCGCTTCGGTGAGCGTGTGGAGGCCGTCGGCGAAGCGGACGGCCTCACGGACGTGACGGACCCAGTAGGCGGGAGTGCGGATGTCCTCGGCGGCGATCGCTCCGGTCAGGTTCGAGACGAGAGGGATGCGCGGGGCGGCGTAGGTGATGGCGGCGGCCACCTGCTCGAAGTCGGCGAGCATCGGCTCCATCAGCGCGGAGTGGAAGGCGTGGGAGACCTTCAGGCGGCGGGACTTGATCCCCGCTGCCGTGAGGCGTTCCCGTACGGCTTCGATGGCTTCCTCGGGACCCGAGAGCACCATGGACGACGGCCCGTTGACGGCGGCCACGTCCACACCGTCCAGATACTCCTCAACAGCACCGGACTGGACGGCGAGCATGGCTCCGCCGGGCGGCAGCGTCTGCATCAGCGAACCCCGCGCGGCAACCAGGCGGCAGGCATCCTCCAGCGAGAACACACCCGCCACATGAGCGGCGACGATTTCACCGACGGAGTGGCCCATCACAAAGTCCGGACGCACACCCCACGACTCCACCAGCCGATACAGGGCCACTTCCACAGCGAACAGACCGGCCTGCGTGAACACCGTCCGGTCCAGCACACCCGACCCGTCCGCGAGGACTTCCGCCAGCGGCTGAGGCAGCAAGCCCTCGAAGGCCGCGCACACTTCTTCAAGTGCCGACGCGAACACGGGGAACTCCGCAGCCAGTTCCGCACCCATCCGCGCCCGCTGCGAGCCCTGCCCCGTGAACAGCACCGCCAGCCGACCCTCAACCAGCCCACCACCGGACTCCACCGACGCAAGCCGCTCCCTCAACTCCCCGGCCTCACGCCCCCACACCACGGCCCGATGCCCCAGCGCCGCCCGACCGGTCGCCAACGACCAGCCCACATCCACCGGATGCAGACCCTCAACCGCCGACACCAACCGCCCCGCCTGCGCCCCAAGCGCCACCGCCGAACCGGCCGACACCACCCACGGCACCAAGCCACCACCCACCGGATCACCAGCGGCGGGCGACTCCTCCGACACCTCCTCCAAGATCACATGCGCATTCGTCCCACTGGCTCCGAAGGACGAGACCGCCGCTCGACGTACACGGCCCGGCGCCTCCCAGGACCGCTCCTGAGTCAGGAGGGAGACATGGCCCGCGGACCAGTTGACATGAGGAGTGGGCTCGTCGACGTGCAGGGTGCGCGGCAGCACGCCCTCCCGCATCGCCATGACCATCTTGATGACACCGGCGACACCGGCGGCGGCCTGCGCGTGCCCGATGTTGGACTTGACGGACCCCAGCCACAACGGCCGGTCCGCCTCCCGCTCCTGCCCATACGTGGCCAGCAGCGCCTGCGCCTCGATCGGATCCCCGAGCGTCGTCCCGGTCCCGTGCGCCTCCACCGCGTCCACATCGGCCGGCCGGAGTCCCGCCGACGCCAACGCCTGCCGTATCACCCGCTGCTGCGAGGGCCCATTGGGCGCCGTAAGCCCATTGGACGCACCGTCCTGATTGACAGCCGACCCCCGCACCACCGCCAGCACCTGGTGACCGTTCCGCCGCGCATCCGACAGCCGCTCCAGCAGCAGCACACCCGCGCCCTCGGCCCACCCCGTCCCATCGGCCGACGCAGCGAACGACTTGCACCGCCCATCCGCCGCAAGCCCCCGCTGCCGGCTGAAGTCGATGAAGGTGCCCGGCGTCGGCATCACGGTGACGCCTCCGGCCAGGGCGAGGTCGCACTCGCCGTTCCGCAGTGCCTGGGCCGCGAGGTGGAGGGCGACCAGCGAGGAGGAGCAGGCCGTGTCGACGGAGACGGCAGGCCCTTCAAGGCCGAAGGTGTAGGCGAGGCGCCCGGAGACCACGCTGCCGGAGGTGCCGGTGCCGATGTACCCCTCAATGTCCTCGGGGATGCTCGGAAGGCGGCTGGCGTAGTCGTGGTACATCACACCCGCGAAGACACCGGTACGACTCCCCCGCACCGAGTCCACCGCGATACCCGCCCGCTCGAACACCTCCCACGACGTCTCCAGCAACAACCGCTGCTGCGGATCCATCGCCACCGCCTCACGCGGCGAAATACCGAACAACCCCGCATCGAACTCCGCAGCGTCGTAAAGAAAACCCCCCTCACACGCATACGACTTCCCCACAGCACCCGGATCCGGATCGAACAACCCCTCCAGATCCCAGCCCCGATCCGACGGGAACGGACCCACCGCATCCCGCCCCTCAACCACCAGCCGCCACAACTCCTCCGGCGACCGCACACCCCCCGGATACCGACACGCAGCAGCAACAATCACCACCGGATCACCAACAACCGGCACACCCACAGCCGAAACCTCGGCCGCCGACTCCACCACTCCCACCAGCTCATCCACCAACAACCGCGCCACAGCAACCGGCGTCGGATGGTCAAAGACCAAAGTCGCGGGCAGCCGCACCCCCACCGCCTCACCCAGCCGGTTCCGCAACTCCACCGCCAACAACGAGTCGAAACCCAACTCCTTGAACGTGCGGTCGGCGCCGATCAAGGCCGTCCCCGCATGCCCGAGTACGGAGGCGACGTGCGTGCGAACGGCGTCCAGGGCCACCGGCTCGCGCTCCGTGGCAGGGAGCGCCAGAAGCCGGCGGGCCAGCGTGGGGGTACCCGAGTCGGTGGTGTCTGCGACGGCCCGGCGAACCGTCGCGGGCACGAGGGCGCGCAGCAGGGGTGAGAGCAGGCCGGCGTCGGCCTGGGTCCGAAGCGCAACGCGATCGAAGGCGACCGGTACGAGGTGCGGGTCGTCGTACGCCAGCGCGGCGTCGAGGGCAGCCAGCCCCTGGGCGGCGGTCAGGGGAACCATGGCCTGGCGAGTGACACGTGCCCGGTCCGTCTCGGTCATCCCGTCGGTCATGCCGCTGGCGTCGGCCCACAGTCCCCAGGCGAGCGAGAGCGCGGGCAGTCCCTCGGTCCGGCGCTTCTGGGCGAGGGCGTCCAGGTAGGCGTTGGCGGCGGCGTAGTTGGCCTGGCCCACCGTGCCGAAGACACCGGCGGCGGAGGAGAACAGGACGAAGGCGGAGAGGTCGAGATCGCGGGTCAGCTCGTGCAGGTTGACGGCAGCGTCGACCTTGGGCCGCAGTACGGAGTTGAGCCGGTCGGGTGTCAGCGAGGTGACGACTCCGTCATCGAGAGCGCCCGCGAGGTGGACGACCCCCGTGACCGGATGCTCGGCCAACAGAGCCGCCAACGCCTCCCGATCAGCCACATCACACGCCACCACATCAGCGACAGCACCCGCATCCGCGAGCTCCGCCACCAACTCCGCAGCCCCAGACGCCTCCACCCCCCGCCGACTGACCAACACCAGCCTGCGAACCCCATACCGACCCACCAGATGCCGGGCCACCAACCCACCCAGCAACCCCGTCCCACCCGTGACCAGCACCGCACCATCACCAAAACCGGCCACCACACCAACGCCACCACCGGCACGAACCAAACGCGGAGCAAACACCTCCCCACCCCGCAACGCGACCTGCCACTCCCCCGAAACGAGCGCGGCAAGGGCTCCACCCACGCAATCGGTGCCCGCGTCGAGGTCGAGCAGCCCGAACCGACCGGGGTTCTCCGCCTCGGCGGAACGGATGAGACCCCACACGGCAGCGGCGTCGGGAGAATCCCCACCTACGGCCCCCCGGGTGACAACCACCAGGCGGGCGTCGGCGAACCGCTGGTCCGCCAGCCACTCCTGTGCCATGGCGAGTACGTCGCCGAGGGCATCAACAGGAGCTGCCCACAGCACCGGGGAAGGCACTCCGGCCTCGGCCAGCGCGGTCAGCCCGTGGAAGCGCGCCCCGCCCAGCCCGTACCGATCCTCCTCACCGAGCAGGGCCCAAGTCGGCTCGCCCTCCGCCGACACGGGGGCCCACTCAACGCGGAACAGGTACTCGCGTCCAGCAGCAGCCAACTCCCCGGTATCGACGGGGCGGAGGGCCAGCGACTCCACCACCGCCACCGGAGCACCCGCCGCATCGGCCACCCACACCGACACCGCATCCCCACCAGCAGGAGCCAACCGCACCCGCACCGCCGACGCCCCCACCGACGACAACGACACACCCGACCACACAAACGGCAACCGCACCGCCGAGCCACCCACCACCGGCAACACCGCATGCAACGCCGCATCCAACAAAGCCGGATGCACCCCGAACCGAGCAGCCCCAGCCCGCTCCGACTCCCCCAATCCAACCTCGGCGAACACCTCATCCCCACGCCGCCACACCGCACGCAACCCCTGGAACACCGGCCCGTACTCATAACCGGCCGCGCCCGCAGCGGAGTAGAAGTCGGAGACGTCGACCGCTTCGGCGCCCTGCGGAGGCCAGACCGCGAGTTCGCCATCAGGCACCGAACCGGCCTCCGGGGACACCGCACCCACGGCATGCGTGGTCCACGGTGTCTCGATCCCGCCGTCGTCTGGCCGCGCGTGAACCGTCAGGGCCCGGCGGCCCGAAGCGTCCGGCGCCGAGAGCACGACCTGAAGCTGTACTGCCGTCTCCTCGGTCAGTACGAGGGGTGCCTGAAGGGCCAGTTCGCTGAGATACCCGCAGCCGACCTCGTCCCCGGCCCTGATCGCCAGCTCGACGAAGCCAGAGCCGGGGAACAGGACCGTCCCGGCCACGGCATGGTCGGCCAGCCAAGGATGCGAACGCAGCGACAGCCGCCCCGTAAGCGCCACTCCCCCGTCCCCGGCGAGGCTGACGGCCGCACCCAGGAACGGGTGATCGGCAGCGGCAAGCCCGGCCCCGCTGACATCCGCGCTGCCGGCGCCGGACGTCAACCAGTAGCGCTCGCGCTGGAAGGCGTACGTGGGCAGCTCGACCGCGTTGACAGGCCGACCGGAGAAGACGGCGGACCAGTCGATGTCCACGCCGCGCACCCAGAGTTCGGCGGCGTTCGCGAGGAAACGGGCGTCCTCGTCCTCGTCACGACGAAGCGTGCCGACCACAGCGACCGGCTTCTCCGCCGCCTCGGCGATGGCCTGCACACCCATGGTCAGCACCGGATGCGCACTGACCTCGACGAAACGGCCGTAGGACAACGCCTCCCGGACCGCATCCGTGAAGCGCACAGGCTGCCGCAACCCCTCGTACCAGTACGAGGCGTCCATCAAGGTCGTGTCCAGCACTTCACCGGTCACCGTGGAGATCAACGGCACCCGGGACGGCTCGGGCGACACCGGGCGGAGCACATCCAGCAACCGCTCCCGAATGTCCTCCACGTGCGCCGAGTGGGAGGCGTAATCCACCGGCACCCGCCGGGCCCGTACACCCTCCGCCTCCGCCGCAGCGGCGATCCCGTCCAGGGCCTCCGGGTCCCCGGCCACAACCGTCGCGTCCGGACCGTTGTAGACCGCCACCGAGACCCGGTCACCGTACGGCGCGACCCACTCCGCAGCCAGCTCAGGACCCGTCGCCAGCGACAACATCCCACCACGACCGGCAAGTTCATCCCGGATCGCAGCCGACCGCAAAGCCACCACACGCGCCGCGTCATCCAAGCTCAGCGCACCAACAACCGCCGCAGCCGCGATCTCACCCTGCGAATGCCCGATCACAGCGGCCGGTTCGACCCCAAAGGCCTCCCACACCGCCGCCAGCGACACCATCACGGCCCACAGCACGGGCTGGACCATGTCCACCCGCCGCATCCAGGCATCGTCATCGCCCCGCAGCACCTCTGTGAGCGACCAGTCGACGTAAGTCGACCAAGCCGCCTCGCACTCGGCGATCCGCGCCGCGAACACCGGCGACGACTTCAACAGTCCCCGCCCCATCCCCACCCACTGCGACCCCTGCCCCGGGAAGACGAAGACAACGCCACTCCCCGAACCAACCACCCCGGACACGGCATTACCGGCCACACCACCCGCCGCCAACGCCCCCAGCCCAGCCCTCAGCTCCGCAGCCTCACGCCCCCAGACAACCGCCCGATGCTCCAGGGCCGTACGCGAAGCCCAAAGACCCCACCCCACATCAACCGGATCACCGACAACCCCCGCCAACCGCCCCGCCTGCTCGGCCAGCGCCCCCGCAGTCCGCCCCGACACCAGCCACGGCACCACCGAAGACCCCGACAACCCCCGAGGCCCGGAAACCACGACCGGCCCCGCACCCTCCGCCTCGGCAGCCGCCTCCAGCACCACATGCGCATTCGTCCCGGAGATCCCGAACGCCGACACACCGGCCCGCCCAGGACGCCCTTCGGGCCTCAACTCCAGCGGCTCGGTGAGTAGTCGAACCCCACCCACCGACCAGTCAACATGCGGAGTGGGTTCATCGACGTGCAGCGTGCGGGGCAGAACGCCCGCCCTCAGCGCCATGACCATCTTGATGACGCCCGCGACACCGGCAGCCGCCTGGGTGTGCCCGATGTTGGACTTCACCGACCCCAGCCACAACGGCCGTTCGTCGTCCCGCCCCTGCCCGTACGTGGCCAGCAGAGCATCCGCCTCGATCGGGTCCCCGAGCGTCGTACCCGTCCCGTGCGCCTCCACCACGTCGACATCCGCGGGCGACAGGCCGGAGTTGGCGAGTGCCGCCCGGATCACCCGTTGCTGCGAGGGCCCGTTGGGGGCCGTCAGCCCATTGGACGCCCCGTCCTGGTTGATGGCCGACCCTCGCACCACCGCCAGCACCCGGTGCCCCTTGGCCCGCGCGTCCGACAGCCGCTCGACGACGAGGACGCCGACGCCCTCGGCCCACCCCGTCCCGTCGGCCGCAGCCGCGAACGGCTTGCAGCGGCCGTCCGCCGCCAGCCCCCGCTGACGGCTGAACTCAAGGAAGAGACCGGGGCTCGGCATGACGGTGACGCCGCCCGCGAGCGCCAGGTCGCACTCCCCGTTCCGCAGCGACTGCACCGCCAGGTGCAATGCCACCAGCGACGACGAACACGCCGTGTCGACGGTGACCGCCGGCCCTTCCAGCCCGAACGTGTAGGACAGACGCCCGGAGACGACACTCGCGGCGTTGCCGGTCAGGGAGAAGCCCTCCACGGCGTCCGGAGTGCGCTCCAGGTCCACGAGGTAACTCGGGTACCCCGCACCGACGAAGACCCCGCTGTTGGACCCCTTCAGCGAACCGATCGCGATACCGGCCCGCTCGATCGCCTCCCAGCTCGTCTCCAGCAGCAACCGCTGCTGCGGATCCATCGCGAGCGCCTCGCGCGGCGCGATCCCGAAGGCATGCGGGTCGAACTCGGCGGCGTCGTGGAGGAATCCGCCCCGGCGGGTGTACGACGTGCCGGGGTGGTCCGGGTCCGGGTGGTACAGCCCGTCCAGGTCCCAACCCCGGTCCGCGGGGAAGTCCCCGATCGCGTCCGTGCCGTCGGTGACGAGCCGCCACAAGTCCTCCGGCGAGGCCACGCCACCGGGATAACGGCAGGCCATCCCGACGATGGCGATCGGCTCGTCCGCTGCCGTTCCCCTTGAGCCTGCCGTTGCCGCCACCGGTGCGAGGGCCGCCGTCCCCCTTTCGTCCGCCGCCCCCCACAGCTCCGCCTGAAGGTACGCCGCGACACGCACCGGAGTCGGGTGGTCGAAGACCAGCCCTGTCGGCAGCCTCAACCCCGTGGCGGCGACCAGCCGGTTCCGCAGTTCCACGGCGGTCAGCGAGTCGAAGCCCTGTTCCTTGAAGGAGCGCCCGGCGTCGACGGACTCCTGCGACGCGTGCCCCAGCACAGCGGCGACCTGTCCGCGGACCAGCTCCACGAGCCGCCGCTCCCGCTCGTCCCGGCCGAGCCCCGCGAGCCGGTCCGCCAGCGACGCCCCCGCGTCCCGGTCGGCGGGCGACGACGCGTCCGCCGTACGACGCGCGGGCGCCGTACGCACGAGTCCGCTCAGTACGGCCGGTACGCTCTCGGCCCCGCGCAGCCCGCCTAGGTCGAGGCGGGCGGGCACAAGCGCCGGGTCCGCGCTCGCCAGCGCCCGGTCCAGCAGCGCGAGCCCCTCCGCCGACGGCATCGGTGCCAGACCCATCCGGCGCATCCGCTGCCGGTCCGTACGGTCCAACTCGCCGGTCATCGCGCTGGCTTGCTCCCACAGGCCCCAGGCGAGGGAGGTGGCGGGCCGTCCGTCGGCTCGGCGGTGATGGGCGAGGGCGTCGAGGAAGGTGTTGGCGGCGTTGTAGTTGGCCTGGCCCGCACCGCCGAGCACGGCCGACACCGACGAGTACAGCACGAAGAAGGCGAGGTCGGCGTCGCGGGTCAGTTCGTCGAGGTGGACGGCCGCCTCGGCCTTCGGCCGCCAGACGGAGGCGAGTTGGTCGGGCGTGAGGGAGGTGACCAGCCCGTCGGCCAGCACACCCGCCGCATGCACGACACCCGTCAGCCGCCGCCCGTCCAGCAGAGCCGCCAACTGCGCCCGATCAGCCGCGTCGCAGGCGGCCACGTGAACCGTGGCTCCCAACTCCTCCAGCTCGGCGACGAGTTCGGCGACCCCCGGTGCCTCACCACCCCTCCGGCTGGTGAGCAACAGGTTCCGTACGCCGTGACCGGTCACCAGATGCCGGGCCACCAGCCCGCCCAGCGTGCCCGTGCCCCCGGTGATCAGTACCGTCCCGTCCGGGTCGAGCGGAACCGGCATCGTCAGGGCGACCTTGCCGACGTGCCGGGCCTGGCTCATGTACCGGAACGCCTCCCGCGCCCGGCGCACGTCCCAGGCCCGCACCGGCAACGGCTCCAACGCCCCGGACACGAACAGCTCCATCAACGTCCGCAGCATCTCCCCGATCCGCACGGGACCGGCATCCAGCATGTCGAAGGCCGTGTAACGGACCGCGTCGAACCGCTCCGGGTCACGGACATCGGTCTTGCCCATCTCCAGGAACCGGCCGCCCGGCGCCAGCAGATCCACCGAGGCATCGACGAACTCCCCCGCCAGGGAGTTGAGTACGACATCCACGCGCTGTCCGTCGAAGGCACCCCGGAAACCGAGGTCCCGGGAGGAGGCGAGTTGGTCGTCCGTCAGCCCGAGGCCGCGCAGCACGTCCCACTTCCCCGGGCTCGCCGTCGCCAGCACCCGGGCGCCCAGGTGACGGGCGAGCTGGATCGCCGCCATCCCGACCCCGCCCGCACCCGCGTGCACCAGCACCGTCTCGCCCTGCTGGAGCCCACCGAGGTCGACGAGCCCGTAGTACGCCGTCAGGAAGACGACGGGAACGGTCGCCGCCTGCTCGAAGGACCAGCCATCCGGCACCGGCACGACCACCCGGGCATCCGCCACCGCCACCGGCCCGAAGCTCTCCATGACAAGGCCCATCACCCGGTCGCCGGGAGCAAGGTCGGTGACGTCCTCACCGACTTCGAGGACCACCCCCGCGGCCTCGCTGCCCAGCACCGGGCGACCCGGGTACATGCCGAGGCTCATCAGGACGTCGCGGAAGTTCACGCCGGCCGCGCGGACGGCGATCCGGATCTGCCCGGCCTCCAGCGGCGCGGTCGCCCCGGGCGCCGCGACCGGCGCGAGCCCGTCCAGCGTGCCGGTACCGGAAGTGTCCAACCGCCAGGCGGCGGCATCCACCGGCGGCGTCAGCTGCTCCCGGGCCGCACGCACCAGACGCGGCACCAGCACCCGCCCCGCGCGTACGGCCACCTGCGGCTCGTCCGTCGCCAAGGCCGCCCGCTCCGCGGAATCCTGATCACCTTCGGCCTGCGGGTCCAAGTCGACCAGCACCAAGCGCCCGGGGTTCTCCGACTGCGCGGACCGCACGAGCCCCCACACCGGCGCGGCCGCCAGATCGACGACATCCCCGGCGTCGGTGGCCACCGCGCCCCGGGTGACCACCACCAGGCGCGCCCCGGCAAACCTCTCTTCGCCCAGCCAGCCCTGCAGCAGCGCCAGTACATCGGCGGTGGTCCCGGCGGCACTCTCGCCACCGCCGACCTCCACCAGCGCGACCTCGGGAGCCGTGTCACCCGCGTCCAGTGCGGCCAGCGCGTCGTCGATTCCGGCGTACCGCGTGACGTGCACGGGACCGGCGTCAGCGGTGGGGGCGGGCTGCCATTCGAGCCGGTAGAGGGAGTCCGGGATTGCGGTGCCGAGCTGCTCCGGGGCCACCGGGCGCAACCGCAGGGACTGGGCGACGGCGAGCGGCGCGCCGCTCGCGTCCGACAGCTCCACGGACACGGTGTCCTCACCCCGGGGAGCCATACGAACCCGGGCGGCGCTCGCCCCGGACGCGAGGAGGGAGACGCCCTCCCAGAGGAACGGCAGCCGCAGCTCCCCGCCGAGTTCCGAGGAGGCGAGGAGGGCGTGCAGCGCGGAGTCCAGCAGCGCCGGATGCACACCGTAGGCCCCGGCCTCGTCCGCCAACCCCACTTCCGCGTAGACCTCTTCGCCCCGCCGCCAGAGTGCCGTCAGGCCCTGGAAGGCAGGCCCGTAGCCGTAACCGGCGGCCGCGGCCTCGGCGTAGAAGCCGGACACATCCACGGGCTCCGCGTCCGCGGGCGGCCACTCGCCGAAGTCCGTGGACGCGGTCACCGGGGCATCGGTCAGGACACCTTCCGCGTGTGCGGTCCAGGGGGCGTCCGGCCCCAGCTCCTCGGGACGGGAGTAGACAACGACCGAACGCTGCCCGCCCGCCTCGGCGCCGCCCACGACGACCTGGACCTGAACACCACCCTGCTCGGGGACCACCAGCGGTGCCTGGAGCGCCAACTCCCGTACGCTCGCGCACCCGACCTCGTCACCGGCCCGCACGGCAAGTTCGACGAAGGCGGTACCGGGGAGCAACACGTTCCCCGCCACGGCATGATCGGCGAGCCAGGGGTGCGTACGCCTCGACAGCCGCCCCGTGAGCAGCACCCCGTCCCCGCCGGCCAGCGGTACCGCCGCCCCCAGCAACGGATGCCCGGCCTCACCGAGCCCGAGTCCCACGGGGTCACCGGCCGCCGCGGCGTCGTCGAGCAGCCAGTAGTGGTCGCGCTGGAAGGCGTAGGTGGGGAGGTCTACGCGGTGGGGGTTGCGGCCCTCGAAGAACGCAGCCCAGTTCACGTCCACGCCGCTCACCCAAAGGCGGGAGATGGCCTGGGTGAAGGTCTCGACTTCGTTGTGGTCGCGGCGGGTTCCGGCCACGAGCACGCCGTCGGTGGATTCGGCGGCCATCGCGGTGAGTGTGGCGTCCGGGCCCAGCTCCAGGAACTTGGTCACGCCCGCTTCGGTGAGCGTGCGGAGGCCGTCGGCGAAGCGGACGGCCTCACGGACGTGACGGACCCAGTAGGCGGGAGTGCGGATGTCCTCGGCGGCGATCGCTCCGGTCAGGTTCGAGACGAGAGGGATGCGCGGGGCGGCGTAGGTGATGGCGGCCGCCACCTGCTCGAAGTCGGCGAGAATCGGCTCCATCAGCGCCGAGTGGAAGGCGTGGGAGACCTTCAGGCGGCGGGACTTGATCCCCGCTGCCGTGAGGCGTTCCCGTACGGCTTCGATGGCTTCCTCGGGACCCGAGAGCACCATGGACGACGGCCCGTTGACGGCGGCCACGTCCACACCGTCCAGATACTCCTCAACAGCACCGGACTGGACGGCGAGCATGGCTCCACCGGGCGGCAGCGCCTGCATCAGCGAACCCCGCGCGGCAACCAGGCGGCAGGCATCCTCCAGCGAGAACACACCCGCCACATACGCGGCCACCAGCTCACCAATCGAGTGGCCCATCACAAAGTCCGGACGCACACCCCACGACTCCGCCAACCGATACAGAGCCACTTCCACAGCGAACAGACCGG
>NZ_FLSP01000096.1 GCF_900091315.1 Streptomyces sp. DI166
GGCGGCGTCGACCGGCCCGCGTCGGCGCGGCTGGCGCGCACGCTCCCTGAGCTGTTGCGCGGCCACTTCGGCACGCCGGCGGTCCATCTGGTAGGCGAAGCGGCGCCGCTCCTGGGAGCGCAGGTAGGCGATGTACGCGCTGAGCAGGACGGCGGGCACGCCGGGCGCCCAGAGGAACGCGAGCCCCCCGACGGCGGCGACGATCGCACCCATCGTGAAGGCGAGGAAGAGCATCACGGTCGTGCGCCGACGGCGCGCGAGCACCTTCGTGCGCCGGGCGCGCGCTGCGGCCGCCTCCGCGGCGGCTGCGGGACGTGCCCGCCGGGCGGCGGGGACCGCCTTCCGCGCCGCCTGCGGATTCCGCGACTTCTGCGCGGGCGCGGGCACGGGGTCGGACCCCGGCGCGTGCGGGTGTGCGCGCGCCGGTTCGGACCGCTCCTCTTCCTCTGCCCGCGCGGACACCGTCTGCGGGCGGGTCGGAGGCACGGCGAAGGCCCGGACGTCCACCGATTCGGTGACGGCGTCCGGGTCGTCGGCGCCGGGCTCCCCCTCGTCGGCGGAGCGGGCGCGCAGGTCCTTGGCGTACCGGCGCTCCATCCCCGCCCGTCCGGACAGCAACCGGATGGCTGTGCTGAAGCGTTCCGTCGGACGAGCCTCGTTGAGTTCGTCCTGCCTACGGAGCCACATCGGCACCAAGTAGGCGGCCCAGGCCCCGACAATGGCTGCGTAGATGAGGCCGCTGCTGCTCACGCCTCACACGGTAGAGGGGTTTGCGTGAGGCCATCTGCCAATTGAGCCGGTGTGTCGCACGATCTGGCTGATATTTCGAAAATTTCTTGTGACCGATGCGATCAACCGGTCACGAAGGGTGGGAATTCAGGGTCCTGCTCCGGTCGCGGGGCGATCAATTTCGAACATTTATTCAATTTCCCCGGACTATGCGGGATTCCCCGGCGTGTTCTGCGCGTTCCGCGGCCCCTCGGCGGGCCTTCCCCGGGAGTGTGCCCGGTGCCAGCGGTTCAGCAACCCGTCCGGGACCTCTTCCGCTGTGAGCGCGAACACAAGATGGTCGCGCCAGGCCCCGTCGATGTGGAGATAACGAGGCCGCAGCCCCTCCTCGCGGAATCCGAGTTTCTCCACCACCCGACGGCTCGGTCCGTTCTCCGGACGAATGCACACCTCGATGCGGTGCAGTCCGACGGTCCGGAAACAGTGGTCCACGACGAGCGCCACGGCCGTCGGCATCACGCCACGTCCGGCCACCGCCTCGTCCACCCAGTACCCGACGTGCCCCGAGCACATCGAGCCCCAGGTGATCCCGGCGACCGTCAACTGCCCGACCAGCCTCCCCTGGTACTCGATGACGAACGGCAGCATGCGCCCCGCGTTCGCCTCGGAACGCAGGTGCCGGACCATTTGCCGGTAGGTCGGCCGGTGCGCGATCGGCCCGCTCGGCGTGGGCGGCGGAATCGTCGCCTCCCAGGGCCGCAGCCAGTCCCGGTTGCGCCGGTTGACCTCGCGCCAGGCCCGCTGGTCGCGCAGCTTTATCGGCCGGAGGACGACGTCGCCGTCCGCCAGCACGACGGGCCAGGATGGGCTGTTCAGCTCGCACCCCCACTGCCGGCGCCGGGTCTCGGGTGGTCCCCGCCGCGGATCTGGTCGACGGCATGCGCCAGCAGGGGCTCCAGAACGGCGAGCCCGTCCTTCACCCCGCCGGTGGAGCCGGGCAGGTTGACGATCAGCGTGCCGCCCGCCACCCCGGCCAGGCCCCGGGAGAGCGCGGCCGTGGGCACCTTCTCGCGCCCGTATGCCCTGATGGCCTCCGCGATGCCCGGAACCTCGTAGTCGATCACCTTCCGGGTCGCCTCGGGCGTGCGGTCCGTCGGCGAGACGCCGGTGCCGCCTGTGGTGACAACGGCGTCGTACCCGGCCTCCACGGCGGCCCTCAGCGCGGCCTCCACGGGGTCCCCGTCGGGCACGACCTGCGGTCCGTCGACGGCGAACCCGAAGCCCGTCAGCCCCGCGGCGACGAGCGGTCCGCCCTTGTCCTCGTAGACGCCCGCGGAGGCGCGGCTGGAGGCGGTGACGACCAGGGCGCGACGGATCCCGGCGGTCATGCCCGGCTCCAGTCGCCCGACTTGCCGCCCGTCTTCTCCTCCACGCGTACGTCCGTGATGACCGCTCCCTTGTCGACCGCCTTGACCATGTCGATCACGGTGAGCGCGGCGACGGAGACCGCGGTGAGGGCCTCCATCTCGACACCCGTACGGTCCGTGGTCTTCACCGTGGCCAGGATCTCCACGGCGTCGTCCGCGACCGACAGGTCCAGTTTCACACCCGACACCGACAACGGGTGGCACAGCGGGATGAGGTCCGGCGTGCGCTTGGCGCCCATGATGCCCGCGATCCGCGCGGTGGCCAGCGCGTCGCCCTTGGGGACGCCCTCGCCACGCAGCAGTTCGATCACCCGGGGCGAGACCAGGACGCGTCCACTGGCGCGCGCGGTCCGCGCGGTCACGTCCTTCTCCGATACGTCGACCATGCGCGCGGCGCCCGCCTCGTCGATGTGCGTCAGTCGGTCCTGCGTACTCATGCTGTGTGGCGCTCCCGGTCCGGGCCCTCGGCGGTGCGGCGCTGGGCCTGCTGTGCGCGACACGGTACCGCCAAGTCGGCGCGCGCACCGGAGCAGGACCGCCCGTTAAGCGGCACGCGCGCGTGCGCTCAGCCCAGAAGGACGACCTCGACCTCGGCGCCGGGCTCGACGGACTCGGCGTCCTCGGGAACGACGATCAGCGCATCGGCCTGTGCCAGGGCGGCGACCAGGTGCGATCCCGCACCGCCGACCGGGGTCACGGCGCCGTCGGCGTACCTACCGCGCAGGAACTGCCTGCGCCCCTTCGGCGAGGTCAGCGCCTTCTCCGCCCTGAGGGTGGCGGTCGTGCGCGGCCGGTGGACGTCCTCCAGCCCCATCAGTGTGCGGATCGCGGGACGTACGAACAGCTCGAAGGAGACGTACGACGACACCGGGTTGCCCGGGAGAGCCAGCAGCGGCGTGTGGTCGGGGCCGATGGAGCCGAAGCCCTGGGGCTTGCCGGGCTGCATGGCGAGCCTGCGGAACTCGATGCCGCTGCCCGCCTCGTCCTCGTCGCCGACGGACTGCAGCGCCTCCTTGACGACGTCGTAGGCGCCGACGCTCACCCCGCCGGTGGTGACCATGAGGTCGGCGCGCACCAGCTGGTCCTCGATCGTGGAGCGCAGGATGTCGGCGTCGTCGGCGACGGCGCCCACGCGGTAGGCGATCGCCCCCGCGTCCCGCGCCGCCGCGGTGAGAGCGAAGCTGTTGGAGTCGTAGATCTGGCCGCTGCGCAACTCCTCGTCGGGCTGGACGAGTTCGCTGCCGGTGGACATCACGACCACGCGCGGGCGCGGGCGCACGCGTACCGTGCCGCGGCCGATGGCGGCGAGCAGCGCGATCTGCGGCGGGCCCAGGACGGTGCCTGCCTCCAGGGCACGGTCGCCGGCCTTCACGTCGCTGCCCTTCGCGCGTACGTGCGCGCGTGCCTCGGCGGGCCGGTACACGTGCACCTGCCCGGAGGCGCCCTCGGGGGCGAGGCTGCGCGCGCGCATCCCGGCCACCGGTCCCTCGCCGAGCCCGCCGTCGGTCCACTCCACGGGGACGACCGTCTCGGCGCCCGGCGGCAGGGGCGCGCCGGTCATGATGCGCGCCGCCTGGCCGGGGCCCACCTGGAGCAGCTCCGCCTGGCCCGCGGCGACGTCCCCGACGACCTCCAGGACCGCCGGGAACTCCTCGCTCGCGCCCGCGACATCGGCGACCCGTACCGCGTAGCCGTCCATGGAGCTGTTGTCGAACGGCGGCAGGGAGACCGGGACCGTGATGTCGTCGACCAGGACGCAGCCCTGGGCGTCGAGCAGGTGCAGCTCGATGGGTTCGAGGGGGCGGACGGTCGCGAGGATGTCCTCCAGGTGTTCGTCCACCGACCAGAGGTGGTCCTGGCCGGCGGTGCGGGCGGCGCTGCTCAAAGTGGCTACATCTCCTCGGCTACGTAACTGCGAAGCCAGGTCCGGAAGTCCGGGCCCAGGTCTTCACGTTCGCATGCGAGTCTGACAATGGCACGCAGGTAGTCGCCACGGTCACCGGTGTCATAGCGGCGGCCCTTGAAGACGACGCCGTGCACCGGGCCGCCGACCTTCTCGTCCGCCGCGAGCTGCTGGAGGGCGTCGGTGAGCTGGATCTCACCGCCGCGTCCGGGCTCGGTCTTGCGCAGTATGTCGAAGATGTGCGGGTCGAGGACGTAGCGGCCGATGATCGCGTAGTTGGACGGGGCGTCCGCGGCGTCGGGCTTCTCGACCAGGCCGGTCACCTTGACGACGTCGCCGTCGTCGGTGGTCTCCACGGCAGCGCAGCCGTAGAGGTGGATCTGCTCGGGGGCGACCTCCATGAGCGCGATGACGCTGCCGCCGCGCTGCTCCTGGACCTCCACCATGCGCTTGAGGAGGGGGTCGCGCGGGTCGATGAGGTCGTCGCCGAGGAGGACGGCGAAGGGCTCGTGGCCGACGTGCGGGGCCGCGCAGAGAACCGCGTGGCCGAGACCCTTGGGGTCGCCCTGGCGCACGTAGTGCATGGTGGCCAGGTCGCTCGACTCCTGCACCTTGGCGAGCCGTTCGGCGTCGCCCTTCTTTTCGAGCGCGGATTCCAGCTCGTAGTTGCGGTCGAAGTGGTCCTCAAGGGGGCGCTTGTTGCGACCCGTGATCATGAGGACGTCGTCGAGACCCGCGGACACGGCTTCCTCGACCACGTACTGGATCGCCGGCTTGTCGACGACCGGCAGCATCTCTTTGGGAGTGGCTTTGGTGGCCGGCAGGAACCGGGTGCCGAGGCCTGCTGCGGGGATGACAGCCTTGCTGATCCGAAGGTGCGACTGAGTCATGCGGGCAACCTTATCCGGTGCCTTTGTATGGAATCTGTTGCTCCGGTTAGTTGGCTCTCATATGAGCGGATTGAAAGGGAACGGGTGCGACCAATGCCTCACATCGGACGTCCCGCCGAGCCTGACAAGAGAACGTTGCGGCGAGAGATCCTCGCGGCAAGAAGCAGGTTGACGGTCGATGACCTGCGCAAGTCGGCGCTCGCGCTGGCCGAGCACGCGCTCCTCCTGCCCGAACTGGCGCAGGCGCGCACGGTGGCGGCGTACGTCTCCGTGGGAAGCGAACCAGGCACGCTCGCGCTCCTTGATGCGCTGCGCGCGCGGGGCGTGCGCGTCCTGCTCCCCGCGCTCCTCCCCGACAACGACCTCGACTGGGGCGCGTACACCGGCGAGGGCTCCCTCGCGCGGGTCCAACACGGCGGCAAGATGGCTCTCTTCGAGCCGGCCGGCGCGCGTCTCGGCCCGGACGCCGTGACGACGGCGGACGCGGTGCTGCTGCCCGGGCTCGCCGTGGACGCGCGCGGGATGCGGCTGGGGCGCGGCGGCGGCTCGTACGACCGCGTGCTCGCGCGCCTGGAGCGCACAGGTGCCCACCCCGCGCTGGTGGTGCTGCTGTACGACACGGAGGTCGTCGAGCGCGTTCCGGCCGAGGCGCACGACCGGCCGGTGCACGCGGTGGTGACGCCGTCGGGCGTGCACCGCTTCCACGCGGCCTGAGTCGCGCAGCGCGCCTTCACCGCCTTCCGCGCCGCCCCGCCGCTGCCGTAACCGCGAAAGGGCCCTCCACGCGCGCGTGGAGGGCCCTTTGTCGTTCGCGCCGTCAGCGGCTCACGGCTGCAGCACCAGCGTGTCGCTCGTGCTCTTGTCCACCGCGCTCTTGCTGAACGACCAGTCGAGCAGTTCGCCGTCGGCCCACTTGTCGGTCTGGTCGGTGTAGTGGGCGCTGTAGGCGTGTCCGGAGGCGCCCGTCAGGTTGATCCACTTCGATTTGTCGAGGTCGCCGAGGTTGACCACCATGCGCATCGACGGCACCCAGACGACGCCGTAGCCGCCGGCGGCGTTCCAGCCCGTGGCGTTGACCGTGGCCTCGCCGCCGCTGAGCTTCCAGGGGCCGCGGTTGAGGACGTACTGGAGGAAGCCGGGGCCCTCGGTGCCGAGGGTCTGGTTCTTCAGGAACAGGCGGTGCAGCCGGCCCCAGTTCCAGGTCTCGATGTCCTTGCCGAGCTTGGCGGTCAGCTCCCAGCGGGCGTCGATCATGGCGCGCTTGAACAGCTGGTCACGGTTCTCGGCCTTGGGGCGCGTGCCCGACCTGGGCGTCTTCCACCAGTCGCTGTCCTCGTCGTCCATGAGGGTGCGCACGACCTCGAACCAGCGGTCGCCGCCGTCCGGCTGCGCCTGCTCGGCGTCGCGCTGGCCGCATTCGCGGACCTTCTCCGCCTCGTCCGCGGGACCGGTGGTGTTGATCGGGTCGACCCACAGGCACTGCCCCTTGACCCGGACTTCCTTGGGCAGCTTGTGGCCGAAGGCGAGCTTGAGGATGTTGCGCCAGACCGAGTTGAAGTACGCGGCGGCCGCCGAGTCGGCGTCCTGGGTGTAGTCCCAGCCCTCCAGCAGCTTCTGCGCCTCACGGACGTCCGGGTCGGCGATGTCGATCTTCAGCAACTGGGGCACCAGCAGCTTGGCGATCTCGCTGCTGTTGTCGAGCTGCATCTGACGCATGTCGTCGGTGGAGATCTTGCCGCCGCCGTCGATCTTCGACTTGATCAGCGAGGTGATGCGCTGGCTGCGCGTGCCGTAGCCCCAGTCCGTGGTGAGCGTGTAGGGGTACTTGTCCTTGTCGATCACGGCCTGGTTGGCGGTGACGATGTAGCCCCGCGCGGGGTCGAGTTCGAAGGGCAGCTCGTTCTGCGGGATGTAACCGGTCCAGCGGTACTTGGAGTTCCAGCCGGGCTGCGGGATCGAGCCGTCGACGCCCTCCGCGCGGGTGGGGATCTTCCCGGGCAGGGTGTAGCCGATGTGGCCCTCGGTGTCGGCGTAGATCAGGTTCTGCGAGGGCACCTCGAACAGGGCGGCAGCGGCACGGAAGTCGTCCCAGTCCGCGGCCTTGTTCATGGCGAAGACCGCGTCCATGGAAGTGCCCGGGTCCAGGGCGGTCCAGCGCAGGGAGATGCCGTAGCCGTCGCCGCGGTCGGGGGCGGAGGTGTCGACCTCGGCCTTCTTGCCGACCCTCACCAGCTCGTCGCTGCGGTCGGAGAGCAGGGGGCCGTTGTTCGTCTCGCGGACGACGATCGTCTTGGAGTCGCCGCCGGCGACGTTGATGGTCTCCTCTCGCGTGGTGAACGGCTTGACCTTGTTGTCGTACAGGTAGCCGGTGCCGGTGAGCTTCTCCAGGTAGAGGTCGGTGACGTCCACGCCGGAGTTGGTCATGCCCCAGGAGATGTTCTTGTTGTGGCCGATGATCACACCGGGCATACCGGCAAAGGTGTAGCCCGTGACGTCGTACTGGCACTTGTCGGAGACGCTGCGACAGTGCAGGCCCATCTGGTACCAGACGGACGGCAACGAGGCCGACAGGTGCGGGTCGTTGGCCAGCAGGGGCTTGCCGGAGATCGTGTGGTCGCCGGAGACGACCCAGGAGTTGGAGCCGATGCCGTTGCCGTTCACGCCGACGGCCGTCGGAAGGTCCTCCAGGACGCCGTAGAGGCCCGAGAGCTGGCTCTGCAGGCCCGACGTGCCGCTGGTGGAGGTTCCGGCCGCGCCGGTGCCCGAGGCGGTCGTACCGCCCGCCGCGGTGCCGTCCGTGGACGCGCTCCCGCCGGCCGTCTGGCCGCCCTGCCCGAACGTGCCGGTGAGCTCGTCGAGCTGGCCCTCCTGGACGATCGCCTTGTTGCGGTCGTACGGGTACTGCGGGTAGAGGTCCTTGATCTGCTTCGGGCCCAGGCGGCTGGTCAGCAGGGCGCGGTCGATCTCGTCCTCCATGTTGCCGCGCAGGTCCCAGGCCATCGCCTTCAGCCACGCCACGGAGTCGACCGGGGTCCACTCGGCGGGCTTGTAGTCGTTGGCGAAACCGAGGGCGGCGTACTCCAGCGAGAGCTCCTTGCCCTCCTTGCCCTCAAGGTAGGCGTTGACGCCCTTGCTGTACGCCTGGAGGTACTTCTTGGTCTCGTCCGACAGCTTGCTGTCGTACTCCTTCTTGGCAATCCGGTGCCAGCCCAGGGTGCGCAGGAACTCGTCGTTGTCGATCTGGCCCTTGCCGAACATCTCCGACAGGCGCCCCGACGTCATGTGACGGCGCACGTCCATCTCGTAGAACCGGTCCTGCGCCTGGACGAAGCCCTGCGCCATGAACAGGTCCTCGTCGGTGGAGGCGTAGATCTGCGGGATGCCGTAGCCGTCGCGCTTGACCTCGACCTCGCCGGACAGGCCTTCGAGCGTGATCGATCCCGTGGTCTGCGGGAAAGAGGCACGAACGGTGCTGATGGACCAGTACGCCCCGTACGCGACGCCTCCGATGATGGCCAGCACGAGGACGAAGACGACCAAACGGGCTTTGCGCCCCTTCTTCCTGCCGGACTTGCCGGGCTGCTGACCCGTGGAGGCGGTGGTGTTGGGGGGCATCGCTGTCCTTGCTGTCCTAACGCGAGCGGCAGGCGGTCCTGGAGTGCTGGAGCAACCATAGGCGCAGGGCCTGGTGCCACTTGACGCGGAGTAGGGAACCCGCGCGCACGAGCGTTCGATCATGCCCGGGCGAGCGTCAAGAAAACGTCAAGAGTTAGGTAAGGTAACGAAGTAGTTGGGTGCGGAGTTCTACCACTTCGTGTCCTATGTGTACGCGAGCTCCACGCGCGCGTGCCGAGAGCCAGGGAAGGGAACGGCCGCTGACAGTCCACCACCTCAATGAGCTCCTGCTCGTCTGCTCGCTCGTACTGCTCGTCGCCGTCGCAGCGGTCCGCATCTCCTCGCGCAGCGGGCTCCCCAGCCTGCTCGTGTACCTGGGCATCGGCGTCCTGATGGGCCAGGACGGCATCGCCGACATCAAGTTCGACAATGCCGAGCTGACGCAGGTCATCGGGTACGCGGCCCTGGTCGTGATCCTGGCCGAAGGTGGTCTGAGCACGAAGTGGAAAGAGATCCAGCCGTCACTGCCCTCCGCCGCCGCGCTGGCGCTCGTGGGCGTCGCGGCGAGCGTCGGGGTCACGGCCGCCGCGGCGCACTACCTGACCGGTCTTGAGTGGCGTCAGGCCCTGATCGTCGGCGCGGTCGTATCCTCCACGGACGCCGCCGCCGTCTTCTCGGTGCTGCGGAAGATCCCCCTGCCCCAACGCGTGAAAGGCACGCTGGAGGCGGAGTCCGGCTTCAACGACGCCCCCGTGGTCATCATGGTCGTCGCCCTTTCGCACAGCGGCCCCGTCGAACACTGGTACGTGCTGGTCGGCGAGATACTGCTGGAGCTGGCCATCGGCTGCGCGATCGGCCTCGCGGTGGGCTGGCTGGGCGCCTGGGGCCTGCGACACGTGGCCCTGCCCGCCTCCGGCCTCTACCCCATCGCCGTCATGGCCATCGCCGTCACCGCGTACGCGGCGGGCGCACTGGCCCACGGCAGCGGCTTCCTCGCGGTGTACCTCGCCTCGATGATGCTGGGCAACGCCAAACTGCCCCACTGGCCCGCTACGCGCGGGTTCGCCGAAGGGCTCGGCTGGATCGCCCAGATCGGCATGTTCGTCCTGCTCGGCCTGCTCGTCACCCCGCACGAACTCGGCGACGACATCCTGCCTGCCCTCGTCATCGGCCTGGCCCTGACCATGGTCGCCCGCCCGCTGAGCGTGGTGGTCTGCCTGACGCCGTTCCGGGTGCCCTGGCGGGAACAGGCGCTGATGTCGTGGGCGGGCCTGCGCGGAGCCGTCCCCATCGTCCTGGCGACCATCCCCATGGTCGCCGGCGTCGAGAACAGTCAGCGGATCTTCAACATCGTCTTCATCCTGGTCGTCGTCTACACCCTCGTGCAGGGGCCGACCCTGCCCTGGCTCGCCCGCCAGCTGCGGCTCGGCGAGGACGCGGACGCCGCGTCCGACCTCGGCATCGAGTCGGCGCCGCTGGAACGGCTGCGGGGGCATCTGCTGTCGCTCGTGATCCCCGAGGGCTCCAAGATGCACGGCGTCGAGGTCAGCGAGCTCCGGCTGCCCTCCGGGTCCGCCGTCACCCTGGTCGTGCGGGACGGCACATCGTTCGTGCCACTGCCGGCCACGGTGCTGCGGCGCGGGGACGAGCTGCTCGTCGTCGCGACGGATCCGGTGCGGGATGCCGCGGAACGGCGACTGCGGGCAGTGGCGCGCGGGGGCAAGCTGGCCGGGTGGCTGGGCACCAATGGGAACGGCGGGGGCTCGGGAGCGGGGTCCGGGGGGCGGACGCGGCACTGAGGACGGATTCTCGGGCTGTGCCCGACCGGCGCGGGCGCAGCTGATCGTTAAGGGCATGTTTCGTACCATTCACACCCCATTCATTCACAGGCGGCCTGCATCGTGGTGCTCGTTTTCACAGGCACTTAGGCCCTTGATCCCTGTACGATGAAGGCGCACCCTGATCGAACCAACTCTGCCTGACGCAGAGCTGGCGCGACCGTATGGCGGCCGGAACGCCCTCCTCAGACAGGCGCCGGTATCTACCGCAGTTCCGCGCAAGAGGACAGCTCTCGGCGCCCCCCGCACAGGGCGCGCTACCAGGCGGCAGAAAGGCACGGGCCGTGGAGTCCACGGTCACCACTGAGCCGTCGAAGACCTCGTCGGCCTCCTCCCGCCCGGGATACGGGCAGCTGCTGCGCACACGCGGCGCCTGGACGTTCCTGCTCCCCGGTTTCGCGGCGCGTCAGCCGTTCGCGATGCTGACCATCTCCATCGTGCTGCTCGTCCAGCACACCACCGGCTCGTACGGCGCGGCGGGCGCCGCCGCGGCCGTCACCGGTGTGTCGATGGCGCTCTTCGCGCCCTACAGCGGGCGTCTCGCCGACCGGTACGGGCAGCGTGCCGTCCTGATCCCCGGTGTGCTGGTGCACGCGCTGGCGGGTCTGACCCTGACGGCGCTCGCGCTGGCGGACGCGCCCCTGTGGGCGCTGTTCGCGGCGGCCGTGCCGACCGGCGCCTCCGTCCCGCAGGTCGGCCCGATGGTCCGCGCCCGCTGGGGCGTGAAGCTCCAGGACTCGCCGCTGATGACCACCGCCGCGGCCTTCGAATCCGTCACCGACGAATTGACCTTCGTCGTGGGCCCGCTCCTGGCCACCGCGCTGTGCACGGCCGTCGACCCGGCCGCCGGCCTGGTGACGGAGGCCGGTCTCACGCTGGTCGGCGGTCTGCTGTTCGCCGCGCAGAAGAGCACGCAGCCCTCGGTGACGCTGCAGGGGCACGCGCGCGTGAAGCACGCTTCCGCCCTGCGCGTGCCCGGTGTGCGCGTACTGATCGTGGCCTTCCTGGGCATCGGTTCCGTCTTCGGCGGCATGCAGGTGTCGCTAGCGGCCTTCACCGAGTCCATCGGTGAGCCCGGTCTGAACGGCGTCCTGTACGGCGTCTTCGCCGCGGGCAACATGCTCTCCGGCATCGCGTGCGGCGCCATTGCCTGGAAGATCGCCCCCCAGCAGCGCCTCGTCCTCGGCTACGCGGCCCTCGCGCTCGCCGCGTCGGGGCTGTGGGCCGCGCACTCGGCACTCGTCCTGGCCGGTCTGGGTCTCCTGGTCGGCATGAGCATCGCTCCCGCACTGATCACCGGCTACACGCTGGTGGAGAAGCTGGTTCCGGCCGGCGCCCGCACCGAGGCGTTCACCTGGCTGACCGGCGCGGTCGCGCTCGGCCAGGCTGCCGCCGTCACGGTGGCCGGACAGTTGGAGGACCGCTTCTGGGACGGCGCCGGATTCCTTGTGCCGATGGGCGGCACGCTGCTCGCCCTGGCCACGCTTCTGGCGCTGCGCTCGCGGCTCACCGCGCACCCCCGCAGCCGTACCGTCGCACGTGGCGTCGGTCACCGCGTGCCGGTCACAGTGGACTGATCCCGAGGAATACGTCACTATGGACGCTCGTTAGCACTCATTGAGTGAGAGTGCCAGGAGGAAGACAGTGCCGACCTACCAGTACCAGTGCACCGAGTGCGGCGAGGGCCTTGAGGCGGTGCAGAAGTTCACCGACGACGCCCTGACCGAGTGCCCCAGCTGCAACGGCCGCCTGAAGAAGGTGTTCTCCGCAGTCGGGATTGTCTTCAAGGGCTCCGGCTTCTACCGCAACGACAGCCGCGGCTCCTCGTCGAGCAGCTCGCCGGCGTCGTCGAAGCCGTCGACGTCCTCCTCGTCGTCCTCGGACTCGAAGTCGTCGAGTTCCAGCACCTCGACCAGCAGCTCCGCCGCGTAGCGCGTCTTCCCGAGCACCCCGCGGTCGTACGACCGCGGGGTGCTCGGTGTATCCCGGAGCCCCTCTCGGCGGCGGACGGCGGCCGGATACTGTGATCGCATGGCGAACGCAGACATCGGCGTAATCGGCGGCTCCGGCTTCTACTCGTTCCTTGAGGACGTGACCGAGATCCAGGTGGACACCCCGTACGGGCCGCCCAGCGACTCCCTCTTCTTCGGTGAGATCGCCGGCCGTCGGGTGGCGTTCCTGCCCCGGCACGGTCGCGGCCACCATCTGCCGCCGCACCGGATCAACTACCGGGCCAACCTGTGGGCGCTGCGCTCGGTGGGCGTGCGCCAGGTCCTCGGCCCGTGCGCGGTGGGCGGTCTGCGCCCCGAGTACGGTCCGGGCACGCTGCTCGTGCCGGACCAGCTGGTCGACCGTACGAAGTCCCGGGCGGGGTCGTACTTCGACGGGCTGCCGCTGCCGGACGGCACCGTGCCGAACGTGGTGCACGTGTCGCTGGCCGACCCCTACTGCCCGGCCGGACGGGCCGCCGCGTTGAAGGCGGCGCGCGGACGGGACTGGGAGCCGGTGGACGGCGGCACGCTGGTCGTGATCGAGGGGCCGCGCTTCTCCACTCGTGCCGAATCGTTGTGGCACCGGGCCCAGGGCTGGTCCGTGGTGGGCATGACCGGTCATCCCGAGGCGGCGCTCGCCCGTGAACTGGAGCTCTGCTACACGTCGATGACGCTGGTCACCGACCTCGACGCGGGCGCCGAGACCGGCGAGGGCGTCTCGCACGACGAGGTGCTGCGGGTGTTCGCCGCGAACGTGGACCGGCTGCGGGGCGTGCTGTTCGACGCGGTGGCCGCGCTGCCCTCGAACGAGGAGCGGGACTGTCTGTGCACGTCGGCGCTCGGCGGGATGGACCCCGGGTTCGAGCTGCCGTAGGGCGGGGGCCGGACTCCTGTGGATAGGGAGTCGGCTCTCCTCACGGTGGAACTTCCCGTTCGGGTGAGGGAGTTTTCCACAGCCCCGCGGTTGTCCACTGGCCTCAGCGGGCCGCGGCGCGAAGCCCCATCGTGGGCCTCGCAAGCCGTTGTCTCGTGGCAGGTGGTGGTTCCTCATGTCCTTCGGTCCGACACCGACTCCCTCTCCCTTCTCCTCCCCGTCCGCGTCGTTCCCAACTCCGCGCCCGCTCGGCACGGACGCGCCTCCGACCTGCGAAGTCCCGCACTTCGCGCCGATTCGGGTCCGTGGCGGACGGTTCGCCGGGCGCCTCGCCCGGCACCGGCGGCGGGCGGTGGCCGCGGGGCTGGCGGTCACCGCGGCAGCGCTGGTGGCGGCGGGCCCTCAGGACACCGACCGGGCGCGTGGGCACCCGGCGGGTGAGCCGTCACGCGAGCGGCGCGCCGTCGAGATGGTGACGGCTCCGGTACGGATCGCCGACGCGGCGACGGTGAGGCTGTTGCGGCCCGGTGACCGGGTGGACGTCATCGCGGCCGAAGACTCGGCGTCGGGCGGGGACGCACGCGTGGTGGCGCGCGGGGTGCGGGTGACGAAGGTGCCCGAGGCTGTGGACGAGTCCGCCGACAGCGGGGCGTTGGTCGTGCTCACGGTGCCGCGGTCCACGGCGGCACGTCTGGTGGGCGCGAGCGCGACGGCTCGACTGGCGGTGACGCTGTGCTGAGCCACGTGTTCCGCCTGGTACGCGGCCTCCTGTCAAGTCGCTCGTTCGAACGACCGGATTGGACAGGACGGCCCAACTCTGCCGTAGGTTGCGGACCGTCCCGTTCCACAACCGGCGTGTGCGAGGAGAGTCCCCGAAGTGAGCGAGAAGAAGAAGGAACCGGGCGTCCTGGACGGCTTCAAGGCCTTCCTGATGCGCGGGAACGTCGTCGACCTGGCAGTTGCGGTGGTCATCGGCGCCGCCTTCACGAACATCGTGAACTCGGTGGTGAGGGGAGTCATCAACCCGCTGGTCGGGGCCATCGGGACGAAGAACCTCGACAGCTACGCCTCGTGTCTGAAGGGCCCCTGCGAGAAGGCCGCGGACGGCACGGTCTCCAAGGGGGTCATGATCCTCTGGGGCTCGGTGCTGGGAGCGACGCTCAGCTTCGTGATCACCGCGGCGGTGGTGTACTTCCTGATGGTCCTGCCGATGTCGAAGTACCTGGCGCGCCAGGAGGCACGGCGCAAGGCGAAGGAAGGCACCCACGAGCTCATCGAGGTGACCGAGCTGGAGGTGCTGAAGGAGATCCGCGACGAGCTGGTCGCGCAGCGCGGCCCCGGGCGCAACGGGTCGTAGCGGCGCTCGACGGGGCTCTGCGGGCGGGTGCCCGCTGGGCCCTCCGGGCTCAGAGGTGGTGGGGCGGCTTCTCGTCGAGGAAGCGCCTCAGGTCCGCCGCGCTGTCGCTGCCGGCGCTCGGCCGCTCGCCCCACCCGCGGTCCGTGTCGTCGGAGGACTGCTGGTCCAGCGGGTCGTCGAAGATCAGCGCGGCCTTCGGCTCGCGCGGCTCGGGGTCCGGAGCGGTGTCCATGCCTCAAGGGTACGGCCCCGGCGGCGACGGCCGTCGTGGGCCGGGCGTCGCCTCAGACCGCGTACAGGTCGTGTCCCGCGAAGATGTCCCTGGCCAGGGCGGTCTGCTCCGGGGTGGGGCAGGGTGTGTCGTGCAGGACGAAGGGGCGGCCGAGGGCCTGCCACTTGGCCTCCCCCAGCTTGTGGAAGGGCAGGACGTCGACGCGGGTGACGTTGCCGAGCGAGGCGGCGAACGCGGCGACGCCCTCGATGTTGGCGGGGTCGTCGGTGAGGCCGGGCACGAGCACGAACCGGACGTGGACCTCCTTGCCGAGGTCGGCCAGACGCCGCGCGAAGTCCAGGGTGGGCTTGAGCGGCCGGCCGGTGACCTTGCGGTAGGTGGCACGGTCCCAGGACTTGATGTCGAGCAGGACCAGGTCAGTGTCGCGCAGCAGCGCGTCGGTGGCCCTGACACCGAGGAATCCGGAGGTGTCCAGGGCGGTGTGCAGCCCGAGTTCGTGCTTGAAGCGGTGCAGCAGCTCACCGGTGAACACCGGCTGGAGCAGCGGTTCTCCCCCACTGATGGTGGCGCCCCCACCGGCGGCCGCGATGAACCGCGTGTACTTGGCCGCCTCCGCGACGATCTCGTCGGCGGTGGTGCGCTTGCCGTCGCGCATGCGCCATGTGTCGGGGTTCTGGCAGTACAGGCAGGTCAGCGGGCAGCCGGACAGGAAGGTGACGAAGCGGGTGCCGGGCCCGTCGACGCCGGTCGACAGGTCCCACGAGTGGACCGACCCCACAACCGGGCGGCGGGTCGCCGCCGCGGCCGGGGTCCGCGGGCCCACCGCCAGGGCGGCGGGCCCGGGAAGCGTCGGCGTGGTCGACGCGGACGTAAGAGGCGCGGTCATCGCCCGGCTCCTTTACAACGAGCCGTGGAAGGTGCGGTTGATGACGTCGAGCTGCTGCTCGCGGGTGAGGCGGATGAAGTTGACCGCGTATCCGGAGACCCGGATGGTCAGCTGCGGGTACTTCTGGGGGTGCTCCATCGCGTCCTCCAGGGTCGCCCGGTCGAGGACGTTGACGTTCATGTGGAAGCCGCCGCTCGCCATGTAGCCGTCCAGGACGCCCGCGAGGTTGCTGACGCGTTCCTCGGCGGTGCGGCCCAGGGCGTCGGGAGTGATGGTGTTGGTGAGCGAGATGCCGTCCTCCGCGTCGTCGTACGGGAGCTTGGCGACGGAGAGCGCCGAGGCGATGTACCCGTGCTCGTCGCGGCCGTTCATCGGGTTGGCGCCCGGTGCGAAGGGGGCGCCGGCGCGGCGGCCGTCGGGGGTGTTGCCGGTCTTCTTGCCGTAGACGACGTTCGAGGTGATCGTCAGGACGGACTGGGTGTGCACCGCGTCGCGGTACGTCGGGTGCCTGCGGACCTTCTCCATGAAGTCGTGGACGATGCCGCGCGCGATGTCGTCGGCCCGGTCGTCGTTGTTGCCGTAAGCCGGGTAGTCGCCCTCGACGACGTAGTCGACGGCGAGGCCGGTCTCGCCGCGGATCACCTTCACGCGTGCGTGCTTGATCGCGGACAGGGAGTCGGCGGCCACCGACAGACCGGCGATGCCGCACGCCATGGTGCGCAGGATGCGCCGGTCGTGCAGGGCCATCTCCAGGCGCTCGTAGGCGTACTTGTCGTGCATGTAGTGGATGACGTTGAGGGCGTGCACGTAGGTCTTGGCCAGCCAGTCGAGCATGGCGTCGTAGCGCGCGCGGACCGTGTCGTAGTCGAGGTACTCGTCGGTGATCGGTTCGAAGCCCTCGACGATCGTCTTGCCGGAGACCTCGTCGCGGCCGCCGTTGATGGCGTACAGCAGGGCCTTGGCGACGTTGACGCGGGCGCCGAAGAACTGCATCTGCCGGCCCATCGCCATCGCGGAGACACAGCAGGCGATGGCGGTGTCGTCACCGTACTTGGGGCGCATCAGCTCGTCGGACTCGAACTGCAGGGCGCTGGTGTCGATGGCGACCTTGGCGGCGTACCGCTTGAAGGCCTCGGGCAGGCGCGGCGACCAGAAGACGGTGAGGTTGGGCTCGGGGGCGGGCCCGAGGTTGTAGAGGGTGTTCAGGGCGCGGAAGGTGGTGCGGGTGACCAGCGGGCGTCCGTCCTCGCCGAGTCCGGCCATGGACCAGGTGACCCAGGTGGGGTCGCCGGAGTAGAGCTCGTTGTACTCGGGGGTGCGCAGGAAGCGGACGATGCGCAGCTTGATGACGAAGTCGTCGATGAGTTCCTGGGCTTCGGACTCGGTGAGCAGCCCGCGCTCGATGTCCCGCTGGAGGTAGATGTCGAGGAAGGCGTCGATGCGGCCGATCGACATGGCGGCGCCGTTCTGCTCCTTGACGGCGGCCAGGTAGGCGAAGTAGAGCCACTGGACGGTCTCACGGGCGGTGCGGGCGGGGCCGGAGATGTCGTAGCCGTAGGAGCGGGCCATGGCCTTGAGCTCGTCGAGGGCCCGGATCTGCTCGGCGATTTCCTCGCGTTCCTGGATCACCTGCGCACTCGGCCACTCGACTTCGAGTGCGCTTTTGTCCGCTCGCTTAGCGACGATGAGCCGGTCGACGCCGTAGAGGGCGACGCGGCGATAGTCGCCGATGATGCGGCCGCGGCCGTAGGCATCGGGCAGTCCGGTGATGATGCCGGAGGAGCGGCAGGCGCGGATCTCGGGGGTGTAGGCGTCGAAGACCCCGTCGTTGTGGGTCTTGCGGAGCTTGGTGTAGATCTCCCGGACGGCGGGGTCGGCCTCGTACCCGTAGGCGTTGAGGGCGTTCTCGACCATCCGCCAGCCGCCGTTGGGCATGATCGCGCGCTTGAGGGGGGCGTCGGTCTGGAGGCCGACGATCAGGTCGAGGTCGCGGTCGATGTAGCCGGGGGCGAAGGCGTCGATGCGCGAGGGGGTGCTGACGTCGACGTCGTGGATGCCCCGCTCGATCTCGGTGGGGAACATCGCGAGGAGCTTGTTCCAGACCTTGGTGGTGCGCTCGGTGGGTCCGGTGAGGAAGGAGCCGTCGCCCTCGTACGGGGTGTAGTTGCTCTGGACGAAGTCGCGCACGTCGATCGCGTCGCGCCACAGGCCGCCTCGGAACCCGGACCAGGCGTCCGCCGCCGTCTCAGGGACCGTCTGTGCGGCAGGGGTGGTGGTCGCAGTCTCCACGGGGTGGACAGTCATGGCGGGCACCTCTCACTCGGCTTCGCCGGTACATCTCCATTGCACGCCCGCGCGGAGCGTGCCGGGCTCGGCGTTGGTCCTCGATTGCGGACCGAAGGTCCCGGCCGGGCGCGGTCCGGTCGGCGCGGCCGCGGTCCGGCTCGGCCCTGGGGAGGGGGCACCGGAAGTTTGTGCGCTCGTGAATCCGTGCGCAAGAAATTCGGCGCCCTATCTGCTGTGCTTGGAGTCATGACGTCCAGCTCGACTCCCGCGTCGCCCTCCGCCGACGCGCCAGGAAGCAGACGGCCGCTGCGCAGACTCACGGCCCGTGGCCGCGACGAGGCGCACCGCGCCGCGACACCGCTAGAGCTCTTCTTCGACCTGTGCTTTGTCGTCGCCATCGCCCAGGCGGGCGTTCAGTTGGTGCACTCCGTGGCGGAGGGGCACCCCGGTGAGGGCATCCTCAACTACGCGATGGTCTTTTTCGCCATCTGGTGGGCCTGGATGAACTTCACCTGGTTCGCCTCCGCCTACGACAACGACGACGTCCTCTACCGGATCGTCACCCTCGTGCAGATCGCCGGTGTGCTCGTACTGGCGGCCGGTATTTCCAAGGCGTTCGACGAGCACGACTTCCTCGCCGTCTGGCTGGGCTATTTGATCATGCGGCTCGCACTGACGGCGCAGTGGCTCCGCGTGGCACGCTCCTGTCGGGGGCCGGAGAGAACAACAGCCCTGAGATACGCCGCAGGGGTGCTCCTGTGCCAAATCGGCTGGCTCGGGCTGCTGGTCCTCCCCGAGGACGCCCGGCCATGGGTGTTCCTGGTGATGGCGATCCTGGAAATGTGCGTACCGGCGTACGCGGAGAAGGGCCACGCGACGGCCTGGCACCCGCACCACATCGCCGAGCGGTACGGCCTGCTCACGATCATCGTGCTCGGCGAGACGATCGCCGCCGCCACGGTCGCCGTGAAGACCGCGCTCGACGAGAACGACGCGCTCGACGAACTGTTGCCGATCGCGGCAGGCGGGCTCCTGATCATCTTCTCCGCCTGGTGGATCTACTTCGTGGTGCCCATCCACGGCCATCTGCGTTCCAACCGGCAGTCCTTCCTCTGGGGCTACGGCCACTACGTGATCTTCGCGTCGGCCGCCGCGATCGGGGCGGGACTGGAGGTGGCTGTCGAGCAGACGGTCGGCGAGGCGCACATTTCCACGCTGGCCGCGTCGGCGGCGGTGACCCTGCCCACGGCGCTCTACCTGCTCACGGTGTGGGCGCTGCATTCACGGCACTTCAAGGTGGGCACCGCCCAGCAGTTGGTGCTGCCGACGACCGCGCTGCTGATCATCGCGTGCACCTTCCTCGGTGACTGGGCGGTGCTCGCGGCCGGAGTTGTCTCGGCACTCGCGGTGGCGGCCGGTACGACGCTCACGGCGCGGGCGAGCAGGACGGCGGCGCCTACGACTGCAACGCCGACCGGCTGAATTCCGGCACCGTGCCCGGGGCCTGGACCACACTGGCCCCATGACAGTCGACGCATTGACGGACGTCGCCGGAGTGCGGGTGGGTCACGCCACGCGCACCGGCGGCGGTTGGCTCACCGGCACCACTGTTGTGCTCGCCCCCGAGGGCGGGGCCGTTGCCGCGGTGGACGTGCGGGGCGGCGGGCCCGGCACCAAGGAGACCGACGCCCTCGACCCGCGCAACGTCGTGCAGAAGGTCGAGGCGATCGTTCTGACCGGGGGCAGCGCGTACGGGCTCGACGCGGCCTCCGGCGTGATGGCCTGGCTGGAGGAGCGGGGGCGCGGCGTGCGCGTCGGGTCGGATCCGGCACACGTGGTGCCCGTGGTGCCTGCGGCGTGCGTCTTCGACCTGGGGCGGGGTGGCGACTTCCGCGCACGCCCTGACTCCGCGACGGGGCGGTCGGCGGTCGAGGCGGCCGCGGCCAGCGCACTCGGCGCCCGCGTCGAGGAAGGGTGCGTGGGGGCGGGGACGGGAGCGGTGGTCGGGGCGATGAAGGGTGGGGTCGGTACCGCGAGTGTCGTCCTCGACTCAGGGATCACCGTGGGGGCGCTGGTGGTGGCGAACGCCGCGGGAGACGCGCTGGATGCGGAAGTCGGTGTGTTGTACGGGGAGTTGTTCCAGGGGCGCGTGGAGTATCCGGAGGAGCGCGTCCGGGAGACTGCGCGCCGGCGGCTCGTGGAGAGCGCGGAGCGCAACGCACTCCCCTCGTTGAACACGACGCTCGCCGTCGTCGCCACCGACGCGGAACTGTCCAAGGCGCAGGCGCAGAAGCTGGCCGGCACGGCGCACGACGGGATCGCGCGCGCCGTGCGTCCGGTGCATCTGCTGCATGACGGCGACACCGTGTTCGCGCTGGCCACAGGAGAGCACGCGCTCGACGACGCGAACCCGCTCGCGCTGAACGACATCCTGGCCGCGGGCGCGGATGCGGTGATGCACGCGATCGTGCGCGCCGTGCGCGCCGCCCGGGCTGTGGACGGGCCGGGCGGGGCGTGGCCGGCGTACGGGGAGTTGTACGGGGGCGGTGAGCGTTCCTGAGCCAGGGGGGCGCGAAGGACCGTCGGGGCGTGCGCGCTGGTGATGTGTGAGGGGGGTGGGTGACCGACGCCTGAGGGCGGTGGTGTGCGCCCCGGCGGATGCTGAGGCCCGTGCGCTGCGCCTCTGAAAGCAGGTCGGGCCCGCCCCGCACCGATACGAAAGAGCACACCTGGTGATCGGCGCGGCCGCCAACCGACGCGCCCCGCGGACAGGTTGTGTGTGTCCCGCCGAGTACGCCGCGCGCTCGGCTCCCGTGTCACGCCTGTCCCACCCCGCTCCCGAATGTCCCGGTTCTGTCACGCGACGGCGTCCATGGCGAACGGAGGGAACCCGACCCGGCGCGGATTCCCTCTCTCTGCACGCATCGGATCGGACCACGCACATCACGCGAACATGGAGCAGCCTGTGAAAACGCCGGACAAAGCAGCGCGGCGCGTGCTGGGGACCTGTGCCGTCCTGATGGTCGGCGCGCTTACCTTGACCGCCTGCGGCGGCAACGCCAACGCCAACAACGACGACAAGGGCGGCGGCGCCGGGGCCTCGGGCGCGAAGATCGTGATCTCGGCGAAGAACGGTTCGTCGGGAGCGTCAATCAACTCGACCGGCGTGAAGGTCAGCGGCGGAAAGCTGACCGACGTGAGGATGACCGTGGCGGAGAGCGGGCAGGCCGTGCCCGGGGCGATATCGGCGGACGGCGGTAGCTGGAAGCCGAAGGAGCAGCTGGAGCGCGGGACCAAGTACGAGATAGCGGCGAAGGCGAAGGGCTCGGACGGGAAGAGCACGAGCGCGCGGTCCAGCTTCACCACCGTGTCGCCGGAGAACAGCTTCATCGGGACGTACACGCCGGACAGCGGGTCGACCGTGGGTGTCGGGATGCCGGTGTCGTTCAACTTCGACAAGGCGATCAGCGACAAGAAGGCCGTGCAGTCGGGGATCACCGTCACGTCGAGCAGCGGGCAGAAGGTCGTCGGGCACTGGTTCGGGGCGCAGCGGCTCGACTTCCGGCCCGAGGAGTACTGGAAGGCCGGTTCCAAGGTCACGATGAAGATCGACCTGGACGGGGTCGAGGGCGCGAACGGTGTCTTCGGGGTCCAGAAGAAGACCGTGACCTTCACCATCGGGCGGTCGCAGGTCTCCACGGTCGACGTGAACACGCAGACCATGACGGTCGCGCGGGACGGCAAGACGCTCAAGACGGTGCCGATCTCGGCGGGCAGCGCGGAGTTCCCGACGTACAACGGGCAGATGGTGATCTCCGAGAAGCTCAAGGAGACCCGGATGAACAGCCAGACGGTGGATCTGGCCGACGCCTACGACATCCCGGACGTGCCGCACGCGATGCGGCTGACCACCTCGGGGACCTTCCTGCACGGCAACTACTGGTACAACAAGGGGAACCCGCCTTTCGGGGTCGCCGGGACGAGCCACGGCTGTGTCGGGCTGCAGGACGTGCAGGGCGCGCAGGGCGACACGACGGCGAAGTGGTTCTACGACAACTCGCTGATCGGCGACGTGGTGATCGTCAAGAACTCCCCCGACAAGTCGGTGGCGCCGGACAACGGGCTCAACGGATGGAACCTGCCGTGGAGCGAGTGGACTGCGGGAAGTGCCGCCTGAGCAGGGCATTTTGACAGCTCGTGGAGCCGCGCGGGAACGATCCGCGCGGCTTCAACGTTTTAAGTGCGTACGTTTTCTCGGTTCCCGGACATGATGTCCGACCGAGGGGCTACGGTATGCACCCACAAGGTGACATGCAGCAACGCCGGGAGAAGCCTTGAGCGTTCCGTACGAGACGGCAGCGTACGAATCCCATGAGTCGCCGGAGTCTCCGGAGGAGCACCTCGCGCGACTGCTCGGCCGTGCCCTGAACTCCTTCGAACTGCCCGACGAGGTGATACGGCGACTGGACTGCGCGCTGGCGCACGACAGTTCCCTGCACTCCGCGCACCACAGCGCGGGCCGGCACCGTGAGACGTACCGGCACACCTGGCTGCTCGCCGACGGCTCGGCGCTCACCCTGTGGGAGCTCGTCCACAACACCGCGCCGGGCAGTGCGCCGCAGCACGAGGTGTACGTGGACGAGGAGGAGCTGCGTGCCGCCACCGCGCGCCTGCCGTTACCGCCGGACGCACCGGACTTCGAGCTGCCGGTGACGGTGCAGCTGTCGCCGGTGCACGCGCCGCGCCACACGTACGTGCCGGACGACTCCGCCGATCACGCGCGCCGGCTCCTGCGCCGCGCGGAGAACACCGACCGGCCGGGCGCGCACACCGCCGCGCTGCTGAGCACGGCGTTCGCGCACCAGATCACGCAGGCCTTCGGGCGCCCGTGCCGGGCGGGGCGCGCTGCACTGTGCTTCTCGCTCTACGAGCACGCCTTCCTGCTGCGCGACGGCACGGAGGTCTCCCTGTGGGAGGTCGAGCACACGGCGACGCCGGACGGGCGGCACATGTGCGAGGTGTACGTCTCCGAGGACGCGGCGCGGGACGCGATGGAGCGGCGGGCGGCGCAGGTGCCGTGACGTGCGCCGGGGCGCGCGGCTCAGCGCCCGTCGCTGAACTGCCGCACCAGACCGGCGAAGGCGTCCTGTTCGGCCGGGGTGAGCTGCACCGACTCCAGGTGCGGGCCCGCCTGCCGCGGATGCGGGAGCGCGGACAGCGCGGAGTCGGCCGACCGGGCGGCGTCGGGGCGGACGGCGCGCAGGACGCGGGCCAGGCTGATCGCCCAGACGACGGTCAGAAGGGCGAGCAGGCACACGCCCAGCAGCTGGAAGATCGAGACGTCCTCAGGCATGCGCCCCAGTACACACCACGGTCCGGGACTTTGACCCCGGACCGTGATGTATCTCGCAGGTGCCGTGAACCACTCACAGCTTCTTAATAGGGGCACCTCACCCCGATGTTCAGGCCGCCACCGGCTGCTTCTTGGAGTCCGTGGACGCCGCCTCCGTGCCGGTGCCGGGCCCGTTCGGCGCGGCGCTCGCGGCAGGCTTGCGCATGCCCTTCAGGACGATCACCAGGGCGGTGGTGACACCCACGCCCGCCGCGATGGCGACCAGGTACAGCAGCGGGTTGCCGATCAGGGGGACCACGAAGATGCCGCCGTGCGGGGCGCGCAGGGTGGCGCCGAAGGCCATCGAGAGCGCGCCGGTGACCGCGCCGCCCGCCATCGAGGCCGGGATCACGCGCAGCGGGTCCGCCGCGGCGAACGGGATGGCGCCCTCGGAGATGAAGGAGGCTCCCAGGAACCAGGCGGCCTTGCCGTTCTCGCGCTCGGTCTGGGTGAAGAGCTTGCCGCGGACGACCGTGGCCAGCGCCATCGCAAGGGGCGGGACCATGCCGGCGGCCATCACCGCGGCCATGACCTGCATCGCGGAGTCGCTCGGGTCGGCGACGGCGATGCCGGCCGTGGCGAAGGCGTACGCGACCTTGTTGACCGGGCCGCCGAGGTCGAAGCACATCATCAGGCCGAGCAGGATGCCGAGAAGGACGGCGTTGGTGCCGGAGAGACCGTCGAGCCAGTCCGTCATGGCCTCCTGGGCCTTGGCGATGGGCTTGCCGATGACGACGAACATCAGGAATCCGACGATCGCCGAGGAGACCAGCGGGATCACCACCACCGGCATGATGCCGCGCAGTGCCGTCGGGATCTTCAGCCGCTGGATCGCCATCACGACGCCACCGGCGATCAGACCGGCCGCCAGGCCGCCGAGGAAGCCCGCGTTGATGGTCAGTGAGATCGCGCCGCCGACGAAGCCGGGCACGAGACCCGGCCGGTCCGCCATCCCGTAGGCGATGTAGCCGGCCAGGACCGGGACGAGGAAGCCGAAGGCCACGCCGCCGATCTGGAACAGCAGGGCGCCCCAGCTGTCGACCTGGGTCCAGTCGAAGTGGTCCATCACCGACGGGGCCTTGTTGATCTCCCAGCCGCCGATGGCGAAGCCCAGGGCGATCAGCAGACCGCCCGCGGCGACGAACGGGACCATGTAGCTGACGCCGGACATCAGCCACTTGCGGAGCTTGGTGCCGTAGCCCTCGCCGGGCTCACCGGCGCGGTCGACCGGCGTACCCGCGCCCGCGGGCGCCCCCGCGCTCACCTCCCCGCGCGCCGCCTTCTCGCGCACCTCCGCGATGAGTTCGGCGGGGCGGTTGATGCCCGCCTTCACACCGACGTCGACCGTCGGCTTCCCGGCGAAGCGGTTCTTCTCGCGTACCGGGACGTCGTGCGCGAAGATCACGCCGTCCGCCGCGGCGATGACCGCCGGGTCGAGCCGGGTGAACCCGGCCGAGCCCTGGGTCTCGACGACGACTTCGACGCCCGCGTCGCGTCCGGCGTTCTCCAGGGACTCGGCCGCCATGTAGGTGTGGGCAATGCCGGTCGGGCAGGAGGTGACGGCGACGATGCGGAAGGGGCGCTCGGCGGGGGCGCCCGGCGCCGGGGCGGTTGCGTTCTCGACGTCCGCGCCCGGCGCCGGGGCCGTGTTGCCCGCTGCGGCGTCGACGGAGGCCGCCCCCGACACCGCAGCGGAGTTCGTAGTGCCGCTCTGCGCGCCGCGCGCGCCCCCAACTGCGCCGCGCACACCCTCGGAAGCGCCGTCCGACGCGCCGTGCACGCCCCCAGCCGCAACCCCGGCCGCGCCCACAGCGCCCACAGCGCCCACAGCGCCACCAGCGCCCACAGCGCCCGCAGTACCTTCAGCGCCGCCCGCGCCCTCACCGGCACCCTCACCAGCGCCCTCAGAAGCGCCACCCGGCACCGCATCCCCCCGAATCAGCGCCGCCGCCGACCCCGCGTCGCCCACGGCCCGCAGCGCGTCCGTGAACTCCGTGTTCATCAGTTGCCGTGCCAGAGAGGACAGGATCGTGAGGTGGGCGTCGTCCGCGCCCGCCGGTGCCGCGATCAGGAAGATCAGGTCCGCGGGCCCGTCCGCCGCGCCGAAGTCGATGCCGGCCGCGCTGCGCCCGAAGGCGAGCGTGGGCTCGGTGACGTGTGCGCTGCGGCAGTGCGGGATGCCGATGCCGCCGTCGAGTCCGGTCGGCATCTGGGCCTCGCGCGCCGCCACGTCGGCCAGGAAGCCGTCCAGGTCGGTCACCCGGCCCTGGGCGACCATGCGCTCGGCGAGGGCGCGGGCCGCGGCTTCCTTGGTGTCGGCGGACAGGTCGAGGTCGACCAGGTCCGCGGTGATCATCTCGCTCATCGCGGGCTCCTTCGCACGCGTATCGCCCGGGGAGTGGGGTGGGCGGGGGTGGGGACGGGGGTGCAGTGGGGGGAGGGAGGGGAGGCGGGGTCGGGGAAACCTCGCCTCCCCGGGCCGGCAGGACGGCTCAGGGAGTCCTGCCGACGGCCGGAAACCGACGCACGACCGCGGGCCGCGGCGAGTAACGGAGAGTCTCGCCGCTCCGGTCGCGGCGTGAGCGGGGCCGGTGCCGGACGGAGAGCGGGGTTCGTCATGGCACCGGCTCCTTCAGCGCGCGGTCCATCGGCACCTCCGCCGTGACGGTGACGGCGGAGAGGTCCAGGTCGCCCGGCGACGGCATCACACTGCCGGGCAGTTGTACGGCGGCGGCGCCGTGCGCGACGGCGGACGCGAGCGCCTCCGGCCCGCTGCCGCCCGCGATCAGGAATCCGGCGAGCGAGGAGTCGCCGGCGCCGACGTTGGAGCGCACGGCGTCCACGCGCGCGCTGCCGAACCAGGCGCCCGCGCCGTCCACGAGCAACTGTCCGTCCGCTCCCAGGCTCGCGAGCACGGCGCGTGCGCCCATCTCGCGCAACTCCTCGGCCGCCTTCAGCGCGTCGCCCACCGTCGACAGGGGGCGCCCGACGGCTTCCGCGAGCTCCTCGGCATTCGGCTTCACCACATCGGGCCGCTCGCGCAACGCCTCCAGCAGCGCACGCCCCGAGGCGTCCAGAGCGATGCGCGCGCCCCCGGCGTGCGCCCGCGCGACCACGCGGGCGTACCACTCCGGCGCGAGCCCACGCGGCAGGCTCCCGCAGCACGCGATCCAGTCCGCGTCACGCGAGTGCGCCCGCACCGTCTCCAGCAGCAGTTCCTGCTCCTCGGCCGACAGTTCCGGCCCCGGCGCGTTGATCTTCGTCAGCACGCCGTCCGACTCCGCGAGCGCGATGTTGGAGCGGGTGGCTCCGGCGACCGGTACCGGCGCGACCTCTATGCCCTGCGCGTCGAGCAGATCCGCCACGAGCGCCCCCGGCGCACCACCCAGGGGCAGTACCGCGACCGTGCGCCGCCCCGCGGCCGCGACGGCGCGCGAGACGTTCACTCCCTTGCCGCCCGGGTCCATGCGCTCCCCCGTGGCGCGGATGACCTCGCCGCGGTCGAGGGAGGGGACCTCATAGGTGCGGTCCAGGGAGGGGTTGGGGGTGACGGTGAGGATCATGCGCGTACTACTTCCGTGCCGCCGCGCTCGATGGCGGCGGCGTCTTCGGGGCTCAGCCCGCTGTCGGTGATCAGCAGGTCCACGTCGCTCAGGTCGCCGAAGCGGGCGAAGTGCTCCTGGCCGTGCTTGGTCGAGTCGGCGAGCAGCACCACCCTGCGCGCCGCGGCCACCGCCGCGCGCTTCACGGCGGCCTCGGCGAGGTCGGGGGTGGTCAGGCCGTGGTCGGCGGAGAAGCCGTTGGCGGCCACGATCAGGACGTCGGCCCGGATCTCGCCGTACGCCCTCAGCGCCCAGGCGTCCACGGCGGCGCGGGTGCGGTGGCGTACCCGGCCGCCGACGAGGTGGAGCTGGATGCCGGGGTGGTCGGCGAGGCGGGCGGCGATGGGGAGGCTGTGGGTGACGACGGTGAGGGACGCCTCCAGCGGTATGGCACCCGCGAGGCGTGCGACCGTCGTACCGGCGTCGAGGATCATCGTGCCCTCGGCCGGGAGTTCGGCGAGGGCCGCCTTGGCGATGCGGTCCTTCTCGTCGGCGGCGGTGGACTCGCGTTCGGCGAGGTCGGGTTCGAAGTCGAGGCGGCCGACGGGGATGGCGCCGCCGTGCACGCGGCGTACCAGGCCGACGCGGTCCAGGGCCTTCAGGTCCCGGCGGATCGTTTCCGCGGTCACCTGGAACTGCTCGGCCAGCGACAGCACGTCCACCCGGCCGCCGTCACGCGCGAGCCGGAGGATCTCCTGCTGCCGCTCCGGTGCGTACATGTCCGTTCGCCTCCGACCAATGCCCGAACCTGTGGATTGCCTCGGAGGCTACGCCCAGCCGGACGGAAAGTAAACAGGTTCGGGCATCATTCGGGCAGGAACGGAAATGAGTCCACACTCGGCCGGGCAGAACCAGAAATCCACCGCCCGCACACCCCGCACCCCCGGGCACGCGGAAGGGCCCCGCGCCACCGCGCAGGGCCCTTGCTCCAGATCCGAGTACGGACGGGCCGACCTCAGCCGACGACCACCGGCTCCCGGGCCTCACTCTCGCCCGCCGCCACCACGTCCTCCGAAGCCTCCGCGTCCTCAGCCGACCCCTCGGCCCCCTCCAGATGCAGCGCCGGCTTCCGAGGCAGCGCGAACATCAGCAGGAAGATCGCACCCATGACCACGGCCACCCAGACCAGAGCGCTCTGGAAGGCGTCCGCGAAGGCCGACCCCACGAAGGCCCGAGCCGCCTCGCCGGAGGCACCGGCGGCCTCACCGGACGCCCCGTCGCCCAGCCGGTCGTCCAGCACTCCGAAGAACACCACCGACACCAGCCCGAGCCCCAGCGCGTTGCCCATCTGCATCACGGTGTTGATCAGCCCGGACGCCGAACCCGCGTGCTCGCGCGGCACCTCGGAGAGGATCGCGTCGGTCAGCGGGGCCACGATCAGGCCCATCCCCGCGCCCATGACGACCAGCGGAAGCGCCATCTGCCAGGGCTCGATGCCCAGGCCGTACCGCTCCGACTCCCAGATGTAGAGCAGGACGCCCAGCCCCATCAGCAGCGCGCCCGCCTGGAGCACACCGCGCCCGAACCGCGGCACCAGCTTCTGCACCGAAAGACCGGCGGCCGTGGAGACGGCGAGGGAGAACGGCACCCCGGTCAGACCCGCCTTCAGCGCGCTCCAGCCCAGGCCGATCTGCATGTACAGCGTCCACACCAGGAAGAAGATGCCGAGCGCGACGCCGAACACGGTCTGTACGGCGATCCCCGCGGCGAAGCTCTTCACCCGGAACAGGGACAGCTCGATCAGCGGCGACCCGTCCCGCGCGCGCTTGCGCCGCTCGTACGCCACCAGCACCGCGAGCACGACCAGCGAGCCGGCCATCGCCACGTACCCCCACACCGGCCAGTCCAGCTCGCGGCCGCGGGTGAGCGGGTAGAGCAGCATGAGCAGGCCGAGCGTCACCAGGCCCACGCCCACCAGGTCCAGCTTCGGGGCCCGGGCCGCCTTGGACTCGGTGATGAAGCGGCTGCCGAGGATCAGACCCACGATGCCGACGGGCAGGTTGATCAGGAAGATCGGGCGCCATTCCAGACCGAAGAGGTTCCACTCGGTGAGCAGCGCGCCCAGCAGCGGTCCGCTGACCGCGCCGAGACCGACGATGGCGCCGAACAGGCCGAACACCTTGCCGCGTTCGTGCGCGGGGAAGGTCGCGTGCACGATCGACAGCACCTGCGGCACCATCAGCGAGGCCATCGCGCCCTGGAGGATGCGGGAGGCGACCAGCATCTCCGGGTTCGCGGCGAAGCCGCACAGCGCGGAGGCGATGGTGAAGCCGCCGATGCCGATGAGGAAGAGCCTCTTGCGGCCGTGTATGTCGCCGAGACGGCCACCGGTGATCAGGCCCGCGGCGAAGGCGAGGGCGTAACCGGCGGTGATCCACTGGATCTGGCTCTCGGTGGCGCCGGCGTCCTCCTTGATGGACGGGATGGCGATGTTGACGATCGTGACGTCCACGAGGTCCATGAACGCCGCGGTCATGACGATGGCCAGCGCGAACCAGCGCCGCCTGTCTCCGACGGAAGCCGTCGCGTCGGTGGTCTTCCCGTCTTCGACGGGTGTCGTCTCTTGGGTCATGTGAAGCACAGTAGAACCCCATTAGGTCAGATCGTGTCCTAGTCGTCGGGCATCCTCGGATCCATGACGACAGACACCCCGGCACGGCTCCTCCAGCTCCTCTCCCTCCTCCAGACGCCCCGCGAATGGCCCGGCGGCGAGCTCGCCGACCGGCTCGGGGTGTCCCGGCGCACGGTGCGGCGGGACATCGACCGGCTGCGCGAACTGGGCTATCCGGTGCAGGCGACCAAGGGTTCCGACGGCGGCTACCGCCTGGTCGCGGGCACGGCGATGCCGCCGCTGGTCCTCGACGACGAGGAAGCGGTCGCCATCGCGGTCGGCCTGCGCGCGGGCGCCGGGCACGCGCTGGAGGGCGTGGACGAGGCGTCGGTGCGCGCGCTCGCGAAGCTGGAGCAGGTCCTGCCCGGCCGCCTGCGCCACCGCGTCGCCACACTCCAGGCCGCCACTACCCCGCTGACCAGCGGCGACGGGGCGTCGATCGCGCCGGAGACGCTGACCGTGATGGCGTCGACGGTGGCCGGACGGGAGCGGCTGCGGTTCGCGTACCGCGCGGGCGACGGCACGGAGTCGCGGCGGCTGACCGAGCCGTACCGGCTCGTCTCCACCGGCCGCCGCTGGTACCTGGTCGCCTACGACCTCGACCGCGAGGACTGGCGGACCTTCCGTGTCGACCGCGTCAGCGAGCCCTTCGCGACCGGCGCCCGCTTCGCGCCCCGCGAACTGCCGACGGGGGACGCGGCCGAGTATCTGCGGCAGTCGATGTACCGGCGGCAGGAGACGTACGAGTTCGTGGTCACCTTCGCCGCCCCGGCCGACTTCATCGCGGCCCGGCTGCCCAAGTGGGTGGGGGCGCCGGAGCCGATCGACGACCGCACCTGCCGCCTGCGCGCGACGACGGGCGACGCGGTGGAGTGGATGGCGGTACGGCTGGCCATGGCCGACTGCGAGTTCACCGTCCACGAACCCGCGGAACTGGTGCAGTGTGTACGGGACTTGGGGGGCCGCCTGACCAGGGCGGCTGCGGCAGAGGCGAACTGAGCGAGCGTCAACCGGGACACGCACAGAACCCGTAGAAGCCAAGAACCCCCAGAACTCCTAGCCCCCGCGCGCCACTTCCCCCCACGGAAAGTCCCGCAGCACCGCCAGATTCCGCAGGGCCAGTTCGGCCGGCCCTTCCGGTCCCTCCAGCCGTGCCCGGCCCGCCGCCCAGGACTCCACGGCCACCCGTACGGCCGCCCCGGCCACGGCGGCCGCGAACCTCAGCTCGGGCCGACCGGCAACGTTGTCCGACCCATGCCCGGCATCCTCGGCCCCGCCGCCCAACTCCCCCACGCCCTCGCCCCCGCCGCCCAACTCCCCCACGCCCTCGCCCCCGCCGCCCAACTCCCCCACACCCTCGGCCCTGCCGCCCCCCAGCCGCTCCGCCAGCACCTGCGCCAGCGTCTCCTCCGACAGATGGCAGACCTCCGCCCACACCTTCCCCAGCGCGGGACTGGACCCGGCGAGCCGGATCAGGGGGCGCACCCATTCCCAGGAGGAGGCCGAGGCGGCGGTCCCGGGGGTCAGGGTGTGGCGTACCGCGTGCTCCAGGGCCTCGGGTACGGACAGGTGGGAGGGGGCGAGCAGTACCGCCTGGACCCAGCGTTCGGCGCCGGCCGCGTAGAGGGGGGCGACGGCCTCTTCCTTGGTGGCGAAATACCGGTAGAAGGTGCGCGGGGCGATACCGGCGGCGTGGGCGATGTCCTCGGCGCGGGTGGCGCGCAGGCCCTGCCGGACGAAGAGGGCGGCGGCCGAGCGGGCGATCTGCATACGCGTCTCCGCCTTGCGCCGCTCCGTCAGGGAGGGTGTGATGGCGGAGTTTGGTACGGGGGTGGGGCTACTCACACTCGGCAGGCTATGCCCATGTGACACAATCTGCCATCCGGTGGGCCACCCCGGGGTTCAGGTACGGGGTGGCCCACCTCTCCAGCGTGTCCAGGCAAGAACCGTGCCCGTACCTCCGCACGCAAAGGAGCCGGACCCCGGCGCCCAGGGGGGTGAGGGCGCCGAGACCCGGCTCGGGAGAGTCCCGGCGCC
>NZ_FLSP01000097.1 GCF_900091315.1 Streptomyces sp. DI166
GCCCGCCCGGCCGCTCCGGCACACGCGCACCGAGCGGCCCCGGCGGGTGGTGCTGCTGGTCGACGTCAGCGGCTCGATGGCACCGTACGCGGACGCGCTGCTGCGCTTCGCGCACGCCGCCGTGCGCGGGGGCCGGACGGAGGTGTTCACCATCGGGACCCGGCTGACCAGAGTCACCCGGGAGCTGTCCCACCGGGATCCCGACCTGGCGATGGCAGCGGTCGCCGAGGCGGTACCGGACTGGCGCGGCGGCACCCGGCTGGGCGAGCTGCTGCGGGCGTTCCTGGACCGCTGGGGGCAGCGCGGCACGGCGCGCGGTGCGATCGTGGTGGTGCTGTCCGACGGCTGGGAGCGCGGCGACCCGGAGACCCTCGCCACGGCCATGCGCCGCCTCCACCGCCTGGCACACCGGGTCGTCTGGGCCAACCCCCTCAAGGCCCGCCCCGGCTACGCCCCGCTCGCGGCCGGCATGGCGGCGGCGCTGCCCAGCGTCGACACCTTCGTCGAGGGCCACAGCCTGGCGGCACTGGAACGCCTGGCGGCGGTGGTGAGAGGAGCGGAAGATGCGTGACCGTTCTCCCGGTGCGGTGGGAGGAGCCCGCGATGCGTGACCTCCTCCCGGCACTGAAGCGCTGGTACGCGGCCGGTGTCCCCTTCGGGCTGGCCACCGTCGTCGCGACGAGCCGCAGCGCGCCCCGCGGACCGGGCGCGGCCATGGCCGTCGGGCCCGACGACGAGGTGGTCGGGAGTGTGTCGGGCGGGTGCGTCGAGGGCGCCGTGTTCGAGCTGGCGCAGGAGGTCGTGGCCGACGGGGAGCCCCGGCTGGAGACCTTCGGGTACAGCGACGAGGACGCCTTCGCCGTGGGGCTCACCTGCGGCGGGGAGATCACCCTCCTCGTACGGCCGGTGACCGCCGACCTCGACCCCTCCTTCGGTGCCCTCGCCGACTCCGTCGCCGCCGGGGAGCCGGTCACCGTCGCCACCGTGACCGACGGGCCCGCGCCGCGCGGGGCGAGCCTCGCGGTGTGGCCCGACCGGGTGCTCGGCAGCCTCGGCACGGAGGGCCTGGACGCCGCGGTCGCCGCCGACGCACGGGGTGAACTCGCCCTCGGTGCCACGGGGCTGCGCCACTACGGGCCGCACGGCGAGCGCCGTGAGGACGCGGTCGCCGTCTTCCTGCACTCCTTCGCCCCGCCGCCGCGCATGCTGGTCTTCGGCGCCATCGACTACGCCGCCGCGGTCGCCCGGATCGGGGACTTCCTCGGCTACCGGGTCACGGTGTGCGACGCCCGCCCGGTGTTCGCCACGCCCAAGCGGTTCCCGGAGGGCGTGGAGGTCGTCGTGGACTGGCCGCACCGGTATCTCCAAAGCACCGGGACCGACGGGCGCACCGTCATCTGCGTCCTCACCCACGACCCCAAGTTCGACGTGCCGCTGCTTCAGGAGGCGCTGCGCCGGCCGGCCGCGTACATCGGGGCGATGGGCAGCCGCCGTACCCACGACGACCGGATGCGGCGGCTGGAGGAGGCCGGGCTGACCCCGGCCGAACTGTCCCGGCTGCGCTCGCCCGTCGGCCTCGACCTGGGCGCCCGTACGCCCGAGGAGGTCGCCGTGTCGGTGGCCGCGGAGATCGTCGCCCTGCGCTGGGGCGGCACGGGCGCCCCGCTGACCGTGACCGCGGGGGCGATCCACACCTCGCCCTGACAAACGCCACCGCTCCGAGGAGGAAGTGATGGAACTTCAGCACGAGTTCACCGTGCCCGTCCCCGTCGACGACGCCTGGCGGGCGCTCCTCGACATCGAGCGGATCGCACCCTGTCTGCCGGGGGCGAGCGTGACCGACTACGACGGCAAGACCGTTACCGGTTCGGTCCGGGTCAAGGTCGGTCCGGTCACCCTGACGTACCGGGGCACCGCCGTCTTCGAGGAGCGGGACGACACCGAGCACCGCATGGTGCTGATCGCCAGCGGCCGGGAGACCCGCGGCCAGGGCACCGCGCGGGCCACCGTCACCGGCACGCTCACCCCGCGTGAGAGGGAGACAGCGGTCACCGTGCGCACCGATCTCGCGGTGACGGGGCGCCCCGCACAGTTCGGGCGCGGCCTGCTGTCGGAGGTGGGCGGACGTCTGGTCACCCAGTTCGCGGACTGTCTCGCGGAGCGCCTGACCGAACCGGAACAGGAGCAGGAGCAGGAGGGGCAGGGGCAGGGGCAGGGGCAGGGGCAGCAGGAGCGGAAGCAGGCACCGGAGCCCGAACCCGCCGCGCCCATCGACCTCACCCGAACGGCTGCACTTCCCGTCGCCCGTCGCGTGGGACCTCCGCTGGTCGCGGCCGCCCTGGTGCTGTTCGCCTGGCGTTGGCGGCGGGCGGTGCGGCAGCGCCGGTAGGGACACAGCGCGTTAGCATCGACCCCAACGCACCCAAGCAAGGCAAGCGACGACCCGAGGGGACTTCGAGCGCGATGCCGGTCAAGGTCAGCGTCATCGTTCCCGTCTACAACCCGGGGACGTACATCGAGGACTGCGTCTCCTCACTGCTGCGGCAGTCCCTGCCCCCCGACGAGTACGAAGTGATCTTCGTCGACGACGGCTCCACCGACGACACCCCGGCCCGCCTCGACGCGCTGGCCGCCGAGGACCCCAGGGTGACGGTGGTGCACCAGGAGAACTCGGGCTGGTCGGGCAAGCCGCGCAACGTCGGTATCGCCGCCTCGCGCGGCGAGTACGTGATGTTCGTGGACAACGACGACTACCTCGGCGACGAGGCCCTTGAGCGGATGTACGACTACGGCGTGGCCCACGACGCCGACGTCGTGGTCGGCAAGATGGCCGGCCAGGGCCGCGGCGTGCCGGTGGAGCTGTTCCGCGAGAACCGGCCGCGGGCCACCGTGGAGAACGCCCCGCTGATCGACAGCCTCACCCCGCACAAGATGGTCCGCCGCGCCTTCCTCGACCGCATCGGCCTGCGCTTCCCGGAGGGCAGACGGCGCCTGGAGGACCACGTCTTCATCACGGAGGCGTACCTGCGCGCGGACAACGTCGCGGTGCTCAGCGACTACGTCTGCTACTACCACGTCCGCCGGGACGACTCCTCCAACGCGGGCTTCCAGCGCTTCGACCCGGTCGGCTACTTCAAGAACCTGCGCGAGGCGCTGGACGTCGTCGAGGAGTACACCGAGCCGGGTCCGCTGCGGGACCGGCTGTTCCGCCGCTGGCTGCGGGTCGAGATGGTCGAACGGATGCGCGGCAAGCGGCTGCTGGCCCTGCCCGCCGACTACCGCAAGGAGCTGTTCCGGGAGATCCACTCGGTCGTCGTCGAACGGTTCGGGCCCGGCGTGGCGGCCGGTCTGGCGCCCACCCAGCAGGTGGTCGCCGCGCTGATCGCCGCCGACCGGTACGCCGATCTGGAGGCGTTCGCCGAGTGGGAGGCGGGCGTCGTACTCAAGGCCGTGCCCGAGGGCCTGGAGTGGCGGGACGGCTCGCTGCTGGTCTCCTTCGCCGCCGAGTACCACTCCGACGGCGAGCCGCTGACCTTCGCCCCCGGGGGCGGCGGTGATCCGCTGAGGTCCGCGCCGAAGGACGTCGCCGAGGCCGTCGCCTGGGTGGGCGCCGACACCGTCGCCCGGTTCGGGTCCGCCCGCGCGGATCTGCTGCTGCGTCAGCGCGACAGCGCCGCCCAGTACTTCCAGCCCGCCCAGTTCACCCGGGAGACCGTGCCGACCGACGACCCGGGCCGGTTCCGGCTGGTGCTGCGGGCGACGGCCACCGTCGACCCGGCGGGCGCGGCCGGGGGCACCGTCCTCGGCGGCGGGCTCTGGGACGCCGTGGTCCGGGTCCGGCTCGGCGGCTGGACCAAGGAGTGCCGGCTGGTTCCCGCAGCGCGCACCGAGCGCCCCACGGCGCCCGCCGGGCTCGTCGCCGGCCGGGTGGTGCTGCCGTACTGGACCGCGCGGCACACCTCGCTCGCGCTGGACGTCGACCGGGCGACCCGCTCCCTCGGACTCGGGCGCATCGCCCCGGCGGACGTCACCGTCACGCACGACCGGCTCGGCGCCCCGGTGCCGCTGCACGTGCCGCGCGACACGGCCGTACAGCTGCGGCTGACCGGGAAGGAGCGGGTCCTGGACGCGGACGCCACGCTGTCCCCGGCACCCGACGGTTCCGGCGCCCTGCTCACGGCCGCGCTGCCCGCCCTGCTGATGGGCGGGGCGACCTGGCGCGTCGCGCTCGCCCCGGTCCCGGACACCGCCGGGCCCCGGCTGCTGCCGCTGCCGTTCGCGCTGCGCTCGGGCGCGCACGGCGTGCGGGTACGGCGCCTTCCAGGCCCGGGGCTGCCGCGGCGGCTGGCGCGCAGGGCGAGGAGCCTGCTCGCGAAGGCACGGAGGTGACGGCGTTGCGCTCACTGGGGATCGACGGGGCCTGGGTACTGGAGCCCAAGCTGTTCCCGGACGACCGGGGCAGCTTCCACGAGTGGTACCGCAGCGAGGAGTTCCGCGAGGCCACCGGGTACGACCTCACGCTCGCGCAGGCCAACTGCTCGGTGTCCCGGCGGGGCGTGGTGCGCGGGGTGCACTTCTCCGATGTGCCGCCCGGCCAGGCCAAGTACGTCACCTGTGTGCGCGGCGCCGTCCTGGACGTGGTGGTCGATCTGCGCACCGGCTCCCCGGCGTTCGGCCAGTGGGAGGCGGTGCGGCTGGACGACGACACCCGGCACGCGGTCTTCCTGGCGGAGGGGCTGGGCCACGCCTTCATGGCGCTGACCGACGACGCCACCGTGGTCTACCTGTGCTCCACCGGCTACGCCCCGGACCGGGAGCACGGGGTGCACCCGCTCGACCCGGACCTGGCGCTGCCCTGGCCGGAGAGCGTGCCGCCGGTGCTCTCCCCCAAGGACGCCGAGGCGCCGCCGCTGGCCGAGGCGCTGCGCGCCGGGCTGCTGCCGTCGTACGAGGACTGCGCGGCCCGCTACCGGGAGTTGCGGGCCGGCTAGTTCACTCCCTGCTGGTTTACTCCCTGCTGGTTCACTCTTCGCTGGTTCACACGCCGAGCGATTCCAGCGCCTTGCGCAGGGGGTCCCAGCCGCGGGAGCGGCTCACGCCGAGGTTCCTGGCGCGGGTCAGCGGGCGCCAGAAGCCCGCGTCGAGCAGGGTCCCGGGCGGTACCGCGCCGGCGCGGTCCAGGATGCTCTCCGGCACCTTCTGCGGGTCGGGCAGGTCGTACTCGGCGACGATCTCGTCGTAGCGGTCGCGCAGCACGGTGTTCTTCGGGTCGGCGCCGAAGACGACGAGCTGGCCGGTGGGCTGGGTGTCGACCAGCACGGTGACCAGGTCGGGGCGGTAGCGGGCGAGGATCTCGACGAGTTTGTACACATCGCCGGTCCAGGCGCCGGTGTGCCGGTCGCGGGCCGCCTCGTCGACATTGCGCGGCAGCATGTCGTCGAAGACGATCACGCTGGCCCAGTCGGAGTGCTTCTCGACGTTGATGAAGTCGCGCAGCGCGTACTCGAACAGGTGCATGCCGTCGATGAACGACAGGTCCAGCGTGGTGCGCCGCCAGTAGCCGAGCGGGCTGCGGCCCCGGCGCAGGTTCCGCAGCGGGTGGCGGCCCCCCTTGAGGTGGATGAGGGGGTTGTCGCGGGCGAAGAAGTCGTCGCTGGTGGCCTTCACCAGGTGGACGTCGCAGCGGATCTCGGTGACCACCTTGAAGGCGGGGTCGATCGCGATGCTGGGCACGCGGGACAGCCGCAGGCTGCGCCCGTCGTTGACCCCGATCTCCAGGTAGTTGCGGTTGGCGCTGACCTTGTGCAGTTCCTTCAGGAACTCATGGCGTTTCACGAAGGGGACTCCTTGCGGATGCGGGGCACTGCTTCGTGCAGGGCGGTGCGCCAGTCGCGGGGCACGGGCAGGCCCAGTTCCTGCCAGCGGCCGTGCGCGAGGGCGCTGTACTCGGGTCGGGGTGCGGGGCGCGGGGTGGGTGGGGTGCCGGTGGGGCGGACCCGGTCGGGGTCGGCGCCGAGCAGCCGGAACACCTCCCGGGCCAGTTCGTACCAGGTGGTCTCGCCCGAACTGGTGGCGTGGAAGACGCCGTTGACGTCCGGGCCGATCAGCGGGCCGAGGTCGGCGATGCGGGCGGCGACGTCGACGGTCCAGGTGGGCTGGCCGGTCTGGTTGTCGACGACGTCGACGGTGGGGCGGCTCGCCTCGATGCCCATCATCGTGCGGACGAAGTTCTTGCCGTGGACGCCGTAGAGCCAGGCGGTGCGCACCACGGCCGAGGCGTCTGGGAGTTCCTCGCGCACGGCCAGCTCGCCGGCGAGCTTGGTGCGGCCGTAGGCGGTGCGCGGGGCGGGCGGGTGGTCCTCCGGGTAGGGGGTGGTGCGGCCCTTGCCGGAGAAGACGTAGTCGGTGGAGACGTGGACCAGGCGGGCGCCGTGGGCGGCGCAGGCGCGGGCGAGGAGGCGGGGGCCGTCGCCGTTGACGCGCAGGGCGGTCTCCTCGTGCGACTCGGCGTCGTCGACGGCGGCGTAGGCGGCGCAGTTGACGACGATGTCCGGGCGGTGTGCGGTGAACGCCCGCTGCACGGCGGCGGGTTCGCAGATGTCGAGGGCACTGTGGTCGAGGCCGGTCACCTCGGCCCCGCGGCCGCGGAGTTCGCCGACGACGTCCTGGCCGAGCATGCCGCCCGCGCCGGTGATCAGCCACCTCATCGGTGCTCCTCCTCCGTGCGCCGCTTGAGCGGCTCCCACCAGGAGCGGTTGTCCCGGTACCAGTCGACGGTCTCGGCGAGTCCGGTACGGAAGTCGTGCCGGGGGTGGTAGCCGAGTTCGGTGCGGGCCTTGCTCCAGTCGACGGAGTAGCGCAGGTCGTGTCCCTTGCGGTCCTCGACCTTGCGTACCCGGTCCCAGTCGGCGCCGCAGGCTTCGAGGAGCAGCCCGGTCAGTTCCCGGTTGCTCAGCTCGGTGCCGCCGCCGATGTTGTAGACCTCGCCGGGGCGGCCCTTGGTGCGGACGAGTTCGACGCCCTGGCAGTGGTCGTCGACGTGCAGCCAGTCGCGGACGTTGCGGCCCTCGCCGTAGAGCGGGACGGGTCTGCCGTCGAGGAGGTTGGTGACGAACAGCGGGATGACCTTCTCGGGGAACTGGCGCGGGCCGTAGTTGTTGGAGCAGCGGGTGACCCGCACGTCCAGGCCGTGGGTGCGGTGGTAGGCCAGGGCGAGCAGGTCGGAGGAGGCCTTGGAGGCGGAGTACGGCGAACTGGGCCGCAGCAGGAACTCCTCCGAGGAGGAGCCGGTCTCGACCGAGCCGTACACCTCGTCGGTGGAGATGTGCACGAACGTCGACACCCCGCCCCTGAGGGCGCCCTCCAGCAGGGTCTGGGTGCCGACGACATTGGTCAGGACGAAGTCGGCGGCGCCGGTGATGGAGCGGTCCACGTGGGACTCGGCGGCGAAGTGCACGACCTGGTCGGCCTGTTCGGTGAGCTTGCCCACGAGTTCGGCGTCGCGGATGTCGCCCTGCACGAACTCCAGACGGGGATGGTCGAGGGGCAGGTTGTCGAGGCTGCCGGCGTAGGTGAGCTTGTCCAGCACGGTGATGTCGGGCGCGTCGGGGGCGTCGGAGGCGAGCAGCTTGCGGACGTAGGCCGAGCCGATGAAGCCGGCGGCACCGGTGACGAGGAGGTTCATGGGTGGATCTGCACCTTGCTGTGGTCGCCGAGGACGAATCGGTGGGCGCTGGGGACGTGGTCGGCCGGGGTCACCTCGGCGTGCCGTCCGATCAGGGAGGACTCGATGCGTCCCACGCCGGCGATCGAGGAGTCCCGCAGCACGATGGAGAACTCCAGCTCGCTGTCGGTGATCCGGCAGTTCTCGGCGACGGAGGTGAAGGGTCCGATGTAGGAGTTGTCGACGACCGTGCCGGAGCCGATGACGGCGGGCCCGACGATGCGGGAGTTGACGATCCGGGCGCCCTCCTCGACCACCACCCGGCCGACGGTCTCGGACAGTTCGTCGACCTGGCCGTCGATCCGCCGGTCCAGTCCCTCCAGGACCGTCCGGTTGACCTCCAGCATGTCGTCGACGTTGCCGGTGTCCTTCCAGTAGCCCTCGATGACGGTGCACCGGACGTCGGCGCGGGCGTCGATGAGGTGCTGGATGGCGTGGGTGATCTCCAGTTCGCCGCGCCAGGACGGCTTGATCGCCCGTACCGCCTCGTGGATGGCGGGGGTGAAGAGGTAGACGCCCACCAGGGCGAGGTCGCTCTTGGGGTGCTCGGGTTTCTCCTCCAGGCCCACGACCTGGCCCGCGTCGTCGAGTTCGGCGACACCGAAGGCGCGCGGGTCGGCCACATGGGTGAGGAGGATCTGGGCGTCGGGGCGGTTGCGGGTGAACTCCCGCACCAGATCGCGGATGCCGCCCACGATGAAGTTGTCGCCCAGGTACATGACGAAGTCGTCGTCCCCGAGCCAGTCCCGCGCGATCAGCACCGCGTGCGCCAGGCCCAGGGGGCGTTCCTGCGGGATGTAGGTGATCTGCAGACCGAACTTGGAGCCGTCGCCCACCGCGTCCTGGATCTCCGCGGCGGTGTCCCCGACCACGAGGCCCACCTCGGTGATGCCCGCTTCGGCGATGGATTCCAGCCCGTAGAACAGCACAGCCTTGTTGGCGACCGGGACCAGCTGCTTGGCCGATGTGTGAGTGATCGGCCTCAGCCGCGTACCGGCTCCGCCGGACAGCACGAGAGCCTTCATTTGCCTCACCATAGTCGGATTTGTGCGGGAGGGGCGGTTCCGGGACGGAGCCTTCGGCGCGGCTCGGGCGAGTACCCCGCGTTCAGCGGTTCAGCTGGATTTCGCTCCAGACCTGCTTGCCGCCGCTGACCGGAACTGTGCCCCAGGTCGCCGACATGGCCTCGACCAGGAGGATGCCTCGGCCTCCGGTGGCCTCCCAGCCGATGCTCGTGGGTTTGACGGGGCTGCGCGGTGAGGTGTCGGCGACGGCGACCCGCAGGCGGCTGCTGACGAGGGTGAGGTAGAGGCGGACGGGGCCGTCGGTGTGCACGAGAGCGTTGGTGACCAGTTCGGAGACGACCAGGAGCACGGCGTCGATCTCGCCGTCCAGGCCCCAGGCGCGCAGGGTGCGCCGGGTGAAGCGGCGGGCGTGGCCGACGGCCTCGGGGACCCGCCAGACCGTCCAGCTCTCCCGGCGGGGGCGGGCCTCCATGCCGTCGTAGCGCATCAGCAGCAGGGCCACGTCGTCGCTGCGGCGGGCGTTGCCGAGCAGGGCGTCGGCGACCTGGCCGAGGTGGGCGGGGTCGGCGGCGGCCAGTTCGTGGGCGAAGCGCTCCATACCGGCGTCGATGTCGGCCTCGACGGACTCCACCAGGCCGTCCGTGGTGAGCGCGATCAGCGTGCCGGGCTGCAGACGCAGGGGGCTCATCGGGAACTCGGCCTGGGTCATCACACCGAGCGGGGGACCGCCTTCGGCCTCGGCGATGTCGGTTGCGCCGTCCGGGTGGCGCAGCACCGGGGGCAGGTGTCCGGCGCGGACGCACCAGGCGGTGCCCTCCTCCAGGTCGACGTCGACGTAGGCGCAGGTGGCGAACAGGTCGGTCTCCAGTTCCATCAGCAGGCGGTTGGCGTGGGAGACGACGACGTCGGGCGGGTGGCCCTCGGCGGCGTAGGCGCGCAGGGCGGTGCGCATCTGGCCCATCAGGGTGGCGGCGGCCGCGCTGTGGCCCTGGACGTCGCCGATGACGAGGGCGACATGGTTGTCGGGCAGGGGGATGACGTCGTACCAGTCGCCGCCCAGTTCCAGACCGGCGGTGCTGGGCAGGTAGCGGGCGACGGCCATGCCGCCGGGCAGCCGGGGCAGACGGCGGGGCAGGAGCTGGCGCTGGAGCATGCCGACCAGCTCGTGCTCGGCGTCGAAGGCGTGGGCGCGCATCAGGGCCTGTCCGGCGAGTCCGGCGGAGGCGGTGAGCAGGGCGCGTTCGTCGGGTCCGAAGTGGTGCGGGCTGTCCCAGCCGATCAGACAGGCCCCCGCCATCCGCCCGCCGGCCGGCAGCGGCAGTACGGCGAGGCCGCCGGGGCCGACGTCGGCCAGCGCGGGCTCCAGGGGGGGCGCCCGCGGGCCAGATCTGGGCGCGGCCCTCGCGCAGGGCGGCGGCGAGGGTCGGCATCGCCCGCACCGGGGCGTCGGGCCACTCGGTGCGCCACTCCGAGCGCCACAGCTCGGGCCAGGACTCCGGCTGGGGCGGGTCGAGGACGGTGACGACGAGCCGTTCGTTCTCCAGCTCGGCGAGCGCGATCCGGTCGGCGCGCAGCGGGGTGCGCAGGGCGGCGACGACGGCCTGGCTGACGTCGCGGACGGTGCCGGCGGTGGCGAGGGCGGCGGCCAGGCGCTGGACGCGGGCCACGTCGGTGACGTCGGAGCGCAGCTTGGAGGCGTCGGCGACGGTGCCGGAGAGCCGCGCGGGCTGTCCCTCCCCGCCGGGCACCAGCCGTCCGCGCAGTCTGAGCCATTTGGGCGGTCCGGCCGGCTGGAGCACCCGGAATTCCAGCTCGCGGTCGCCGATGGACATGTGGTCGGCCTCGACGACGCTCATCAGCGAGGGCAGGTCCTCCGGCACGGTCAGACCGAGCAGGGTCTCCACCTTGCCGTCGAACTCCTCCGGCACGATCCCGAACAGGTCCAGGATGTCGTCGCCGACCTCGACGCGGCCGGTGTCCATGGCCAGGCTGAAGGCGTTGGACGGCAGATCGCCGGGCTCGGCGCTCGGCACGGGTGCCGCATGGGCGACGGCGTGGGCGATCAGGACCAGGCAGGCGCGGTCGTCGGGGTCGAATCCGTCGGCGCACTCGCTGACGGCGACCAGGCAGCCGTCGGCGGTCTCGCCGCGCGCGGGCAGCACCGCCAGGTGGAAGGCGTCGGCGGAGGCCCGCCGGGACTGGGCGCGCTCGGCGAGGTCCTTCGGCCCGAGCCAGCGGGGGCGCCCGGAGTGGTGGGCGTCGGCCACCGGGGAGCCCCCGGAGGCGGCATAGCTGTCGCGCAGTCCGAACTGGGTGCGCGGGGAGCCGGTCCACTCCACCAGGCACAGCACCTCGCCGTCCTCGGCGAGCGTGTAGACGGCGGCGAAGGCGGCGCGGGCGTAGACGAGTGCCTGTTCGAGGACGCGGCGCAGCCGGTCGGGCGCGTCGGGGGCGGTGACCGTGGAAAGGGCATCTTCGGCACGGTGTCTTCTCGATCTGCGTCCCGCAGCGCCGTCGCCACCCACGTCGCCATTACAGCGCTAATGAGACACCCGCGCAGCCCCTGTGCGCGTCCGATGGAATCTTCGCGGAGGGCGGTGCTCGAAACCCGCCGAACAAGTGGTCACGCAAGTGTTCGGGACAGTCGTCCGGTGACAACGATGGCTCTGCCGGCCCGCCCCGGGAGCGCTCGCCGTGCGGTCCGGCCCGTCAGGGGGGAGATTTGTTCCGGGGACCCGTCGCCCGGCCGTGCGAGGAGGTGGTCGGCGTGTCCGACGGGCAGGACTCCGCCCAGGCGCCCGCGACGACGCGGACGCGGGTCGGCCGACCGCTGCTGTCGCTGGCGCTGGCCTCGATGATGGACGAGGTCCACGCGCACTCCGGCGCGGTCTATCTGCGGGCCGCCGAGGAGCCGGTGCTGGAGATGGCGGTGATGGCAGGGCTCCCCCGGGCCTTCGCGGCACCCTGGGAGCGGGTGGGGCTGAGCGCTCCGGTGCCGGTGGCGGACGCGGCGCGCGAACGGCGGCTGGTGTGGGTCAGCGGCGAGGAGGAGATGGCCCGCCTGTATCCGCGGATCTCGGTGGTGCTGCCGTACCCGTTCGCGCTGGCCGCGCTGCCGGTGGCGACGGACTCCACCGTCTACGGCGCGGTCTTCGTGACCTGGCCCGGTTCGCATCCGCCGGATCTGTCGGAGCGCGAGCGCACCCATCTGGCGGCGGCCTGCGACCGGCTCGCCACCCGGCTGGCGCGCGCCCTGGAGGACAGCGTGCCGCTGCTGCCCGAGCCGGATCTGCTCGCCGCGCCCTCCCTCGCGGGCGCGGCCGGCACGCTGGGCACGGTGGAGTCGGCGCGGATGGTGGCCCGGCTGCCGTACGGGCTGTGCTCGCTGGATCTGCACGGGCGGATCTGTTTCGCCAACGCGGCGGCGGCCGAGCTGATCGGGATTCCGGTGAGCCAGTTGCTGGGCACGCAGCTGTGGGCGTCGGTGCCCTGGCTGAACGATCCGGTGTACGAGGACCGCTACCGGGCGGCGCTGTTCAGCCAGCAGACCACCTCGTTCGTGGCGCTGCGTCCGCCCGCCGACTGGCTGTCGTTCCGGCTGTACCCGAGTACGACGGGGCTGAGTGTCCGGGTGACCCGGGCGCGGGCGGTCGCCGAGATGAACCGCAGGCACCGGCCGCCCGCCGACGCGCCGACGCGGCTGGTGACGATCTCGCAGTTGCTGAGCCTGGCGAGTTCGCTGACCGAGGCGGTCGGTGTGCAGGACGTGGTGCAGCTGGTCGCCGACGAGATCGCCCCGGCGGTCGGCAGCCAGGCGCTGGTGGTGCTGGGCTCCCGGGCGGGGCGGCTGCATGTGCTCGGGCACCACGGGTATCCGGACGCGTCGTTCGTGGAGCAGTTCGACGGACTGCCGATGACCGAGCGGACTCCGGGCACGCACGCCCTGACGACGGGGGTTCCGGCCTTCTTCGAGGACCGGCAGCAGTTGGAGCGGCTGTATCCGGTCCGCGAGGCCACGCCCGACGGGTTCGCGGCCTGGGCGTACCTGCCGCTGATCGCCTCGGGCCGCCCGGTGGGCACGGTCGTCCTCGCCTACACCGAGCCGCACACCTTCCCCGCCGACGAACGGTCGGTGCTGACGAGCATGGGCGGGCTGATCGCGCAGGCGCTGGAGCGGGCGATGCTCTACGACGCCAAGCACCATCTCGCGCACGGCCTGCAGGCGGCGCTGCTGCCGCACTCACTGCCGCCGCTGCCCGGGATCGAGGCGGCGGCGCGCTATCTGCCGGCGACTCAGGGCATGGACATCGGCGGCGACTTCTACGACCTGGTGCCCGTGCAGGGGCAGGCCGCGGCGGTGATCGGGGACGTGCAGGGCCACAATGTGACGGCGGCCGGTCTGATGGGGCAGATCCGTACGGCCGTACGGGCCTACACGACCGTCGGGCAGCCGCCCGAGGAGGTCATGCGCAGCACCAACCGGCTGCTGATCGACCTGGGCGCCGAGCTGTTCGCGAGCTGTCTGTACCTGCGGCTGGACCCGGAGCGCGGCCGGGCCGTGATGGCCCGTGCGGGGCATCCGCCGCCGCTGCTGCGACGGCCGGACGGAAAGGTACGGGTCCTCGATCTCGCCGGGGGGCCGCTGCTGGGCATCGACGGCTCCGCGGGCTACCAGACGACGGAGGTCGACCTGGCCCCCGGCTCCGTCCTCGCCCTCTACACCGACGGTCTGATCGAGTCCCCGGGCATCGACATCGAGGACGCCCTCGCCGAACTGGGCAACCTTCTGACGGCGGCGGGTGACGCGCCCCTGGACGCGCTGGCGGACCATCTGGTGGAGTCGGCCGCGCTGCCCCGAGGGCGGGCGGACGATGTGGCGGTGCTGTTGCTGCGGGCGGAGGACTGACGGCGCGCCGCCCGTCTGACGTGGGTGGCCGTCGAGGACTCTCCCGCTCAGGAAGTCTTCCGGGGCGCCACCCGCATGACATGGGTGGCCGGCCCTCCCGCCGAAGGGCCGGCCACCCGGTCTGTCACGCTGATACGGGGTCAGTGCGAGCGGCGTCCGGCCTGCTCGCCCATGTCGACCTCCTCGCCGAGGCCCGCGTCCTCACCGGCGCCCGCATCGTCACCGGCACCGGCCTCCTGGCCCGCACCCGCGTCCTGCCCGGCACCGGCGTCCTGCCCGGCGCCCGCGTCCTGCCCGGCACCGGCGTCCTGGCCCGCACCGGCCTCGTCACCGGCGCCCGCGTCCTGGCCCGCGCCGCCGTCACCGGCCGCGCCACCGGCGCCCAGGGTGGCGCCCGTCGCCTCAAGCGCGGTCGTGACCGGCTGGAAGAAGGTCTCGCCGCCCACGGTGCAGTCACCGCTGCCGCCCGAGGTCAGGCCGATGGCCAGACCGTCCTGGGTGAACAGGGAGCCGCCGCTGTCGCCGGGCTCGGCGCAGACGTTGGTCTGGATGAGCCCGGTGACCGTGCCCTCGGGGTAGTTGACGGTGGCGTTGAGGCCGAGGACCTGACCGTCGCTCAGACCGGTGGTGCTGCCCATCCGGAACACCTGGAGCCCGACCGTGGCCTCGGCGGCCTGGCTGATCGCGACGGTCTGGTTGCCGAGGTTGACCTCGCTCGGCGCCTGGGTCGCCGGGTCGTCGTACTTGACGAGCGCGAAGTCGCCCGTGCCGGGGAAGGTCGCCGTCTCGGCGTCCACCGTGGCGATCGGGGCACCGCCCTGGCTGTCCGACCACTGGGCGGCGGCGACACCGCAGTGACCGGCCGTCAGGAAGGCCGGGCTGCCGTCGCCCGCGGTGACGTTGAAGCCCGCCGAGCAGCGCGCGCCACCCGCGAAGATGGCGTCGCCGCCGGACAGGAAGGTCTTGAAGGTGCCCTGGGACTTCTTGATGGTGGCCATGCCGGAGCCGAGGCTCTCGACCGTCGACTCCAGCTGATCCCACTTGTCACCGGTGACCGTGCTGTCCGCGGTGACCAGGATCTTGTTGGTGCGCGGGTCGACGGCCCAGGACGTGCCGGGAATGGTCGCCTTCGCCTTCAGGGTCTTCGCGCCGGCGTCGAGCTCGGCGAGGCTGTTGTCCACCTCGCGGACCTTCGCGCCCGCCTTCTTCGCCTGCACGATGACGTTGTTGTTGTCGCCGGGGACGACATTGACGACGAGCTGCTGGTTGTCGGCGTCGTAGTACGAGCCGGCGAAGGCGTCGCCGAGCAGTCCGGCGAGTTGCGAGGCGAGATCCGAGGCGTCCGCCGCCTTGAGGGTCCTGGGGGCCGCGGCTTCGTCCGAGGCGCCGTCCTGGGACGCGTTCGCCTGGGGCAGCAGGATCGCGGCCGCGCCGAGCGCCGCCACACCGCCCGCGGCTATCGCGGCCTTGCGCTTCGGCATTCGCTTGTGACTCAACCTTCTCGACCTCCTGGGGACGGGGGACGTGCCGCCGTATCGTCCGGCGGCTTTTCTGGGCGCCTGGATGGCCACTGGTACGCACGGGTCACGCGGTGCGTTCAATTCCGTTTCCGCGCAGTCCAGTCGGACGACCGTTTCGGCCAAGCTCCGCGTCCCGCCGGGCGGTGGCGGGAACAATCCCCCATATGACGATGACCACCGCTGAAGCCGACAAGATCCTCGCCGACAACTTCGCCCCTTGGGTCCTTGAACTGGGCCTGACCGTCGAGGGCTTGGACGACCACCGCGCCGTCCTGCGTCTGCCCTGGTCACAGCGGTTGGCTCGGGAGGGCGGGGCGCTGTCGGGGCAGGCCCTGATGGCCGCGGCGGACACCGCCACCGTGCTCGCCGTGTCGGCCGCGCGCGGGGCGTACGGGCCGATGACGACCGTGCAGCAGTCCACGTCCTTCCAGCGCGCGGTGACCGGATCGGATGTCCTGATCGAAGCGGTGATCACCAAGCTGGGCCGCCGGATGGCGTTCGCCGACATCACCATGACCGACGCGACGACGGGTCAGATCGCGGCCCGCGCGAGCACGGTCTACGCACTGCTGGGCTGAGCCTCACCGAACGCGTTCACCTGATCGCACGGGGTTGCGACCCAAGAGCGGAATCCTGGCTTCAGCGAATCTGCACATCCAATGCCCAACGAAGTCACGGCGGGCCGGACTCCCTCACAACCGGCTACCGCCGGTCACACCATTGGGGCGGAGTGTCGCTTTCGGCTCCCGCCCCGCAAGAGCGCGTACGAGCCGATGCCGTGACGCATGTGAAGAAGTCGCCGACAAGCGGTGCGCGCACCCTCACGGATGACCGCCCCTGAGGATCAATTGCCCAGGTGAGACGGCTGTTTGATTGGAAGCGCGGACCCGCCGCGTGCTTTGATCCATCGCACCGCACGGACCGCTGCGGCATCCGGGAACGGGTGCCGGGCAGCCCGCGGTCGCGGCCGTCCGCCTGTCCCCCACGGGCACGCGGAGGGGGCCGCTCCCCCCTTGTGAAATATCCATACGAAGGGAAGTTCCATCATGAACTCCACCCCCCAGGTTGAGACCGTCGAGATCTCCGACGCCGAGCTGGACAACGTCTCCGGCGGCCTGTCCGTGAACGCCCTCGGCACCGTCACCGGCCTGGTGGACGGCATCGCCCCGGTTTCCGGCCTGGTCGACACGGCCGTCGGCACCGTCGAGGGTGTCACCGGTCTGAACACCGCCCCGGTCACCAGCCTGGTCGCCGGTCTCTGATCGCACCGCGTGCGTCGTCGAGTCCCGGAGCCGGCCAGGCTCCGGGACTCTTCGGATGCCGTGCGAGCCGTACCCGCACGAGGTGAGGGAAGTCCCTTGCAGTTCCGCCAACAGGCCCTCGCCAAGCTCCAGTCGCCGGAGGAGCTCGATCTTCCGGTGCGTTTCGCCCGGCCGCAGGGATGGCTCACGCTGGCCGTGACGGTCGTCGTCATGGCCGCGGCCGCCGTATGGGCGGTCACCGGATCGGTGACGTCCACCGTCGGCGCGCCCGCCGTTCTCACGCACGGGCAGGGCAGTTACATCCTCCAGAGCCCCGTCGCGGGGCAGGTCACCGCGGTCCTGGCGAAGCAGGGCGAGCGGCTGCCCGCGAACTCCCCCGTCCTGAAGGTCCGTACGGCCGAGGGCGAGACGGTCGTGCGCACGGTCGCCGCGGGCCGTGTCACCGCGCTCGCCGCCACCATCGGCCAGATCATCTCCACCGGCGCGAACGTCGCCGCGGTCGAGAAGGTCGCCGACCCCGAGGACCCCCTGTACGCGACGGTCTACGTGCCCGCGCAGAACGCGGCCTCCATCCCCGAGGGCGCCGCCGTGGACCTCACCGTGCAGTCGGTGCCCGCCCAGGAGTACGGCGTGCTGCGCGGCCAGGTGAAGTCCGTGGACCGCGGCGCCCAGTCCGCGCAGTCCATCACCTCCTTCCTCGGCGACAGCCAGCTCGGCGAGCAGTTCACCGAGGACGGCAGGCCGGTCGCGGTCCTGGTGACCCTGGACAAGTCCGCCGCCACGAAGAGCGGTTACGCGTGGTCGTCCGCCGACGGCCCGCCCTTCTCCCTCACCTCCATGACCCTCGCCGAGGCCTCGGTGCGCCTGGCCGACGAGCGTCCCGTCGATTGGCTGCTGCCGTGAGCGCCGTCCAGGAGACGCGGCACCGCCGCCGCGCCGCCCCGCCCAAGCGCCCCGTGCCCCAGGGCCGTTCGCGGACCGTCCGCACGCCGACCGTGCTCCAGATGGAGGCCGTGGAGTGTGGTGCCGCCTGCCTCGCCATGGTCCTCGGCCACTACGGCAGGCACGTGCCGCTGGAGGAGCTGCGCATCGCCTGCGGTGTCTCGCGGGACGGCTCGCGCGCCAGCAACCTCCTCAAGGCCGCCCGCAGTTACGGCCTCACCGCCAAGGGCATGCAGATGGACACGGCCGCCCTCGCCGGGGTGACGGCACCGGCGGTGCTGTTCTGGGAGTTCAACCACTACGTCGTCTACGACGGCATGGGGCGCCGCTTCGGCCGCCGCGGGGTCTACATCAACGACCCGGCCAAGGGCCGCCGTTTCGTCCCGATGGAGGACTTCGACGGCAGCTTCACCGGTGTCGTCCTGGTGATGGAGCCCGGCGAGGGCTTCCGCAAGGGCGGCCGCAAGCCGGGGGTGCTCGGCGCGCTGCCCGCCCGGATGCGCGGCACCGCGGGCACCCTGCCCGCCGCCGTGCTGGCCAGCCTGCTGCTGGTCGCGGTCGGCGCGACCGTGCCCGCCCTGAGCCGCACCTACATCGACACCTTCCTGATCGGCGGTCAGACCTCCCTGCTGGGCGTGCTGTTCGCGTCCATGGGCGCCTCCGTGCTGCTCACCCTCGTACTGACCTGGCTCCAGCAGGCGAACCTGCTGCGCGGGCGGATCATCTCCTCCACGCTCTCCAGCGCCCGCTTCCTGCGCCATCTGCTGCGGCTGCCGGTCACCTTCTTCTCCCAGCGCAGCCCGGCCGACCTGGTGCAGCGCCTGCAGTCCAACGACGCCGTGGCGGAGACCCTGGCCCGCGACCTTGCCGCGGCGGGCGTGGACGCGGTGGTCGTGGTCCTGTACGCGGTCCTGCTCTACACCTACGACCCGCAGCTGACCGCCGTAGGCATCGGCGTCGCGCTGCTGAACATCGTGGCGATGCGTGTCGTCGTACGGCTGCGCGCCACCCGCACCGCCAAGCTGCGCGCGGACAGTGCCCGGCTCACCAACACCGCCTACACCGGGCTTCAGTTGATCGAGACGATGAAGGCGACCGGCGGCGAGGACGGCTACTTCCGCAAGTGGGCCGGACAGCACGCCACCACCCTGGAGGAGCAGCAGCGCCTCGGGGTGCCGAGCGCCTGGCTGGGCGTGGTCGCGCCGACGCTCGCCACCCTGAACAGCGCGCTGATCCTGTGGATCGGCGGGATGCGCGCGGTCGAGGGGCACATCACGGTCGGTCTGCTGGTCGCCTTCCAGGCGCTGGTCACCCGTTTCACCGCCCCGCTGACCCGGCTCAACGGCGTGGCGGGCCGCATCCAGGACTTCGCGGCGGACGTGGCCCGGCTGAAGGACGTGGAGAACTTCCGCACGGACCCGCTGTACGCCCGCCCGGGCGGCGCCGAGTCCACCCACCGTCTGCACGGGCATGTGGAGCTGGAGAACATCACCTTCGGCTACAACCCGCTGGACAAGCCCCTGCTGACCGGCTTCGACCTGACCGTGGGTCCGGGCCGCCAGGTCGCCCTGGTCGGCGGTTCGGGCAGCGGCAAGTCCACGGTGTCCCGGATCATCTCGGGCCTGTACACGCCCTGGGAGGGCGTGATCCGCATCGACGGGCAGCGGCTGGAGGACATTCCGCGCGGCGCGCTCGCGGCGTCCGTCTCCTTCGTGGACCAGGAGGTGTTCCTGTTCGAGGGCACGGTCCGGGACAACGTGGCGCTGTGGGACCCGTCCGTCCCGGACGAGGCGGTGATCGAGGCGCTGCGGGACGCGGCCCTGTACGACGTGGTCGCGCGGCGGCCCGGTGGCATCCACAGCCGGGTGGAGCAGGACGGCCGGAACTTCTCCGGCGGCCAGCGCCAACGTCTGGAGATCGCCCGGGCGTTGGTGCGGCGGCCGAGCATCCTGGTGCTGGACGAGGTGACCAGCGCGCTGGACGCGGAGACCGAGCTGGTCGTCATGGACAACCTGCGCAGGCGGGGCTGTGCCTGTGTGGTCATCGCGCACCGGCTGAGCACGGTGCGCGACAGCGACGAGATCGTCGTACTGGAGCACGGCACGATCGTGGAGCGCGGCCGGCACGAGGAACTCGTCGCGTGCGGCGGCGCGTACGCGGCGCTGGTCAGGGAGCGGTGAGATGACGTCCGTGCACGAGGGCGACCTGGTCCTGAACGCGCTCGGCGCGCTGGGCGGCCGGATCGACTGCGCCGGGTTCAACCGCCTGGACCTCGAAGGCCCGCAGGTGCTGTGGCTGGTGGCGTCCGGCGCGGTGGACCTGTTCGCGGTGGACGCCGAACAGCGGGGCCACTGGCACCACCTGGGCCGTCTGGAGGCGGGCTCGCTGCTGCTCGGCCCGGCCGCGGGAGCGCGGCACACCCTGGTCGCGCGCCCGCTCAGGGACTGTGTGGTGCACCGCGTCGCCCTGCGCGAGCTGTACCGGCCCGCACCCACCGAGACCTGGTCCTACGACGCCTACGGCAACCCGCAGTACGTCCCGCCGCAGCCCGGACCGCTGGAGTACGCCCTCGCCCTCGGTGTGGGCCGCAGTCTGTCGATCCTGTTCCAGGCGCCGATGGCCGGTGAGCGGGCCGCGCAGGTCACCGACGACGACGTGTTCTGGATGCAGGTGCCGCCCGGCAGTGTCCAGTACGGCTCGCTGTACGGCCAGGAGGCCGCCGCCGACCTGCTGATCGACCCGGCGCTGTGGCAGAGCATGGTGGACCAGCAGTACCGCCTGCTGACCACGCTCGACCGCTGGATCGAGCAGCTGGAGCGCACCCACGAGACCCGCACCGCGGAGGGCATCAGGGCCGGTGAGGCGGTGCGCGCCCAGGCCGACCGGACCCTGCTGGCGTCCATCGGCAAGCGGTCGGGCCCGCGCACGACGGCCGCCGACGCGGACGCCACCTACGCCGCCTGCGAACTCGTCGCCCGGGCCGCCGGGATCACCCTGGCCGACCCCGCGCGCACCGGTACCGAGAGCGACCGGCTCGACCCGGTGGAGCGGGTGGCCCTCGCCTCCCGCGTGCGCACCCGCGCGGTACGGCTGGAGGGCCGCTGGTGGCGCGACGACATCGGCCCGCTGGTGGGCCGGCGTGCCCTGTCGGGGGCACCGGTCGCCCTGCTGTGGCGGCGCGGCGGCTATGTCGCCGTCCATCCGGCGACCGGCCGGGAGACGCCGGTGGAGAAGGCCAACGCGGAGGAGTTCGAGCCGCGTGCGGTGATGTTCTACCGGCCGCTTCCCGACCGGGCACCGAGCCCGCTCGGCCTGCTCCGGTTCACCCTGCGCGGCACCTCACGCGATCTGCTGAACCTGCTGCTCAGCGGTCTGGTAACGGTGGCGGTCGGGGCCCTGGTGCCGCTCGCGACGGGCAAGGTGCTCGGCGAGTTCGTGCCGACGGCACAGACGGACCTGATCGCGCAGGTGTGTCTGGCGGTGATGGTCGGCGGGGTGGTGGCGGCGGCGTTCCTGCTGTTGCAGAACCTGACCGTCCTGCGCCTGGAGGGCCGGATCGAGGCCACCCTCCAGCCCGCCGTCTGGGACCGGCTGCTGCGGCTGCCGACGAAGTTCTTCACCGAGCGTTCCACGGGCGAACTGGCGAGCGCGGCCATGGGCATCAGCGCGATCCGCAGACTGCTGGCCGGGGTCGGCCCCACGGTCGCCCAGTCGGTGACGGTCGGCGCGATGAACCTGGGCCTGCTGCTGTGGTTCAGCGTGCCGATGGCGCTCGTGGCGATCGGTGTGCTGGTCGTGGTCGCCGCGGTGTTCCTGGGGCTCGGGATGTGGCAGGTGCGCTGGCAGCGGCGGCTCGTGGTGCTGAGCAACAAGCTGAACAACCAGGCCTTCCAGACCCTGCGCGGACTGCCCAAGCTGCGCGTGGCGGCGGCGGAGAACTACGCGTACGCCGCCTGGGCCGCGCAGTTCGCGCGCAGCCGGGAGCTGCAGCAGAAGGTGGGCCGGATCAAGAACCTCGGCGCGGTGCTGGGTGCGGTCTATCTGCCGTTGTGCACCCTGCTGATGTTCATGCTGCTGGCGGGCCCCGCACGCGGTTCGATGTCGGCGGCGGCCTTCCTGGCCTTCACCACCTCGGTGACGATGCTGCTCACCTCGGTCACCCAGCTCACCGGCGCGTTCGTCTCGGTGGTGGCCGCGCTGCCGCTGTTCGAGGAGATCAAGCCGGTGCTGGAGGCGGCTCCGGAGGTGCGGTCGGCCAGCACCCGCCCGGGTCCGCTCACCGGGGCGATCGAGGCCCGCAGGCTGTCGTTCCGCTACTCCGACGACGGCCCGCTGGTCCTGGACGACGTGTCCTTCGCGGTCCGGCCGGGCGAGTTCGTGGCGATCGTCGGCCCGAGCGGGTGCGGCAAGTCGACCCTGCTGCGCCTGCTGATCGGTTTCGACAGGCCGGTCTCCGGCAGCGTGCTCTACGACGGCCAGGACCTCGCGGCGCTGGACCAATCAGCGGTGCGCCGCCAGTGCGGGGTGGTCCTGCAGCACGCGCAGCCGTTCACCGGGTCCCTCCTGGACGTCATCTGCGGCACCGAGCCGTACACGCCGGAGGAAGCGATGGCGGCGGCCGAACTGGCGGGGCTGGCCGAGGACATCAGGCGCATGCCGATGGGGCTGCACACCATCGTCTCGGGCAGCGGCGCGATCTCCGGCGGGCAGCGCCAGCGGCTGATGATCGCGCAGGCGCTGATCCGGCGCCCGCGGATCCTGTTCTTCGACGAGGCGACGAGCGCGCTGGACAACGAGACGCAGCGGACGGTCATCGAGAGCACCAAGTCCCTGAACGCCACGCGGATCGTCATCGCCCACCGGCTGTCGACCGTGCTGGACGCCGACCGCGTGATCGTGATGGAGGACGGCAAGGTGGCCCAGGAGGGCCCGCCCGCGCAGCTGCTCGCCGACACGGACGGACGGCTGCACGAGCTGGTACGGCGTCAGATGGCGTGAGCGGTCAGTCCTGCCCGGGCACGGGGGCGCCGGAGGGGACGCCCGCGTCGACGTACGCCCGGTAGATCTCCTTCCAGGGCGCCTCGGCCCCGGCGTGCGGTCCTTCGAAGCGCTCGCCGCGGGCCTTGGCGTCGAGGGCGGCCAGGCAGAGCTCCCAGCCGGCGCCGTTGCGGGCGGCGGTGTCCTCGGCGACGAGGACGTTGGTGAGGGTGAACCGGGTGCGGTCGCCGTCCAGCGCCTCCAGGTCGAAGTGCACTTCGTCGCCGCCCCAGTCGAAGGACAGGTGCCGGGGCGCGTCCACGGCGATGACGCGGCCCGTGGAGTCCTCCATGTTGGGGTCACCGCTGAAGGTGATGGTGCCTCCGGGGCGCAGGTCGATCTCGGCGCGGGAGGGGAACCACTGGGCGAGTTCGTCGGCGTCGGTCACGAAACGCCAGACGCGTTCGACGGGGTGGTCGTAGGTGCGGGTGAAGCGGACGGCCGGGCGGCCGTCGTCCAGGGTCACGAAGGTGCCGGTGCGTTCGAGGGACATGGTGGCTCATTCCTCGGGGGTGGGTTGCGCGGGGTCGTCCGACGTCTCGTCGAGGCGGCGTCCCAGGGCGTCGAGGCGCTCGTTCCAGAGCCTGCGGTACGGGGCCAGCCAGGCGTCGAGCGCGGCGATCGGGGCGGGGTCGAGGGCGTAGACCCGGCGCTGGGCGTCCTGTCGCACCCGGACCAGGCCCGCTTCCCGGAGCACCTTCAGGTGCTTCGACGTACCCGGCTGGCTCAGCCCGCACGCCGCCACGATCTCCCCGACCGACCGGGGCCGCTCCAGGAGCAGCGCGACGATCGCCCGTCGGTGCGGATCGGCGAGGGCGGTCCAGAGCTCGGGGACGTCGGACATGACTCCAATATGCCTCTCCAGTTATATGCCAGTCAAGAAATATGCGCTCGACATGCAAGACCCCTTAGCGAAACGTTGCCGTTTCGCTCGCGGTGCCCTAGCCTCGCCATGTGAACGAAACCGTTTCGTTCACCGTGGCTTTCTCTTCGCGCGACTTCCCGGAGTTGAACCAATGCCCCACAAGACCGTCACCGAGAGCGCCGCAGGCGCCGCAGAGTCGCCGCCGGCGGCCTCCCCGAAGCGGTGGTGGATCCTCGCGATCGTCGCCGTCGCACAGCTCATGGTGGTGCTGGACGCCACCATCGTGAACATCGCCCTGCCCTCGGCCCAGGCCGACCTCGGCTTCTCCGACGGCAACCGGCAGTGGATCGTCACCGCGTACGCGCTAGCCTTCGCCTCCCTGCTGCTGCTCGGCGGGCGGATCGCCGACCTCTTCGGCCGCAAGCCCGCCTTCCTGATCGGCGTCGCGGGCTTCGCCGCGGCCTCCGCGCTCGGCGGCGCCGCCACCAGCTTCGAGATGCTCGTCGCCGCCCGCGCCCTCCAGGGCGTCTTCGGCGCCCTGCTCGCGCCCGCCGCGCTCTCCCTGCTCAACACCACGTTCACCGACGCCCGCGAGCGCGCCACCGCGTTCAGCGTCTACGGCGCCATCGCCGGCGCGGGCGGCGCCGTCGGCCTGCTGCTCGGCGGTGTCCTGACCGACGCGCTGGACTGGCGCTGGACGCTGTACGTGAACGTGCCGATCGCGCTGGTCGCCCTGACCGGCGGCTGGATGCTGCTGTCCAACCACCGCGACGCCGCGAACTCCAAGCTCGACGTGCCGGGCACGATCCTGGTCGCGGCCGGTCTGTTCTCGGTCGTCTACGGCTTCTCCAACGCCGAGTCCCACGACTGGGGCTCCCCGCTCACCTGGGGCTTCCTGCTCGCGGGCGGGGTGCTGCTGACGGTGTTCGCCTGGTGGCAGACCCGCGCCGCGCACCCGCTGCTGCCGCTGCGCATCCTGCTCGACCGCAACCGCGCGGCCTCCTTCCTCACGGTGCTGATCACCGGCGCGGGCATGTTCGGCGTGTTCCTGTTCCTCACCTACTACCTCCAGCTCAACCTGGGCTTCAGCCCGACGAAGACCGGTGTCGCCTTCCTGCCGATGGTCGGCGCGCTGATGGTGATGGCCCAGCTCGGCACCACGGTCCTGGTACCGCGGCTCGGACCCAAGGTCGTCCTGCCGCTGGGCTTCGCCGTCGCCACCGCGGGCATGGCCTGGCTGACCGGGATCGGTGTCGGCTCGGACTACCTGACCTCCGTACTGCCCCAGCTGATCGTCATCGGCGTCGGCCTCGGCATGGTGATGCCGCCCGCGATGCAGCTCGCCACCGGTGGAGTGGCCGCCGAGGACGCCGGAGTGGCCTCCGCGACCGTCAACGCCATGCAGCAGGTGGGCGGCTCGATCGGCACCGCGCTGCTGAGCACCCTCGCCGCGAGCGCCGCGACCGACTACCTGGCCGGCCGGGACGCCACCAGCCCGGCGGTGCAGGCGCAGGCGTCGATCGAGAGCTACACCACCGCCTTCTGGTGGTCGGCCGGTCTGTTCGCCGCGGGCGCGGTGATCTCCTTCCTGCTCTTCCGGCGCGGGGTGCCGGAGCAGGACCCCGAGGCGGCGCCCGTCGTCCACATGTGACCGTCCCGGTCCACCAGGACCACCCGGGGAGCCGCGCGGGGGCCGCCGTCCGCAGGGGGACGGCGGCCCCTGTCCCGTGTCCGGGCGGCGGCCGAATCCATGCGCATGCGAAGCTCCCTTTGTTCGACACGCCGGGAATGGGGTACCCACGAGGCCATGCGAATCAGCGTGGTGGATGTGGGTTCGAACACCGTTCGCCTGGTGGTGGCGGACGCCCAGGGCGGGGTACCGCTGCCGGTGCACACCGCCAAGTGGCGCCTGCGGCTGTCCGCGTACGTCCGTCCGGGGGAGCCGATTCCGCAGGAGGCCGTCGACCGGCTGGTGCACGCCGTCGAGGAGGCGAGCCGTACGGCGGCCCGCTGGCACGCCTCCGATCCGCTGGCCTTCGCCACCGCCGTGGTGCGCTCCGCCCCGAACCGCGCGGAAGTGCTGCGCGCGGTCCGCACCCGGACCGGGGTGGATCTGTGCACCCTGCCCGGCGAGGTGGAGGCCGAGCTGACGTTCCTCGGGGCACGGCGGTGGATGGGCTGGCGGGCCGGACCGCTGGCGCTGCTGGACATCGGCGGCGGTTCGCTGGAGGTCGCCTTCGGACGCGGCCGGCTGCCGGACTTCGCGGCGTCGCTGCCGCTGGGCGCCGGGCGGCTGACCCATGAGTTCTTCGGCGACACCGATCCACCCGGCCCCGAGCAGATCCGGGCGCTGCGCCGCAAGGTGCGCCATCAGCTGCGGGACGCGGCGGCGCGGATCCGCTGGGAGGGGCCGCGTACGGCGGTGGCGACCTCGCGTACGTTCCAGCAGCTCGGCCGCCTGTGCGGGACCGCGCCGGGCCGCAACGGCCCGTTCGTGGACCGTGTCCTGTCCCGCCGTGACCTGCGTGAGGCCGTCGAGCGGCTGGCCGGGCTGCCCGCCGCCGAGCGCGCCCTGCTGCCCGGTATCTCGGCCCCGCGCGCCGCGCAGAGCCTGGCCGGGGCGCTGGTGGCGCACACGACGATGAAGCTCACGGGCCTGCGCACGCTCACCGTCTGCCCCTGGGCCATCCGCGAGGGCATCCTCCTGCGCCACATCGAGGACGGCGCGTCCTGGTGGAACCGGGTCGCCCACCTGGACGAGACGGCACCGCCGCCGGATCCGGTGCCGCTGCGGCTGGCGGGCGCCCGCGGCTGAGGCGAGGCAGCGGGCGCGGGCGCGGGCGCCGATGAGTTTCGGGAACCGTCCGGGTCTGTCCTTCGAGAGGCCGTCCGGCCGCTCGTCCCGACGCGCGTGCGTGGCGGGCCGGTGCCAGGCTGACGGCACGGAACAGTGAAGGGAAGCCTCATGATCACCACGGAACCCGCCGCCGGCGTGCCCTGCTGGCTCGACCTCGGCGCACCCGACGTACCCGCCGCCGCGGCCTTCTACGGCACCGTCTTCGGCTGGCAGTACGAGCCCATGGAGGGCGGCGGCGAGGACATGGAGGGCGGGATGTTCCGCCGGGACGGCAAGGTCGTCGCGGGGCTCGGCAAGCTCACCGAGGAGGGTGCCCGTTCGGCCTGGATGATCTACTACAACGTCGCCGACGCGGACGCCGCCACCCAGGCGGTCGAGAAGGCGGGCGGCACGGTGCGGGTGGCGCCCGTGGACCTCGGCGAGTGGGGCCGGATGGCCCAGTTCACCGACCCGCTGGGCGGGCAGTTCGCGGTCTGGCAGCCGGGCTCGGACTCCGGAGTGGAGCTGGTGGACGCGCCGGGTTCACTGTCGTGGACGGAGCTGTACACGACCGACCCCGGCGGCGCCAAGGCGTTCTACGGCGACCTGTTCGGCTGGTCCTACAGCGACATGCCGCTGCCGGGCGGGGGCGGGACGTACTCCCTGATCACGCCCGCGGGGCTGCCGGAGGAGCGGATGCAGGGCGGGATCATGGGCCTGCCCGCGGAGGCCCTCGCCCTCAACGGCGGGAAGCCGTACTGGCACCCGGTCTTCGACGTCGAGGACTGCGACGCCGCGGTCGCCCGGGTCACCGAGAACGGTGGCTCAGTGCAGATGGGCCCGGACGACGCCGAGGACGTCGGCCGGCTCGCCGTGTGCGTGGACCCGGCGGGCGCGGACTTCGTGGTACTCAAGCCCGTCCAGCGCTGAACGCGCCGGTGCGGGCGCCTGCTTCGAGGTGCCGGCCGGGCGGCCCCACTCCGCCCGGCCGGCCCCCGATTCGAGATCACCGGTCCCGCGTCAGGACTCGCACTCCCCAGCTGCGGGCCGCTGCACTTGTTCACGGAGACCGTGCGATCCCGCTCCCTCAGAACGCGAAGACGCTCGCGCCGAGGGCGTTCTTGATGCACTCGTTGGAGTAGGTCCGCTCGTAGGAGACCCGCTGGCCGCGCCAGACGCCGTTGACCGTGACGACGACGGGGTTGTACTCCCGGGTGCACAGGACGTTGTCGCCGCTCGCGAGAGCGTCGAAGTTCCCTTGCGCCGCACGCAGTTCGGCACAGGCCTCGGCGGGTGCCGGGTGGGTGCCGGAGGGCGTGGGCGCGCAGGAGAGGGTGACAGCGCGCTCGGGGGCTGCGAGCGCCGAGCTCTCGCCGTGCGCCACGGTGAGTACCAGTGCCGACGGGGCGTAGAGCGAGGCGGGCGCGTTGCCGGGGGCCGCGGGGGCGGCCGAGGCGAGGGGGCCGCAGACGGCGGTGGCCGTCAGACCGATGGTCGCTGCCCAGCGCGCGGTGGTCCGCATTGTGTGCATCCTTCCGCTCGATTCGGGGGTGTGCCGGAGCCCGCCCGATCGGGCCGGGACCGGCGAGCGCGAGTCTGCCGAGTCCGCCGCCGGAACACACATCGACCCCACGCGTTTCGGTAACCTTGCGTATTGAATCAGTGGCGTGAAGTAACGGAATTCGAACGTTCCAACCCCATGAGCACGCCATTCTTGATCGCCCGAAGCAGCCAAGTGGCTTAAATCAATACGTTCATTAATCGGCCTGAAACATTCCGATTCCGCTCGCGAACGACTCCTTGGTTGCCCCATTTGTTCACAGAGGCGCCCCACCGATCCCGAACCGCGAGCCTACCGAGGGCCGTTGTCACACCGCTCGGTTACCTTGCGGGCATGACTTCCTTCGTACTGGTGGCGGGTGCCTGGCTCGGGGCGTGGGCCTGGGACGACGTGGTGAAAGGGCTGCGGGACGGCGGGCACGTGGCGCATCCGCTGACGCTGTCGGGGCTCGCGGAGAAGCGGGACGCTCCCGCGGGGCCGGGGACCCATGTGCGGGACATCGTCGACGAGGTCGAACGGCTGGGGCTGCGGGATGTCGTGGTCGTGGGGCACAGCTATGCCGGGGTGCCGGTGGGGCAGGCCGCGGAGCGGATCGGGGACCGGCTGCGGCGCGTCGTGCTGGTGGACGCCAACGTGCCCGTCGACGGGGAGTCGTTCCTGTCCGGCTGGCCGAGTGATCCCGTGCGGGAGGCGATCGCGGCGCACGACGGGGTGTGGCCGCCGCCGGACCCGGCCGGGTTCGCGGGCCAGGGGCTGACGGACGAGCAGGTGACGCGCCTGCTCGCCGGTGCCACATCCCACCCCGGCGGCACGCTCGTGGAACCGGCGGTCCTGCCCCGTCCGCTGGGCGAGTTGCCCGGTACGTACATCAAGTGCCTGTTGGACGGCGAGGAGCCGTGGGGCGCGGCGGCCGAACTGCTCCAGAGCGAGCGCTGGAACCTGGTCGGGCTCGACACGGGGCACTGGCCGATGTTCTCCCGGCCCCGGGAACTCGCCCGGATCCTGGAGGCGTCGGCAGGAGAGGGCTGACCGGCCGTTTCACCCCTCCCTACTGGTCGGTATGGTCTGCGTACTGCGCGTTCTCAACGACGAGAGGCGGGACGTTCGGCATGGCCAAGCACTGGGCGGACTTCCAGTACGAGATCTACCTCAACGGGATGACGGGGGCCGTGCCCCGGTTGCCCACCGATCTGACGCGGCTGGAGGAGATGGCCGAGCGGCGGCTCGGTCCTGGGCCGGTCGGGTACGTGGCGGGGAGCGCCGGGGACGGCAGCACCGCGCAGGCCAACCGGGCCGCCCTGAAGCGGCACCGGATCGTGCCGCGCATGCTGCGGGACGTGCACGAGCGGGATCTGTCGGTCGAGGTGCTGGGCCGTGCGCTGCCCGCGCCCCTGGCACTCGCCCCGGTGGGCGTGCTGTCGATCATGCACCCGGACGCCGAGTCCGCCGCGGCCCGCGCCGCCGCCGCGCAGGGCGTGCCCTTCGTGCTGTCCTCCGCCTCCAGCACCCCCATGGAGCAGGTCGCCGAGGCGATGGGCGACGCCGAGCGCTGGTTCCAGCTGTACTGGCCCAAGGACCCCGAGGTCGCGCTGAGTTTCCTGAACCGGGCGAAGGCGGCCGGGTACACCGCGCTCGTGGTCACCCTGGACACACCGCTGCTGGCGTGGCGGCCCCGCGACCTGGACCAGGCGTACCTGCCGTTCCTGCACGGGGTCGGCACCGCCAACTACTTCTCCGACCCGGCGTTCCGGGCGGGCCTGGCCAAGCCGGTGCACGAGGACCCGAACGCGGCGGTGATGCACTTCGTGGGCATGTTCGCCGATCCCGCGAAGACCTGGCCGGACCTCGCGTTCCTGCGCGAGCACTGGGACGGGCCGATCGTGCTGAAGGGCATCCTGCACCCCGACGACGCCCGCGCCGCCGCGGACGCCGGCATGGACGGGGTCGTGGTCTCCAACCACGGCGGACGCCAGGTCGCCGGTTCGGTCGCGGCGGCGGACGCTCTGCCCGCGGTGGTGCGGGCGGTCGGCGACCGGCTCACCGTCCTCTTCGACAGCGGCATCCGCACCGGCGACGACATCGCCAAGGCACTCGCGCTCGGCGCCCGGGCGGTTCTCGTCGGCCGCCCCTACGTCTACGGCCTCGGCCTGGACGGCCAGGCGGGCGTGGAGCACGTGATCCGCTGCCTCCTCGCCGAACTCGACCTCACCCTCGCCCTGTCGGGCCACGCGGGCCCGGCATCGCTCGGCCCCGCCGACCTGACGGAGGCCCCCGCGTGACCGCCGCCCCCCGCAACGTCCTCGCCGTCATAGCGCCGCACGTCGGCGGTCGTGTCGCCGGAGCCGGACTGGTGGCCCTCTTCCCCGCCGGCACACACGTCACCGTCGTGGAGGCGGCGGACGAGGACCCGGACGCGCTGCGCTCCGCACACGTGATCATCACCGGGCTCGCCCCCGTCACCGCCGAACACCTCGCCGCCGCACCGGAGTTGGAACTGGTGCAGTGTGCGAGTCATGGGTTCGACTACGTCGACACCGTCGCCGCCCGCGAGCGGGGTGTGCGGGTGTGCACGATCGGCTCCAGCGGCGCCGAGGCGCAGAACGTCGCGGAGCAGACCTTCGCGCTGATGCTCGCCCTCGCCAAGCAGGTGGTGCCCGCGCACACCGCGCTCGTCGAGGCCGACTGGGCGCTGCCCCGGCTGCAGAGCTCACTGACGGAGCTGTCCGGCAAGACGCTCGGCATCGTGGGCCTCGGCGCGATCGGACAGCAGGTCGCCCGGCGTGCGACGGCGTTCGACATGACGGTCGTCTACGCCGGACGCAGCCGGGTCTCTCCCGGGACGGAGGCCCGGTTCGGGGCCCGTCGGCTCCCGCTGGAGGACCTGCTGCGCACGGCCGACTACGTCACCCTGCACGCCCCGCTCACCGACGACACCCGGCACCTGCTGAACGCGGAGCGCCTGGCGCTGCTGAAGCCGACGGCGTTCGTGGTGAACACCGCGCGGGGCGCCCTGATCGACCAGGACGCCCTGGCGGACGCGCTGGAGAAGGGCGCCCTGGCCGGGGCGGGGATCGACGTCTTCGACCCCGAACCGCCCACCCCGGCCCTGCGGTTGCTGCGCGCGCCGAACGTGGTGCTCTCCCCGCACGCGGGCGGCGTCACCCGCGAGACGCTGGTACGCATCGCGCTCGCCGCCGTGGCGAACGTGACCGCCTACCTGGAGGGCCGCGCCCCGAGGGACGTCGTCAACCAGCGCCGGGCGACGGCGCGGCGACCGACAGCGACCCCGGCTTCTGCGACCTGGCGGGATCGCCCAGCCAGCGCTGTCCGTCGGAGCCGTCGCGGACCTTGACTACGATGTCGGCGCCCGCGTCACCGGTGGTGGAGGCGAGGGCGAGCTGTTCGTCCCAGCGGGGCAGCAACTCGCCCTGCACAGTGAGGTCGTAGCGCACGTCGTCGGCCCGTTTGCCGTCGTCGTCGGCGCACTTGCCGAGGACGACGACACCGGCGTCCAGCCGCGAGTCCAGGCACAGGTCACGGTCGGCGGCACTGCGCAGCAGCCCGTCCTCCTCGTACGACCACTGCTGGGTGGGAGCCGCGGAGCAGGTGGCGAGTTCGACCGCGGCGCCGGGTTCCGGCTCGTCGCGGATGTCCAGGCACAGGTCGGCGCCGGCGTTGCGCAGCCGGGTCTGCCGGGGCGGGACGGGCAGCTGGGCCTGGCCGGGCGGCGCGGAGGACACCCCCGGGGTCTCACTGCCCGTGTCGCCGCTGGTCGCCGAGGGCGCCGGGGCCGTGCCGTCGTCGCCCCAGAGAGTGGCGGCGAGGACGGAGGCGATCAGCCCTACGGAGGCGATACCGACGCCGGTGCGCAGGACTCGGGTCGGGCGCGGCGCGTGCGGCACGCGGCGCAGCTGCGGGGGGACCCGGGACAGCAGGCGTCGGCGG
>NZ_FLSP01000098.1 GCF_900091315.1 Streptomyces sp. DI166
GCGGCCTGCTCCGCCGCTTCCGGGTCGGCGGGCGGAAGCTGGGCGGCGGCCGCCGCGTCGGCCTCGGCGAGCATGGCGCGTACGGCGGCCTCCTCCGACTGCCAGGCGTCCAGGCGCCGTTGCAGCTCCCGGTGCTCGGCGTCGCTGAGCAGGGCGCCGGCCGCGGCCTGCGGGGTCTCGAACCCGGCGCGGAAGGCGGCGTCGGCCAGCCGCGCGTCCGCGTCCTTGAGGCGCCGGGCGCTGTCCTCCGCGGCGCGGGCACTGTCGGCGGCGTCGGTGAGCAGGGCGACCTGGCGCTCCAGTTGGGCGGCGCGGGCGGCCACGCTGTCCAGGGCACCGCGCGCCTCGGCCAACTCGCTTTCCAGCGCGGCCCGTTCCTGCTCCAGGCGCTCGCGGTGGCCGACCCGTGCCGCGGCGGAGACCTCGGCCTGTCTACGGGCCGTGGCGCGCCGCTCGTGCTCCTGCTCGGCGCGGCGCAACTCCTCGCGCGCGGAGTGCAGTACGGAGGCGTCCCGGCGAGCCTCGGCGAACTGCCGCTCCAACTCGGCCATTTCGTCCGCGAGTTGCGCGGTGGGCGTGTCACCGGCCTCGGCGGTGGCGGCGGCCAGCGCCTCGCGTACGGCGCCCAGCTCGCGTTCCTGTTCGGCCTGGTGGGCCTCCGCCCGCTGGAAGGCGGTGTGGGCCCGTTCCTCGGCCTCGCGGCCGACGTGCCCGGCGTCCTTACGCGCGGGCGCCGGATGTTCGGTGGCGCCGCACACCGCGCACGGCTCGCCGTCGGTCAACTGAGCGGCCAGTTCGGCCGCGATGCCGTTCAGGCGGCGTTCCTTGACCTCCAGCCAGTGTTCCTTGGCCGCGAGGGTCTCTTCCTTCGCGCGGTGGACCCGGTCGGCGGCCGAGGCCATCTCCTCGGTCAGCCGGTCCCGTGTCCGGGCCGCCCTGAGCCGCCGTTCCGCGGGTTCCCGCCGCACGGAGAGCTGCTCGGCGCGGGTGGCGGCCTCCTGGGCGCTGTCGATCCGCCGCTGCAGCTGCGCGCGGGTGGCCTCCCAGCCGCCGAGCCAGGCCTCGGCCTCCTGGAGGATCTCCTCGTCGGCGCGCTCCTGGCGGTCCAGTACGTCGCGCTCCTCGGCGAGTTCGGCGAGCCTCTGTTCGGCGCGGCGGGCCGACTCCAGGCCGCCCAGTTCCTCGGCGGCCCGGCGTGCGGCGGCGGCGAGTCCGGCGGCACCGGCGTCGGCGTAGGCGTCCGGCAGCAGCGCCAGCGCGCGTGCCCGGCCGGCGGAGGCCCGCCGGTGCTCGGCGTCGGCGGCGTCCCGCAGTTCCAGGGCGGGGGCCACCGCCTCCGCCTTGCGGGCCCGCTCCATGCGCGCCTGCGCCTCCCGGTGCGCTTCCGCCCGTTCCTCCAGCAGCGCCGCCCGCTCCCGTGCCTCGGCGAACCGGCGCTGCAGCCGGGCGGTTTCGCGTACGTCGGCCAGGGCGCGCTCGGCGGCGGCCTGGCCGGACTCGGCCGCGGCGAGGCGGCACTGGGCGATGGTCAGGTGCTCGCGCAGGGTGCTGCGGGCGACGGCGGCGGCGCTGAGGACGGCCTCGGCGACGCCGGGTTCGCCGGGTGTCAGCTCGGGCAGCTCCATGGCGCCGCCCGCGGCCTGCTGCATCCGGTGGGCGTCGGCGAGCAGGGCGGCGTCGCCGTCCCGTACCTCGGCCTCTGCCGCGCGACGCCGTTCCGCGAGGCGCTTCTCCACGTCGGCGAAGCGCTGGGTGTCGAAGAGCCGCCCCAGCAGCCGCCCGCGTGCCTCGGCGTCGGCGCGCAGGAAGCGCGCGAAGTCGCCCTGGGGCAACAGGACGACCTGGCAGAACTGCTCCCGGCTCATCCCGATCAGCTGGGTGATCTCCTCGCCGATCTCCTGGTGGGAGCGGCTGAGGTCCTTCCAGGCGCCGGTGGTGGAGTCGTACTCGCGCAGCCGGCTCTGCGCCTTGTCCACCGTCGTGCCGGAGCCGCGCAGCTTGGCCCGCTCCCAGGGCGGCTGCCGGGTGATCTCCAGCCGCCGACCGCCGACCGTGAGTTCGAGCCGGACCTCGGTCCGGGTACCGGGGGCGGCGTGGTCGCTGCGCAGCGCGATGCCCTGGCCGTTCTGGCGGGCGCCGGGCACCGAGCCGTACAGCGCGTAGCAGACGGCGTCGAGGACGGAGGTCTTGCCGGCGCCGGTGGGGCCGTGCAGCAGGAACAGCCCGGCCGCGGACAGCTCGTCGAAGTCGACGCTCTGGGCGCCGCCGAAGGGCCCGAAGGCGGTGATGTCGAGTCGGTGCAGCCTCACCGGGCCACCTCCCGTACCGCCGCGTCCGCGCGGACGGCGTCGAAGGCGTCCCGCAGGACGCCGCGCTCGTCCTCGTCCGGTCCGGCGCCGCGTACATGGGCGACGAAGTCCTCGGCGATCTGCTGGTCGTCGCGCCCGGCCAGTCTGCGGGCGTAGGAGACGTCGGGGTCGTCGGGGGCCCGGTCGGGGTCGAAGACCAGGCTGAGGGTGTGCGGGAAGCGCTCGGTGAGGCGGGCCATGGGTTCGGCGGGGCGCACCGGGTCGGTGAGGGTGGCCTCGACCCAGGACTCCTGGTGCCGGGCGAGGTCCGGGTCGGCGAGGAGGTCCTCCAGCGGGCCGCGGATGCGGGCGAGCGGGCGCGGGACGGGGCAGTCGACGCGCTCGGCGGTGACGGCGCCGTGGGCGTCGAGGTCGATCAGCCACATGCTCTTGCGGTGGTCGGCCTCGGAGAAGGAGTACGGCAGGGGGGAGCCGGAGTAGCGCACCCGGTCGGTGATGGTCTGGCTGCCGTGCAGATGCCCGAGGGCCACGTAGTCGACGCCGTCGAAGACCCCGGCCGGTACCGAGGCGACCCCGCCGACGGTGATGTCCCGCTCGCTGTCGCTGGCCTCGCCGCCGGTGACGAAGGCGTGGGCGAGGACGACGGAGCGGGTGCCCGGCGCGCGGGCGGCGAGGTCGGCGCGCACCCGCTCCATGGCCGCCGCCAGCACCGCCTCGTGCCCGGCCTTCTCCACCCCGAACTCGTCCTTCACCAGGGCCGGTTCGAGATACGGCAGCCCGTAGAAGGCCACGTCGCCGTGGGTGTCGGCCAGCACGACCGGGGTGCCGCACGCCGAGGGCTCGGTGCGCAGATGGATGCCCGCGCGGTCGATGAGCCCGGCGCCGACGCCCAGGCGCCGCGCGGAGTCGTGGTTGCCGGAGATCATCACGGTGGGCACGCCGAGACCGGCGAGCCGGTGCAGGGCGTCGTCGAACAGTTCGACGGCGGCGAGCGGCGGCACGGCCCTGTCGTACACGTCTCCCGACACGACCACGGCCTCCACCTCGCGCTCACGCACGGTGGTGACGAGGTGGCCGATGAACTCGGCCTGGGCGCCGAGCATGTTCACGCGATGGAACGCCCGGCCCAGGTGCCAGTCGGAAGTGTGCAGGAGCCTCATGATCCCCGAAGACTAACGGCCGGGTCTGACATCACGGGCGGTTACTCCCGTATCGGCCCGGCATGCCCGCATCGAGCAGCGTCCGTTATGCGCCCATACTCATGGATTTAACCGACTTCGTGTCAGGCGTCGCCGTACGCCTCCCCGCCCAGGGTGAGTTCGGCGGTCCCGGCCGTGGCGTCGGCGAGCCAGGCGCGGAAGGCCCCGACATCGGCGTCGGGGAGCCCGATCTCGATGGTGACGGCCTCGCCGTAGTGCACGTCGCGCACCTCGCGCCCGGTGGCGCGCAGATCGTTCTGGATCTTCCCGGCGCGCTGGTGGTCGACGGTGACGGTGGCCAGGCGGAAGCGGCGGCGGGTGATGGTGCCCTGGTTGTCGAGCGCCTCGCCGACGGCGCCGCCGTACGCGCGGATGAGGCCGCCCGCGCCGAGCTTGACGCCGCCGAAGTACCGGGTGACGACGGCGACGACGTAGCGCATGTCGCGGCGCAGCAGCATCTGGAGCATGGGGACTCCTGCGGTGCCGCCGGGTTCGCCGTCGTCGCTGGCCTTCTGGACCGAGGCGTCCGCGCCGATGACGTAGGCCCAGCAGTTGTGCGTGGCGTCCGCGTGTTCCTTGCGGACGGCGGCGATGAAGTCCTGGGCCTCCTGCTCGGTGGCCGCCGGGGCGAGGCTGCACAGGAAACGGGAGCGGTTCACTTCGGTCTCGTGCACGCCCGCGCGGGCCACTGTGCGGTACTCGTCCTGCATTCCGTCAGCCTATGCCAGGCCCCGTCAGTGCTTCTTGCCCCGCGGCACGGTGAACCAGGTGAGCAGGGCGGCGCCGGGGGTGAGCTGCTTCCAGGCGGTGCCGCGCCAGGTGAGGACGGCGATGGCCGAGGTGGGGAACTTCTCCCGGAGCCGTTCCAGGGCGTCGTCGAGGGCGTCCCCGGCGAGGCGGACCACCAGTTGCTCAAGTTCGGGGTTGTGCCCGATCAGCAGCAGGGTGGCCACCTCGGAGGAGGTCCCGTGCACGACGTCGAGCAGGTCGGCGACGGTGGCCGCGTACAGCTGCGGGAGGTGGCGCACGGGCGGCGGGCTGGCCCATTCGCCGGAGGCCAGCTCCCAGGTCTGGCGGGCCCGTACGGCGGTGGAGCACAGCGCGAGGTCGGGCAGCAGGCCGGTCTCGGCCAGCTCACGTCCGGCCGCCGGCGCGTCGCGGCGCCCGCGCGGGGCGAGCGGGCGGCGGTGGTCGGCGACCCCTTCGGGCCACGCGGACTTGGCGTGCCGCAGCACGACCAGGCGGCGCTGCGGACCCGTCCCCGCGCGGGCGATCACGCCGGGGATCCCAGGTCGCGGGTGAGTTCGAGGCCGAGCAGCCGGTCGGCGTAGGCGCAGGTCTCGAAACGGGCGCCGTCCGGCACGTCGGTTGCCTGCTCCACCCGCTCCAGCAGGCGCAGGACCCGCGGTACGTCCAGGTCGTCCTCCCAGGCCTCGCGCAGTTCCGCGCGCAGGTCGTCGGGGATGGGCCGCGAGGGGCGCCGGGCCCACGCGGCGACCGCGCGGCGCAGCCGGACCAGGGTGTCGTGGGCCTCGGCCAGGGCGTCCGTGTCGAGCCGGACCGGGGTGTCCCGGGGCGGGGTGAACAGGGCCAGGCGCAGGGCGACGGGGTCGGCGCCGGAGAGCGGTGCCGGCGACTCGGTGTGCACGGGGGCGACGGCGAGCCGGACGCCGTCCGGGGTGTCGCCTCCCTCGGCCACGACATGGATGACCTGCACCCCGCCGAGTTCCTCGCCGCCTTCCTCCAGGGGGCGGATGCCGAGGGCGGCGGCCCCGGCGCGCAGTTCGGGCCGGTCGCGCTCGCCGCGCAGGACCGCCCAGACGGGTGTGCCGCCCAGTTCCAGGGCGCGGACGAGGAGATCGGCGTAGAGCAGTACGCGCAGGGCGCCGGTGTCGAAGGCGGGCGCGTGGGCCTCGACGCGGGTCAGTCCGCGCCGGGCGGGCGCGGCGTCCACAGGCTTGCCCGTCCGGGCGTCGGTGATGCGCAGCACTCCCCGAGCCTAGGCGGGCGAGGGCCGGGGCGCAGCACACGGCGCGGTTTCCGGACAGCCGGGCGCGCCGGACCCGGGAATCTCCGCCGACTCCCGGTCGTTGTCGGGAGCAGAGGCGAGTCATGAGGTCGAGGAGGCCCGGTGTACGGCGACGAAGCGACGATCCGCAAGATCCTCACCGAGCTCGGGGACACCTGGGCCGTGGTCGGGCTGTCGTCGAACCAGCGGCGCGCGGCGTACGGCGTCGCCCGGGTGCTCCAGCGCTACGGCAAGCGTGTGGTGCCCGTGCACCCCAAGGCAGAGACGGTGCACGGCGAGCAGGGGTACGCCTCCCTCGCGGACATACCGTTCGACGTGGACGTCGTCGATGTCTTCGTCAACAGTGACCTGGCGGGCCAGGTCGCCGACGAGGCCGTGGCGAAGGGCGCCAAGGCGGTGTGGTTCCAGCTCGGCGTGCTGGACGAGGCCGCGTACGCGAGGACCAGGGCCGCGGGCCTGGACATGGTGATGGACCGCTGCCCGGCGATCGAGATACCGCTGCTGCGGTGACGCACGACGGCGCGTTCGGCGGGGTTCCCGTCCGGGCCGAACGTCCCATAATGCTCGGGTGACTTCGACCTCCCCCCACCACAACTCCCTTGCCCCGCAACACTTTCCGGTGGTCATCGTCGGCGCCGGTCCGGCCGGGCTCACCCTCGGCAACATCCTGCGGGCCGCGTCGGTCGACTGTCTGGTCCTGGAGACCGAGAGCCGCGCGTTCATCGAGCAGCGTCCCCGCGCGGGAGTCCTGGAGGAGTGGGCCGTGCGCGGGCTCGAACAGCGCGGCCTCGCGGAGAACCTGCTCGCCCGCGGCCAGGTGCACCACGAGTGCGAGTTCCGCTTCGCCGGTGAGCGCCACCGCTTCGAGTACGCGTCGCTGACGGGTCAGCACCACTTCATCTATCCGCAGCAGTTCCTGGTGACGGACCTGGTGCGGGAGTACGCCGATGTGCGCGGCGGCGCGATCCGGTTCGGGGTGCGGGACGTGGAGCTGCACGACCTGGACTCCGAGCGGCCCTCGGTGTCGTACACCGACCCCGGGTCCGGGCTGCGGCAGGTGGTGCGCGCCGATGCCGTCGCGGGCTGCGACGGGGCGCGCGGGGTGTCCCGGGCCGCGTTGCCGCCCGGATACGCCCGGATCTCGCGGTACGACTACGGCATCGGCTGGCTGGCGCTGCTGGCCGAGGCGCCGCCGTCCAACGACTGTGTGGTGTTCGGCATGCACCCGCGCGGATTCGCCGGGCACATGGCGCGCAGCCCCGAGGTCACCCGGTACTACCTGGAGTGCCCGCCGGGCGACGACCCGGAGAACTGGTCGCAGGACAGGGTCTGGGCGGAGCTCCAGGAACGGCTCGGGGCGGCCGGCGCACCCCGGCTGACCGAGGGGCGGCTGATCGAGAAGCGCGTGCTGGACATGCACAGTTACGTGGTGGAACCCATGTCCTACGGGCGGCTCTTCCTCGCCGGTGACGCGGCCCATCTCACCGCGCCGATCGCCGCCAAGGGCATGAACCTGGCCCTGCACGACGCGTTCCTGCTGGGCGATGCCCTGGTCACGTTCCTCACCAAGGGCGACTCCACCGGACTGGACGGCTATTCGCGGACCAGCCTGGCCCGGGTCTGGGACTACCAGGAGTTCTCGCAGTGGCTGTCGGAGGTGTACCACGGCGTCTCCTCGGGCGATCCGCACCGCGCGGGCACGACCCAGGCCCGGCTGCGCCGCCTGTTCGCCTCCCCGGCGGCGGCGCGGGCCTTCGCGGAGTCGTACCTGGGCAGGGCGTAGGGCCCCGTCAGTCGTGCGGGGGCCGGTCGCTGAGCCGGTGGTCGGCGACGTTCAGGGCCTCGTCCAGCAGCCGCCGCAGGTGGCCGTCGCGCAGTGCGTAGATCACCCGGCGGCCCTCCTTCCGCGTACTGACCAGCCCGGCCAGCCGCAGCCGTGCCAGATGCTGGCTGACCGCGGGCCGGGCCGCCCCGCACACCTCCGTGAGCGTGCTGACGTCCGCCTCCTGCCCGGTCAGCGCGTGCAGCAGGGTGAGCCGGGTGCGGTCGCCGAGGAGCGCGAGGAGCTCGGCGGCGAGGGCGAACTGTTCGTCGCCGGGCGTGCGCGGGTGCGCATCGTGTGCAGATGACAGGTGCATGCGTGCGCTCATACGCACATAATGGCGCCGTGGACGGGGTAAGTCCACCTCGCCATCGAAAGGGGGACCGGACCCGTGAGCCATCCGCACCACCACCGCCACCACTCACTCGGCCATCGCCTGTCCCATCTCCTCAAACCGCACTCTCACGACACCGCCGACAAGGTCGACTCGGCCCTGGAGTCCTCGGCCAGGGGCATGCGCGCACTGTGGGTCTCGCTGGCGGTGCTCGGCGCGACCGCGCTTCTGCAGGCGGTCGTCGTGGTTCTGTCCGGCTCGGTGGCGCTGCTCGGGGACACGGCGCACAACACCGCCGACGCGCTGACCGCCGTCCCCCTCGGCATCGCCTTCGTCCTCGGCCGCCGAGCGGCGAACCGGCGCTTCACCTACGGATACGGCCGCGCGGAGGACCTCGCGGGGCTGGTGATCGTACTGACCATCGCGGTCTCGGCGGTCCTGGCGGGCTGGGTGGCGGTGGACCGCCTCCTGGACCCGCGCCCGGTGGAGCACGTGCCGGCGGTGGCCGTGGCCGCGCTGGTGGGTTTCGCGGGCAACGAGTGGGTGGCCCGCTACCGGATCAGGATCGGCCGGGAGATCGGCTCGGCCGCGCTGGTCGCCGACGGACTGCACGCCCGCACCGACGGGTTCACGTCCCTGGCGGTCCTGCTGGGCGCGGGCGGCGCGGCACTCGGCTGGCAACTCGCCGACCCGGTCGTGGGGTTGGCGATCACCGCGGCGATCCTCCTGGTACTGCGGGACGCGGCACGCGAGGTGTTCCGTCGGGTCCTGGACGCCGTGGACCCCGCCCTGGTGGACCGGGCCGAACAGGCGCTGCTGGAGGTGCCCGGGGTGCGCGGTGTGGGCGAACTGCGCCTGCGCTGGATCGGCCACCGCCTGCGCGCGGAGGTGGCCGTGGTGGTGGACGGCGAAACGACGGTGCGCCGGGCCCACGCGGTGGCCGTGGCCGCCGAACACGCCCTGCTCCACGCGGTCCCCCGCCTCACCGCGGCCCTGGTCCACGCGGACCCGGCCCCGGCGCCCGGCGAGGCGGACCCACACGAGGCACTGGCCCACCACGTGGGGACGTGAACAGGCCCGCGTCACTCTCCGGACACCGCCCGCGTCCAGCGCCAGCGGCCTGCCCCGGCCCGGCACCGACGGACCCGCACACGGCACGCCCGCCAAACAGCGACATAAACCGACCCGCACAACACTGCGGACCCCGGCCGCGGCGGCGCCAGCGGCCTGCCCCGCCCCAGCACCCGGCGGACCCGCACACGGCACCGCCCACCGGATAGCGACGTGAACCGCCCCGCACCGGGCCCTGCCCGCGATGGGCGCAGCCTGGCTCAGGCCACTCCGAGCCCCTCCAGCACCACGGCCCCCGGCAGTTCCGCGAACGCCTTCCCCGGCACCAGCAGCTTCCCCCGCCGACGGCCGCTCCCCACCAGCACGTACGGCAGATCGACGACCGCGGAGTCCACCAGCACCGGCCATCCCGCGGGCAGCCCGATCGGGGTGATCCCCCCGTACTCCATCCCCGTCTCCCCCGTCGCCACGTCCATCGGTGCGAACGACGCTTTGCGGGCCCCCAGTTGGCGGCGGACCGCGCCGTTCACGTCGACGCGGGTGGTGGACAGCACGACGCAGGCCGCGAGCGTGGTCTCGCCACCGCGTTTGCCCGCGACGACCACGCAGTTGGCGGAGGTGTCGAGCAGGTCCTGGCCGTAGTGCTGGACGAACACGGCGGTGTCGGCCCACTGGGGGTCGGTCTCGACGTAGACGATCTGGTCGGCGGGGACGCTGCCGGTCCAGCCGCGAATGGCATCGGCCACGGGCGCGGTCAGCTCGTCGAGGCAGTCGGGGGCGGGGATGGCCTGGTCGAAATCTCCGATGGGTGCGCGCATGGCCGCACCGTAGCAAGCGCGTGCGACGCGCTCAGCGCACGGGCGGTACCGAGACGACCAGTACCAACTCCACCGGTTCGGAGCCGTCGTTGCCGTAGCGATGGGCCGCGCCCGCCTCGAAGTAGGCGCTCGCGCCCGCCGGGACCCGGTGCTCGACACCGTCGACGGTCAGCGTCAGCTCACCGGCCGTGACGTGCAGGAGCTCGACCGTTCCGGCGGGGTGCGGGTCGGAGGCGCTGGACTCGCCCGGCATCAGCCGCCAGTTCCACATCTCCAGCGGCCCCGGCGCCTCCGTGCCGACGAGGAGGCGGCTGTAGCTGCCGGACTCGGTGTGCCACATCCGCACCACCTGGTCGGCCGGCACCACCCGTACCTTCGGCCCTTGTTCGTAGTCGAGCAGCGTGGGGATGCTGACGCCCAGCGCGTCCCCGATCTTCACGACCGTGCCGAGGCTGGGGTTGGTGCGGGCCTGCTCGATCTGGATCAGCATGCCTCGGCTGACCCCCGCGCGGGCGGCGAGCGCGTCCAGCGTGAAACCGCGCTCGGTGCGCCAGCGCTTGACGTTGCGCGCCAGTGACTGGGTCAGCAGGTCGAGGTCCGACACGGTTCACCTCGGTCCGGGGTCCAGCATTCTGAATTCAAGGGTCCAACAATCCGCACTGCTCTGGGTTGCACATGATCGTGCACCAGACTGTACTGCGCGGACCGCCCTCAGCCCTCCGCGTCCAGCTGCGCCAGCCGGGCCGCCGACTCCTCGTCCAGGTCCGCGAGCGCCGCGAGCTGCTGCGAGGTCACCCCGTCCGGTATCGGCACCGGGGCGGGCGTCCTCAGCGGCGGCTGCCAGCCGTCGGCGGGCGTCCAGCGCCGTACGACCCGGGCGGGCGCCCCGGCCACCACGGAGTGGTCGGGTACCGTGCCGCGGACCACGGCCCCGGCCGCGACGACCACGTTCCGCCCGATCCGCGCGCCTGGCAGGATCACCGCGCCGGTGCCGATCCAGCAGCCGGGGCCGATCTCCACCGGCTCCATCCGCGGCCACTGCTTGCCGATCGGCTCGTGCGGGTCGTCGTAGGAGTGGTTGGTGGAGGTGACGTAGACGTACGGGCCGAAGTAGCAGTCGCTGCCGATGGCCACCGTGGTGTCGGCGATGACATGACTGCCGCGGCCGAGGACGACGCCGTCGCCGATCCGCAGGATGGGGTCGGGGCCGAGGTCCAGATCGGGCATGAGTCCCGCGGTCAGAGTGACCTGCTCGCCGACGATGCAGTGGGAGCCCAGATGGATCCACGGCTCGCCGAAGACGGTGCCGAGCGGGAACGCCAGCCGGGTGTGCTCGCCGATCGCGCCGAAGCGGAAACGGCCGGGGCGCTCGGCGGTCACCGAGCCGGTGCGCTGCACCCAGGCCCAGCCCGCGTGGACAGCGCGCTGCGCCACCCGGCGACCCCAGGACGAGAACGTGTTCTTGCTCTTCGGCACCCAGTCACCGTACTGAGCCCACGCCGCCCCCACGGTCTCCCGGGCCTGTGATCTTCGGCTCAACGCGGTGGCGTACGGTGCCGTGTATCACATGATCGGGAGGCAACGATGATCAAGGGCATTGGCGGCCGGGAGCCGAAGGTCGACGAGGACGTGTTCGTGGCACCCACGGCCTCGGTGATCGGCGACGTGACGCTGCGGACGGGCGCGAGCGTCTGGTACGGCGCCGTGCTGCGGGGCGACGTCGAGCGCATCAGCGTGGGCGCGAGCAGCAACGTCCAGGACAACTGCACCCTGCACGCCGACCCCGGCTTCCCGGTCACCGTGGGGGAACGTGTTTCCATCGGTCACAACGCCGTCGTGCACGGCGCGACCGTCGAGGACGACTGCCTCATCGGCATGGGCGCCACGGTGCTGAACGGCGCGGTCATCGGCGCGGGCTCCCTGGTCGCCGCCCAGGCCCTCGTCCCACAGGGCATGGTCGTCCCGCCCGGCTCACTGGTCGCGGGCGTCCCGGCAAAGGTGAGGCGGGAACTCTCCGAGGAGGAACGCACCGGCCTCACCCTCAACGGCACCCTCTACGCGGACCTGGCCCAGGCCCACCGGGAAGCCCACAAGGCCTGAGCACCACTCTCTGGAGCGGGTGTCACTCCGCCGCGCCCACCAGCTCCGACTCTCCCGGCTGTGCCTGGGCCTGGGCCTTCTTGGCCTTGCGCTTGAGGACCAGGAACGATGTCAGGCCGATCAGTACCGCGGCCACCAGGCCCAGCCAGGAGAAGCGCTTGAGCCAGGACTCGGCGACGACGCCGACGTAGTAGATGACCGCGGTGGTGCCGCCCGCCCAGAGGATGCCGCCGAGGACGTTGGCGGTGAGGAACTTCCAGTACGGCATGCGCAGGACGCCCGCGAGGGGGCCGGCGAAGATGCGCAGGAGGGCGACGAAGCGGCCGAAGAAGACGGCCCACATGCCCCACTTCTGGAAGGAGCGCTCGGCGGTCGCGATGTGCGCCTCGCTGAAGTGCCGCGGGAACTTCTTGCCCAGCCAGGCCAGCAGGGGTCGGCCTCCCTTGCGGCCGATGGCGTAGCCGATCGAGTCGCCGATGATGGCGCCCGCGGTGGCGCAGGCGCCCAGGATCACGGGGTTGATGTCACCGTGCTGCGAGGCCAGCAGCGCCGAGGAGACCAGGATGATCTCGCCGGGCAGCGGGATGCCCAGGCTCTCCAGTCCGATGACCAGGCCCACCAGTAGATAGATGGCGAGCGGGGGCACCGTTTCGAGCCATTCCTGGACGTGCAACGCCGTTCCTCTCCCTGTGCCGAGCCGTTCCCGGGCGCACCCTCGCGGACGAGCGCGCGCCCGGGAAGCCTACCGGCACGGTGATCCAGGGCCCGCAGCGGCTAGGACAGCAAGGAGTCGAGCGGTGCCGTGACCGTGGTCGCCGCCTCCAAGAGGCGGGTCACTGGGGCGGTCGGTTCCAAGCGGGACTCGGGTTCGGTGCGGGCCATGCGGGTCTCGTACGGGTCCTGGCGTTCCTCGGGCTCCGGCGTTGGGGGCTCGTCCCGGTCGGTGCCGCCGTCGCCGAGCTGCCAGCGCTGGCTGTCGGTGCCGTCCCGTTCGGTAACCGTCGGTTTCCCGTCCCGGCCGGGGGCCACGGCCCGGTCACCGTCGTCGCGGAGCAGGAGTTCGCCGTGAACGGTGAGGTCGTAGCGCGCCGCGCCGGGGTGGAGGAGGCAGTCGGACAGGACGACCGTGCTCTCGTCGGCCTGGGACGCGTGGGAGTCAAGGCAGAGCCCGGGGTCGGCGCCGCTGCGGAGGCGGCCGTCCCTGCGGTACGACCACTGCTGCGACCCCGCGGCCGAGCACCCCGCGAGTACGGTCGCCGCACCGGGCCGTGGTTCGCCGCCCTGGAGGTCGAGGCAGAGCCCCGTGCCGAGGTTGCGGAGCAGGCCATGGGCGAGTTCGTCGGCGGCGCGGGCGGGGTCGGTCGCGGTCCGGCCGGTGACGGCGCGCGGGGCGCCCCAGGTGGCGTGCGGGTCGGGGACACCGTTGTCATCGGACCAGCCGCGGCTCACCAGGACGGTCGCGAGCAGCGCGAGCGTGGTCAGACCGACACCGGCGACGACCTTGGCCCGGCCCTGGGGCAGTACCGCCGGCCGCTGCCGGGCCGGCCGGTGGCGTCCGCCGCGCGCCGGTACCAGCCGATCGGGGTGGTCGCCGGCCCGGGCGGGGCGGGAGTCCAGATAGCGCCGGGCGCCCCAGCCGAGGACGGTCTCGGCGAGCAGTTCTCCGAGGCCGCCCTCGAAATGACTGAGCTGCTCGGCGGCGTACCGGCAGTAGCGGCACTCGGTCAGATGGCGTTCGACGTCGGGGAGGAGCGAGCCGCCCCGGCGGATCGGGACATCGAGCAGCCGGTTGTGGAAACCGCATTCCCGGGTCGGCGCGAGTTCCCGGTGCGCGCGGACGCAGGCGGCACGGAATTGCTCGCGGGCCTGGTCGAGCGCGAGGTGCGCGGTGCCGGGGTCGACACCCAGCAGACCGGCGGGTATGGAAATCGGTTCCGCCTCGACCTCGATATGCCACAACAGGCATCGCGAGGCGACCGGAAGGGAACCGAAGCCCCGCTCGGCGAGGCGCCGCCTTTCCGGTGTCATCGACCTCGCCGCGCGCATCCCGCGCGCCCCGGTCGTTTTGCGGAGTTCCGGCAGTGCGGCGGAAATCCTTTCGTCGGCCGCCCACTCCTTGACGGTGTCCCGCACGGCGGTGAGGAGTTGCGGGCGCAGCGCCTCGCCGGACGGGTTGCCGAGTACGCGGTGGAAGGCGGCGGCAGTCACCATCCGGGCCGCGCTCCCGGTCGTGGCCAGGCAAATCACGGCGTACTCGTGGGCGGCCCGCCAGTGCCGGGCCATCAGCAGCGGGACGCTCCCGGCGCCGGTTCCGGGCGGTCCGAGGCGGGCGACGAGGTCGCGGTCGGAGTCGGTGGGGGTCACTCCGGGACGGGGCGGGTACGGAGGGCGTGGGGGGTAGGGGGGTTGCACTGAACCATTTCCTTCCAAGCCGCTGGACGACAGTCGGAATGGCCGTCAGAGGGGCGCTCACTTTCGCACAACCGCCCACGGGCAACAAGGAGTTCGAGCGCCCCCATTTCAAGGTTCGGGGAATTCCCATTAGTTACCGGCGGTATCCGTACCGACATTCGAACCTGCGGTATGAACCATTCCCCGAGTTGTGCACATGGCGCGGTGATTTACTCACCGAATCTCCAGAAACGCGAAACGCGAAGGGCCCCCGCACCGGGGGCCCTTCGCGTCGTTCGGCTCGTCGTTCAGCTGTTGGGGCGCAGCGTCCACACGACGGTCATCTCGGTGGTGACCGCGCCGTCCTCGCGCTGGATGGCGACGCTCACCGGGAACTCGGGGCGCTTGCCGGAGTCCAGCTCGGCAACGACCTCGTCGATCGGCCGGCCCAGCGTCGCGGTGGCGGTGACCGGGCCGAGGGCGATCTTCTTGAACGCGATCTCCGCGGTCACCGGCAGCGGCACCGCCCGGGACAGTTGATCGCCGAAGGCGGCGAGCACGATGGCACCGCTGGCCGACTCGCCCAGGGTGAACATCGCCCCGGCGTGCGGGCCACCGACGTGGTTGCGGTACTCGGCCTGGTCCGGGAGCACCAGCACCGCCTTCTCCGGGGTGGTCTCGCGGTACTCCAGGTTCAGCGTCCGAACCATCGGCACGGTGGCGGCGAGCAACTCGCCGATCGACATCTGATCTGCGCTCATGGCGGCATGTTACCCACGAGTAGCCTCGGCTGGCCAGACACGTGTCGCGATCGTGATTGCTACGTCCCTGACAAGGGCCGGTGACCGAATCGTGTCCCGGGCGCCGCTAGGGTGGCTGCCCATGTGGCCAGGACAGCAGCCGCCCGGGGGCGAGCAGAACCCGCAGCAGCAGAACAATCCGTACCAGCAGCCGGGGTACCAGCAGCCGAATCCGTACCAGCAGCCGGGCTACCAGCAGCCCAACCCCTATGCGCAACAGCCGGGGTGGGGGGCGCCGACCCAGCCCACGACGGTCACCACGCCGGGCGGAGGCGGCGGCGGTGGCAACCGGACCAAGCTGGTCGCGATCGTGGCGGCCACGGCCGTGGTCGTGGCGGCCGGTGTCACCGGGGCCCTGGTGCTGACCGGCGACAAGGACGACAAGGCGGACGGCAAGGCGTCGCCGAGCCCGACCGTGACCAAGTCCTCCGAGCCCAGCGAGTCCGCCTCGACCGGGGAGGAGCGCGGCAACGAGGAGCTGGAGCCGACCGTCAAGGGCTGGAAGGTCGTCGTCAACACGCGCTTCGGCACGATGTTCGACGTGCCCGCGGACTGGGAGATCGACCGGCAGGACACCAGCGTGGGCTTCGAGTGGAAGGAGAAGGACGGCAAGCTCGACCGCACCACCGTCACCGCTCCCGCCTACCTCAAGTCCAAGTGGTGCACGGTCGACTCCGACAAGGACGGCCGCACCGAGGACACCGCCCTGGCGACCGCCGGTACCCGTGGCGAGAACGGCGCCAAGGACCTGGACGAGGCCGCCGAGACACGGGTGCCGTGGTGGATCTTCGGCGGGTACACCCAGCCGGACCGCAAGAGTGTGAAGTACGACAAGCCCGAGCCGTACACCACGGCCTCCGGTATCAAGGGCAGCCTCGCCACCGCCCACTCGGAGAACACGCCGCAGAAGGGCAAGTGCGACAGCGAGGGCAAGGCGTACACCTTCGCCTTCGAGAACGGCGCCGGTGACTACGTGACGTGGAACCTCTACGGCGCCAAGGGCGTCCCGGGGGAGGTCTCCGAGGAGACGGCCAAGAAGATCCTCAGCACCGTACGCCTCACGGAGACGCCGCCGACCGACACGTAACAGCAGGTGGCGGGGCCGATACCGGACAGGATTTCGACTTGGCAAGTCGGCCCCGCCGCGGCGATAGTCGCGAGGTGAAACCCACCGCCTCGCTCCGCCGCCCGTCCTGGGCGGGCCGCAACTACTCGCTGCTGACCGCCGCCGCGGTCGTGACCAACCTCGGCAGTCACGGCGCGCTCATCGCCGCCGCGTTCGCGGTGCTGGAGGCGGGCGGCGACGGCGGCGACGTGGGTCTGGTGGCGGCGGCACGCACCCTGCCGCTGGTGCTGTTCCTCCTCATCGGCGGCGCGGTCGCGGACCGGCTGCCCCGGCACCGGGTGATGGTCGCCGCCAACGCGCTGAACTGTGTCTCGCAGGCCGCCTTCGCGCTGCTGGTACTCACCGGCGAGCCCCGGCTGTGGCAGATGATGCTGCTCACCGCGCTGGGCGGCACCGGCCACGCGTTCTTCTCCCCCGCCGCCGAGGGCATGCTGCTCTCCACGGTCAGCGGTGAGCAGGCGAGCCGCGCGTTCGCGGTGTTCCGGATGGCCATGCAGGGCGCCGCGGTGGGCGGTGCCGCGCTCGGCGGCGCGATGGTCGCCGCGGTCGGTCCGGGCTGGGTACTGGCGGCGGACGCTGTCGCCTTCGCGGTGGCCGGGTCGCTGCGCGCCTTCCTCGACGTGAGCCATGTCGCGCCGCGCGCCCCGGGCGGCGGGCTGCTGTCCGACCTGCGCGAGGGCTGGCGGGAGTTCACCGGCCGGACCTGGCTGTGGGCCGTGGTCGTGCAGTTCTCCCTGGCGAACGCGGTGGTGGGCGCGGCGGACGCGGTCTACGGGCCCTTGGTCGCCCGGGACCATCTCGGCGGCGCCGGACCATGGGGCCTGGCCCTCGGCTTCTTCGGCGCGGGCACGGTCGCGGGCGCCCTGCTGATGACCCGCTGGAAGCCGCGCCGACTGCTCCTCGCGGGCACGCTGTGCGTCTTCCCGCTCGCCCTGCCGTCCGCGGCGCTCGCGATCCCCACCTCCGCCGGGGTCCTGTGCGCCGTGATGTTCCTGACCGGCGTGACCCTGGAGGTCTTCGGCGTCAGCTGGATGACCGCACTGCACCAGGAGATCCCCGAGGACAAACTCTCCCGCGTGGCCGCCTACGACTGGTTCGGCTCCGTGGCCCTGCTCCCCCTCGCCACCGCTCTGGCGGGCCCGGCGGAGTCGGCCTTCGGCCGCAGCCCGGCCCTGTGGGGCTGCGCGGTCCTGATCGTCGTGGTCACAGCGGCGGTCCTGTGCGTCCCGGACGTACGCAACCTGCGCCGCCGCACCAAGCACGTGACGACGGCACCGACGCCGACGCCGGCCGATGCCGAACAGCCGATCAGCGAGCGCGGCTGACACCCTCGCCCTCCCCCGCACCGGCCGCCCCGTCCAAGCCCCGCCGGGAAGACGACCCAGACAGCGCACCCTCGCAGGGCGGGACCACCGCCAGGCGGCACGAGGCCACCGGCCCGGAAGACAGTGCGCCCCCTCAGGGCCGCAACACCGACAGCCAACGAGGTCACCGGCCCGAGGGGCGGTGCGGCGGGCGAGGGTGGCGGCGCCGACGAGTCGCGCAAGCCCCCCGCCCGGCACCTTCCCGCCGCCGACTCGGCGTACAGGCCCTCAGCCGATGCCGAACGCGCCGTCCGGCGGCTCCGGTGACGGTACGGCGTTCTCGTCCCGCACCGGGCGGGCGTCGCCGATGAACGTGGCAAGCTCCGGCCCGTACTCCACCCTTGCCGGGAAGGCGTCCGCGGCCGTGCGCCGGGTCAGGCCCGCCAGGTCGACCGGCTGGTGGGAAGCCACCAGCACCGTGTTGCCGAAGCGTCGGCCCCGCAGCACCGCCGGTTCGGCGATCAACGCCAGTTCCCGGAACACCGCGGCGAAGGTGGCCAGTTGGGAGCGGAGGAAGTCGAAGGGCGCGGCGTCGGCGAGGTTGGCGAGGTAGACGCCGGTCGGGCGGACCACTCGCTCGGCCTGACGGGCGTAGCTGAGGGTGGTCAGGTGGGCCGGGACCCGGGAGCCACCGAAGACGTCCGCCACGAGGACGTCGGCGGAGTTGTCGGGGGCCGTTTCCAGCCACGCGCGCGCGTCCCCGGCGTGGAGGCGGACGCCCTCGGGCACCGGCATGTGTTCGACGACCATGTCCAGCAGCCTGCGGTCCGCCTCGACCACGTCCTGCCCCGAACCCGGCCGGGTCACGTGCACGTACCGCGGCAGCGTCAGCGCCCCGCCTCCGAGGTGCAGCACGTCCAACGGCGCCCCCGGCTCCGCGAGGACGTCCAGCACGTGCCCGAGCCGTCGCGCGTACTCGAACTCCAGGTGGGCGGGGTCGTCCAGGTCGACGTAGGACTGCGGCGCCCCGTCGACGGTCAGCAGCCAGGCCCGCTCCCGGTCGACATCGGGCATGAGCTTGGCGGTGCCGTGGTCGACGGGACGGCTGACAGGGATGGGTTCGGTCACCGGTCAATTGTCGTTGACGCGGGAACCACCCCGGGGCGCGCAACCACCCCGGGGCTCGGGGAACCGCGCGACCGGCCGCCACCGGTCCGCGGTCCCCGCCGGAACAACCCGCGGCACTCACACCACGGCCGTCACCGTCCCCGCCCCGACGGTCCGGCCGCCCTCGCGGATGGCGAACCCGAGCCCGGGCTCCAGCGGCACCTCACGACCCAGCTCGACAGTCATCGTGACCGTCTCCCCGGGCCGCACGACGGCCGCCTCCCCCAGGTCGATGTCCCCCACCACATCCGCCGTACGGATGTAGAACTGGGGCCGGTAGCCGGTCGTGACGGGCGTCGTACGACCGCCCTCCCGCGCCGACAGCACATAGACCTGCGCCGTGAACCGCCGTCGCGGCTCCACGCTCCCCGGCGCCGCGACGACATGCCCGCGCCGGACGGCGTCCCGGGCCACGCCGCGCAGCAACAGCGCGACGTTGTCGCCGGCCTGGGCCTCCTCCATCGGCTTGCCGAAGGTCTCGACCCCGGTGACAACGGTCTCCAGGCCCGCGCCGAGCACGTCGACCCGGTCACCGACGCGCACGGTGCCGCGCTCGACGGCGCCCGTGACGACGGTGCCCCGGCCGGTGATGGTCAGCACGTTCTCGACCGGCAGCAGGAACGGCGCGTCGACGTACCGCTCCGGCATCGGGACGTAGGTGTCCACGGCGTCGAGCAGCGCCTCCACGGAGGCCGTCCACTTCGGGTCCCCTTCCAGGGCCTTGAGCCCGGAGACCCGTACGACGGGCGCGGTGTCACCGCCGTACCCGTGCGCGCTGAGCAGGTCGCGGACCTCCAGCTCGACGAGCTCGATCAGCTCCTCGTCCGCGGCGTCCGCCTTGTTGAGCGCCACGACCACGTGGTCGACGCCGACTTGGCGGGCGAGCAGCACGTGCTCGGCGGTCTGCGGCATGATCCCGTCGAGCGCGGAGACGACGAGGATCGCCCCGTCGAGCTGCGCGGCCCCGGTGACCATGTTCTTGACGTAGTCGGCGTGGCCCGGCATGTCGACGTGCGCGTAGTGCCGGGTGTCGGTCTCGTACTCGACGTGCGCGATGTTGATGGTGATGCCGCGCGCGGCCTCCTCCGGCGCCCGGTCGATGCGGTCGAACGGCACGAAGGTGCCGGCGCCGCGCTCGGCGAGCACCTTGGTGATGGCGGCGGTCAGGGTGGTCTTGCCGTGGTCGACATGACCCATGGTGCCGATGTTGAGATGCGGTTTGGTGCGGACGTAGGCCGTCTTGGACATGGCGGTACCTCGAAGCGTCGTGGTGTGTGGTGGGGACCCCGGTGACCCGCCGACCCTCCCCCTGCGGGGTCCGCCGGACGATCCGGAGAGGGTCAGCTTCGGGCGCCGTCGACAGCGGCCAGGAAGACGAGGACGGCAGCCTTCGGGGCATCCGCGACCGCGGATGCTGCGAGGTGGAAGGCGTACCGGAACATGACGTCGATCATCGTCGACGCGATGTCCGGCGTCGAATGGTTTTCCCCTGTACGGAAGTTCAGCCGGCCCCGCCCGTCACTCACGCCCCGATGTTCTTCAGTGCCTCCCGCACCGACAGCGGCGCGAACCGCCCCTTCTCCCGCGCGAGGAAGTCCCGTACCGCGTCCGGGTCGGTCTTGGCGTACTCGCGCAGGGCCCAGCCGATCGCCTTGCGGACGAAGAAGTCGGGGTGCCCGGACTGGCGCAGGCAGTAGGTGAACAGGCGGTCGGTGTCGGTGCGTTCCTTGTAGCGCAGTTGGTGGAGCAGTGCGGTGCGCACGATCCACAGGTCGTCGTCGGCGCTCCAGGCGTCCATGTCGGCGGTGAGTTCGGGGTCGGCGGCGACCAGCGCCCCGACGACGTGGGCGGCGAGCAGATCGACGGTGTCCCACCAGGGCACCGTGGAGACCAGGTGCCGGGTCACGGGCAGGAAGGCGGAGGAGCAGCGTCCGGCGTACCGGCGCAGATAGTCGACCGCGAAGTACTGGTACTCCCGCTCCGGCAGCCGCCAGCAGCGCAGCGCGACGGCCGTGCAGTCGGCCTCGTCCGGCTTCGGCAGGCCCTTGAGGACCTTGCGGGACAGGGCACGGCGGACCGGGGTGGTCAGGCCCAGGAAGGGGGCCACGTCCTTCATGTACGCCCGCATGGGCACGGCGCGCTGGGGGTCGGCCGCGGCGCCGTAGGTGGTGGTGAGCCGGTCCAGCAGGGTGTCGGCGAGGGCGCTGTCGGGGACGGCCAGGGTGCTCGCGCCTGTCACGCTCATGAGACGAACGATACGGCGATCACATGCATGTGTCGGTTAGTGTCACCGGATGCTCGATGCCACCACCCGCTCTGGGGGCACCGCCCTGGCCTCTCCCCGGGCCGTCACCACGGATCTCGCCGTCGCCGCCGTACCCGTGGGCTTCGCCGCGCGCGTTTCGAGAGCACTGCTCTCGCCCTGGTCCCGGCTGTCCCTGCTGGTCGTCCTCCTCGCCTCGGCCGCGGTCGCCGTGCTGCTGTTCGAGCCGCAGCGGCTGCTGGCGGACGGCTGGCCGCCGCAGCTGAGCGGTGCCGCGGCGACGGTGGTGTTCGCCGTGGCGTACGGGCTGTGCACGGTGGCGTTCGTGCCCCGGCCGCTGCTCAATCTCGCGGCGGGCGCGCTCTTCGGCTCCCAGCTGGGTCTCGGCGCCGCCGTCGCGGGCACCGTGCTCGGGGCCGGGCTCGCCTTCGGGCTGGGCCGGATCCTCGGCCAGGAGGCGCTGCGGCCACTGCTGAAGGGCCGCTGGCTGAAGGCGGCGGACGGGCAGCTCTCGCGGCACGGTTTCCGCTCCATGCTGGCGGTGCGGCTGTTCCCCGGGGTGCCGTTCTCGGCGGCGAACTACTGCGCCGCGGTCTCCCGCATGGGGTACGCGCCGTTCCTGCTCGCGACGGCGCTCGGGTCGGTCCCCAACACCGCCGCCTACGTGGTGGCCGGCTCCCGCGCCTCGGCGCCGACCTCCCCGGCCTTCCTGATCGCGCTGGCCTGCATCGCGGTGCCCGCGCTGGCGGGCGTGGTGGTGGCCTGGCGTAAGCGCCACCACCTGCGCGGACGCTGACGACCGGGGTTTACACCGACTCAAGGATCATCGCGTTGGCCAGCCCGCCCGCCTCGCACATCGTCTGCAGGCCGTAGCGGGCGCCGCGCTCGCGCATCGCGTGGACCAGCGTCGTCGTCAGACGTGTGCCGCTGGCCCCGAGCGGATGCCCGAGGGCGATGGCGCCGCCGTTGACATTGACCTTGGCCAGGTCGGCGCCGGTCTCCTGCTGCCAGGCCAGGACAACGCTGGAGAAGGCCTCGTTGACCTCGAACAGGTCGATGTCGTCGAGGGTGAGCGACGCCCGGCGCAGCACCTTCTCGGTGGCCGGGACGACCCCGGTGAGCATGAGCAGCGGGTCGGAGCCGGTGACGGCGAAGCTGTGCAGCCGGGCCAGCGGGCGCAGGCCGAGCCGGGCCGCCGTCTCGCTTGAGGTGATGAGGACGGCGGAGGCGCCGTCGTTGACGGGGCTGGCGTTGCCCGCGGTGACGTTCCACTCGATCTGCGGGAAGCGCTCGGCGAAGCCGGGGTCGTAGTACGCGGGCTTCAGTCCCGCCAGCACCTCGGCGCTGGTGTCCGGCCGTACGCACTCGTCCCGCGCGACCCCGTCCAGGGGCGCCACCTCCGGGTCCAGGCGTCCGGCGGACCAGGCCTCGGCCGCCTTGCGGTGGGAGGAGACCGCGAAGGCGTCCATCCGCTCGCGGGTGAGGGACCACTTGGCGGCGATCAGCTCGGCGCTGATGCCCTGCGGGACCAGGCCGTCCGGGTAGCGCTCGGCGACTCCGGGGCCGAAGGGGTCCTTGCCGGGCGGCACGTTCGACCACATCGGCACCCGGCTCATGGACTCCACCCCGCACGCCACGACGAGGTCGTAGGCACCCGCCATCACGCCCTGGGCGGCGAAGTGCACGGCCTGCTGGGAGGAGCCGCACTGGCGGTCCACGGTGGTCGCGGGCACCGACTCGGGGAACCCGGCGGACAGGGCGGCGTAGCGGGTGGTGTTCATGGCCTGCTCGCCGACCTGGTCGACGGTGCCGCCGATGACGTCGTCGACCAGGGCCGGGTCGACGCCGGAGCGCTCGACGAGGCTGCGCAGGGTGTGGGCGAGGAGCTCGACGGGGTGGATGTGGGCGAGGGCGCCGCCGGGCTTTCCCTTGCCGATGGGAGTGCGTACGGCTTCGACGATCACTGCGTCACGCATGTGCGGCCTCCACAGCTGCCGGTTCCTTGGCTGCCGGTCCTCGGTCACCGGCTCTCGGTCACGGGCTCTCGACTACCAGTCAGTAGGAAATTCCAACTCACCATAGCTCCACGAGTTGGAAAATCAAACCCTCCCCTAGACTTGGTTCCATGCCCGCCGCCCCCAAGGACCCGCGCCCCTGTTCCATCGCCGACGCCCTGGCCCTGGTCGGCGAGAAGTACTCGCTGCTCGTCCTGCGCGAGGTCTGCCTCGGCAACGGCCGCTTCGACCAGCTGGTGCGCAACATCGGCGCCCCGCGCGACATCCTGGCCACCCGGCTGCGCCGACTGGTGGACGCCGGGATCCTGACCAAGCGGGCCTACAGCGAACGTCCCCAGCGCTTCGAGTACCGGCCCACCCAGGCCGGTCTGGAACTGGAGCCGGTCCTGCTCACGCTCATGGCGTGGGGCGACCGGCACCTGCGCACGGACCACGACCGCCCCATGGTGATCGAGCACATCTGCGGCCATGAGCTCCAGCCCGTGGTCACCTGCGCGGTCTGCGGCGAGCGGGCCCGACACGAGGACCTCACCCCGCACCCCCAGGCCGAGGGCTGGACGGTGGCGGGCCCTCGCGCCTAGCTAGTCGTGCGCTCGGCAGAAGTCCCGCAGCGCCGTACTGACGCCCTCCGGGTCCTCCAGGTTGCTCATGTGCCCCACGCCGGGCAGGACGACCAGCTCGGCGTGCGGGACGGCAGCCGCGAAGTCCCGGGCGACGCCCAGCGGCGACCGTACGTCCTTCTCGCCCCACAGCAGCAGGGTCGGCACGTCGATCCGGGGCAGTACGCCGGTCAGGTCGGTCTCGGCCATCAGGGCGAGCTGCGCCGCCATCGTCCTCGGCCGTACCTCGCGCTGCATCGCGTCGAGCAGGGCCGTGAACTCCTCGGGCGGCCCGTCCCCGGCGAACAGCCCCGGCAGGGTCGGGTCGAACCGCCCCGGCGCCGCGAGCATCCGCTCGGCCCCCATGACGCGTACGGCCACCTCCTCGGGCGGCAGCGAGCCCTTCCAGCCCGCGTAGGTGTCGACGAGGATCAACGTCCGCACCAGATCGGGGCGTAGCCGGTACAGCTCCAGCACGACGGTGCCGCCCCAGGAGAGCCCGGCGACGTGGGCGGGGCCGCGCTCCAGGGACTCGACGAGGGCGGCGAGGGCCCGCGCGTAGTCGGCGAGGTCGAACCCCTCGGGCACGTCGGACGAGCGCCCGGCGCCCGGCTCGTCCCAGGCGACGACGGTGAACTCCGGTGCCAGCGCCGCCAGCTGCGGCTGCCACATCCGCCCGTCGAGACCGGCGCCGTGCACGAGGACCAGCGGCGGTCCCGGCGCGTCGCCCACCCGCGCGTAGGCGACCTCGACCCCACTGACCCGCACGGTTGCCATGAATCCAGGCTAGCCACAGGCCCGATGGGGCGCGCGCCGCGAAACCCCTGTGCCCTAGCCGTCATCGAGGGACGCTACGCTGCCCCTCGACCACTGTGATCACCGCGCTGTCGGCACGGTGTACCCGTTCGCGCCTACTACGCTCAGCACTTGGACGTCTCACTTCATGTCTTGGTTTGAATCCCTCGTCCTCGGACTCGTCCAGGGGCTGACCGAGTTCCTCCCCGTGTCCTCCAGCGCGCACCTGCGGCTGACCGCGGCCTTCTCCGGCTGGGAGGACCCCGGCGCGGCCTTCACCGCGATCACCCAGATCGGCACGGAGGCCGCCGTGCTGATCTACTTCCGCAAGGACATCGGGCGGATCCTGCTGGCGTGGACCAAGTCGCTCACCAACAAGGAGATGCGCCGCGACCACGACGCCCAGATGGGCTGGCTGGTGATCGTCGGCTCGATCCCGATCGGTGTGCTCGGGCTGACGCTCAAGGACCAGATCGAGGGCCCGTTCCGCGATCTGCGCATCACCGCGACCATGCTGATCGTGGTCGGCGTCGTCATCGGCATCGCCGACCGGCTGGCGGCCCGCGACGAGACCGGCGGCCGGCACCGCGCGCCCAAGCAGCGCAAGGACCTGCAGAGCCTCAACGTCCGGGACGGCCTGGTCTTCGGCCTGTGCCAGTCAGCGGCTCTGATCCCGGGCGTCTCCCGCTCCGGCGCCACCATCAGCGGCGGTCTGTTCATGGGCTACACCCGCGAGGCGGCGGCCCGCTACTCCTTCCTGCTGGCCATCCCCGCGGTGCTCGCCTCCGGTCTGTTCGAGCTGAAGGACGCGATGGAGGCCGGTGGGACGGCCTGGGGTCCGACGATCTTCGCGACGATCGTCGCCTTCGTCACCGGATACGCGGTCATCGCTTGGTTCATGAAGTTCATCTCCACCAAGAGCTTCATGCCCTTCGTCTGGTACCGCATCGCCCTCGGCATCGTGATCATCATCCTGGTCGCCACCGGCGCCCTGAGCCCGGACGCGGGCGAACCCGCGCACTAGGGCCTGTCGTTTGGATCATCCTGGCGTCGCGGGGTCTGGCACGCGCATCTGCCGCGTTGTCGTCGGTCGCCGACGCTCCGCGTAGACTCCCTCCTCCGCCTTGCAGCTGCACGCACCAGACCCCGCTCGGCTCAGTCACGACGGACCGTCGATCAGAGCCAGGCTGATCCAAACGAAAGGCCCTAGCGGACGCCGGAAATTTCCGTGACCCATCGCATACGGGTTGCGTAGCCGTTCGGTAGCGGAGTGTCAGACCCAGCCCCTAGGCTGGTCCGCATGTCCCCCGAGTCCGAAGCCCGTGGTTCCGTGCGCTCTGCCGCAGAGGTGAACGAGCAGATCCGCGCCCTGTGGGTGAGAGCAGGCGGCACCCTGTCCCCCCAGGAGCGTGCGGAGTACGAACTGTTGGTGGTGGAGTGGGCGGCCGCGATCCGCGCCGATGTGATCGAGGCCGCGTAGATCCACCAAAGTGCCCGCACGCCTCTTGGCCTTGCCGGTCCCATGCCCAACACTGAGCCGATGACGCAGCGTGTGGAGCTCGCGACCGTGATGGACCGGCTGGCCGTCGACAGCCTGATCACCGAGTACGCGGTCGCCGTCGACGACGGCGACTGGGCCGCCTACCGCGCACTGTTCGCCCCGGGCGGGCGCGCGGACTACCGCTCGGCGGGCGGCATCGAGGGCGACGCCCGGCAGGTGGCCGACTGGCTGGCGGAGAGCCTGCGGCTGTTCGCGATGCGCCAGCACCTCATCGTCAACCGCCGGCTGTGCTTCGGGATCCTGGAGCAGGACACCGGCGACACCGCCCATGTCCAGGCCGACTACATCAACCCCATGCGTCTCGACGGCGCCGCCTCGGCCGCCCCCGACTTCGTCTGCGGCGGCCGCTACGCCTTCGGCCTGACCCGTACGTACGACGGCTGGCGGATCGGCGAGGTCGTCGTACGGGAGAAGTGGCGGCGACTGCCCGAACCGGCCACGACACGGTGATCGATTGACCCGGTGCGCTCTGTTCCGGGGGCGATCTCGACGCGCACACTGGTAGCACCACGGGGCAGGGAGGCGCGGTATGGAGAGGTTCGGCCACTGGTTCGATTCCCCGTGGCGGCGCTCGTCACTGGCCGCACTGGCCGGCACCCTGCCGGTGCTCGCCTTCCCGGCCCCGTCGCTGTGGTGGTTCGCCTACGTCGCCCTGGTCCCCTGGATCCTGCTGCTGCGCGCCGCCCCCACCCCCCGCCGGGCGCTGTACGACGGCTGGTGCGGCGGCGCCGGGTTCATGCTGGCCATGCACCACTGGCTGCTGCCGAACCTGCATGTCTTCACCTTCGTCATCGCCGCGCTGCTCGGCGCCCTGTGGGCCCCGTGGGGCTGGCTGGTGCACCGGTTCCTGGCCGGGACGCCGGGGCCCGGCCGGATCGCGGGCGCCCTCGTCGTCGTGCCGTCGGGCTGGCTGACGGTGGAGCTGGTCCGCTCCTGGGAGGCGCTCGGCGGGCCCTGGGGTGTGCTGGGCGCCTCCCAGTGGCAGGTGGAACCGGCGTTGCGGCTCGCCTCGGTGGGCGGGGTGTGGCTGCTGAGCTTCCTGCTGGTGGCGCTGAATGTGGCCGTCGCCGTACTGGTGTCGACGCGCGCCGCCCGGGTCCCGGCCGTGGCGGGCCTGGTCGCCACCGCCACGGTCACCTCGGCGGCCTGGGCCTGGGCCCCCCGCCCGGAGTCCGACGGGCGGACCCGGATCGCGGTGGTGCAGCCGGGCGTGATCGACGGCACCGACAGCGGCGACCGCCGCTTCGCGGTGGAGGAACGCCTCACGCGCGAACTCGTCGGCCAGGACGTGGACCTGATCGTGTGGGGCGAGAGCAGCGTCGGCTTCGACCTGGCCCGGCGCCCCGACCTGGCGGACCGGCTCGCCGGGCTGTCCCGCGGGACGGGGGCGCCGATCCTGGTCAACGTGGACGCGCAGCGCTCCGACAAGCCCGGCATCTACAAGAGTTCGGTGCTGGTCGGACCCGGCGGACCGACCGGCGACCGCTACGACAAGATGCGGCTCGTGCCGTTCGGCGAGTACATCCCGGCCCGCTCCCTGCTCGGCTGGGCGACCTCGGTCGGCGAGGCGGCGGGCGAGGACCGGCGGCGCGGGACGGAGCAGACCGTGATGGACACCGCGGACGGCATCCGGGTCGGCCCCATGGTCTGTTTCGAGTCGGCCTTCCCCGACATGAGCCGCCACCTCGTCGACGACGGCGCCCAGGTGCTCGTCGCGCAGTCGGCGACCTCCACCTTCCAGCAGAGCTGGGCCCCCGACCAGCACGCCTCGCTGGCCGCGCTGCGCGCCGCCGAGTCCGGCCGCCCCATGGTGCACGCGACCCTGACCGGGGTCTCCGCGGTGTACGACGCGAGCGGCACGCGCGTGGGCGACTGGGTCGGGACCGACGCGCGCACGGCTCGGGTGTTCGACGTACCGCTGGCCACGGGCACCACGGTCTACGTCCGGTTCGGCGACTGGCCGCTGCGGGCGGCGCTGCTGGTGCTGGCCGCCTGGTGCCTGGGCGAGGGCGTACGGACCCTGCGGATCAGGCGGCCCGCTCCTGGATGGCGCGTACCACCCGCTCGCACAGCTCATGAGTCGCCAGCGCGTCCCGGGCGCTGAGCACCTTGCCCGCGCGCACCGCGTCCAGGAAGGCCAGCACCGCCTGCTCGATGCCGCGCTGCCGGGCCACCGGCACCCAGTCGCCGCGCCGCCGCACGGTGGGCTGCCCCTTGTGGTCGACGACCTCGGCGAGGTTGAGCACCTGACGCTTGGTGTCCTGCCCGGACACCTCCAGGATCTCCTCGTTGGAGCCGGAGAGCCGGTTCATCACTCCGAGGGCGGTGAAGCCGTCCCCGACGAGCTGGAGCACCACGTGGTGCAGCAGTCCGCCCTCGGTGCGGGCCCGCACGGTCACGTCGTCGACCGGCCCCGGCACCAGGAACCGCAGGGTGTCCACGACATGGATGAAGTCGTCCAGGATCATCGCGCGCGGCTCCTCCGGGAGCCCGACCCGGTTCTTCTGCATGAGGATCAGCTCGCGCGGATGGTCGGCGCACTGCGCGTACCCGGGCGCGAACCGCCGGTTGAAGCCGACGGCGAGACCGGTCCCGCGCTGTTCCGCCAGCTCCACCAGCCGCTCGGAGTCGGCGAGTTCGTACGCCAGCGGCTTGTCGACGTAGGTCGGCACCCCGGCCTGGAGCAGCCGGGTGACGATCTCCGGGTGGACGGCGGTGGGCGCGTGCACGAAGGCCGCGTCGAGACCCTGGGCGAGCAGCGCGTCGAGGTCGGTGTGGCGCTGCCCGGCGGGCAGGTGGAGGGTGTCGCCGACCCGGTGCAGGGTGGCGGGGGTGCGGGTCTGCAGGTGCAGTTCGATGCCTGGCTGCGTGCCCAGCACGGGCAGGTAGGCCTTCTGCGCGATGTCGCCGAGTCCGATGCAGCCGACCTTCACTGGTGCTCCCTACCGTGTCCCTGGGTGTGACACGACCGAAGCATACGGCGGCCCCGGTGGCCGCCAGTCGGCGATGCCGTCGAAGCCGCGCAGCAGCAGCGCGGGCCCGGCCTTGGAGACGCCGGCGATCAGCGCGTCGCGTACGGCGATCCCGGCGCGGTTGCGGAGCAGGTTGAGCCGGGCGATCCGTACCGACTTGCGGGCGACGGCCGTCGTACGGGGCAGCCGGTCCGCCGTGTACGCCGCGAGGTCGGCGCGGTGGTGGGCGAGCACGATCGCGTCCTCGATGGCCTGGTTGCCGCCCTGGCCCAGCATCGGCGGCATGGCGTGGGCCGCGTCCCCGACGAGGGCCACCCGGCCGCGGTGGAAGGCGGGCAGGGGGCGGGCGAGGTGGTGGACGTCGTGGCGCAGGACGTCCTCGGACCGGACGGCGGCCAGGATCGCCGGGACCGGGTGGTGCCAGTCGCCGTACCGGCGCAACAGTTCGGCCCTCTCGTCGTCGAGGGCGCGCTGTCCGGCGGGCGCGGTGGCGGCGGCGTAGGCGTAGACCCGGCCGTCCTTGAGCGGGTGCGAGCCCCACAGGCGGCCCCGGCCCCACGTCTCGTGGGAGGCGAAGCGCGCGCCGGGCAGGGGGATCACGACCCGCCAGGTGGTGAAGCCGCTGTAGACGGCTCCGGGGTGGTCCGGGAACAGCGTCTTGCGTACGGCGGAGTGGATGCCGTCGGCGGCGACCACGAAGTCGGCGTCGAGGTCGCCGCCCGGGGTGCTGACGCGGGCCGGGCGGTCGACGCTGCCGGGGTCGGCGACGGTCGCGGTGACGCCCGTGCGGACAGTGCCGGGCGGGAGGCAGGCGGCCAGGCTGGTGACGAGGGTGGCCCGGTGGAGCAGGACCAAGGGGCCGCCGAAGCGTTCGGCGGCGGCTGCCGCGTCGGTGCGCGAGAGGCGGCGCCCGGAGGGCGTGCACAGGACGCCGTCGCCCTGCCAGGCGGCCAGGTCGCGGATCTCGTCGCCGAGGCCGATGACGTCCAGTGCGCGCAGGGAGTTGGGCGCGAGCGAGATCGCGGCCCCGACCGGTTCCAGCGAAGGGGCCCGCTCCAGCACGGTGACCTCCAGCCCGCGCAGGTGCAGTGCCGCCGCCGCGGTCAGACCGCCGATCCCGCCGCCGATCACGACGGCCCGCTTCGGCTGTGCCATGACTTCCTCCCAGGGGAACTACAGGTGTAGTAATCCAGACCGTACTACAGCTGTAGTGCGACCGGTAGATTGATCTCCATGTCCGTACGCACCGCCCGCGCCGCCCGTGCCGACCTCGTCGCCGACACCGCTCTCACCCTGCTCGCCGAGCGCGGGATGCGCGGGCTGACCCACCGGGCGGTCGACGAGGCCGCCGCCCTCCCCCAGGGCTCCACCTCCAACGTGGCCCGCACCCGGCAGGCCCTGCTGGAACTGGCGGTACGGCGGCTGGCCGAGCGCGAGGCACGCGTGCTGGCCCTGGAGGAGATGCCGGACCCGCGCGGCGGCCGGGACTCACTGGTGGACGGGCTGGCCCTGGCCAGCCACCGCTCCCTGACCCGCAACCGCGAACTGACGCTGGCCCGCTACGAACTGGCCCTGGAGGCCACCCGCCGCCCCGAGCTGCGCGCCTACTTCGACGCGACCGGCGCCCGCTTCCGCGACCAGCTCGGCGAGTTGGTGGCCGCGATGGGCTCCACCGCCCCGGAGCGGCATGTGCTCTCGCTGGTGGCGTGGGCCGACGGGCTGCTGTTCTCCTGCGTGGCGGGCTCCTTCAACGCCGAGCCGCCGAGCCTGGAGGAGGTGCGCGCCGGGCTGCGCGAGCTGCTCGACGGCATGTTCGGTTCCGCATGAATTCGCTCGCCGGGCAAGGCCAGTTGGGCAAGGATGCCGCCATGACCGTAGAACGCCATGAACCCGCCACCACCGCCGACGAGCGCTCCATGCTGGAGGGCTGGCTGGACTACCACCGGCAGACCCTCGCCTGGAAGTGCGAGGGCCTGACCGAGACCCAACTGCGCACCGCCTCCGTGGAGCCCTCCGAGCTGACCCTGATGGGGCTGGTGCGGCACATGGCCGAGGTGGAGCGGTACTGGTTCCACGAGATCCTGCTCGACGAGGACCTCGGGGTGCTCTACTCCTCCGAGCAGGACCCGGACGGCGAGTTCCACTTCACCGAGCAGGACACCTGGCAGGAGGCGCTCACCACCTGGCAGGCCGAGATCGCCCGGGCCCGGAGCAACGCGGCGCCGCTCGGCCTGGACGATCTCGCCAAGGGCACGAGCCGGTCCGGCGAACCCTTCAACCTCCGCTGGATCTACACCCACATGATCGAGGAATACGCCCGCCACAACGGCCACGCCGACCTGGTGCGCGAGCGGGTGGACGGGGCCACCGGCGACTGACGTCACCCTCGGTGGGCGGGCGGCCTCCGTACGGGGCGGGAGATCACCCTTGCGGGGCATCCTGCGCCTGTCCGCTGTCCCGACCCGGGCCCGAGCCAGCAGAGTTGCGCAGGTGCATCGAACGACGACCACCGCCACGCTCCTGGTCACCGTGGCCGTCTCGGCCCTGTCGGGCTGTGTGACGGTCCAGCGCCCGCCCGCCTCCACGCCGGTCCGGGCGCCCGCCCAGCCGACCGTGCCCCCACCGGCGGGCATTACGGAGCCGCAGATCGTGCAGGCACCGGCCCTGGAGGCGCTGGAACTCATCGGCCCGCCGCGCAG
>NZ_FLSP01000099.1 GCF_900091315.1 Streptomyces sp. DI166
CGTCAGGTCCTCAACCCGGTCACAGCCCGCCGACTCACCAGCCCGCAAGGCCAGTTCAAGGAACCCCGTCCCCGGGAACACCACCGAACCCGCGACCACATGATCACGCAGCCACCCCTGAACAGCCGGCGAGAGGCGCCCCGTCAGCAACACCTCACCGTCACCACCGGCCAACTCCACCGCCGCACCCAACAGCGGATGCTCCGCCGAACCCAGACCGACCGCGCCGAGGCCCTGGGCGGGCACGGCGGTGGCCGACGGCCAGAAACGCCGGCGCTGGAAGGCGTACGTGGGCAGGTCCACCGCCGCCTTGGTGGACGCGGACGGCCGCCCCGTGAACAGTGCGGTCCAGTCGAGCGCCGCGCCCCTGGTGAAGAGTTCAGCCGCCGCCCACAGCACCGAATGCGTCTCGGGACGGTCCGTGCGCAGTACAGGCACGAACAGACGGTCGTCGGCGTCGTCGACGGTGGACTGGGCAAGGGCGGTGAGGGTGCCGTCGGGACCGAGTTCCACATGGCGCGTAACGCCCTGCTCGGCCAGGCTCCGCACGCCGTCTGCGAAGCGCACCGGTCGCCGTACGTGCTCCACCCAGTGCTCGGCCGACATCAACTGCTCGGCGGTGGCGGCCTCGCCGGTCAGGGTGGACACGACGGGGATGCGGGGGCGGTCGTACGTCAGGCTCTCCGCCACAGCACGGAAGTCCGCCAGCATCGGCTCCATCAACGGCGAATGGAAAGCATGGCTCACCCGCAGCCCCGTCACCTTACGGTCCAGGGCCCGGAAGTGCGCGGCAACCTCCTCCACCGCCACCGCATCACCCGACACCACCACCGAACGCGGACCGTTCACCGCCGCCACACCCACCCGCTCGTCATCGACGAACGCCAGAACCTCCTCCTCCGAAGCCTGCACCGCCACCATCACGCCACCCGCCGGAAGCGCCTGCATCAACCGGCCCCGCGCAGCCACCAAACGGCACGCATCCGCCAGCGACCACACCCCCGCCACACACGCCGCCGCAATCTCACCGATCGAATGACCAGCGAGAACATCCGGCCGCACACCCCACGACTCCACCAACCGGAACAGCGCCACCTCCAACGCGAACAACGCGGGCTGCGCGAACTCCGTGCGATTCAGCAGCTCCCGGTCATCACCGAACACAACCGCCTTCAAGTCGAACGGCAGCTCGGCATCCACCGCGTCGAACACCTCCGCGAACACCGGATACGCCCCGTACAACTCCCGCCCCATACCCAGGCGTTGCGACCCCTGCCCCGCGAAGAGGAATGCGGTGCGTCCGCCGGTGCGGGCCGAGTTCTGGATGATGCCGGGTTCGACGCGGCCTTCCGCCAAGGCGTGGAGCGCGTGCAGGAGTTCGTCGCGGTCGCCGGCCAGGACGACGGCACGGTGTTCCAGAACCGTGCGCGTGGTAGCCAGGGCAACAGCCGTGGTGGTCAAGGGGAGCTGCGGACTGGCCTCGACGAAGTGGGCCAGTCGCTCCGCCTGGGCGGGAAGGGCACCGCTGGCGGCGGACAGCACCCAAGGCAGGACACCCTGGTGTTCCTGGGCAACGATCTCCGTCTCGGCCTCGGGTGCTTCTTCGAGGATGACGTGGGCGTTGGTACCACTGATACCGAACGACGAGACACCGGCCCGGCGCGGACGGCCGTCCGGACGACTCCATTCGGTGTTCTCCGTCAGCAGGGCGACGTCCCCCGCCGACCAGTCCACATGCGACGACGGCTGATCCACGTGCAGCGTGCGCGGAAGCACACCGTGCCGCATCGCCATGACCATCTTGATCACACCGCCCACGCCGGCGGCGGCCTGCGTATGCCCGATGTTCGACTTCAACGAGCCCAAGTACAGCGGCTGTTCGCGGTCCTGACCGTACGTCGCCAGCAGCGCCTGGGCCTCGATCGGGTCGCCGAGAGGCGTCCCCGTGCCATGGGCCTCGACCGCGTCCACATCGGCCGGACCGAGCCCGGCACCCGCCAGGGCCTGCCGGATCACCCGCTGCTGCGACGGACCATTCGGCGCCGTAAGCCCATTCGACGCACCGTCCTGATTCACCGCCGAACCGGCCACCACCGCCAGCACCCGGTGCCCGTTGCGACGGGCGTCCGACAGCCGCTCCACCAGCAGCAGACCCACACCCTCCGACCAGGCCGTACCGTCCGCGCCGTCGGAGAACGCCTTGCAGCGACCGTCACTCGCGAGTCCCCGCTGACGCGAGAACTCCAGGAAAGTGTCCGGCGTGGACATCACCGTCACACCACCCGCGAGCGCGAGGTCGCATTCGTTGGAGCGCAGGGCCTGGGCGGCCAGGTGCAGGGCGACCAGCGACGACGAACAGGCCGTGTCGACAGTGACGGCCGGGCCCTCGAAGCCGAAGGTGTAGGCGATGCGCCCCGAGGCGACGCTGCCGGTGTTTCCGGTCAGGAGGTACCCGTCCGCGCCTTCGGAGGTGCCGCGCAGCCTTGTCCCGTAGTCCTGGGCCATGGCGCCCGCGAAGACGCCGGTCCGGGAGCCGCGCAGGCTCGCCGGGTCGATGCCGGCCCGCTCGAACACCTCCCACGAGGTCTCCAGCAGCAGCCGCTGCTGCGGATCCATCGCCAGCGCCTCACGCGGCGGGATACCGAAGAGGGCGGCGTCGAAGTACGGGGCGTCGTAGAGGAAGCCGCCTTCGCGGACGTAGGTGTGTCCGGACCGGCCCGGCTCGGGGTCGTACAGGTTGCCGAGGTCCCAGCCGCGGTCGGCCGGGAAGGCGCCGATGGCGTCGCCGCCCTCGCTCACCAGCCGCCACAGGTCCTCGGGCGAACCGACCCCACCGGGGAAGCGGCAGGCCATGCCGACGATCACAATCGGGTCGTCACCGGCGGAGACCGGCGTCGGGAGGGGTGTGCTGCTCGCGGGCTCGGTGCCGTGGACCAGCTCGGTGACGATGTGCCGGACGAGAGCGGCCGGTGTCGGGTAGTCGAAGATCAGGGTGGCGGGGAGCCGCATACCGGTGGCGGCGTTGACGCGGTTGCGCAGTTCGACCGAGGTGAGGGAGTCGAAGCCCAGCTCCTTGAACGTGTGCTCGGGGTCGATGTCGGCGGCCGAGCCGTGGCCGAGGACAGCGGCCGCCGCGCCCCGCACCAGGTCGGCGACGATGCGGTCCCGGTCGGCGGGCAGGGCCGCGCCCAGCCGTGCCGTGAGGTCCTGGCCGTCGGCGCGGGTTGCGACTCCGGCCCTGCGGCGGGCCCGCACCTTGACCAGCGCGCGCAACAGTGCGGGTACCTCCTCGGCCGCGCGGCGTCGCATGTCGGCGAGGTCGAGCTCCACCGGCAGGACAGTGGCACTGTCGAGACAGCCGCCCCGCTCCAACGCCGCGTCCAGCAAGGCCAGTCCGCGCTCCGGTGCCAGGGGCTGCATGCCCGAGCGGGCCATACGGCGCAGGTCTGCCTCGGTCAGCTCGGCGGTCATTCCGGCGCCGGGTGCCCAGGGGCCCCAGGCCAGGGACGTGGCGGGGAGTCCGGCCGAGCGGCGGGCTCCGGTGAGGGCGTCCATGAAGGCGTTGGCTGCGGCGTAGTTGGCCTGACCGGCGCCGCCGAAGGTGCCCATGACGGAGGAGAAGACGACGAACGCCGCCAGGTCCGCGTCGCGCGTCAGCTCATGCAGGTACGTCACCGCGTCGGCCTTCGGGCGCAGCACCCGGGACAGACGTTCCGGCGTCAGGGAGGCCACCACACCGTCGTCGACTATGCCGGCGGTGTGTACGACGGCCGTGAGTGAGTGACCGGCCAGTGCGGCGGCCAGGTCGTCGCGGTCGGCCACGTCGACGGCGGCCACCTCGACCTGGGCGCCCAACTCCGAGAGCTGCTGCACGAGTTCGGTCGCGCCCGGCGCCTCGGGGCCACGGCGGCTGGCCAGCAGCAGGTGCCGTACACCGTGCTCGGTGACCAAGTGCCGGGCGACCAGCGCACCCAGACCACCCGTGCCGCCCGTCACGAGCACCGTGCCGTCGACATTCAACGGCGCGGGCACAGTCAATACGACCTTGCCGACATGGCGAGCCTGCGACAGGTACCGGAAGGCATCCGGCGCCCGGCGCACATCCCAACAGGTCACCGGCAGCGGCTCCAGCGCACCCGCCTCGAACAACGACACCAGCTCGGCGAGCATCTCCCCGACCCGCTGAGGTGCCACATCCATCAGGTCGAATGCCTGATACGCCACACCGGGGTGCTGAGCAGCGACCGCCTCCGGGTCACGGACATCGGTCTTGCCCATCTCCAGGAAGCGCCCACCACGGGGCAGCAGCCGCAGCGAGGCGTCCACGAACTCACCGGCCAGCGAGTCCAGGACCACATCCATGCCCTGCCCGTCTGTCACGGCCAGGAACGCAGCCTCGAAGTCCGTGTCACGCGACGAAGCGATGTGCTGGTCGTCCAGCCCCGCCGCGCGCAGAGCATCCCACTTGCCCACGCTCGCTGTACCGAATACTTCGGCACCGAAGTGCCGGGCCAATTGGGTCGCGGCCATGCCCACACCACCGGCCGCCGCGTGCACCAGCACCCGCTCCCCCGCACGCAGCCCACCGAGGTCCCTGAGCGCGTAGTACGCCGTCAGGAACACAATCGGCACCGACGCCGCCTGCGCGAACGACCACCCCGCCGGCATACGAGCCACAGTCCGGGCATCCGCAACAGCAGCGGGCCCGAACGCGCCCGAGAACATGCCGAAGACCCGGTCACCCACGGCCAGCCCACTCACACCCGGGCCGACCTCGGTGACCACACCCGCGCCCTCAAGACCGAAGTCCCTCGCATCCCCCGGATACATACCGAGCGCGTTCAGCACATCCCGGAAGTTCACCCCCGCCGCACGCACGGCGACCCGGACCTGACCCTCACCCAGTTCCGTCCGCTCCACCGGCGTGAGAGCCAACCCCTCCAGCGTGCCCTTCTCCACGATGTCCAGCCGCCACGAAGACCCGTCGGCCGGGGCGTTCAGGGAACCGTCGGTGGTCGCCCGGCCGAGACGCGGCACGTACACCGCTCCCCCGCGTACCGCCACCTCCGGCTCACCGGAGGCCAGGGCACCCGCGGCCACCGCCCAGGATTCCTCCGCTCCGTCCACGTCAAGCAGCGCGAACCGTCCCGGCGCCTCCGCCCGTGCCGCACGCACCAGACCCCACACCGCCGCCAGCACCGGATCGGCGTCCTCGCCCGCGTCGACGGCGACCGCGTCCTCCGTCACGACGACGAGCCTGGCCGTCTCGAATCGCTCATCGGCCAGCCACTCGCGCACCAGTGCGAGCGCGTCGGCGGCAACGGCATGCACGGCCGCCGGATCCGCGGAACCGGCCGAACGCGCGATACGGACGAGCAGGTCGCCGGACACGGCATCGCCCGTGGCGGGCAGTCCGGCCCTCACCTCGGGCACGGGCCCAGTGGTCGCCGGCAGCCGGGTCCAGTCGATCTGGAAGAGCCCGTCCTGCGAGGTGGTAAGGGGCCCGGACACCTCACGCAGAACCAGGGAGTCGACCGTGGCGACAGCGCCCCCGGCCATGTCGGCGAGGTTCAGGGAGACGGCGTCCGCGCCGATGGGCGCCACCCGGACGCGCAGTTCACGCGCGCCCGTGGCGCACAGCGACACACCGCCCCACGAGAACGGCAGCCGAAGTGAAGTGTCGCCGCCGAAGACGCCGTGCAGGACGGCGTGCAGCACCGAGTCCAGCATGGCCGGGTGGACGCCGAAGCGTTCGGCGGGTTCCTGTTCCGTCTCGGGCAGGGCGACCTCGGCGAAGACCTCGTCGCCGCGCCGCCACAGGGCGCGCAGCCCGCGGAACGCCGGCCCGTACGCCAGTCCCCGTCCCTCGAAGCGCTCGTACACGCCCTCGACCGGTATGACGGTCGCGCCCTGCGGCGGCCATACGGACAGGTCGACGCCGTCGTTCTCGCGTCGTACCTCCACGGCGACGCCGCTGGCGTGCAGGGTCCAGGCGTCGTCCGGTGAGGCGCTGTCGGGCCGCGAGAAGACGCTGATGGCGCGGCTGCCCGACTCGTCGGGGCCGCCGACCAGCACCTGGATCCGCACGGCGGCGTCCTCGGGCAGGACGAGCGGAACGGCGATGGTCAGCTCCTCCACGCGGTCGCAGCCGACCTGTTCGGCGGCGTGCAGGGCGAGTTCGAGGAAGCCGGTGCCGGGGAACAGGACCGCGCCGGACACGACGTGGTCCCGCAGCCACGGGTGCGAGCGCAGGGAGATACGACCTGTGACGACGAGGCCGTCCGAGTCGGCGGGGGTGACGGCAGCGCCGAGCAGTGGATGGTCGGCTGAGGCCAGGCCGAGTCCGGCGATGTCTCCGGTACGGCGCTGCGGGTCGGGCGTCGGCCAGTACGTGCGGCGTTGGAAGGCGTAGGTGGGCAGTTGGACCGTTCGCGCGCCGGTGCCGGTGAAGTGCGCGGACCAGTCGACCTCCCCGCCCTGCGTGAACAGCGTGGCAACGGCGGCGAGCAGTGCTTCGGGCTCGGGGCGGTCCTTGCGCAGGGCGGGGACCAGGGTCTCGGTGCCGCCGTCGAGGCAGTCCTGGGCGAGGGCGGTGAGGGTGCCGTCGGGGCCCAGTTCGACGAACCGGGTGGTGCCCTGTGCGGCGAGTGCGCGCACGGCGTCGGCGTAGCGGACGGTACGGCGGACGTGGGTGACCCAGTATTCCGGGGTCATCAGCTCGGCCGGGTCCACGAGCGCGCCGGTGACGGTGGAGACGAGCGGCAGTTCGGGGCGCTCGTACGTCAACTCCTCGGCGACCGCGCGGAAGTCCGCGAGCATCGGCTCCATCAGCGGCGAGTGGAAGGCGTGGCTGACCCGGAGACGGGTGACCTTGCGGTCCTGGGCGCGGAAGTGGGCGGCCACGGATTCCACGGCTCCGGCCTCGCCCGCGATTACCACGGACTGCGGGCCGTTGACGGCCGCGATGCCCGCGACGGCCTGGTCCAGCAGCGGCAGGACTTCGTCCTCGGAGGCCTGCACCGCGACCATCGCCCCGCCGACCGGGAGGGCCTGCATCAGCCGACCGCGCGCGGCGACGAGCTTGCAGGCGTCCGCCAGGGACCACATTCCGGCAACGTGGGCGGCGGCGATCTCACCGATGGAGTGACCGGCGAGCACGTCCGGGCGGACACCCCACGACTCCAGCAGCCGGAACAGGGCCACTTCGAGGGCGAAGAGCGCGGGCTGGGTGAACTCCGTGCGGTTCAGGGCCTCCGCGTCCTCGCCGAACACAACCGCCTTGAGGTCGAAGGGCAGTTCCGCGTCCACGGCGTCGAAGGCGTCCGCGAACACCGGATACGTCTCGTACAACTCCCGGCCCATGCCCGGGCGCTGGGAGCCCTGTCCGGCGAAGAGGAAGGCGAGGCGGCGGCTCGTGCGGTCGTCGGTGCCGGTGATCAGGCCGGGGTGGCTGTCGCCTGCGGCCAGGGCGGTCAGTGCGTTGCGGAGTTCGGTCCGGTCGGCGGCCAGCAGCACCGCCCGGTGGTCCAGGGTGCTGCGGGTCGTGGCCAGGGACAGACCGAGGTCGGCGGGGGTCAGGTGCTCGCCGTCGTTGAGGAAGGCGTCCAGACGCGCGGCCTGCGCGCGCAGGGCGTCGGGGTCTGCGGCGGAGAGGGGCAGGGGGACGGTACGGCCGGGGGTGGCGTCCGAGGCTTCGGGCCGGGCCTCGGTCCCGGTGTCGGGTGCTTCTTCGAGGATGACGTGGGCGTTGGTACCGCTGATACCGAACGACGAGACACCGGCCCGGCGCGGACGGCCGTCCGGACGACTCCATTCGGCGTTCTCCGTCAGCAGGGCCACGTCCCCCGCCGACCAGTCCACATGCGACGACGGCCGGTCGACGTGCAGCGTGCGAGGCAGCACACCGTGCCGCATCGCCATGACCATCTTGATCACACCGCCCACACCCGCGGCGGCCTGCGTATGCCCGATGTTCGACTTCAACGAGCCCAAGTACAGCGGCTGTTCACGCTCCTGACCGTACGTCGCCAGCAGCGCCTGGGCCTCGATCGGGTCGCCGAGAGGCGTCCCCGTGCCATGGGCCTCCACCGCGTCCACGTTGCCCGGACCCAGCCCGGCACCCGCCAGGGCCTGCCGGATCACCCTCTGCTGCGACGGACCGTTCGGCGCCGTAAGCCCATTCGACGCACCGTCCTGATTCACCGCCGACCCGGCCACCACCGCCAACACCCGGTGCCCATTGCGCCGCGCGTCCGACAGCCGCTCCACCAGCAACAGCCCCACACCCTCCGACCAGGCGGTACCGTCCGCCCCGTCGGAGAACGCCTTGCAGCGACCGTCACGCGCGAGCCCCCGCTGACGCGAGAACTCCACGAACATCTCCGGACCCGCCATCACCGTCACACCGCCGGCCAGCGCGAGGTCGCACTCGCGGGAGCGCAGGGCCTGGGCGGCCAGGTGCAGGGCGACCAGCGACGACGAACACGCCGTATCGACAGTGACCGCCGGGCCCTCGAAGCCGAAGGTGTAGGCGATGCGCCCCGAGGCGACGCTGAGCGTCGTCCCGGTCAGGACGTAACCGTCGGACTCCTCGACGGCGTCCCGCAGGCGCGTTCCGTAGCCCTGTTCCACGAGGCCGGCGAAGACACCCGTGCGCGAGCCGCGCAGCGAGGTCGGGTCGATCCCGGCCCGTTCGAACACCTCCCACGAGGTCTCCAGCAGCAGCCGCTGCTGCGGATCCATCGCCAGCGCCTCACGCGGCGAGATACCGAAGAGCCCCGCGTCGAAGCTGGTCGCGTCGTGGAGGAAGCCGCCTTCGCGGACATAGACATGGCCGGGGCTTCCGGGCTCGGGGTCGTACAGGCTGTCGAGGTCCCAGCCGCGGTCGGCCGGGAAGGCGCCGATGGCGTCGCCGCCCTCGCTCACCAGTCGCCACAGGTCCTCGGGCGAACCGACCCCACCGGGGAAGCGGCAGGCCATGCCGACGATGACGATCGGGTCGTCGTCCGCGTCGTCCGGGCGGGTGGCGATCTCCGCTGCCGTGCGATCGGTGGCCGGGGAGAGCCGGTCCTCGATGTGGGCGGCGACGGCCTGGGGTGTGGGGTGGTCGAAGAGCAGGGAGGCCGGGAGGCGCAGGCCCGTCGCGGTCCGGAGGCGGTTGCGCAGGTCGACGGAGGTCTGGGAGTCGAAACCGAGGTCCTTGAAGGTGCGTCGGGGTTCGACCTCGTCGGCGGAGTCGTGGCCGAGGATCGCGGCGGCGTGGGAGCGGACCAGGTTCAGCAGGGCCGAGGCACGCTCCCTCGGAGGGAGTCCGTCAAGGTGGGCACGCAGTGGCGGCACGTCCTCGCCCTCGGACTCGGCGGGGCGTACGGGTGACTCGACAGGGTTCGCGGGGGCGGTGACCGTGTCGGGCAGCCAGTAGCGGCGGCGCCGGAAGGCGTAGGTCGGCAGCTCGGTGCGGCGGCCGCCGTGGGCGGAGAGGACGGGGGTCCAGTCGACGGGCACGCCGGTGGTGTGGAGGGTGGCGAGCGCCTCCAGGAGGGCGCGGGCGCCGGGGCGGTCCTTGCGCTGGGCGGGGACGGCGACGATGTCGTCGGTCGTCAGCGTCTGCTCGACCAGGGCGGTGAGTGTGCCGTCCGGGCCGAGTTCGAGCAGGTGCCGTACGCCCTGGGCCTCCAGGGTGCGGACGCCGTCGGCGTAGCGGACGGGCTGCCTCACGTGCCGTACCCAGTACTCGGGGTCGGTCAGTTCGTCGAGGGTGGCGACGTCGCCGGTGACGTCGGAGACGATGGGCAGTTCGGGGCGGCCGTAGGTGACATCGGCGAGGACCGCGCGGAACGCGTCCAGCATCGGGGTCATCAGTGGCGAGTGGAAGGCGTGGCTGACCCGGAGAGGGGTGACCTTGCGGTCCTGGCCGCGGAAGTGGGCGGCGATCGATTCCACGGCGTCGGCGGTACCGGAGACGACGACCGCGGAGGGGCCGTTGACCGCGGCGATGCCGATCTCGTCCTCGCGGCCTGCCAGCAGCGGCAGCACCTCGTCCTCGGTGGCCTGGAGGGACACCATGGCCCCGCCCTCGGGCAGGGCCTGCATCAGGCGGCCGCGCGCGACCACGATGCGGCAGGCGTCGGCCAGTGACCACAGTCCGGCCACGTGCGCTGCGGCGATCTCACCGACCGAGTGTCCGAACAGCACGTCCGGCCGCACCCCGAAGGACTCCAGCAGCCGGTACAGGGCCACTTCGAGGGCGAACAGGGCGGGCTGGGTGAACTCCGTGCGGTTCAGGACCTCCGCCGCACCCTCCCCGAACACAACTGCCTTGAGGTCGAAGGGGAGTTCCGCGTCCAGCGCGTCGAAGGTCTCGGCGAAGGCGGGGAAGGTCTCGTACAGCTCCCGGCCCATGCCGGGACGTTGTGATCCCTGTCCGGCGAACAGGAACCCCGTTCCGGCGCTTCCCGGTTCGTGGACTCCGGTGATCACGTCGGCGCTCGGGGTGTGGGAGGCGACAGCGGTCAGGCCCCGCCGCAGGTCGTCCCGGTCGCTGCCGAGGACGACGGCCCGGTGCTCGAAGCGGGTGCGGGTCTCGGCGAGCGAGTGGGCGAGGTCGGCCGGGTCGGCGGAGGGGTGGGTCTCCAGGTGCGCCAGGAGGCGTTCGGCCTGCGCGCGCAGGGCCTTGGCGGTGCGGCCGGAGACGATCCACGGCAGGTCCGGGTGCCGGGCGGGGGTGCGTGCGTCGGTGTGGGGGGCGGTGACGTCGGTTCCTCGCCATTCCTCCAGTACGACATGGCAGTTGGTGCCGCCCATGCCGAACGACGAGACGCCCGCCCGGCGCGGTTCCGTTCCCTCCGGCCAGGTCAGGGGCTCGGTGGCGACGCGCAGGTTCAGTTCGTCGAAGGGTATCGCGGGGTTGGGGTGCTCGTGGTTGAGGCTGGCGGGGATGCGGCCGTGGCGCAGGGACAGGACCGTCTTGAGCAGGCCGGCGATTCCGGCGGCGCCCTCCAGGTGGCCGATGTTGGTCTTCACGGAGCCGACGAGCAGGGGGGTGCCGTCGGTGCGGGCACTGCCGACGACCGTGCCGAGGGCGCCGGCCTCCACCGGGTCGCCGAGGCGGGTGCCGGTGCCGTGGAGTTCGACGTACTGCACCTGGGACGGGTCGAGTCCGGCGTCGCGGTAGGCCAGGCGCAGGACCTCTTCCTGGGCCTCGCGCAGGGGTGCGGTGAGTCCGTCGCCGCCGCCGTCGTTGTTGGTGGCGCTGCCACGGATGACGCAGTGGACGCGGTCGCCGTCGGCGAGGGCGCGGTGCAGGGGCTTGAGGAGGACGAGGGCGCCGCCTTCGCCGCGGACGTAGCCGTTGGCGCGGGCGTCGAAGGTGAAGCAGGTGCCGTCCGGGGAGAGGGCGCCGAAGCCGTCGGAGGCGAGGTCGCTGTCGGGGGCGAGGACGAGGTTGACGCCGCCGGCGAGGGCGAGTTCGCTCTCGCCGCGCCGCAGGCTCTCGCAGGCGAGGTGGACGGCGACGAGGGAGGAGGACTGGCCTGCGTCGACGGTGAGGCTGGGGCCGCGCAGGCCGAGGACGTAGGAGAGGCGGTTGGCGATGACGCCGCGGTTCAGGCCGCTGAGGGTGTGGCGGCCTACGGCGTCGGGGCCGAGGCTTCGGGTGAGGGCGGCGTAGTCGTCCCAGATGGCGCCGACGAAGACGCCGGTGCGGCTGCCGCGCAGCCGGTCCGGGACGACGGCGCCCTCTTCCAGTGCCTCCCAGCCGAGTTCGAGGACGAGGCGCTGCTGGGGGTCCATCGCGGCGGCCTCGCGCGGGGAGATGCCGAAGAAGGTGGCGTCGAAGCGGTCGACGTGGTCGAGCCAGCCGCCGCGGCGGGGGGCCGCGAGGGTGCCGAGGCGGTCGGCGGGGGTGTCGGTGACGGCGCTGCCGCCGTCGATGAGCAGCCGCCAGAACGACTCGGGGTCGGGGGCCTGGGGGAAGCGGCAGGAGATGCCGACCACAGCGATCGAGTCGCGGTCGCCCACGGCGGTACCGCCCAGGGGTTCCGACCCGTCTTCCCGTGCGTGTGCGTCTTCTGGCGCCACGGCCACTGCCTCCGCCCTACGGATCCAGCTCATCCTCTGGCCGTGCGATCCGGCCGGATCCGACTGCCGCGCCGTCCGCGGGACAGTCGGTGGTTGCGATGCTTGTCATACTGGCGGCTGCCTGCGGGCGAGTCCCGCGGGCAGCCGTCGATCTAGGGAGACTTCTACTAGTTCGGTGCTGGTCAGCGGCTGTTCGCGGCCGCTGGGCGCCTGCGGTGGGCGACCATGTCCAGGCCCCCTCGGGGCTGGAGGGTGAAGTCGCTGGTGACCCGGTCCGGCGGGTCGCCGACGGGCTCGAACTCCCAGTTCCTGCTCAGGGTCGCCAGGGCCATGACGCCTTCCATCTGGGCGAAGACGTTGCCGATGCACTGGCGGGGTCCGGCGCCGAAGGGCAGGTAGGCCAGCTTGGGGCGGCCGGGGGCCTTGGCGTGCCCGGTGAGGGGGTCGTCCGGGTCGGGGTCGGGCAGGAACCGCTGGGGTGCGAAGCGTTCCGGCTCGGGCCACCAGGTGGCGTCGCGGTGCAGGACGTACGGGCTGACCATGAGGACGCTGTTGCGCGGGATGTGGTAGCCGTTGGCGGTGTAGTCCTCCAGGGCGCGCCGTACGAGGACCCAGGCCGGCGGGTACAGGCGCAGGGCCTCGGAGTAGACGGCGTCGGCGAACTTCAGCCTGGGCAGGTCGTCGACGGTGGGGAGCCGGTCGCCGAGGACCTCGTCGATCTCGGCGTGGAGGCGTTCGCGTATCTCGGGGTGGGTGCCGAGGAGGTAGTAGGCCCAGGTGAGGGCGCCGGAGGAGGTTTCGTGGCCGGCCATCAGCAGGGTGATGGCCTCGTCGCGCAGCTCGGTGTCGGTGAGGTGTTCGCCGGTGTCGGCGTCGGTGACGGTGAGCAGGACGGACAGCAGGTCCTCGCCGTCGCCGGGGCCCTTGCGGCGTTCGTCGATCATGCCGTAGACGATGTCGTCGACGGCCTTCAGGCCGCGCTTGAACTGCCGGTTGGCGGGCAGCGGCAGGCGCAGCAGGATCTTGCCGAAGGGGCTGAGTTCCCAGCGCAGGGGGCCGCCCTCGCGGGGGAAGGCGGTGCGGATGCGGTCGGCGGCCTCGCTGTCGAGGGAGACGTCGAAGAGGGTGCGGGTGACCATGCCGAGGGCGAGTTCGTACATCGCCTCGTGGAAGTTGAACCGCTCGCCGTCGGTGAACTGGGCGCTCGCCTCGTCGGCGATGGTGGCGAAGGCGGTGCCGTAGCCGGCGATGCGCTGGCGGTGGAAGACGGGCTGGATGAGGCGGCGCTGGCGCCGGTGGTAGGTGCCGACGCTGGTCACCAGGCCCTTGCCGAGGACGCGTTCGAGGGTGGAGCCCCAGTCGTCGGGGCCGGGGCCGGTCTTCTGGGCGTCCTTGTCGAAGCGGCGGCTGGAGGCGATGATGACGTCCTGGACGACGTCGAAGTCGCTCACCAGGAACGCGTCGGTCTTGCCCATCGGGACGCGGACCAGCGGGCCGTGCTTGTCGCGCAGGCCGGTGAGGTAGCGCGGGACGTTGCGCACGACCTCGCGCATGTCCTTCAGCCGCATCGGTCCGGGCGTGGGGATGGCTTCCGTCGGCGCAGGCGACTCGGGGGTCGTTCGAACGTCGGTCACGGGTGTCTCCTGGTTCAGCGGAGGGTGACAGGTCTCAACGCCGAGCCGGCTGTGCAGAGTTCGGTGTGTCTGCGGACGCGGCGGGACAGGGCGGTCGGTGCGCATGGGGTCGACCTGGCGCCCGACGCTAGCAGCGGGGCGCGGCGGGCAGGCCGGTCGTCGTCGAGGTCTAGGGAATTCCAAAGGGTTGGCCCGATGGGGCCGTTGGCCGTGGGCCGTCGGCGGGGGCCGCCCGTACGCTGGCGCGTGGCAATCGTTCGTGTACGGCCACGTCGGACGGAGAGCGCATGACCAGCGGCGCGAGCACGACGGCGTCCGGCACCGCGTCGGAGCCCTCGGTGCTGCTGACCGTCCTTGTCGACTTCGGTGTCCCGATCGGCCTGTACTACGGCCTGACGGCGGCCGGTGTGGACGATGTGCTCGCGCTCACGGCGGGCGCGGCGGTGCCCGCGGCGGCGACCCTGGTGCGGTTCGTCAGGACCCGGCGGGTGGATGTGCTGGGTGTGTTCGTGACGGTGATGCTGGTGCTGAGCATCGTCGTGTCGCTGACCAGTGGCAGCGCGCGGCTCCTGCTGGTCCGCGACGGCTGGCTGACCGGCGTGGCCGGACTGGGCTTCCTCGTCTCCTTGCGCGGCAGGCGCCCGCTGGCCTTCGGTTTCTCCCGGCGTCTGCTGGAGCGGCGGTCGCGCGGCGGCCGGGACTGGGACGAACTGTGGGACGTGGAGCCCCGCTTCCGCCGTATCTGGCGGGTCACCACGATGATCTGGGGCATCGGTCTGATCGTCGACTCGGGCGTCCGCGCGCTGATGGCGTACACCCTGCCGGTGCATGTGGTTCCGGCGCTCAACGGCGTGCAGTACGGGGTGTTCACGCTGCTGATGCTGGTGATCGTGAACATCTACCACGCGCGGGCGGGGCTCTGGGCGCTCCTGTCTCCCGACGCCGTACCGGAGCAGCGGGAGCCCCGGGAGCCCCGGGAGCACGACCACCGCTGAGCAGAGCCCGCCCCCCCGGTTCCGTCTCAGCCCTCCGTCGCTCCTGCCGGTGTCGGGTCGGCCGGGTGGTCCGTCGTCGGAAGCTCGCCGCTCTCCACGGCCACGCGCAACCGCAGTGCCTCGCGGGGCATATTGACCGCCACGGCTCCCAGGACACGCTCGCCCGCGTAGTACACGGCGGTGAACTGCCGTTCCGACGGGGTGCCTTGGAGGATGTGGCAGCGGTCGGTGCCGGTGAGGTCGCCGAAGACCTGGATCTTCAGGTCGTGCTGGTCGGTCCAGAACGACCGCAGCGGTGCGAAGGGGCGGGCCGCGCCGCCGGCGAGGATGTTGCGGGCGACGGCCATGGCCTGTTCGGTGGCGTGCGTACGGTGTTCCAGACGGCGGCGTCGACGGGTGCGCGGGTCGGGCCGGTTGGCGACGTCGCCCGCCGCCCAGACCCCGGGCTCGGCCGCGCACAGGACGTCGCAGACGACGCCGTCGCCGACGGGGACGCCGCTGCCGTGCAGCCATTCGGTGTTGGGCACCGAGCCGGTGGCGACGAGCACCACGTCGGCGGGGAGCACACCGCCGTCGGCGAGCTGGACGCCGGTGACGGTGTCGCGGGCAGCGCGTACGGCGGTCACCCGGCCCTGGTGGACGCGCAGGCCGAGGTCGCGGTGGGTGGCGGCGACCAGTCCGGCGGCCTGCGGCCCGAGCAGGCCGAGCAGCGGTACGGGTGCCGAGCTGACGAGGGTGACGTCGGCGCCGAGGGCGCGGGCGGCGACGGCGGCCTCGGTGCCGAGCAGTCCGGCGCCGGCCACGACCATGCGCGGGCCCGCGCGGAGGGCCTCGCGCAGGGCGAGCGCGTCGTCGAGGGTGCGCAGGACGTGCACTCCGGCGGGGGGCGTCCGACCGGCCGGGGTGGTCGGTGCGGGGCAGCCGCCGGGGCCGTACGCCTGTGGCGACGACGACGGCGTCGGTGTGCAGGCGGGTGCCGTCGGCGAGGTGGACGGTGCGGCCGGTGCGGTCCAGGCCGGTGACGGGGCTGCCCAGGCGCAGGTCGATCGCGAGCCGTTCGTAGACCTCGGGGGCGCGCAGCCGGACGCGGTCGGGTTCCCAGCGGCCGGTGAGGATCTGCTTGGACAGCGGGGGCCGGTCGTAGGGAAGGCGGGGTTCGGCGCCGACGAGGGTGAGGCGGCCGTCGTAGCCCTGTCGGCGCAGGCTCTCGGCGGTCGTGGCACCGGCGGCTCCGGCGCCGATGACGACGATCTCGTGCGGGTCGCTCACGCAGTGTTCCCGGGGTCGGTCTTCAGGGGCTCCCACCAGTCGCGGTGGTCGCGGTACCAGTCGACGGTGGCGGCGAGGCCGGTGGTGAAGTCGGTGCGGGGCCGGTAGCCCAGCTCGTCGCGGATCTTGGTCCAGTCGAGGCTGTAGCGGCGGTCGTGGCCCTTGCGGTCGGCGACGTGCTCGACGCGTTCCCAGCCCGCGCCGCAGGCGTCGAGGAGCAGTCCGGTCAGCTCCTTGTTGGTCAGCTCGGTGCCGCCGCCGATGTTGTAGACCTCGCCGGGACGGCCCTTGGCGCGGACCAGTTCGATGCCGTGGACGTGGTCGTCGACGTGCAGCCAGTCGCGGACGTTGGCGCCGTCGCCGTACAGGGGGACCTTCAGGCCGTCGAGGAGGTTGGTGACGAAGAGCGGGACGACCTTCTCGGGGTACTGGTGGGGGCCGTAGTTGTTGGAGCAGCGGGTGACCCGTACGTCCAGGCCGTGGGTGCGGTGGTAGGACAGGGCGAGCAGGTCGGAGGAGGCCTTGGAGGCGGAGTAGGGCGAGTTGGGCAGCACGGGACTGTGCTCGGTCCAGGCGCCGGTGTCGATGGAGCCGTAGACCTCGTCGGTCGAGACGTGCACGAAGGTGCGCACCCCGTGCCGCAGGGCGGCGTCGAGGAGGGTGTGGGTGCCCAGGACGTTGGTGCGGACGAAGTCGGTGGAGTCGTCGATGGAGCGGTCGACGTGGGACTCGGCGGCGAAGTGCACCACCTCGTCGTGCCGGGCCATCAGGTCCTCGACCAACTCCCGGTCGCAGATGTCCCCTTGGACGAAGGCGAAGGCGGAATGGGCCCGCACCGCGTCCAGGTTGGCGGGGTTGCCCGCGTAGGTCAGCCTGTCGAGGACGGTGACGGCGACGTCGTCCGGGCCGGTGGGGCCGAGGAGGGTGCGCACATGGTGGGAGCCGATGAATCCGGCGCCGCCGGTCACCAGGATGCGGGTGGTCATGAGGAGATCTCCACCCGCCCGTGGTCGCCGATGACGAGCCGGTGCGCGGCGGGCACCCGGGGGCCGCGGGAGACATGCACATTGCGGCCGATCAGGGAGCTCTCCACTCGGCTGATGCTGTCGAAGCTGGACTCCCGCAGCACGATGGAGAACTCGATCTCGCTGTTGCGGATGACGCAGTCCTCGGCGATGGAGGTCGACGGGCCGATGTAGGAGTCCTGTACGAGGGTGCCGGAGCCGATGATCGCGGGACCCGCGATCCGCGAGCCGCGCACGACGGCGCCGGGCTCGATCCGGACCCGGCCGACGATCTCACTGGCGTCGTCCACATCGCCCTCGACCCGGTACTCCAGCAGGTCCAGCAGACGGCGGTTGACGTCGAGGATGTCGGCCGCGTTCCCGGTGTCCTTCCAGTAGCCCGTGATGACCGTGGTGTTGACGTCACGGTCACGGTCGAGCAGCCACTGGATGGCGTCGGTGATCTCCAGCTCGCCGCGCCGCGAGGGCTCGATGGCCCGTACGGCGTCATGGATGGCGGGCCCGAAGAGGTACACGCCGACCAGCGCCAGGTCGCTGCGGGGCCGGGCGGGTTTCTCCTCCAGCCGTACCAGGCACCCCTGCTCGTCGAGTTCGGCGACGCCGAAGGCGGACGGGTCGGGGACGCGGGTCAGCAGGAGCTGGGCGTCGGGGCGTGTCTTGCGGAACTCGTCGACGGAGTCGTTGATGCCGCCGAAGACGAAGTTGTCGCCGAGGAACATCACGAAGTCTTCGTCGCCGAGGAAGTCCCGGGCGATGAGCACCGCGTGGGCGAGGCCGAGCGGCGCCTCCTGGCGCAGGTAGGTGACGTCGATGCCGAAGTCGGAGCCGTCGCCGACGGCCTGACGTATCTCGTCCTCGGTCTCGCCGACGACGATCGCGACGTCGGTGATCCCGGCGTCGGCGATCGCCTCCAGGCCGTAGAAGAGGATGGGTTTGTTGGCGACCGGCACCAACTGTTTCGCGGAGGTGTGGGTGATGGGCCGCAGCCGGGTCCCCGCACCTCCCGACAGCACGAGAGCCTTCACGTTTCCGTCCCGCCTTACGTGTCGTCGGTGTGGGGGCGGGCCGTCAGGGCTGGATCTCGATGGCGCCGGACGGGCAGATCAGCTCCGCCTCGTTGACGGCGGCTCGACGGTCCTCGGACGGCTCGGGCTCCAGCAGTTCGACCAGTCCGTCCTCGCGGCTCTGGTCGAAGACGTCGGAGGCGGCGAGCACGCACTGACCGGCTCCGACACAGCGCTCACGGTCCACGGTGATCTTCATGTGTCTTTTCCTCTTCGTGAGTTGGGGGCGGACGGTTCAGCTGACCTCGGCCAGCCGTTCCAGAGAGGCGACGACCTCGGCGGGGCTGGGCATGGCCTCGCACTGGGCGCGCACCCGCCGGGCCGCGTCCGCGGCTTCGGTGCCGCCGGTGAGGCGGCGGATGTGGTCGCGGACGTTCTCCGCGGTGGCGTCGCTGTGGTGCAGGTACACGCCCGCGCCGGCGCGTTCCAGGGCGCGTCCGCGCAGTTCGTGGTCGGAGACCAGGGTGGACAGCATCAGCTGTGGCACCCCGGCCACCATCGCGGTGGCGAAACTGCCGTAGCCGCCGTGGTGGATGAAGGCCGAACAGGTCGGCAGCAGCGTGTGCAGGGCGACCGAGTCGACCGCGCGGGCGTTGTCCGGGACGGTTCCGAGCCGCTCGCGCTGGGCGGGCAGCAGCGCGGCGACGACCTCCACGTCCTCGTCGGCGAGCGCGTCGAGGATCTCCGGCACGGACACGTAGTCGCCGCCGTAGTCCTCGGTGTTGGAGGCGCCGAGGCTCAGGCAGACGCGCGGCTTCTTGGGCGCCTCGCGCAGCCAGTCCCACACCACGGCCCGCCCGTTGTACGGCACGTGCCGCATCGGCAGCTCCGGGGACGCCGTGGGTACGGCGAGGGAGGACGGCAGGGTGCTGACGGTGGCCTGGCCGTGCAGCATCTCCTCGTCGCAGGAGAACCCGAACGGCTCGCAGCGGGAACCCAGCCAGTCCGCCAGCGGGTCAACCCGCTCCGACTCCGGCTGCTCGCCCATGAGGTGGAGGTACGTCTGCCGGGTCCGCCCCCACACGTCGGCGCACCACATCAGCCGCACGTGCGCGGCGCCGCTGATCCGCGCGGCGACCGCACCCGCGTAGGCGAGCGGGTCCCGTACGACGAGGTCGGGCCGCCAGCTCTGCGCGAACGCGGCCAGGTCCTCGATCATGGAGTCGTTGTAGACGGCGAAGGCGTAGGGGACGCTGAGTTCGTACCGCTCCTTCAGCTCCGCCCAGTCGACGTCGGCGCGTTCGCAGCGGCTCCAGTTGGCGGTGCGGTAGTCCTGCGACTCGCGGTAGGCGGCCATGTCCCGGTGGATGGCGTGGTCGCTGCCCACGGGCACGGCGGTGAGCCCGGCGCGGGTGATGGTCTCGGTGGCCATCGGCTGGCTCGCGACCCGCACCTCGTGGCCGGCTGCGGCCAGCGCCCACGCCAGCGGGGCCATCAGATAGATGTGGGACTTCTCGGACAGGCTGACGAACAGGACCCGCATCATGCTCCCTCGGTTCGGTGGGCCGGTTCCCGGCCTGCGGTGTACGGCGGCAGGACCGTGTCGATCCAGGTGGTGAGGGCGCCCGCGGTGTCGGTGGCGTGCGACTCCATCATCGTGAAGTGGTTGCCGGGCACGTCCACCGTGCGGTCGGCGCCGTCCCAGGAACTGCGCCACTCCCCCGCCTCGCCCTCGGCGACGGTGACCGGGGGCTCGCTGGGCCGCACCAGCACCACCGGCACGGACAGGGCGCCGGGGTCCCACTCGCCGATCATGTTGATGTACCAGCTCATCGCGGAGAGCCGGTCGGCGTCCATGGCCGCGAACATCGACTCGCGGTCGAACATCCCGGCCAGCATCTCCTGGGAGAACCGGGTGAACGGCGAGTCCGCGCGCGGCATGTAGGTGTCCAGCAGCGCCACCCCGAGCGGTGGCCGCCCCTCCTTCTCCAGGTACCGGGCGGCGGCCAGGGCGAGGACACCGCCGGAGGAGGAGCCGGTGAGCACGAAGGGCCGCTCCCCGGCGCAGCGCAGCGCCCACGCGGCCTGGGTGCGGGCGACGACGTCCAGCGAGGCGGGCAGGGGTTCGCCGCGGCCGAAGCCGGGGGTGGGCAGCGCCCATACGTCGCGCCGCCCGCGGAAGGCGGAGGCGAACCGGGCGTACTGGTGGACGCCCGCCAGCGCCACGTAGGAGCTGAAGCAGATCAGCGGGGCACCCTCGTCCCCGGCGGCGAGCCGCAGCCCGGCACCGGGTACCTCCTCCGGGGCGTCGAACGTGGGGCGCAGCTCGGCGACCGCCTGGAGCAGGGCGAAGCCCTCGTCGACCCGTCCCGACTGACATGCGGTGCGGAAGAGAGAGCCGATGGTGTCGTGCGTGTCGTGGGTGCGGGTCGGCTCCGGGGTGGTGGGTGTCTCGTCCGCGGTGAACCGTTCGGCGAGGTCGGCGGCGAGCGCCTGTGGGGTGTCGGCGTCGAAGACGAGGGTGGGCGGCAGCCGGAGGCCGGTGAGTTTCCCGAGCCGGTTGCGCAGTTCGACCGCGGTGAGCGAGTCGAAGCCGAGTTCGGCGAAGTGCCGGTCGGGTGCCACCTCGTCGGTGGAGTCGTGGCCGAGGACGACGGCGACCTGCTCGCGTACGGCGTCCACGAGGGCGGCGAGCCGCTGCTCGGGGTCGAGCCCGGCCAGCCGGGCGGCCAGGGCGCGGCCACCGTCGTCGGGAGCGGCGGCCGCGGAACGGCGAGTGCGGGTGCGCGGCGCCTCCTGCCGGTCGACGGCGACCACGGCCGCATCGTCGAGGGCCAACGCCCGGTCCAGCAGGGCGAGTCCGGCCTCGTCGCTCAGGGCTGCCATACCGCTGCGGGCCATGCGCTCCCGGTCCGCGGTGGCGAGCCCGGCCGTCATTCCGCTGTCGGCGGCCCACAGCCCCCACGCGACGGACGTGGCAGGGAGCCCATGGGCACGGCGGTGTTGGGCCAGGGCGTCGAGGAAGGTGTTGGCGGCGGCGTACGCGCCCTGCCCGGCCGCGCCGAAGGTGCCGGCGGCGGAGGAGAACAGGACGAAGACAGACGGTTTCTGTTGGAGCGTCAGCTCGTGCAGGAGCCAGGCCGCGTCCGCCTTCGGCCGGAGTACGGCGTCCAGTTGGGCGTCGGTGAGCGAGGTCAGCGTGGCGTCGTCGACGACACCGGCGATGTGCACGACGGCCGTGAGGGGCCGCTCCTCCGGGATCTGCGCGAGCAGCGCCTCCAGGTCGGCCCGGTCCGCCACGTCGCAGGCGGCCAGGGTGGCCTCGGCGCCGCGCTCGGCCAGGTCGGCGAGGAGGACGTCGGCACCGGGGGCGTCCGTGCCGCGCCGGGAGGCCAGGAGCAGGTGGCGGGCGCCGTGGGTGGTGACGAGGTGCCGGGCCACCAGGCCGCCGAGGGCGCCGGTGGCTCCGGTGACCAGGACGGTGCCGTGGGAGAGGGGTTCCGGTTCCCGGGTGGCCCCGTCCACCGGGTGGAGGTCGGGCAGCAGGAGTGTGCCCTCGCGTAGGGCGGCCTGGGGGGTGTCCGGCGGCCACGGCGGCGGTGAGGGCCTGCTCGGCGGCTGCCGCGTCCAGGTCCAACAGGTGCATACGGTCGGGATGTTCGAGCTGGGCGGACCGCACCAGCCCGCACAGGGCGGCGGCGGGCAGGTCCGTCACGTCCTCGTCGGGCGTGGCGCCGAGCGCGCCCCGGGTGACGAGGACCAGGCGCGATTCGGCGAAGCGCTCGTCGTCCACCCAGTCGCGGAGCAGCCCGGCGGCTTTGGTCAGCAGGTCCCGGGTGGCCTGCGGGGCGGGCGTGCCGGGGGCGGCCGTGAAGGCGGCCAGGACGATGCCGGGTGCCGCGGTGCCCGTATCGACGGCCGCGGCGAGGGAGGGCAGGCCGGCATAGCACTCCAGGTGCACGCCGGACGCGTCCAGCGCCTCGGCCAGACCGCCGTCGCCCTCGCCCAGCAGCGCCCAGCGCACGGTCTCGGGTACCGGGGCGGTGGGCTGCGGGTCGGCGGGGCGCCAGCGCTGTGCCAGCAGCGGTGGGATCGGGCGGGCCGTGGGTGCGTCGGTGATCCGGCGCAGTACGAGGCCGTCGGCGGTGACGACGGGGCGGCCGTCGGCTCCGGCCACGTGCACCTTGTAGGCGTCGGGGCGGCCGTCCTCCGGAACGAGGTGGACGCGCAGCGCGCTCGCGCCGGTCGCATGGAGGCGGACGCCGTGCCAGGCGAAGGGCAGGGTGGGCGCCGCCCCGCCGCCGTCGAGGGCCTGGACCAGCAGCGTCTGGACGGCCGCGTCGAGGAGAGCGGGGTGGATGCCGTAGCGGGCGGCCTCGGCGCGGTGGGTCTCGGGCAGGGCGACCTCGGCGAACAGTTCGTCGCCGCGCCGCCAGACCTTGCCGAGTCCCTGGAAGGCGGGGCCGTAGGTGAATCCGCCGGCGCCGAACTGCTCGTACCAGTCGTCGTGTGCGCTCGGCTCGACCGGCCGGGCGTCCGGGGGCGGCCAGGCGGCGGTGAGGTGCGGGTCGGGGGCCTCCTCCTCCGGGTCCGCTGCCAGCAGGCCCTGGGCGTGCCGGGTCCAGGGCTCGGCGGAGTCGGCGTCGGCGGGGCGCGAGTGGACGGTGAACGAGCGTCTGCCGTCCTCGTCCGGCGCGGTGACGGCCAACTGGAACCGCACGGCGCCGCGTTCGGGCAGCACCAGCGGGGTCTCCAGGGTCAGCTCGCCGACCTGACCGAGCCCCACCTGGTCACCGGCGTGAACGGCCATGTCCAGGTAGGCCGTGGCGGGCAGGATGGCCCGCCCCAGCACTCGGTGATCAGCCAGCCAGGGCGTTGTCCGGGGCGACAGGACGCCGCTGAACACCAGCGCGTCGGTGTCGGCGACCCGTACGGCCGCGGACAGCAGCGGGTGTCCGGGGTGCTCCAGTCCGGCGGTGGTGACATCACCGAACCGCGGAGAGGCGTCCAGCCAGTAGCGGCGGCGCTGGAAGGCGTACGTCGGCAGCGGGACGGGCGCGGTCTCCGGGAGCCGGGACGCCCAGTCCACGCGGGCGCCGTCGACGTGGAGGTGCGCCAACGCGGCCAGCAGGGAATCGGCTTCGGGGCGGTCCTTGCGCAGGAGCGGTACCGACACGTCTGAGTCCTCCAGGCAGTTCCGCGCGAGGGCGGTCAGCGTGCCGTCGGGGCCCAGCTCCAGGAACCGGCCCACATTCTGCTCCCCAAGCACACGTACGGCGTCGGCGAAACGGACCGTGCGGCGGACGTGGTCGACCCAGTACTCGGGGGAGGTCAACTCCTCGTCCGTGGCGGGGAGTCCAGTGACAGTGGAGACGAGGGGCAGCTTCGGACGGTCGTAGGTGAGGCTCTCGGCGATTTTGCTGAAGTCCGCGAGCACCGGGGCCATGAGCGGTGAGTGGAAGGCGTGGCTGACGCGGAGGGGGGTGACCTTGCGGCCCTGCTCCCGGAAGTGGCTGACAACCGAGTTCACAGCCTCCGCCGCGCCGGCGACGACCACGGCGTTCGGACCGTTGACGGCGGCGATGTCCACTTCGCCTGTGAGCAGCGGCAACACCTCGTCCTCCGAGGCCTGTACGGCGACCATCGCCCCGCCGTCGGGGAGGGCCTGCATCAGGCGACCACGTGCGGCGACGAGCTTGCAGGCGTCCGTCAGGGACCAGACCCCGGCGACGTGGGCGGCGGCGATCTCGCCGATGGAGTGACCGGCGAGCACGTCCGGGCGGACACCGAAGGACTCCAGCAGCCGGAAGAGGGCCACTTCGAGGGCGAAGAGGGCGGGCTGGGCGTACTCGGTGCGGTTCAGGGCCTCCGCGTCGTCGCCGAAGACCACAGCTTTCAGGTCGAAGGGCAGTTCCGCGTCCACCGCGTCGAAGGCGTCGGCGAAAGCGGGGTACGCGTCGTACAGCTCCCGCCCCATACCGAGCCGCTGTGAACCCTGCCCCGCGAACAGGAACGCGGTGCGGATGTCACGGCGGGCCAGGCCGTTGACCGAGTTCACACGCTGTTCACCCGAAGCCACCGCTTCCAGGCCACGGACCAGTTCCGCCCGGTCGGCGCCCCACACCACGGCCCGGTGCTCGAACAGCGACCGCGACCGCACCAGCGAGCCCGCAACCCCCGCGAGGGACACGCCCTCTTGGGCCGACACGAACTCCGCCAGCCGCCCGGCCTGCGCCCGCAGCGCCGCAGCCGTACGCCCCGACACCACCCACGGAACCAACCCGTCGATGTCTTGCGAACCGGTCACCTCGTCAACCGGCGGCGGCTCCGCCAGCACCACATGGGCGTTCGTCCCGCTGATCCCGAACGACGAGACACCCGCACGCCGGACATGCCGTTCCCGCTGCGGCCACTCGGCATTCGCGCGGACGAGTTCCACCGCCCCGGCCGACCAGTCCACGTGGGACGACGGCTCCTCGGCGTGCAGCGTGCGCGGAAGCACCCCGTGCTGCATCGCCAGCACCATCTTGATGACCCCGGCAACACCGGCGGCGGCCTGGGTGTGCCCGATGTTGGACTTCACCGACCCCAGCCACAAGGGCCGTTCACGATCCTGCCCGTACGTGGCAAGCAGCGCCTGCGCCTCGATCGGGTCACCCAGCGAGGTCCCCGTGCCATGCGCCTCCACCGCATCCACGTCCGATGGCCTCAGCCCGGCCGCCGCCAACGCCTGCCGAATCACCCGCTGCTGCGACGGCCCGTTCGGCGCCGTAAGACCATTCGACGCCCCGTCCTGATTCACCGCCGAACCGGCAACCACCGCCAACACCCGCCGCCCATGGCGCCGAGCATCCGACAGCCGCTCCACCAGCACCAGCCCGGCGCCTTCGGAGAACCCGGCCCCGTCCGCCGCGTCCGAGAAGGCCTTGCAGCGGCCGTCGGAGGCCAGCCCGCCCTGGCGGTCGAAGTCGATGAAGAGTCCCGGGGTGGACATGACCGTGACGCCGCCCGCCAGGGCGAGGTCGCACTCCCCCGCCCGAAGCGCCTGCACAGCCAGGTGCAGGGCGACGAGGGCGGACGAGCAGGCGGTGTCGACGGTGACCGCGGGCCCCTCCAGGCCGAGCACGTACGACACCCGGCCGGACATGACGCTGGCCGAGTTCCCGGTGCCGAGGTGGCCGGCGACCTCCGCCGCCGCGGTCGGGTCGAGGGGACGGGAGGCGTAGTCCTGGTAGTTGGTGCCCGCGAAGACGCCGGTGCGCGAGCCGCGCAGTGTCGTCGGGTCGATCCCGGCACGCTCGAACGACTCCCAGGCCAGTTCCAGCAGCAGCCGCTGCTGCGGGTCCATGGCCAGGGCCTCGCGGGGCGAGATGCCGAAGAACCCGGAGTCGAAGCCCGCCATGTCCCGCAGGAAGCCGCCCTCGCGGGCCGTGCCGTCGGGGCCGGGGTCCCAGCCTCGGTCCTCGGGCCAGGCGGTGATGGCGTCGGTGCCGTCGGCGAGGAGCCGCCAGAACTCCTCGGGGCTGTCGGCGCCACCGGGGAAGCGACAGCTCATCGCGGTGATGACGATCGGGTCGTCGTCGGTGGCGCGGGGCGCGGGGAGCATGTCCACGGTGGCCTGGGCGGCCGTCGGGATCACGGTGTCGCGCAGGTGGTCGGCGAGGACGGCGGGGGTGGGGTAGTCGAAGACGAGGGTGGCGGGCAGCGGGCGGCCGAGGGCGCCGCTGAGGGCGTTCCGCAGTTCGACGGCGGTGAGGGAGTCGAAGCCGAGTTCGCGGAAGGAGCGGGTGGGTTCGACGTCCTGGGGGCCGCTGTGGTTGAGGACGACGGCGACGTGGGCGCGGACGAGTTCCTCGAACGCGGCGCGCTGTTCGGCGGCGGGGAGTGCGGCGATCCGCCGGGACAGGTCGTCCCCGGCGGCGGTGTCCGGGTCGGCGGCACCGGGGGTGTCGTGGGCGGCGGGCCTGGCGGTGAGGGCGCGCTGGGCGTCGGGGAGGTCGTCGATGAAGGGGCGGGGGCGGGAGGTGGTGTAGGCGTGGGCGAACAGGTCCCAGTCGATGTCGGTGACGGCGACCGTGGTGTCGTCGTGGTCCAGGGCCGACTGGAGGGCGCCGAGGGCGAGTTCGGGGTCCATGGGGCGTACGCCGTGCCGTTGGAGGCGTTCGCCCACGGCGCCTTCGGCCATGCCGCCGTCGGCCCAGGGGCCCCAGGCGATGGCGGTGGCGGGCAGTCCGCGGGCGTGGCGCTGCTGGGCGAGGGCGTCCAACAGGGCGTTTCCGGGGGCGTAGTTGGCGTGGCCGGGGGCGCCGATGGTGCCCGCGGTGGAGGAGAACAGGACGAACGCGGTGAGGTCGAGGTCGGCGGTGAGCGCGTCGAGGTTGCGGGCGCCGCCGACCTTGACCCGTAGGACTTCGGCGAGTCGGTCGGGGGTGAGGGTGGTGATGACGCCGTCGCGCAGGACGGCGGCGGTGTGGAAGACGGCGGTCAGGGGCCGGTCGGCGGGCACCGCGGCGAGGGCGGCGGCGAGTTGGTCGCGGTCGGCGATGTCGCAGGCGACGATGTCGACGTGTCCGGCGCCGAGTTCGGTGAGTTCGGTGGCGAGTTCGGCCGCGCCGGGCGCGTCCGGGCCGGTTCGGCTGAGGAGCAGCAGGCCGGGGGCGCCCTGGCGGGCGAGGCGGCGGGCGACCTGGCGGCCGAGGGCTCCGGTGCCGCCGGTGACGAGGGTGGTGCCGGTGGGGGTCCATTCCCTCCGCGCACCGAGGCCGCCGGTGGCGGCGCGGGTGAGGCGGCGGGCGAGCAGGCCGGTGGCGCGGATCGCGAGCTGGTCCTCGTGGCCGATTCCGGCGAGGGCGGCGATCAGGCGGTCGGCTGCGGCCGTGTCCAGGCCGGCGGACAGGCCGGCGGGCAGGTCGGCGGGCAGGTCGATCAGGCCGCCCCAGCGCTGGGGCTGTTCCAGGGCGACGACCCGGCCGAAGCCCCAGACGAGGGCCTGTTCGGGAGCCTCGGGCCCGTCCGACGCGCCGGTGGCTACGGCGCCGCGGGTGGCGAACCAGACGGGCGCCTCCATACCGAGGTCGTCAAGGGCCTGGACGAGGGCGACGGTGGCGGAGAAGCCGCGGGGCAGGTCGGGCTGTCCATCGTGCTCGGTGGCGTCGAGGGCGAGCAGCGACAGCACGGCGTGCGGCCGGTCCTCGCCGGTGGCGCGGAGCAGGTCGGCGATCCGGGCGCGGTCGTCGGTGGCGGCTACCGGCACGGTGACGGGGGTGGCGCCGGCGCGGGCGAGGGCATCCGTCACGGCGGACACAGGGCCGTCGGCGGACACGGGGCGGTCGCCGGGCACGGGACGGTCGGCGGGGACGGGGCGGTCGCCGGACACGGGGCAGTCGGCGGGCACGGGGCAGTCGGCGAGGACAGGGCGGTCGGCGGGGACGACGACCAGCCAGGTGCCGGTGAGGACGGGTGCCTGGGGCGCGGGCAGGGGCTTCCAGGTGACGCGGTAGCGCCAGCCGTCGGCGGTGGCGGTCTCACGGCTGCGGCGGCGGTAGGCGCTCAGGGCGGGCAGCACCGTGGCGAGGGTGTCCTCGTCGAGGTGGAGGGCGGCGGCCAGCGGCGCGGCCTCGCCGTTCTCGACGGTCTGCCAGAAGCGGGCGTCGAGGTCGGTCGCGGGGGGCGCGGTGGGCTCGGCCGGGGTGGGCCAGTAGGTGCGGTGCTGGAAGGTGTAGGTGGGCAGGTCGACACGGGTGCCGGGGCCGATGAGGGCGGGCCAGTCGACGGGGGCGCCGCCGCGTACGGACAGTTCGGCGAGTGAGGTGAGGAAGCGGCGCGGGCCGCCCTCGCCGCGGCGCAGGGTGCCGGTGACGACGGTGCCGGTGCGGCCGTCCTCGTCGAGGGTGTCGCGGACGGCGGCGGTGAGCACGGGGTGCGGGCTGGACTCGACGAACGCCCGCACGTCCTGGGCGGCGAGGGCGCGTACGGCGTCGGCGAAGCGGACGGTGCGGCGCAGGTTCTCGTACCAGTAGGCGGCGTCCAGTCGCTCGGTGTCGAGCCAGTCGCAGGTGACGGTGGAGAAGAACGGCACCTCGCAGGCGCGCGGGCGGATGGGCGCGAGGTCGGCGAGGAGCCGGTCGCGGATCTCCTCGACCTGGGCGGAGTGGGAGGCGTAGTCGACGGGGATCCGCCGGGCCTGCGCTCCGGACTCGGTGAGTTCGGCGACGAGGTCGCGTACGGCGTCGGCGTCGCCGGAGACGACGACGGAGGCGGGTCCGTTGACGGCGGCGACGGACAGGCGCCCGTCCCAGCGGGCGATGCGCTGCTCGACGTCGGTGACGGGCAGCAGGACGGAGGCCATGCCGCCGCGACCGGCCAGCGCGGTGATGGCGCGGCTGCGCAGGACGACGACGCGGGCGGCGTCGTCCAGGGTGAGGGCACCCGCGACGCAGGCGGCGGCGATCTCGCCCTGGCTGTGCCCGACCACGGCGTCGGGGTGGACACCGCGGGACTGCCAGAGCCGGGCCAGCGCCACCATGGTGACGAACAGCAGGGGCTGCACGACGTCGACGCGGTCGAGGGTGGGCGCGCCGTCGGCGCCGCGCAGGACGGCCTCGGGCGACCAGTCGACGTACTGCTCGACGGCGCTGGCGCAGGCGGTGAAGTGGGTGCGGAACTCGGCGTCGGTGTCGAGGAGTTCGGTGGCCATGCCGGGCCACTGGGGGCCCTGGCCGGGGAAGACGAACGCTATGCGGCCGTCGACGTCGGCGACGCCGCGCACCAGGCCGTTCGCGGGGGCGTCGGAGGCCAGGGACTCCAGGCCGCGCAGGAGTTCGGCGCGGTCGTCGGCGAGGACCACGGCGCGGTGTTCGAAGGCGGCGCGGGTGGCGGCGAGCGACCAGGCCACGTCGTGCGGGACGGGCGCGTCCTGGGTGTCGGAGCGCAGGTGGGCGTGGAGGGCGGCGGCCTGGGCGCGCAGGGCCGGGCCGCTGCGGGCGGAGACGACGTACGGGAGGGTGGTGCCCGGCGAGGAGGACTCGGCGGCCGTCTGCTCTACCTGCTCGGCCTGTTCGAGGATGACGTGGGCGTTGGTGCCGCTGACGCCGAAGGAGGAGACGCCCGCGATCCGGGGCCGCCCGGTGTCGGGCCAGGGGCGGGGTTCGGTGAGCAGTTCGACGCGGCCCGCGCTCCAGTCGACGTGGGACGACGGCTCGTCCACGTGCAGGGTGCGGGGAAGGAACCCGTGCTGGATCGCCAGCACCATCTTCATCACGCCCGCGACGCCCGCGGCGGCCTGGGTGTGCCCGAAGTTCGACTTCACCGAACCGAGCCACAGGGGCTGTTCGCGGTCCTGCCCGTACGTGGCGAGCAGGGCTTGCGCCTCGATCGGGTCGCCGAGGGTCGTACCGGTGCCGTGCGCCTCGACGGCGTCGACGTCGGCGGCGGTGAGCCGGGCGTCGGCGAGGGCCTGCCAGACGACGCGCTGCTGGGCGGGGCCGTTGGGGGCGGTGAGGCCGTTGGAGGCGCCGTCCTGGTTGACGGCGGAGCCGCGGACCACGGCGAGCACCGGGTGCCCGAGGCGGCGGGCGTCGGCGAGCCGCTCGACGAGGAGGATGCCCGCGCCCTCGGCCCAGCCGGTGCCGTCGGCGGCGTCCGCGAAGGCCTTACAGCGGCCGTCGGGGGCGAGCCCGCGCTGCCTGCTGAACTCCAGGAACAGTCCCGGCGTCGACATCACGGTCACACCGCCCGCGAGCGCCAGGTCGCACTCCCGCGCGCGCAGGGCCCGTACCGCCAGGTGCAGCGCGACCAGCGAGGAGGAGCAGGCCGTGTCGACGGTGACAGCGGGGCCCTCCAGGCCGAAGGTGTACGAGATCCGGCCGGACACGACACTGGCGGCGTTGCCGGTGCCGACGTGGCCCTCCAGGCTCTCCCGCGATCCGGTCAGCAGCGCCGGGTAGTCCTGGCCGTTGGTGCCGGCGAAGACACCGGTACGGGAGCCCCGCAGCGAGGTCGGGTCGATGCCGGCCCGCTCGAACGCCTCCCAGGAGATCTCCAGCAGCAGCCGCTGCTGGGGGTCCATCGCCATCGCCTCACGCGGGGAGATCCCGAAGAACGACGCGTCGAAGGCACCGGCACCGGGGAGCGCGCCGCCGCGGGTGCAGTACGTCTTTCCGGGTGCGCCGGGCTCGGGGTCGTAGTGGTCGGCGAGGCTCCAGCCGCGGTCGGCGGGCCACTCGGCGACCGCGTCCGTCCCGCTCTCCAGCAGCCGCCACAGGCCCTCCGGGGAGTCGGCGCCGCCGGGGAAGCGGCAGCTCATCGCGACGATGGCGACGGGCTCCCGGGACGCGGACTCGGCCTCCCTCAGCCGCTTGCGCGTCTCGTGCAGGTCACCGGTGACCTTCTTGAGGTAGCTGAGGAGCTTCTCCTGCTCGTTCACGCGTACTCACCCACCTGCGAGGTCGTGGCGGTCTGGGCGTCGGGGCGCTGCTCGGGCGCGGTCGTGGCCGCCGGGGCGTCGGGGCGTTGCTCCGGCGCGGGCATGGCCCCCCGGCCGTCG
>NZ_FLSP01000100.1 GCF_900091315.1 Streptomyces sp. DI166
GTCCTCCTTGGGGTGGGGTGCTGCCCGCTGGTCACGGGGCGGTTCGGCCCGCCTCCGCTCCCGTCGGGTGCGGTGGACCTCGGTCTCCAGCGCGGCCAGCCGCTGCGTCCAGGCGTCGGGCCGGGGGTCGGCGAACTGGGCGAGCCAAGTGGCGAGGTCGCCCAGACGGGAGGGAACCAGGGAGTAGTGCCGGTGCCGGCCGAGCTGCTCGTCCCTGACCAGGCCGCTCTCCCGCAGCACACGCAGGTGCCGGCTGACGGCCGGCCTGCTGATGGCGAACCGGGCGGCTATGTCGCCCGCCGTCAGCGTGGACCGGCGCAGCATGGTCAGGATCTCCCGGCGCACCGGGTCGGCTATGGCGTCGGCCACCTCACTGAGTTCGTCCACGCCTGAAGCGTAACCTACTGGTTACGCATTCGGGCGGCCGCAACCCGGCCCTGGGGGCCGGGTCCGTCGCTCACGACGACAGCAGCTGCGCGGTGTCAGCGCAGATGGCGGGCGAAGAACTCCACCGAGCTGTCCAGCTCCCACCCCGGGAGGTCGCCGTGCTTGCCCGGATTGGCGTGCAGCGACTTGTCGGTCGAGGCGAACGCGTCGAACAGTGCCAGGCTCTCCTCGCGCGGCACGCGTTCGTCGTCCCACTGCACCAGGAACTCCACCGGGACCGTGATCCGCGCGGCGGCCGCGTGCAGGGTCGGGGCGCCGCCCAGGCCCAACACCGCCGCACGGACCCGGGGTTCGGCCGCGACGAAGGGGACTCCGAGGCCGCAGCCGAGGGACACGCCCCAGTAGCCCACGGGTCCGCTGCCGACGTGCGCGAGCCGTTGGACCGCGTCCAGGACTGCCTGCCACTCCGGTACCGTCTGGCGGGCCACGAGTGCCTGGAAGTCGGCGATGAGGGGGGCCAGTTCCTCTCCGGCCTCCACGCGTGCCTGGTTCTCGGTCGCGATGCGGTCGTATGTCGGGTCCACGGGCCGGTCGCCGTGGTTCGGAACGTCGACCGCCACCACGGCGAAATCGCATGCGGTCACGAAACGGTGGGCCAGGACCAGGATGTCGGGGTCCTTCTTGTGCCGGCCACCACCGTGTCCCATCAGGATCAGAGGGCGTGTACCGGCGGCGTGTTCCGGTGTCCACAGCGCACCGGGGATGTCGTCGAGGGAGAAGAGCTGTTCGCGGATACCTTCGGAGCACGTGTCCGACATCAGGCGCATAGGGTTGCGGGCCTTTCGGGTTGCCTTACGGGCTCCCTAGGCCATGTGCGGGAGGGAGGCCCGACCTGTCACGGTGTTGATCGGTCTCACCTCCCCGGTTCGCGGCCATGCTCGGCGGCGTCGAAGATAGCCCACCCGTGGCCGGACGGGGAAGGGCAAACACCCGTGCGGGCAGGCCTTAACATGTCGCCCGTCGGGTGACGGGCAGTCCTGTGCTGCACGAAGTCGTACGGCCGGTACGGCGCGCCCTATTGGCTGTGACCTGGCAGCTGTGACTACGGGGGAGAACGTCTGTGTTCGGAATCATCAGGCCCTGCCGTCATCGCCTCGGCGAAGGCATGCGTACCGAGTGGATGGCGCATCTGTGCGGGCTGTGCCTGGCGCTGCGCGGTGAGTACGGGCAGTTCGCCCGGGTCGCCACCAACTACGACGGACTGATCGTCTCGGTGCTCACCGAGGCGCAGTCGGAGCGCACCGGTGACTGGCGGCGCGGCGCCGGCCCGTGTCCGCTGCGCGGGATGCGGTCGGCGGATGTGGCGCAGGGCGAGGGCGCGCGGCTGGCGGCGACGGTGTCGCTGGTGCTGGCCGCCGCGAAGGTGCGTGACCATGTGGCCGACGGTGACGGGCTGTTCGGCCGTCGCCCGGTGACACTGGCGGCGCGCAGGATCGCCGACGGCTGGGAGCGTGCGGGGGCCGCGGGCGGCCAGGGGCTCGGCTTCGACACCGCGGTGCTGCTGGACGCGGTCGAACGGCAGGCGCGGATCGAACGGCACACCGGTACCGGCGACTCGCTGCTGGCCGTCACCGAGCCCACCGAGACGGCGACCGCCGCCGCCTTCGCGCACACCGCCGTTCTCGCCGGCCGTCCCTCGAACACCGAGCCGCTGGCCGAGGCCGGCCGGCTGTTCGGGCGGCTGGCGCATCTGCTGGACGCGGTGGAGGATCTGGACGCGGACCGGGCGTCCGGCGCGTGGAATCCGATCGCCGCGACCGGCGCCACCCGCACCGAGGTGCGCCGCCTCTGCGACGACGCCGTCCACGGGATCCGGCTCGCCCTGTCCGACGTCGCGTTCACCGACGGGCGGCTGGCACAGGCGCTGCTGGGCGGCGAGCTGGAGCGCGCCGTGGACCGTGTCTTCGACCCACGGCACCGTCACCACGAGCACCGCCAGCAGACACGAGCCACGCGCCTGCTTCCCTTCCTGGGACGCCGTACGACCACGCAGACCCTCCCGGGGACCGACTCCGGCACGGGCTCCACCTGCGGCGTCGGGGCCCTTACGGGTACCGCCCCGGACGGCGGCTCCATGGCCTCGCGGCGGTCCTCCGACGGAGAGTGCCGCAGATGCGGGCAGTGGCGTGAGCTGTGCCGTGACTGCAGGCTGTGCGTCAACTGCTGCACCTGCGGCGACGACGAAGGACCGGACGACTTCGAGCCCTGGCAGCCCGGGGAGGGCGGCGGTGGCGGCTTCCGGGAGGGTTCGGGCGGCCGTGGTGGCTCCGGCAAGGACGGGTCGGGCCGGGACGGTTCGGGCGGCGACGGCTGGTCGGGTGGCTCCGGCAATTCCGGCGGGGGCGGCTGGTCGGGTGGCTCCGGCGGTTCGGGCGGGGGCGGCCGGGGGTCCGGTGGCTCGGGCGGCGATTCCGGCGGCTGCTGCGACGGCGGGGGCTGCTGCAATCCGTGCAAGTGCTGCGACTGCTGCTGCGACTGAACGCTCCAAGGGCCTTGCGGCGCCGTGCTTCTCGGCGGCAGCGTGCCGTGGTGGTGCTCAGCCCTGTTCAGGCTCCACGGCGAGCCACAGTTCGGCATCGGCCTCGGTGCCGTCCGCGGACAGGCGGGTGCGCAGGATCTCCGGGCCCGGGCGGGTGCGGTACGGGTTGGAGGGGAACCACTCCGTGAACGCGTCCCGCCACAGCTCCTGGATCGCCTGCGGTGCCGGGCCGGACGTGGTGAAGACCGCCCAGGTACCGGCGGGGACGGCGAGCGTCGCCGTCCCCGCCGGTGCCGGTGCACTGGTGATCACGGCCTGGTAGTAGTCGAGTTCGGTGCCCTCGGCGCGGCTCGGGTCCAGGTCGTCGCAGACCGCGACGATGCCGTGCGGCTCCTGGTCCGACAGTTTCTCCAGCCGGTAGAGGATCTCCGGGTCGATCCCGCGGACAAAGGACATGATCGCCTGGTTGGGGCCCCTGTGTACCAGGGGCACCCGCGTCCTGAGTCCGACGACGCTGAAGGCGTCCTTCTCCACGATGCGGTAACGCATGGTGCTGCTTCCTTCGATGGTGAGGCGAAAAGCCATCCGGGACTGGGAGTTGAGCGCCGCGCCGGTACGCCGCGCCTCGCCCGGTCCGATGCCGTGCATGGCACGGAACGCCCGGGTGAACGCCTCGGTGGAGCTGTAGCCGTAGCGCACCGCGATCTCCAGCAAGGTGTCACGCCCCGCCAGTACGTCGGCACCCGCCACGGTGAGGCGACGGCGCCGGATGTACTCCGACAGCGGCATACCGGCGAGCGCGGAGAACATCCGGCGCAGATGGTGCTCCGAGGTGGCCGCGATACGGGCCAGTTCCGTCACGTCGAGTGCCTGGTCGAGGTGCCGCTCGATGTGGTCCAGGGCTTGGTTGAGCCGCTCCAGCACGACCAGCTTCCTCGCTTCTCTCCCTTGAGCCGCCAGAAGCCTCGGTCACTCCTGGGAGGCGCTGTGGCCTGCGGCTTCCCTTCCGAGGCCCTGGCGGATCGCCGTCTCCACGGGAGAGTACGCGCCGTCCGCCCGCTCCAGCTCGTACGGCGTGGCCGGCATCAGCGGTGGCTGGGCCAGGAAACGCGGGCGGGTGCCGTGGTGCGGTTGCGCCGCGTGCACCAGGAACGGGTGGCAGAGGAAGACATCGCCCGGGCTTCCGGTGGCGAGGACGACAGGGCGGTGGTCGGACGCGGCCGTGATCTCCGGGGAGAGGGTCAGCCCGCTCGCGCCTTCCTCGCCGTACTTCTCCAGCACCTTCGGTACGTCGAGGTGGGAGCCCACTCTGATCCGCGTCGGGGCGTCCTGGTCACCGACCTCGCTGAAGAGGAACAGCATCAGCAGTGCCCTGCCACGGGAGCGCAGATTCGTGAAGTACCAGCTCTCGCCCTCGGGAAGGTAACCGCCCTCGATGTGCCATCCCGCGTCGTCCGGTTCCTCCTCGTGCGGGAAACGGAGCGGGAACGAACCGAGCGAGTAGCGTCGTTCCCAGCGTCCCGCCCCGACCAGCAGGTCGTACGCGCGGTGCAGTTCCGGAGAATTGGGTGCGGCGGCGAACGGGCCCTGCGCCATGTCGCCCACCCAGTGCACGGGCTGCGTCCATGTCGACGGGTCGTCCGGGTCGCAGCCGGTCTCCCGCCACAGCAGGCGTGCGCAGTCCGCGGCCACGCGCGGCGCGACGGCACCCTCCAGCTTCACGAAGCCGTCGCGCAGGAAACGGGATACCAAGGTCTTGTCGTCCATGGCCCCATCGTGCGGTGACGACGGGCATGGTCACCCGACATTTCCCGCACGGATTCTGTCGGGTGGGTGCGCGGGGAGCAGGGCGGCACCGGTGTCCTGGAGCGACGCCGCTCCCCTTCCACAACTACTTTCAGCCGTGATCTATCGCAGTGGCTGGTTTTTGGTGCATGGTGTGCGGGCGGGCACCCGACCACTCCCCCGGGTGGGGTCCCTCGGCGGAGCCCTGCTGTGCGTCCCTCGCACAGCAGAGCCCGCATAGCCTCCCGGCTCCCCACGGGAGGCTGCCCGCATGCGCACGGTTCGCCGGACGGGTACTACTCCGGGGAGATGCCTATGAGGCGTCTGTGCGGGCCTTCTGAGCCGGGTCGTGGGGCAGAACCCGCAGCAGGGCATCGACCCGGCAGCGGCGGATCATCGCGCGGGAGATCGGGGCGAGGTGGTCGGTGATGTCCGGGCCGATGTGCGGGGGCCGGCCGTCGTGGTCACGGGGCTGGTGCCGGGCGTAGGCGTCCAGTGCGGCGCGGAGAGCGGCGGCTCCGGCGAGGGCTCGGGCGGTTCCGGTGTCGCGTTCGGCTACCGCTGTCTCGTATGCCTGCCGGTGGAGGGCATCGTCGTAGTACGGGGCCAGGCGCAGGAGTCCGTCCACGATGTGCTGCTGGCGTTGCATCAGGCGGAGGTCCAAGGGCGCGAATCGGCTGACCTTGGCTCTGGCCGAGGAGGGTGCGACCGACTCGATGGCGCGTGACAGCGGGAGCAGGGACCAGTGCAGGGTTTGGTCCCTGAGCCTGGTCTGGAGGAACGGGCCCGCCACGGGGAGGATGAAGCCCGCTGCCACCAGGGTGCCTCCCAGGAGGGCGAAAGGGGGTGCCGCCCTGGTGTTGAGGGTGTCCCAGTCCGTACCCGCCCAACGTGCCGCGATCGCAAGGGCTTTGGCCGCGACGAAGGCGACGCCCAGGGCGTAGCCGGTCTGGAGGCAGATCAGGCCGGCCTTCAGCCAGCGGCCGGGGACGTGGGGGATCCAGGTCCGGATCATCCAGGCGGACACGACGGTCGAGGTGAGGTAGCCGAGCAGGTAGAGGACGATGTGCTCGCGCATCCACGGGGTCGTGGCGTAGTACGTGTCCAGGTCGTAGACCCGTTCGCTGGGCACGTCGGCCAGGAGGAAGGTGAGCCACAGGGCCGCGATGACGCTGCCGTAGGCGGTCCAGGCCCAGGCGATTCTGCGGGTGCGGCGGGGTGAGGGTTCCTCGCGCCAGGTGATGATCATGGTGAGGCATGCGCCGCAGAACGCGTTGATGAGGGAGTACGCCCAGGGCGCCGCGAAGTTCGGTACGCCGGTGACGCTGTTGATACGGCGGATGTTGTCGGGCATCACCGAGATGAACACGGCCGTCGCGAACAGCAGGACGAACCAAGTGGCCCGGGAATTGGGGTCCTTCCAGGATCGCGTGATCGAGGGGGCTTTCACGACGAGGCCGGTGAGCAGCAGGGCCGCGGGCGGGATGTACAGCAGGTGGTTCACAGGATCTGCCTGTTGCGGCTGGTCAGGGACAGGCTGATGCGGCCTTCGACCGTCGCGGCGTTCACCGGGCCCTGCGCGTGCGGACCTGTCATCCAAGAGCGGACCGCCCGGCCGAAGAGCAGCCCGAACGTCTCCGCGGCCTGCTCGGTCTCCTCGTGGGACCGGGCGCGCGCGGCGATCGCGAGGAGGGCGTCGCGGGTCACGCGGTGCTCGCTGAGGATGCGGTCCAGGGCCTGTTGCAGGTCTTCCGTCGTCCGGTACGCACCATGTGTGCGGGCCACCGCGCGCGGCGTGCCGCCCGTGAGGTGGTGGCCGCGGTCGTCCTTCTCCTCGTGCCACAGTTCGTGCCCCAGGATGACCAACTGCGCGGTGGGCGTGGCGCGTTCCTCGACGAGGATGACGGAGTGGTCCCCGCAGTCCAGCCGCGCGCCCGACACCTCAAGTCCCGCGGGGAACGCGCTGAGGATCAGCCGGACGGGCCGGTCGCGGCGCTCACTCATGGCGTCGCAGAAGGCGTGCATCAGTGTGTGCGGTTCGGCCGGTCGCGTGATCCGCTGTGCCGCCGCCTCGCCGAGCTGCGCGAGCAGGGACTTCATCTCCTTGGCACTCACTGCTGGTCACCTGTTGGAGAGTCGAGGAAGCACACCTCGTTCGGGGCCCGAGACACCTTGTCGTCCATCTCAACGAGGATGACGTACGCCGCGTCGTCGGCCGGTGCGGCGGCGGCCGGCGGGCCGCTCGCGCCGACTCCGATGGTGACGGCGGTGGGGTGGTGCGCTAAGTCGGGCACGGGTCGGTGTCGCTTTCTCTGTCGGGCGCGTGTGGACGGGGGCGCGAATCCTACTGCCGCGTCATCGGTGTGCGGCAGAAGTGGGCCACTGCAACGGATGCGCTGCTTACCGCATGGCGCAGTGCTCAACTCCCCAACGGGCAGGCGGCTCGGCTCCCTTACGGCTGAGCAGCGTACGCACAACCCGGACAGTGCTTCAACGCCGGTTCGTCGTCGGCATGCCGTCCTTGTCTTGTTGCGCATGCTCCGACGGAGCGCGCAGCCAACCGGGCCACCCCCGGCGGCGATTCTTTGCCGTTCGCTCATAGAAACCTAAAAACTCGTCCCTAGCTTCGCGTTCAAGATTCACAACAGACGCCCCCTGTCCCCCACCTTGCAGAGGCTCTCGCATGCCCACTTCCCTCCCCACCCTCCGCGCCGGCGGGCGGCACCGCAAACCCAAGGCGCCCGGCCCCGCCCTGCGCCGGGCGGCCGTTGTCGCTGTCGCCGCGCCGGTCGCCGGGACGATCCTGGCCTGTCCGTCCGCCTTCGCCACGGAGAAGTCCGGGACCGGGGCCACCGTGCTCAACCCCACGGAGCGGAAGATCGCGGCCAATCTCAACTCGCGTGCGCAGGACGCCCGGTTGGGCGGGCTCAGCGGTGTCGTCATCGACGCGGAGTCCGGCAGGACGGTGTGGGGCCACGACGCGACCACCGCACTCATGCCCGCGTCCACCACCAAACTCGCCACCGCCACCGCCGCGTTGAAGGTGCTCGGGTCCGACCACCGGTTCACGACGAAGGTCGTCCACGCTGCCGGCACGCTCACCCTGGTCGGCGGCGGGGACCGTACGCTCACCACCGGTGACCTCACCGAACTCGCCAGGACGGCGGCCTCGGGGCTGCTCGACGCGGGTGTCGCCTCGGTGAAGGTCCAGGTCGACGACAGCCTCTTCCCCAGCCCCACGCTCGCCACCGGCTGGAACAACGGCTACTACCCGGACAGCGTCGCCCCGGTACGGGACCTGGTGGTCAACGGCCGCCACGTCACGGACACGTCGCTGGACGCCGGACAGACCTTCGCCCAGCTCCTCGCCGAGCAAGGCGTCACCGCCAACGGCGCTGTCACCCGTGGCGTGGCAGGCAGCGGTGACACTACGGACTCAAGCTGCGCCGTCGGCCGGGTCAAGGCCAAGACGGGCACGCTCACCGGCGCGATCGGCCTCAGCGGCCTGACCAAGGCCGAGGACGGGCACTGGAAGATCTTCTCCTTCATCGAGAACGACTCCCCCGCCGCCCCGGGAGCCGTCAAGGACGCCCTCGACGGTCTCGCCGCCACGGTCAACGGCTGCTGGGCGGAGTGAGGGCCGCGCAAGTGCCGTACCACCACAAGGATTTCGCCCCCTACGCCCAACAGCACTGGCCCCGCCTGGTCACCACCGCGCACCTCCTCTGCGGCGACGCGCGAGAAGCGACGGAATTGGTGCGGAACACCCTCGTAGGCGTGTGCGCGCGGTGGCGGCGGATCCCGCGGGACGACGTGGACTTCTATGTGCGGCGGTCACTGGTCAGGGCGTATCTGCGCGGGGCACGCCGGGCGCACGGCCCGTCCCCGGAGGGGTTGGGCGCTCTGTCCGCGCGGCAGCGAGTTGTGCTGGTGCTGCTGCACCGGGAGGGCCTGCGCGAGGCGGAGGTCGCCCAGATGCTCGGGTGCTCGGTGCGCGCGGTCAAGAGCCTTGCCCGACTGGGAATGCTGGCTTGTGAGGGCGGCCCGGCACGGCTACGGACGCTGCTCGCCACCGATGTTCTCCCGGGCGCGGTTCCGCTGGACGCCATCGAGCGTCGGGGGCGCGCCCTGCGCCGCCGTCGCGCCAGTGCGGTCGTGGTCGCGTGTGCGCTGGTGCTCGGCCCGTCGGCTGCCCTGGCCGCCAATCAGTTCGGTGGCGCGGGCAGTGCGAGCGGGGCGGGTGCGGACGCGGACGGCGCGGCGTCCAGCCCGGTGCGGATCGTGACGCCGGGCGAGCGGGTGGAGGCCGTACGGGGCGTGCGGCTGTGGCTGACCGACAAGGGCAAGCACTGGTCGACGCCGCTGAGGGCACATCAGTTCCTCGGCCTGGCCGAGGACATCGCCGAGGGCACGGCCGACGGCACGGCTGATGGCACGGTTAATGACACGGCTGATGACAAGAAGCCTCATGTCTCGGCGCAGTTCGAGCCGCTGGGCGACAACTTCTTCCTGTCCGGCCTCTACCACGGCCTGTCCACCGCCCCGGGTCGTGTCGAGGCATCCCTCGGCGGCACCGAGGTCACGGGCACGGTACTCACTCTGGCGGGCAGCCCGGGCTGGGGAGTCTGGTACGCGCGGGCGCCGTTGTCCTCGACGGCACTGAAGGCGAGCCTCGGCGAGGGCGGTCCCACGGTCACGGTGTACGACGCGGCAGGCAAGGCCGTCGCGCGGTCCGACGTCCGCAGATGAAGCGCGAAGCCCCGGATTCCCCTTCCTCGCGCCCCCTGCAAGTCTGAACGCAAGTGTGAAAGGCCCCCCGTGCACGCATCCTCCCCGGGCCCGGACCCGGACCCGAGTCCGGAACCGCCCGCCCAAGCCGAGCCGCCCGCCGAGAACCGGACGCACACGCAACCCCGTACGAAGCGCTCGCACCGCTACCGCCCGCGCATCCCGCTCCGTCGCCGCCTCCGGCGCACCCGCGGCCGTCGGCTGCGCCGCGCGGCCATCGCCCTGCTGGTGCTGATCGCGGCACTGTGCACGGCGGTGGTCGTCATGTACCACCTGACGGACATCCCCGAACCGCACCCGGAGACCGTCACCCAGAGCACGGTCTTCACCGATGCCAAGGGCGCTCCGCTGGGCCGTCGCGGTCCCGTCAACCGTCAGGAGGTGCCCCTGTCGCAGGTCCCGCGCTACGTCCAGGACGCGGTGATCGCGGCCGAGAACCGCTCCTTCCGAACCGACGACGGGGTCTCGCCGCGTGCCATTGCCCGCGCGGCACTGGCCTCGCTGACCGGTGGGGCGCGGCAGGGCGGCTCCACCATCACACAGCAGTACGTGAAGAACGCGCTGCTGAGCCCGGAGCAGTCGCTGACGCGCAAGGTGCGCGAGGCGCTGATCGCGGTCAAGCTCGATCGCACCCGCTCCAAGGACGAGATCCTCGCCGGCTATCTCAACACGGTCTACTTCGGCCGGGGTTCGGCGGGCATCCAGGCCGCCGCGCGCAGCTACTTCGGCGTGGACACCCGGAGCCTGACCGTCTCGCAGGGTGCGGCGCTGGCGGCGATCGTCAACATTCCGTCGTACTACGAGAAGGCGGGCTCCGATCCGAAGGTGACCGCGCGGCTCAGGCACCGCTGGGAGTGGGTGCTCGACGCGATGGCGGCGAGCGGCAGCATTTCGGCGAAGCAGCGCGCCGAGGCCGTGTTCCCGCCGTTCCGGTTCTATCCGCCCGGCACGACCGAGGGGCAGCGGCAGTACATGATTGACGTGGCCGCGAAGGAGGCCGCGGACCGGCTCGGTATCACCGAGGATCAGTTGGCGCGCGGCGGCTACACAGTGCGGACCACCTTCGACCTGGCGCTCCAGGACGCCACGACCGAGCTGGTGAAGGGCATCAAGGGCCGCAAGGGCACCCGGCTGCACACGGCTGTCGTGGCGATCGAGCCCGGAGACGGGGCGGTGCGGCTGCTCTACGGCGGCTCGGACTACGCCCGCCAGCCCTTCAACGACGCGGTGGCGGGGGCGGTGGAGGCGGGAGCGGCCCTCGACCCCTTCCGTCAGGTCCCCCTCGGCGCCCCCTTGGACGCACTACCGAGGACCGCGGCGCCGACCCCGCTGAAACTGACTTCGGCGTACGCGACGGCGGCGGCGGACGGGGTGTACGCGGCTCCGTACACGGTCGCGAAGATCAGCCGGGACGGGAAGACGGTCTACACGGCGCGCCCCGACACGCGTCGTGCGATGGACGAGAAGCAGGCTTGGACTGTGCAGGAGGCCATGCACATGTGGCCGGCTCCGAAGGCCTCCTCCGTTCCGAGCGATGCGCGGGAGTTCTTCACGGCGGGCGCGGGCGGCGGGATCACTCGCCGGACGGTGTGGTCCACCGGGATGGACCGTCGGCTCGCCCTCACGGTCACGCTCTTCGCCGACCGGCCAGGCGCGAAGAAGAACACGTCCGTGCCCGCCTTTCTGCCGGGTGACCCGGCGCCGACGGAGACGGCGGAGGAGACCGCCGCGGAGATCTGGCGGCTGGCCTCCGGGGAGACGTAAACCCTCGGCTTCGGCGCCCCTGCTGGAAGCGTCGGGAGCGGCGATCGAGCTTCTCGCCGTCCGGAACGTCGGCGAAGGGAGCGCTGCCTGACGTCACGCGCTCCGGGCGCGCAGGCCGCGTGTGAGGGTGGGGATCATCACCGCCGCAGGGAGGAGGTGCAGGCCGAGGAGGGCGGTGGTGGTGCCCGTGTTCGCGCCGCTGAGGAGGGGCGGGAGCAGCGAGATCGCCGTCAGGGACACGGTGATCCACAGGAATCGCTCCGCGGGTCGGGCGCTCCGGCGCAGGAGTGCCGCGGCAAGGGCGACGCCCACGGCCGAGAAGAACCCGGTCACGACGGCGAATCCGCCGAGCGGGATGGCCTCGCCCCCGTCGGGGATCTCGAAGTCGACGCCGGCGGCTCGGGCGAGGGCGGCGGCGAGCGTGGTGACCGCGGCTGCGGCAAGCGCGGCCGTGAGGCCGGTGGCGGCGAGGCCGCGCAGACGGACGGCATGGTCGGCGATGACGCCTGTCTCGGGCATGTCGTTCATGGCGTTCCTCCCTCGTTCGCTGGCCGGTGTTACTCGGTGCCGTCCGCCGGCAGGCGCTCGGGCAGCCCCAGACGGGGGAACTGGTCGTCGTGGAACGTGGTGATCTCGGCGATCGCTCCGTCGGTGACGCGCAGGACGTCGATCGTGAGCGGCAGGTACGCGCTCTGCTCCTCCTGCCAGAGGTAGAAGGCGATGGCGGGCTGACGGTTCACGGCGGTGGGGACGCCCCGCAGGCCCTGCATGCCCTCGAAGCCGTCCTCGATCCAGTTGCCGACGACCGCGTCGCGGCCGATGTACAGGCCGGGCGTAGGCGGCATCGAGCAGCGGACGTCGTCGCGCAGCATGGCGGCGATGGCCGGGATGTCCGTGGCCACGCTGGCCTCGGTGTAGCGGCGCACCAGATCGCGCGTCCGCGCGTCCTCGTCGCCGCCGGTCCAGTCCTGGCGCTCGGCGGGCAGATGTTCGCGCATGCCCGCGCGGGCCCGCTGCAAAGCACTGTTCACGGAGTTGACGGAGTCCCCGAGGAGCGCCGCGACCTGCTTCGCGGGCCAGCCGAGCACGTCGCGCAGGATCAGTACGGCCCTGGGGCGCGGTGCGAGGTGCTGGACCGCGACCAGGTAGGCCAGCTCGATGGTCTCCCGGGCCACGGCGACGGCCTCCGGCTCGTCGGCGCCGCCCGCGGGGACCTCGTCGAGCAAGCGGTCCGGGTACGGCTGGAGCCACAGGACCTCGCCGCCGGTCGCGGGCTCGGGGCGGTGCTTGGCGAGCAGGTCGAGGCAGGCGTTGGTGGCGATGCCGTACAGCCAGGCCCGGAACGTGGACCGTCCCTCGTACGTCTCCCGGCGCCGCCAGGCCCGCAGGAACGTCTCCTGCACGGTGTCCTCGGCGTCCTCGAAGGAGCCGAGCATCCGGTAGCAGTGCACGTGCAGTTCCCGCCGGTGCCGCTCCGCCAGCTCGGAGAACGCCGCCTCGTCGACCTCGCCCAGTCCGCTCACGCCCAGTTCCTCCAGCCGTGTGTGCGCGCTCATCACGTCGTCCTTCCACCTCGTCGTGTCCTGTCGTAGGTGTGACGGGTGGCGGCGCGAAAAGTCATCACTGGGCCGGTCGAATATCACTCCGAGTGCCGAGTGCATCACGGAATGCGCAGGTCGGGGCGTGGACCGGACCGGCCTAGTCGTCGAATTCGAACCCCGCCGTCTCGGCGCGGGCGATGAGCTGGCGGACTTCCCTGGGGCTGGAGAGCACGAACTCAAGGGTGGCCTTCAGCTCGGTCAGGTCGCTGAGTTTTCCGCGCGCGCAGAACATGCCGCTCTCGCTGTCGAAGTCGAGGCGTTCGGCGAGTTCCGGCCAGCCGAACTGGACGAGGCCCTCCCAGAAGTAGCCGCTCGGCTCGTGTCCGGCGGCCACCACTGCGGCGTCGGCGGGCAGGCCACCGGCAGCGCATGTCAGGGAGTACTCCCCGTCAAAGTCGTGCAGGGTGACAGTCACGGCGCGATCTTCCCACAACCGGCACACGAGCCGCCCGGCCCGACGTTCACCGTACGGGGTTGAATCCGCAGATGACTTGCTGACCGAACGGGGCTGCGGGCAAGATCGCGCGCATGGTTTCGGTGGTGCAGAACGTCGCGATCGACTGTGCGGATGCCTACGCGCTGGCTCGGTTCTGGAGCGAGGTGCTCGGCTGTCCCGTGGACCCGGAGAGCGAGCCGGGGGACGCGGAGACGGCGGTGGTACTGCCGGAGGGCCTGCACCTGTACTTCAACCAGGTGCCGGAGCCGAAGACGGTCAAGAACCGGGTCCACCTGTGCCTGCGCCCCGAGACCTCCCGTGAGGAGGAGGTCCAGCGGCTGCTGGACCTCGGAGCCACTCTCGTCGCCGACCGCCGGGAACCCGACGGCACCGGCTGGGCCGTCCTCGCCGACCCGGAGGGCAATGAGTTCTGCGTACTGCGCAGCGCGGCCGAGCGTGCGGCGATGTCTGCACAGGCGGTCGGCCCCAACAACTAGATCGGACCCGGCTGAGTCGGACCCGGCTGAGTCGGACCCGACCTAGCGGTCCACGCCCCAGCGCCAGAGGAGTTCTCCGCCCTCGGGTACCGCTGCCCAGCGGGCCGCGGCCGCGTCCAGGCGGGGGCCCGTCTTCGCCAGGGCGTCCTCGTCGATCGGTGCGCGGCCGATGCCCCTGCCCTCCGTGGGCAGGCCGCTCCAGACCCGGTAGGCCCAGTTCACCGACATCTCGGCGGCCATGACGGCGTCGCCGCCCCGGCGCAGGACCTTCAGCCCGGAACGGCGGTGGCGACCGGGGTTGACGAGTTCGAAGCCCTGGAAGGTGGCACCGCGCGCCATGGCACCCCAGAAGCCGTCGTCGATTCCGAGGGCGGTCTCCACCACGGCGTGGACCAAGTCGTGCGGCATGGTCGGGCCCGTGGGCTGGGCGGGCAGCCTGACGTCGGGCCCCTTGCGGTCGCGGACCAGGAGTTCGTGCTGGTTGTCCGGCAGCTTCCGGAAGGACATCTCCATATCGCGGGTCACGGTATGGCAAAGCGCGCACGCTGCCAATCGATTTTCCGCGGGCCTCGAAGCGGCTCGCCCCGCCCGGTTTTGACCTTGCGAGGGCACAACGCCCCGAAGGACACCCTTCAGCGCGCGATGTCGTAGACCAAGTGCGTCGCGGTGGACGTCGCGAGCACGCTCCGCTGCACCAGCGTGCGTGGCGTCCCGCCGGTGAACAGGGGTGTCCCGGCGCCGAGTACGACGGGCGCGAGGTGCACGGACAGCACGTCGACCAGCCCGGCCTCGACCGCTGAGCGGATGACGGCGCCCCCGCCCATGAGGACGGCGTCGAGGTCGTCGCCGCGGGCCTTCGACGCCGCCTCGGCCAGCTCGCGTGCCGTGGTGACGGCGTCGGCGATGCCGGTGGTCACGAAGGTCCAGTCGAGGTCGGCGGTACGCACCGTCTGGGGCGGTGAGCTGGTGACGACGACGAAGGAGGGCTTGCCGACCTCGCCGGCGCCGTAGCCGACGGTGTCGTCCCAGCCCCCCGGGCCGTCGACCACGTCGAAGAGACGGCGGCCGAGCACGACCGCACCGGAACGTACGGTGCCCTCGCGCAGAACGCGGCGGTCGTCGGGGTCGTCGGAGAACGCCCAGGTGTGCAGGGCCTCGCCGCCGGTGCCCAGGCCGTTGTCCGGGCCGGGGTCGGGCCCGGTGACGAAGCCGTCGAGCGAGACGGAGATATCAGCGATGATGCGTGTCATACCAGGGCAGACTCGATCCACCGCCCGAACCCATCGCTCACCCGGCCGGACGTACTGTCAGTGCCGCGTGCCATGATGCCGACGCGTCTCAGGGGAGGGACGCACTGTGATGAGCACCAAGGGGTGGGCAGTGGGCTCGGGTACGGCACCGGACGGATCGTCCAGGTCGGACGAGGAGTGGGAGCGGTTCCTCCGCGAGTCGGTGGCGGGTGCCGCCGATGCGCCGAAGGAGCCGTCGGCACGGGCACGTGAGGTGGCCCAGCGGCTGCGCTCCGAACCCGACCGGGGCACGGGGGGCTGGCGCAGCTACACACCGGCGCAGCCCAAGCGGCGCACGGGCTGGTACGTCGCCGGCATCGCCGCCGCGCTCATGCTGCTGGTCGTGGCGCTCGCCCCGGGGCGGGTCCTGGACCTGTTCTCCGGCTCCGACTCCACTCCGCTGGCGGCCGAGAGCGGCAAGCCGACCCAGGCTCCGCCCACGGACACGGCCCAACGCCCCACCGCGGACGAGCCGTTCCGCGGCTCACCGGCGGCGCGCTGGGCGAACGGCGCCGACGGGATAACCGTGCCGAAGGCCGAGCCGGTCGGCTGGATGAGCGAGGGGGAGGTCGACAAGGCCCTCGCGCGCACCCGGGACTTCCTCGTGGCGGCCGACCTGGACCGCGGGGTACTGCGCGGGGAGCGGCCCAAGGACGCCATAGCCCTGATCAATCCGCACCAGAAGGACGTCCAGGACCTCCTGGACACCGCCTTCCGGGCACCGAGCGAGGACAACGACCCGCTGCTCCTCTTCACCCGATTCGAGCCGTCCGACACCCGCCTGGTCGGCGACATCGTGAAGACCCGGGGCCGTCTCTCGTACGAGGAGGGCGAGCGCGGCGCGCTCAACGTGACCGCCGACGTCACCTTCGTCTATCCCGTCAGGCCCGCCGACGGCGGCGACGAGATCCTGCGCACGATCGTGCGGCGCGAGCTGGTGGTGAGCTGGGACGACCCCGACAAGGTGATCACCGAGCCGGGCACGTTCTCGATCGTCTCCTACAAGTACGACGTCACCAACGGCGGTTGCGGCGAGTCCACCGGGTACTTCACCCCGCCCTTCGGCACAGAGGGCCGGGCGGACGAGAACAGCGAGGAAATCGACCCGTACGACCGCAGCGGGCCGGTCGCCGAGGGCGCCTCCGACGACGAGAGTTGCCGCCGGGCGACGCGGTCCTAGCGACCCGCCGCCCGCACAGGTGGCCTCACACCTCGGAGAGCTTCGGTTCGTAGAAGATCGCGACGAGCCGGTCGCTGAAGGATTCGGCGGCGCCGCCCTTCCCCCGGGCTCGGTACTCACGGATCGCGGGGTCGGCGAGAGTGAGCACGAGCACCGGGCAGTCCTCGATGTCGTTGGTCCGTTCGGGCTCGCAGCTGCCGACGCCGAACAGGTCGTAGCCGGGGCACAGGGCGGCGGCAGGCAGTTCCACCTCCAGCAGCAACTGCTTCCCGGGCGCGACGCGAAACCTGCCGGAGGCCGGGGCTTCGACCGGCTTCCCCTCGAAACCGCCGTCCACGACGGTCGCGGTCAGTCCGCGGGCGGAGACGCGCAGGCCCTCCCCGTGCGGCCCGTGGACATCGAGGGTGACACGGCCTTCCGGCAGCGGCGCGGGGAGCAACAGGGGCCTGGCGCCCGCGGTTATCGCCGCGTGCACGGTGAAGCGGGCCCCGCCCTCCCTCTTCGAGCCCGGGTCGCGGGCACCGTAACTGGTCAGTACCATCTGCGGGTCGGTGCCGCGCTCCCCTGCCCCGCGCGGCTCCGGTCGCAGTCCGCCGTTCACCCCGCACTGCGAGAGCCGGGCCGTGCCACCACCGGGGAGCGGGGCGTCCCGCAACTGCCCGGCCGGAGCCGCCCGCCGCTGTGTGGACGCGGACTCGTCCTCGTCGACGGTGCCGACGTACGTCAGCAACAACAGACCCACGACGAGGACGCCGAGGATCGTCCAGGACCGTTCGGAGAGGCGGAACACTCAGACCCGCCCTTGCGCTGCGCTCATGATTCGTTCAGCGTGCGCGCCGCCAAGATCGTCACTGTGCCGGCCCCCGGGCGAACGGAGAATTGCCTTGTCCGTCGAACCTAGAACCTCGCAAGGCACCCTCCTCTGGTCCGGGCAACTCGGTCGCCGCCGGGCGGAGTTGCGCCGGGTCGGCGACCGTCGCGTGCTCACCATCGGCGAGCGGCACCTCGTGGTGCGGGCCGACGCCGTGGTGCGGCACCGCGGTGGCTTGCTCGGGCAGCGCATCACCATTGAGCAGCCGGGCGCGGCGACCTTCACGCACCGCTACCGGCTGCCGTGGGTCGCCCAGCTCGCTCCACTGCGGGAGGCGAGCCACGACCGCTGGTCCGCGGAGGCCGACGACCCCGGACTGCGACTCACCGAACTGCTGGGCGGCACCGACGACTGGCGGGACACGGCCAACACGCCCTGAGCCCGTCGAGTCGTCGTCACGCGTCGAGCAGTGCCCTTGCTTCCTTCGCGTTGTGGCCGGCGATGGCACGCATCACCGTGCGGTGCGGGAAGTCGCCGTCCAGGCCAGTGCGCCGTCTGCGACGTCCTCGACCACGGCCGCGTCCAGAAGTTCTCGTCCTCGGCCCAGCTGTAGACGATCACACTCGACGTCCCAGTCCCGGGATCAGTACCGCCGCCACCGCCACGTGCATCAGGGCGAGGGTCAGCCGTGTGCCGCCGTCCATCCCGTCGCCGAGGAACGGCAGGAAGGACACGGCGAGTACGGCGCCCGCCGCGCTGATCCAGACGGTACGGGCGCGTGCTGCCACGAAGCGCTCCAGGACCGCCAGCAGCCCCCAGCCGGCCAGTGAGGCGAGCAGGGCGACGAACACCACGGGGCCCGCGGTGATGTCGAGCGTCTCCTCACCGTCCGCCATCCGCAGCCGGTGCCCCAGCAGCGGGTCCGCGACCAGCCAGACCAGGACTGCGGCCAGGACGGCCAGGGCCGTGGCCGCCAAGCGCCGGGTCCGCGTGCTCACTTGGCGTCCCCCGAGATCGCGCCGTGCAGGAAGACGTCCACCAACTCCTGCGGGGTCAGGTCGGGTTCGTCGTCCGTGCGCGGTTGGGTGAAGAGCAGTCCGATGAAGAGGGCCGCGATCTGCTCCGGCGGTCGGCGCAGGGTCGCCCGCTCGGGCTCCAGCAACTCGGCGAGGGCTTCCCGGATGCGGGCCATCGACTCGTCACGGCCCGCTCCGCGTACCGGTCCGGGGTGCTTGCCCCCGCGATGGCCGAGCGAGCCGAGAATCGCGCCCATCCTGGCCATGTGCGCCTGGAGCGCCTCCGCCGATTCCGCCAGCCGGACCGCGAGCGGCTGGGCCATGTCGATGGCGTGGAGTTCCCGGACCGCGTGCTCGGGTGAGAGCGCCTCCGCCACACAGGCCTGGAGCAACTCGTCCTTGTCGGCGAAGACCCGGAAGATCGTGCCCTCGCCGATGCCCGCGGCGCGGGCGATCTTCGCCGTCGTCACCGCGGAGCCGTACTCGGCGATCAGCGGAATGGCCGTCTGGATGATCATCTGGCGGCGCTGCTCGGGAGCCATGCCGGGGGCGCGACGCCTGGGGGTCTGGTTCTCCTTGGCTGTTGTCATGGGGCGAGCCTACGGAGTGAGTGCTCACTCCGTCAATGAGTGAGCACTCACTCCGCGCTCCGGCTCCTCGCATTCCCTTGCGCCGGGGCTCGTTGTCAGTGGTGCGTCGTAATCTGCCTTGCATGATCCGTCCGGCCGGGCGGGAGGGACGATGACGTGCGGGGGCAAGGGTGCGCAGGCCAGTCGATGGCGAAGTATCCGTTCACTACGGCCAGATCTACGTCGAGAGCGATCCCGACGGCTTCAACATGGATCTCCACGATTCGTTCGCGGGCCAGCAGTCCGGACTGTGCGGAGCGGCGGTCCCCGGCGGCCTCTACCTGCATACCGGGCTGCACACCGGCGACGTCGGCTTCACCGTCGAGATCCACGACGAGGAGCCGCCGCTGGATCCGGCCTGGGAGGACGTCGTGGAGGTGTCCTTCCGGCCCGCTTCGGACAGCAGCTCGCTCATGCAGTGGGGCGGCGAGGCCTACTGGGACCTGGGCCTCGAAGAGATCGACTACCGGGTGCGGTACTGCGCCAAGGGCATGGACGCGGGCAACAAGCTGGACACCCGTATGAAGGAACCCCAACAGGACTGCTACCTCCTTCAGTTCTGGCCCGGCCCTCCGGCGCCGGACCGCATCGTGAAGCAGACCGCCTCCATCGCCGCCTACTGGCACCGCTTCGCCCAGGAGCAGCCGCCCGCCCCCTCCCCCGCCGAACGCGCCGAGGCCGAGCGCCGCGCGCGTGTTGAACAGGAGCGCCAGGAGACGGAGCGCCGACTCGCCTACGAGCGATGGGAGTGGGGCGGTCAACTGCCGAGCGAGGCCCTGCGCACCGTCCGGGCCAATACCTTGGGGCTCCTTCCCTTCGATCCCGCCCTGCTGCACGCCCTCGACGCCGCCGGACCCGGCACCCAGCGGGCCGTCGCCGTGCTGGCGGCCCGCCTCGCCTGCGAGAAGGCCGGGCTCGCCGATCTCGAATGGGTGGCCGCCGGACTCGACGCGCTGTCCGAGGGGCGGCCGCTGCCATCGCCCTTCGACGACTGGGAGGGCATGTGGGAGGCCCTGGCCTCGGATCCGCGCGTCCCGCGCCGCCTCGTGGCCCCTGCCGTGCCGCCCGAACGCGCCCCGTTCGAGCCGCCCAGCGACGACTCCGAGGTTTTCGTCATCGCGGGCCCGGCCGCCGCCCTGGCGAAGTCGTCACAAGCGATCAAGCCCGTCGGGGCCACGAAGGGCCGGCACGCGGTCGTCATCGGCGAGCCCCAGCCGATGTCCCAGCCGCACATGGCCCTTCCGTCGGTGCCGGATGCCGCGTCGAGCGACCCGCTCCAGGCGGTCATCAACGCCGTGTACGCAGCCGTCGTGACTTATGGCGACGACCATCCCACCCTGTTCCGGCAGATATGGGCCGCGTGCGGGCGACCGGCCGCCGGCGATTAATCTATTTGCGTCCGCACGGCTCCCGGACACAATCGGCGGGTGCAGATCTTGTCGTTCCCCGAAGCCGCCACTCCCGCCGACCTGCGTGCGCAGGTGGTTCAGCTCCAGGAGCAGGCCTGGCCGTCCGAGCCCGGCTCGGAGCCTTGCGCTGACGCGCCCACGCACGATCAGGCGCTGCGGCCGCTGTCGATGGTGCTCGTGGACGAGGGGACGGTCCTGGCCGCGCTGGACATCCTGTTCAAGGAGATCGTCCATGGCGGTCGGCGCTTCGCCGCGGGTGGGCTGAGCACGGTGGTGACGAATGAGCGGGCGCGTGGTCGAGGCTACGGCGGGCAGTTGGTGTCGGCGGCGCGGGAGGAGATGCGGGCCCAGGGTCTGGACCTGGGCCTGTTCACCTGCGGCCGCCCGCTCCAGGCGTTCTACGAGCGTGCGGGCTGGCGTGTACTGCCGGGAGCGGTGCTGGTGGGAGGGACGGCGCAGGCCCCCTTCCCGAGCGACCGGCCCGGCTTCGACAAGGTCACGATGGCGGACTTCTTCTCGGCCGCGGGGCGCGCGGCACAGGCGTCGTTCGAGCACACCCGCATCGAGCTCTGGCCGGGGGAGATCGATAAGCTCTGGTGAAGCCCGGCCCCGTCACCCGTGGCATACCCCGGGCCGGTCACTGCCAGCGGTAGAGGTCGCGCAGGAGACAGATCTCGGCGCCGTGGTGGATCAGTTCCCTGTTGACGTGCAGGACGATGCCTTCCATCGGGAACTGTTCCGGGCCCACCTCGGGCGGGTTCTCCAGGTCGGTGTTCGAGAGTGCGCGGACTCCCGCGTGCCAGCGCCCGTACATCTCGTCGAGCTGCTTCAGTGCCTCGTCAGCGGTCCCCGCGTAGGCGAACCCGTCGGATGCGATGTCCTGGCCGCCGAAGTGCCAGCCGACCCGATAGCCCAGGACGGAGACGATCATGTGCGCCATGCGCCAGGCGATCGTGGTCACCGGGGCCGGCACCGGGGCGGGGGACGCGTGGTCCATCGTCCACTCCCCCGAACCCTCGGGCATCGGGGCGGCCGACGTGCCGCGCGGGCGGATGCTCCAGCAGTCGCGCACCGGCTCCCAGAAGTACTCCTCGTCCGTGAGACCGTCCAGCCTGGGCCGCAGGTTCTTCTGCCAGTGCCGGTCCAGTTGGTCGGCGAGCCGTTCGCTTCGTGTCATTTTCGCATCGTACACACAGCGCAGACGCGCACCCGGCCCACCCGTGCCCGTCTCCGCCGTGCGGCGGGGGCGGACCGTGCCTGCGAACGATGCGGGCGGGTAACGGTGTTGGCGACGATCTGGGGTGTCGAAACGTCCAGCCGCCGGAGCCCCGTATGTACAGCAGCGCCCCGCGCCGCCACCCCCGCCGTCGCCGGTCAGTCCAGCAGCCGGTTTCTGACCGCGCGGAGGACTTCCGCGCGGCTGCGCGGGCCGTTGTCGGCGGCGATGAGGTGGTCGCCGATGCGCAGGGAGAAGGTGATCAGGCAGCGGGCCTCGACGTCGTCCGTGTCGCGGCAGAACGCTCCGTAGAGCTGTCGCAGGTAGTCCATGCGCCGGTTGTCGGCCCGTCGGAGGCACGCGGCGACGCTCTCGTCACGCCGGGCCCACTCACGGATGGCCAATTCGACGCCGGCGGCGGTCACCGGGGACGTGGCCGAGCCCACGTAGTCGAAGAGACGGACGAGCCGTTCGCGGGCGTCGCCGCCGTCGCGTTCGATCCGCTCGATGACGTCCTCGGTGACACCGCGCTCCCAGGTGTCCAGCATCTCCGCCAGCAGGGCGGCGCGGTTGCGGAAGTACCCGTAGAAGCCGCCCTTGCTCACGCCGAGCCGCTGGGCGAGGACCTCGACCCGGACGGCCTCGGGGCCGCCCGCGGCCAAGGCCCGCAGCCCCTCCTCGATCCACTTGTCCCGCGGTGTGCGGATCGCGCCCATGCCGTGTCGTCTCCCCTCACAGTCTCCCCTCACAGCCCCGATCAGTATACGGAGCCGTATAGACGGGTCTATGCTCGATCTATACGGCACCGTATAGACAGGAGCCAGCAATGAGTGAACTGCGCCTTCCGCCCGGCGAGCACACCGCACGCCCCTGGCGGATTCATGAGATCGCCCACGACTTCCGGCTGGAGGATGTGTGGGTGCTGCCGACGCCGGGCGGCCCGGACGATCTGCGCCACCTGGTGGAGCAGATGGCGAACGGCAGGCGTGGTCCGGACGGTGGCAGCCGACTGGGCCGGTTCCTGTTCACCGTGCGCTGGAAGCTCGGCGCGCTGCTCGGCTGGGACAAGCCGGGCTCGGGCGTCGGCGGCCGGGTGGCGTCGCTGCGGGACCGTCTGCCGGGCGACCTGCGCGAGGGCGACCGGGGGCCGGACATCGCCGCGGCGCCCTTCACCTCCGTCTTCCAGACCCACGACGAGTGGGCCGCCGAGTGCGCCAACAAGACCATGCACGGGGTGCTGCACGTCGGCTGGGTGCCCGACGGCAACGGCGGCTACCGGGGGCAGATGGCGGTGCTGGTCAAACCCAACGGGCGTTTCGGGGAGCTGTACATGCTGGGTATCAAGCCGTTCCGGTATCTGGGGGTGTACCCGGCCCTGCTGCGCACCATCGGGCAGGAGTGGCGTGCGAACGCGGCGAGCCGGGCGGCGAGTTGAGCCGTCAGCCGCGCAGGTGCAGCCCGAACCCCGTGCGGCCCTCGGCCTCCAGCCCTTCCTTCAGTTGCAGCGAGGGGATCTCGTAGTCGCCGTGGTTCTGTCGCCGGAACGGGATCGGCTCGGTCGATTCCAGGGTGAGCAGGCGCTGTTCCCATGCCTTGGCGAGGTCGGGGTAGTCGTCGGCGGTGATCCGGTCGGCGCTGTGCACGACGAACGGCGGCAGGACCTCCATGCCCGGGTAGAACAGGACGCCGTGGTGGATCGGGAACAGCAGGTCCTCGACGGGACCGTTGATGCCGCGCGAGTCGTAGTGCGGCTCCGGGCCGCCGACGGTCACCGAGAGCAGGGCCCTGCGGCCCGCGAGGGTGCCCTCGCCGAAGCGCTCGCCGTACCTGGTGTCGCTGTGCTCGCCGACGCCGTACGCGAAGTGGTACGTGAACACGCGGTCCACCCAGCCCTTGAGGATCGCGGGCATCGTGTACCACCACAGCGGGAACTGGAGGATGACGGTGTCCGCCCACAGCAGCTTCTCCTGCTCGGCGCGGACGTCGGTGGTGAGTTCTCCGGCGTCGAAGGCCCGGCCCGAGTCCGCGGCGACCTTCAACGGGCTTGAGGCGTAAGGGCCGTAGTCCGTGGCGTCCACGATCGCCTTCCAGTTCATCGCGTACAGATCGCTCACCCGCACCTCGTGCCCGGCGCCGCGCAGCGTGGTCACCGCGAGGTCCTTCAGCGAGCCGTTGAGCGAGCGCGGCTCGGGGTGGGCGTGGACGATCAGGGTCTTCATGGGAACTCCTTCGGATCGGCTGGGCGGTTCCGATCCTGGGCGCCGCGGGGCCCGGTGTTCAGGGGCTCCGCTTCCCACGGACGGGAGTTCCTGGTACTGGCAGGGCCACCTTTCCGCTCTTCCGGCCGGGCAATACTGGAGGCATGGACGATCTCGCGAGCTTCCTGCGGACCCGGAGGGCCCGGGTGGACCCGGCCGCCGTCGGTATCCCCACCGACAGCCGACGGCGGGTGACGGGGCTGCGGCGCGAGGAGGTCGCCCACCTGTCCGGGGTCAGCGTCGACTACTACGTACGCCTGGAGCAGGGCCGCGCGACCCAGCCGTCCGACCAGGTCCTCGACGCCCTCGCCCGCGTCCTCGCCCTCGACCCCATCGAACGCGAGCACCTGAGCCGACTCGCCTGCCAGCGCCGCCGCCCCTCGAAGGCGCCGAGCGGGCGTGTGCGTGCGGAACTGCTGCGCACCCTCGAACTGGTCACGGGCGCCCCCGCGTTGATCGTCGGCCACCGCCTGGACGTCCTCGCCGGGAACCGGCTCGCCGATCTCCTGTACGGCCGACCGGTACCGGGCCTGAACACGGCACGGCACATCTTCCTGGAGGAGGCCGGGCGGGGCCTGTACGCGGACTGGGACACCTGCACCCTCGATGTGGTGGGCCACCTGCGCCTGGCGGCGGGCAAGTACCCGGACGACCCGCGACTGGCCTCCCTCATCGGCGAGTTGGCGATGGGCAGCGAGCGTTTCCGCCGTCTGTGGGCCCGTGCCGACGTCCGCGCCCGGACCCACGGCCGCAAGGCGTACCGGCACCCCCTGGTCGGCCTGCTGGAACTCCACCAGGAGAACTTCGCCCTGCCGGACGACTCGGGCATGGAACTGCTCGTCCTGTCCGCGCTGCCCGGCAGCCCCGCGGAGGACGGCCTGCGCCTGCTGGCGAGCCTGGACACGCCGGACCGCCCCGCACCCGCCGAGCGGAGTGGCGTACGACCGGCGGCGGGCGGAGAATTTTCCCAGGACTAACTTCCCGTCCCGCGGAGGAGCCGTGACGGATCCGCGAACGATCCTGTGGCAGGCGCGCCGGGGCCCCGTGCCGGCGGACTGGCATGTGTTCACCAAGCGGCGCAACAGGCTGACCGGCTTCTTCCGCGGGACCTCGGACGATCCGGACCCGCTCCTGGTGATCACGCCGGACGGCGCCGTCGAGTACATCAACGAGGGCAAGCCACTGGCGACCGTCGACTTCCAGGACGTGGCCGAGGTGAACCTGCGTGTGGCCACCACCGACTCGTCCATGTTCGTCAGTACCTGGCTGGACCTTCGCTACCGGGACGGCAGCAAGGGCAAGTGGCGCTCCTCCGGCTTCGTCAACAGAGTCGAGGCGATCCAGGGCTTCATCGAGGCGTACGGCGCCCACAAGTCCCTGCACGGGCAGCAGCGCGCTCACTGGGCGTAGAAGGTCGCGTCCGCGCGGTCCGTCGAGGTGCTGGGTGTCTGCACGTTGAGCAGGTAGTCGTAGTGGCGGATGTAGCGGCCCGGGTAGTTGTACGACTCGTAGGAGATGCCCGCGGGGTCCGCCAGGCCGGGGTGGGCGGTGAAGGAGGCGTCGGCGCGGAACTGGGACGTGCCGTCGTGCTTCTCCACCCGGAGCTCGAAGTTCTTGTGCCGCAGGTAGTAGCCGGGGAAGTTGGCGGACTCCAGGGAGACCGTGCCGGTGCCGGTGAGGCCGGGGACCGTGCGGAACTGGGAGTCCGCGAGCGGGGAGACATCCGGTTCGAGCCGGGCGCGGTAGTCCCAGTGGCGGATGAACCGGTCGGGGAAGTTGTGGGAGGACAGGCGGACGGGGGTGAGTCCGTCGGCGACGGGGATACCGAAGACGGGGGTACCGTCGGCCTTCCAGTAGATCTTCTGGACGCGGGTGCGGCGGTTGGGGTCGTTGAGGGGGTCGCCGGTGATGTCGCGGTAGCCGCGGTCGTGGTAGACGAGGATGTCCGACTTGCCGTCCTCGGAGACCGTGAACTGGTTGTGGCCGGGGCCGTACTGGCCGGTCGCGGCGTTGCTGGCGAAGACTGGTGTGGGGGTCTTCGCCCAGGACAACGGGTTCAACAGGTCGGCGGAGGCGGAGGCGGTCAGCAGGCCCATGCAGTAGTTGGCGTCCGTGGCGCTGGCCGAGAAGGTCAGGAAGACCTTGCCGCCCCGCTGGATCACGGCCGGGCCCTCGTTGACCCGGTGGCCGACGGTCTCCCAGGCGGCGGTCGGCGTGCTGATGCGGACCGGGGTGCCGGTGATGGTCCAGGGGTTGGACATCCGCGCCAGGTAGAGGTTGGTGCCGCTGCCGACGGCCGGGTCGTTCTGGGCCCAGCACAGGTAGCGGGCGCCGTTGACGACGAACGTGGTGGCGTCCAGCGAGAAGGTGTCCAGCGGCAGTGCGATGCGGCCCCTCTCCGTCCAGGTACCCGTGAGCGGGTCGGCGGCGGCGCACTCCAGGACGTAGGGCCGGATGCGCCAGACGTCGTCCGTGGCGCCCGCGGCGAAGTAGATGTACCACCTGCCGTCGATGGAGTGGATCTCCGGCGCCCAGATGTGGGCGCCCATCTCGCCGCTGGAGTGCCTGGTCCAGATCGTGGTCTCGGCGGCCGACGCGAGCCCCTGGATGGTGGTGGCGCGGCGCAGCACGATGCGGTCGTACGCCGGGACCGTGGCGGTGAAGTAGTAGAAGCCGTCGGTGTGTTTGAGGATGTGCGGGTCCGCGCGCTGTTCGGCGAGGGTGTTGGTGTAGGTGACGGCCGGGGACGCGGGTGCGGCAGCGTGGGCGGTGCCCGCCGTGGCGCCGGTGAGGGTGGCGGCGGCCGTGCCGGCCATCATGCCGAGGACGGTTCTGCGGCCGAGCACTGGTCCCACGAACCCACTCCGTTCGATATCTCGAATGCCATTCGCACTCTCGACCGGACGATAAGGAGTCCCACCCGCACCAGTCAACGCTTCCGACAGCGAAGTGCTCGGGTGCGCACGCCGGTTGGCGTCCGCACCCGAGCAGCGGGGGCATCAGGGGAACGTCAGCTTGAAGCTGTTGATGTAGCCGGTGTCGTACCTCGCCCGGTCCTGCACCCGCAGGCTCCAGGTGCCGTTGGCGGTCTCCGACGAAGCGTTGACCGTGTAGGTGGCCTTGACGTTGTCGGCGGAGTCGGAGGACGAGTACGGCTTCAGGTTGTACACGGTGCCGTCGGGGGCGACCAGGTCGACGACGAGGTCGCCGCGCCAGGTGTGCACGATGTCCACGCCGACGGCGAGGTCACTGGGGGCATTACCCGGGATGCCGGTGACGTTGACGGAGGAGGTCACCGCGGCGCCGTAGTCCGGGATGGTGACATCGGCGGTGTTCTCGAAGACCGTGCCGGTCGGCGGGTTGGTGGTGCCGGAGGACAGGGTCCAGATCGCGTGGGCGATGGCGTCGCTGTTGCGGTCCAGGGCCGTGTCGTTGATGTTCGAGGTCGTGTCGCACGACGAGTGGTAGCAGCGGTCGAAGGAGGTGGTGGTGCCGCCCCACTTCTGCACCTGCGCGGAGGTCTTGGTCCGGCTGGCTCCGGTGAACAGGCCGCCGACGGGTATGCCGACGTTCTTGAACGAGGCGTGGTCGGAGCGGCCGTCGCCCTCGGTCTCGATCTCGGTGGGGACGCCGAGTCCGGCGAAGTAGTCCTTGAAGGTCTTCTCGATCGCCGGGTCGTCGTCGTAGACGAAGTAGCCGGGGTTGGGCGAGCCGATCATGTCGAAGTTCAGGTAGGCGCTGATCTTCGCGCGTTCGGCGGAGGGCAGGTTGTTCACGTAGTACCGGGAGCCGACGAGCCCCAGCTCCTCGGCGCCCCACCAGGCGAACCTGAGGTGCTTGTCGGGCTGGTAGTCGGCCCGTGCGACGGCCAGCGCGTTCTCCAGGACCGCGGCCGAGCCGGAACCGTTGTCGTTGATGCCGGGGCCGGAGGTCACCGAGTCCAGGTGCGCGCCGGCCATGACGATCTGGCTGGTGTCGCCGCCTGGCCAGTCGGCGATCAGGTTGTAGCCGGTGGCGCCGCTTGAGGTGAACTGCTGGATGGTCGTGGTGTAGCCGGCTGCGTCCAGCTTTGCCTTCACGAAGTCGAGGGACGCCCGGTACCCGGCCCTGCCGTGGGCGCGGTTACCGCCGTTGGCGGTGGCGATGGACTGCAGGTCGGCGAGGTGCTGCTTGACGTTGGCGACGGGGATGTCGGGGGCGGCTGCGGCCTGTTGGGCGGAGGCCGTAGGTACGGCCCCGGCGAGCAGCCCGGCGAGGGCGGCTCCGGCCACGATCAGGGCACGCTGACGAGCGGAGTGTCTCATGTGGGGGCTCCGTGATTCCGAACTGAGGATGGGTTGCGGAACGTGCGAAACGTCCCGCTGCGTTGGTGACGCGGGACGCTGGAGCTGTGAGAGGGCTGTGCCAGGTGCGGCGATGCGAGTTGAATGTTCGGTGAATGTTGACTCATCGTCAAGAGCACGTCATGCGGCGGAAGTTGACGCCTGAAGGCGGTAGCGATAATTCCGCTGTCGGCCGTTGTGCCCGTTACCGCGACGGATAACAGAAAGTAACAGTACGGACACACCCCTACACCTGCGCGGCGGAGCGGCGCGAAGATACCCGTCCGCACTCCGCTCAAGGGGGGATCATGCGCATCCACACGCCCGCCGTCACCGCCGTCGCGCTCGTCTGCGCGCTCACCGCCTGCTCCAATGCCGGCGAACAACCGAGCTCCACACCCGAAACCACCCCGAAGGAGGTGTCCCAGAAGGACCGCTCCGCAGCCCAGGCCGCCGCCGGTATTCCGCCCGAGCCGACCGGCGCGGACCGCAAGGCACTCCTCGACGCCCTGGCCTCGGCCGCGCCGGACGTCGTGCGCTACGAGGACGAGGCGATCGCGGCCGCCCGCGACCAGTGCTCGGCCATCAACGGTGAGGCGGGCATGCTCGACTACCTCGCCGCGCGGCGTTTCTCGTACAAGGACGTCACCACCACGGAGGAGCAGGCGGCGGAAATCAACGAAGCGTTGAAGTCCTTGGGCTTCTGCGAGCTCTGATCCGTGCTCCCCCTCCTGGCCCGGGGGAGCCAGGGGGGATCTTGCCCGGCGTCCGCGACGCGGCCGCTAGGCTTCGGCCGGCACGGACATGACGGGGGCGGAACACATGAACTCCGAGAAGACACCGCGTTGGGCATCGGCCCTGGACGCGGTCGTGATCTACGCACAGGGCGCGATGTGCACGCGCCGGGCGGCGGGCTCGGTACCGCCGAACAAGCGGGTCCGGGTCTCCGGCTTGCCGCGCACGATGGACGCGTCGTCCCTGCGCGCCCGAGTGATCGGCGACAGCACCGTACGCGTCACCGAAGTGCGCGTGGACGTGGAGGCCGAGCCGTCCGCCGACGAACCCGCCGACGCCCTGCGCGCGGAGGTCGAGCGGCTGGGCGACGCCTGCGCCGCGCTCGAAGACCGCCGCGACCGGGTGCTCGCGCGCATCAAGGAGGTCGCCGCACTGCGTCCGGTCCCGCCGCAGCGCAAGCGCGAGGACCCGCACCGGCGCACCCCGGCCGAGGCATGGCTGACCCTCGCCGACTTCGTGGACGAGCGCCTGACGGCCCTGCACGCCCGCCTCGCCGAGGTGGAGGCCGAGCTGCGCCGCACCCGGCACGAACTCGACCTCGCCACCGACCGCTTGGTCCGCGGTTCGACCGACGCCCCGGACCTCCACGTCGACACCACGGTCAGCGCCGTCCTGACCCTCGACGGGCCCCCGGAAGAGGTGGAACTGGAGCTGGAGTACGGCGTTCCCGGCGCCGTATGGGTACCGGCCTACCGCCTGGCCTACCGGCAGAACGCCGACTCGGGCAGCCTGGTGCTGCGGGCCTCCGTCGCGCAGCGCACCGGCGAGGACTGGAACGGCGTACGCCTCGCCGTGGCCACCGCCGACCTGCGGCGCCGCACCGATCTGCCGAAGCTGCGCTCGCTGCGCATCGGCCGCCGTCAGCCCGCCCCCGCCCCGTCCGGCTGGCGGGAACCGCCCGCGGGCCTGGCGGACCTGTTCACCGGGTACGACTCGGCGGGCCCGCCCCCGCTGCCGCGTACGGCGCCCCCGCCCGTCACGGTCGGCGCCGGGACCGAGTTCCCCGACCATGGTCGGCGGTGCCGTCTCCATGCCGCTGATGCCGCCGGCCCCGGCGGCGTACGGCGCGCCGGCGCCCCCGCCGCCCGTGTACGACGGCCCCTTTCCTCCGTCACCCCAGCCCTTCGGCGGAGCCCCGGTCCGCCCCGCCGAGCCCGGCGGCGCCCCCGGGCAGGAGGA
>NZ_FLSP01000101.1 GCF_900091315.1 Streptomyces sp. DI166
CGGAGCCGAGGTCGCGCGCCGCGCCTTCGGCGTACAGGACGCCGGTCAAGGGCCGCCGGAGGGCGAGCCGGGGCCGTGAAGTACGGATCCCGGCTGCGCCCCGGGCCGGGCCGCCCGCTGGGTCCTCGGCCGTCACGGCCACGTGGTGGGGCGGCTCGCCGGAGCCGAGGTCGCGCCGCGCCTTCGGGCCGCAGTGGACGGGCCGCGCCCGCTGCCGCGTAACACCGCCGGGGGCGTCGGGGGCCCGTGTGATGTCCGTCAGGCGGACCGCAGGCGCGGGGGGCACTGGGTGCCGGATACGGTGGAGGCACCATGAGCGCTTTGCAGACCTCTGACGTTCCCACGCTTCTCGTCAAGATCTTCGGGAAGGACAGGCCGGGCATCACGGCCGGGCTGTTCGACACCCTTGCCGCCTACTCCGTCGACGTGGTCGACATCGAGCAGGTCGTCACCCGTGGCCGGATCGTGCTGTGCGCGCTGGTGACCGAGCCGCCGCGCGGGACGGAAGGGGATCTGCGGGCCACCGTCCACAGTTGGGCGGAGTCGATGAAGATGCAGGCCGAGATCATCTCCGGCCTGGGCGACAACCGTCCGCGCGGCCTCGGCCGTTCGCTGGTCACGGTGCTCGGGCATCCGCTCACCGCGGAGGCCACCGCCGCCATCGCCGCGAAGATCACCCACGCGGGCGCCAACATCGACCGTATCTTCCGCCTGGCCAAGTACCCCGTGACCGCCGTCGAGTTCGCGGTCTCCGGTGTGGAGACCGAGCCGCTGCGCACGGCGCTGGTGACGGACGCCGCGAAGCTCGGTGTCGATGTCGCGGTCGTCGCGGCCGGTCTGCACCGGCGGGCCCAGCGCCTGGTCGTGATGGACGTGGACTCCACGCTCATCCAGGACGAGGTCATCGAACTGTTCGCCGCGCACGCCGGATGCGAGGACAAGGTCGCCGAGGTGACCGCCGCGGCGATGCGCGGGGAGCTGGACTTCGAGCAGTCGCTGCACGCGCGCGTGGCGCTGCTGGAGGGCCTGGACGCCTCCGTCGTGGACAAGGTGCGCAGCGAGGTCCGGCTGACCCCGGGCGCGCGCACCCTGATCCGTACGCTGAAGCGGCTCGGATACCAAGTCGGTGTCGTCTCGGGCGGGTTCACGCAGGTCACCGATGACCTCCAGGAGCGGCTGGGGCTCGACTTCGCCCAGGCCAACACCCTGGAGATCGTCGACGGCAAGCTCACCGGCCGGGTCACCGGCGAGATCGTGGACCGCGCGGGCAAGGCGCGGCTGCTGCGCCGGTTCGCCGCCGAGGCGGGTGTCCCGCTGTCGCAGACGGTGGCGATCGGCGACGGCGCCAACGACCTGGACATGCTGAACGCGGCCGGTCTCGGGGTCGCCTTCAACGCCAAGCCGGTGGTCCGGGAGGCCGCGCACACCGCGGTGAACGTGCCCTTCCTCGACACGGTCCTGTATCTGCTGGGCGTCACCCGCGAAGAGGTCGAGGCCGCGGACACCCACGACGAGGGCTGATCCCCCGCGACGGGAGCCGGTCACGCGCGGACGGAGAAGGGGCCCGGCAGCGCGCCGGGCCCCTTTGAGCTGTCACGTTTCACATGCGGGGGTCACTCCGAGGGGGCCCAGTAGTCGACCAGCCTGGCCACTCCGGGTTCCAGGGACTTCCAGGAGCCCTCGTGGGTCAGCAGCGCGAAGGCGGCGGCGGGGAAGCCACGGCGGTCGAGCCGCTCCCGCGCGTCGCCCTCGGACTCGCCGCAGAGGATGTCGGTGAGGCCGTGGATACCGGGGTTGTGGCCGATCAGCACGAGGTCGTGGACGTCGTCGGGGGTCTCGTTGAGCACGGCGATCAGCTCGCCGGGCGAGGCCTCGTAGATCCGCTCCTCGTAGACGGTTTTCGGCCGGTGCGGAAACTCGTGCACGGCGAGCTTCCAGGTCTCTCGGGTTCGGGTCGCGGTGGAACACAGTGCCAGGTCGAAGGAGATTCCGGTGTCGGCGATCCGGCGGCCGGCGGCAGCGGCGTCCAAGCGCCCCCGTTCGGCGAGCGGCCGCTCATGGTCGGTCACCTGGGGCCAGTCGGCTTTCGCATGCCGGAAGAGGACAATCCTGCGGGGTTCTGCGACGCTCATGCCTCCCAGCTTCGCATGAAACAGGCCACGGGGCGCAGGTAGTTGACCAGCGGCCGCGCGGCTGCTCAGCGCGACATCAGCCGCTGTACGCGCTCCAGCAGTTCGGTGATCGCCGGGTCGGCACCGGCGGCGTGGGCCTCGCCCGGCTCCAGTATCAGCACCAGGAGGGTGACGAAGGCGAGCACCGGCAGGGCGAACGCCCACCACGGCAGCCGGATGTCGACGCCGCCCCGGTGTGCCGAGGAAGGCGGGGTGTGCGTAGGGGCCGACATGGGTGCCTCCGCGTCTTGGAGTGGGCCGGTGGTCCGCGATCGCGGCCATGGCTCGAAGGTACGGACTCGGCGAGCCCCAACCCATCCGGTGATCCACCCAGTTGACCCTGAGCCTCACCCCCTAGGGGATGGTGGTGCTAGCCCCACCATCGGCCGGCCCTCGGCAGGCGGAGGGCGGCTGTCGGCGGACGGCGGGTAGCTGTCGGCGGACGGCGGTCAGGGCGACGCGATCGTCGCGATGACGCCGATGATCACGAAGATGGCGAGGAACGCGCCGAAGACGAGCAGCAGCTTCTTCTGGCCGTTCTGCGGGTTCGGGTCGAGCACGGGCATGGAGCCAGTCTCGCACCCTCCTCGTTCCGCGACCCACCGGGGTCAGGGCTGCCGCGCCGCCTCGTCCTCCACCGTGCGGTCGCGCCCCGCCAGCACCCCCACCACCATCTGCGGGACCATCAGCGCGGCCATGAGGGCGATCGGCAGGCCCCAGCCACCGCTGTGCTGGTAGAGCACGCCGACCAGGAGCGGGCCGGGAATGGAGATCAGATACCCGGTGCTCTGCGCGAACGCGGACAGCTGGGCGACCCCGGCGCCGGTCCTGGCCCGCATGCCGACCATGGTCAGGGCCAGCGGGAAGGCACAGTTGGAGATGCCGAGCAGCAGCGCCCAGGCCCAGGCCCCGGCGGCGGGCGCGAAGTACAGGCCCGCGTAGCCGATCAGGCCGCAGACGCCGAGCGCGAGGGCGATCGGCCCCTGGTGGGGCAGTCGGGTGGCCACGCGCGGGATGACGAAGGCGAGCGGCACTCCCATCACCATGGTCACGGCCAGGAGCACTCCGGCGGTGCCCGCGGGCACGCCCGCGTCCCGGAAGATCTGCGCCATCCAGCCCATGGTGATGTAGGCGCCGGTGGCCTGGAGTCCGAAGAACACGGCGAGCGCCCAGGCGGTACGGCTCCGGGTGATCCGCAGCGCGGGCGCCCCCTCGCGCGCGTGCCCCTGCTCCCGCGCAGGCCCCTGGTCCGAGGCCGCCCGCCGGTCCCGTACGAACGGCAGCCAGGGCAGTACGGCCGCCGCGGCCAGGGCCGCCCAGACCGCGAGCCCGGTCTGCCAGTTCCCGCCGAGCGCGTCCGTGACCGGGACGGTGACCGCCGCCGCGGCCGAGGTGCCGAGCGCCAGGGCCATCGAGTACAGGCCGGTCATGGAGCCGACGCGGTCGGGGAACCAGCGCTTGACGATGACCGGCATCAGCACGTTGCTGACCGCGATGCCCATCAGGGCGAGGGCGCTGGCGGCCAGGAAGGCGGGGGTGCTGCCCGCGTAGGGGCGGATCAGCAGCCCGGCGGTGATGGCGGCCATGCCCGCGCAGACGACCGCGCCGGGGCCGAAGCGGCGGGCGAGCCGGGGTGCCATGACGCCGAAGACGGCGAAGCACAGCGGGGGCACGGAGGTGAGCACCCCGGCGACGCTGCCGCTCATGCCGAGGCCGGTGCGGACCTCCTCCAGGAGGGCGCCGAGGCTGGTGATGGCGGGGCGCAGGTTCAGCGCCGCCAGCACGATGCCGAGGACGAGCAGCCGCGCCCGCCACGCGTGCGTGCCGGACCTGCGCGGCCCGTCGGCTCCCGGGGCCGGGCCGGGTGCGGCCGTGGGACGGGTCGTCCGGGTGGCCTCGGTCGTGGCCTCTTCGCTCACCATGCCGACCATCATAGAATCATGGGATGAATGGCTGTCCACCCTGGCCGTCCCCCGGCTTCGCCCACCGGCCCGTCCCGTGCGAAGGTGTGCCATGCCCCTGAGCCCGCAACGCCGTTCGGCACTGTCCGAGCAGGTCATCGCCGCGCTACGGAACCAGATCACGTCGGGCGAGTGGCCCGTCGGCTCCCGTATCCCGACCGAACCGGAGCTGGTCGAGCAGCTGGGCGTCGCCCGCAACACGGTCCGCGAGGCCGTCCGCGCGCTCGCCCACAACGGCCTGCTGGACATCCGTCAGGGCTCGGGCACGTATGTCGTGGCCACCAGCGAGCTGGCCGGGGTGATGCACCGCCGCTTCGCCGACGCCGACCCCCGGCACATCGCCGAACTGCGCTCCACCCTGGAGTCGGGCGCCGCGAAGCTGGCCGCCGAGCGGCGCACCGAGAAGGACCTCAAACAGCTCGACGCGCTCCTGGTGCGCCGGGAGGAGGCATGGGCCTCCGGCGACGCGGAGGCGTTCGTGGCGGCCGACGCCACCTTCCACCTGGCGGTGGTGGCCGCGTCCCACAACGACGCCATGACGGCGATGTACGCGGACCTGGGCGAGGTACTGCGGGACTGGCTGCGCGAGGACGTGGGCGAGGAGCTGACGCCGGAGACGTACATGGACCACACCCGGCTGCTGGACGCCATCCGCGCGGGCGACGCGGCCACGGCCGCCGAGGAGGCGGCGAGCTATCCCTTCCAGTGCCGCCCGGGGACGTTCAAGGACTGACGGGACAGTTCACGGACTGGCGGGGACGGTCCACGCACTGGCGGGGACGGTCCACGCACTGACGGGGACGGTCCACGGACCGACCGGGACGGTTCACGGCCGCTGATGGCTGACCCACACCGAGCGGACCTCCTTCCAGCACCGCCCGGTGAGCCGTACGGTCACCGCCGGTCCGGTGTCCACGGGGGCGCTGTCGGTGTCGAGGTCCCACCAGCGGGCGCACTCGATGTGCAGGCGGACGCGGTCCATGGCGGCATTGGGGTTGTGGCAGTAGGCGATCGCATGGGAGCCCTGCACGCGCGTACGGCACTCGGCGCCGAACGGCTCCGCCACACGCGCGTACGGTGTCGCCTCGTACGGCAGACACAGGGTGAGAGCGACGGCGACGGTCACTGGGGCGAGGCTGCGGGGCAGACGCACAAGGGGACCTCCTCGGCCGTGCTGGGGAGGGAAAAGGCGTGGTGAACGCCTGTGTCCAGGGTGCCCGGACCGGCCCGCCGCGCGCCCGGCCGGTTGCGCCGAACGGGGGACACGCGCGCGGGACGCACGAAGGGCCCGCGTCCGGCGACGGACACGGGCCCTTGCGAGTGCTGCGAGGTCAGGCGCCGATGGCGTGCAGACCGCCGTCGACGTGGACGATCTCGCCGGTGGTCTTCGGGAACCAGTCGCTCAGCAGGGCGACGACACCGCGGCCGGCCGGCTCCGGGTCCTTCAGGTCCCACTCCAGCGGGGAACGGCTGTCCCACACCGAGGCCAGCTCGGCGAAGCCCGGGATGGACTTGGCGGCCATCGAACCGATCGGACCGGCGGAGATGAGGTTGCAGCGGATGTTCTGCTTGCCCAGGTCACGCGCCAGGTAGCGGTTGGTGGCCTCCAGGGCCGCCTTGGCCGGGCCCATCCAGTCGTACTGCGGCCAGGCGAACTGGGCGTCGAAGGTGAGGCCGACGACCGCGCCGCCGTTCTGCATCAGCGGCAGGCAGGCCATGGTCAGCGACTTCAGGGAGTACGCCGAGACGTGCATGGCGGTGGCGACCGACTCGAACGGCGTGTTCAGGAAGTTGCCGCCGAGGGCGTCCTGGGGCGCGAAGCCGATGGAGTGCACGACGCCGTCCAGGCCGCCCAGCTCCTCGCCGACGATGTCGGCGAGGCGGCCGAGGTGCTCGTCGTTGGTGACGTCCAGCTCGATGACCTTGGTGGGCTTGGGGAGCTTCTTGGCGATGCGCTCGGTCAGCGTGGGCCGCGGGAAGGCGGTGAGGATGATCTCCGCGCCCTGCTCCTGGGCCAGCTTGGCGGTGTGGAAGGCGATGGAGGACTCCATCAGCACACCGGTGATCAGGACGCGCTTGCCCTCAAGAATTCCGCTCATGTGATCAGTGACCCATTCCCAGTCCGCCGTCAACGGGGATGACGGCTCCAGTGATGTACGAGGCGTCGTCCGAAGCGAGGAACCGCACCGTCGCGGCGATCTCCTCCGGCTGCGCGTAACGGCCGAGCGGGACCTGCGACACGATGTTCGCGCGCTGCTCGTCGGTGAGCACCTTGGTCATGTCGGTGTCGACGAAGCCGGGCGCGACGACGTTGAAGGTGATGTTGCGCGACCCCAGCTCACGGGCGAGGGAGCGCGCGAAGCCGACCATGGCGGCCTTGGAGGCGGCGTAGTTCGCCTGCCCCGCGGAGCCCGCGAGCCCGACCACGGAGGAGATCAGCACGACGCGGCCCTTCTTGGCGCGCAGCATGCCGCGGTTGGCGCGCTTGACCACCCGGAAGGTGCCGGTGAGGTTGGTGTCGACGACCGAGGTGAAGTCCTCCTCGGTCATCCGCATCAGGAGCTGGTCCTTGGTGACGCCGGCGTTGGCGACGAGGACCTCGACCGGGCCGTGCTGGGCCTCGATCTCTTTGTATGCCTGCTCCACCTGTTCGGTGTCGGTGATGTCGCACTTGACGGCGAGGAAACCGGCCGGCGGTTCACCCGAGCGGTATGTGATGGCGACCTTGTCGCCGGCGTCGGCGAATGCGCGGGCGATGGCGAGGCCGATGCCCCGGTTGCCTCCGGTGACGAGAACCGAGCGGCTCAACGGATCACCCTTTCGATAGCGGTCTGAACACCCGCCCGAACACCTGGATGACAGGCGGCTTCACCGAAAACCTATCGGGCCGGGCGCGCCCGCGGACAAGCGGGCACCGACAGTGGCTCGCGGGAGTCACTGTCGGATCCCTACAGAACGGCTCGGGGCGCGGCGCGCAAACGTGTGGTCCCCGGCCCGCCCCTCGCGACATGATCGGAGCGACCACGGTAACGGCGACAGGAAGAGATCCAGGTGCCTCATACCATCGACGAGTCCTTCACGGCACTCCCACTGCGCGCGCTGGCCGACGCCGCCCTGGCACGCGCGCGTGCGCTCGGCGCGGAGCACGCGGATTTCCGGTTCGAGCGGGTGCGCAGTGCCTCGTGGCGGCTGCGCGACGCCAAGCCGTCCGGTTCGTCGGACACCACTGACCTCGGGTACGCGGTGCGGGTCGTGCACGGCGGCACCTGGGGCTTCGCCTCGGGCGTCGATCTGACCATGGACGCGGCGGCGAAGGTCGCCTCGCAGGCCGTGGCGATGGCGAAGCTGTCCGCGCAGGTCATCAGGGCGGCGGGGTCCGACGAGCGGGTGGAGCTGGCCGACGAGCCGGTGCACGCGGAGAAGACCTGGGTGTCCTCGTACGAGATCGACCCGTTCACCGTGCCCGACGAGGAGAAGTCGGCGCTGCTCGCGGACTGGAGCGCGCGGCTGCTGGCGGCGGACGGGGTGAACCACGTCGACGCCTCGCTGCTCACCGTGCACGAGAACAAGTTCTACGCGGACACCGCGGGCACCGTCACCACCCAGCAGCGCGTCCGGCTGCACCCGCAGCTGACGGCGGTGTCGGTGGACGAGTCCACCGGCGAGTTCGACTCCATGCGCACCATCGCGCCGCCGGTCGGCCGGGGCTGGGAGTACCTGACCGGCACCGGCTGGGACTGGGACGAGGAGCTGGCGCGGATCCCCGAGCTGCTCGCGGAGAAGATGCGCGCGCCGAGCGTCGAGGCGGGCGTGTACGACCTGGTCGTCGACCCGTCCAACCTGTGGCTGACCATCCACGAGTCCATCGGGCACGCCACCGAGCTGGACCGGGCGCTCGGCTACGAGGCCGCCTACGCCGGCACTTCTTTCGCCACCTTCGACCAGCTCGGCAAGCTCCGGTACGGCTCCGAGCTGATGAACGTCACCGGTGACCGCACCGCCGAGCACGGTCTTGCGACCATCGGCTACGACGACGAGGGCGTCGAGGCGCAGACCTGGGACCTGGTGAAGGACGGCACGCTGGTGGGCTACCAGCTGGACCGGCGGATCGCCCGGCTGACCGGCTTCGAGCGCTCCAACGGCTGCGCGTTCGCCGACTCCCCCGAGCACGTGCCGGTGCAGCGGATGGCGAACGTCTCCCTCCAGCCGGACCCGGCCGGAATGTCCACCGAGGACCTCATCGGGGGCGTCGAGCGCGGGATCTACGTCGTCGGGGACCGCTCGTGGTCGATCGACATGCAGCGCTACAACTTCCAGTTCACCGGTCAGCGGTTCTTCCGGATCGAGAACGGCCGGCTCGCCGGGCAGCTGCGGGACGTCGCCTACCAGGCGACCACCACCGACTTCTGGGGCTCCATGGCGGCCGTCGGCGGCCCGCAGACGTACGTCCTGGGCGGCGCCTTCAACTGCGGCAAGGCCCAGCCGGGCCAGGTCGCGGCGGTCTCGCACGGCTGCCCGTCCGCCCTGTTCCGCAGTGTCAACATCCTCAACACGACCCAGGAGGCCGGTCGATGAACGTCACGTCCGAGTTCGGCCGGGGGTCCGGGGGTTGTCCCCCGGAAAAGCACAGTCTCAACACGACCCAGGAGGCCGGTCGATGAACGTCACGTCCGAGTTCGGCCGGGGGTCCGGGGGTTGTCCCCCGGAAAAGCACAGTCTCAACACCACGCAGGAGGCCGGTCGATGAGCAAGCCGTACGAGATCGTCGAGCGGGCCCTTGAGCTGTCCCGTGCGGACGGCTGTGTCGTCATCGCCGACGAGCGGTCCACCGCCAACCTGCGCTGGGCGGGCAACGCGCTCACCACAAACGGCGTCACGCGCGGACGTACGCTCACCGTCATCGCCACCGTCGACGGCCAGGAGGGCACCGCCTCCGGCGTGGTGTCCCGTTCCGCGGTGACCGAGGACGAGCTGGAGCCCTTGGTGCGGGCCGCCGAGGAGGCCGCGCGCGGCGCCGGGCCCGCCGAGGACGCGCAGCCGCTGGTGACGGGTGTACCGGCGTCGCCGGACTTCACCGACGCCCCGGCCGAGACCTCCTCCGCGGTGTTCGCCGACTTCGCCCCGGCGCTGGGCGAGGCGTTCGCACGCGCGCGTGCGGGCGGTCGGGAGCTGTACGGGTTCGCCAACCACGAGCTGGTGTCGTCCTACGTCGGTACGTCCACGGGCCTGCGGCTGCGCCACGACCAGCCGAACGGGACGCTGGAGCTGAACGCGAAGTCCCCGGACCGCACCCGCTCGGCCTGGGCCGGGCGGTCCACCCGCGACTTCAAGGACGTCGACCCGGCGGCCCTGGACGCCGAGCTGGCCGTGCGGCTCGGCTGGGCGGAGCGCAAGGTGGCGCTGCCCGCCGGACGCTACGAGACGCTGCTGCCGCCGACGGCCGTGGCGGACCTGCTGATCTACCAGATGTGGTCGGCCTCGGGGCGGGACGCGGCCGAGGGCCGCACCGTGTTCTCCAAGCCGGGCGGCGGCACCCGGATCGGCGAGCGGCTGAGCGAGCTGCCGCTGACCCTGCGCAGCGACCCGAACGAGCCGGGCCTGGAGTCGGCGCCGTTCGTGCTGGCGCACTCCTCCGGGGGCGACGCGTCGGTGTTCGACAACGGGCTGCCGCTGGCGGCCACCGAGTGGATCCACGAGGGCGAGCTGCGGCACCTGCTGACCAGCAGGCACAGCGCCGGTCTGACCGGTCTGCCGGTGGCGCCCGGCATCGACAACCTGATCCTGGACGGCGGCGGCGACCGCTCGCTGGAGGAGATGGTCGCGGACACCGAGCGCGGGCTGCTGCTGACCTGTCTGTGGTACATCCGCGAGGTGGACCCGGCGACGCTGCTGCTGACCGGTCTGACCCGGGACGGCGTGTACCTGGTGGAGAACGGCGAGGTGACCGGCGAGGTGAACAACTTCCGGTTCAACGAGTCGCCGGTGGATCTGCTGGGCCGGGCCACCGAGGCCGGGCGCACCGAAAAGACGCTGCCGAGGGAGTGGAGCGACTGGTTCACTAGGGCTGCCATGCCGGCGCTGAGGGTGCCGGACTTCAATATGAGCTCGGTCAGTCAGGGCGTATAACCTCGTACCTGACCCGGAGCACTCCCAAGGAGATACGAGAACAGTGACGGACATCGTCGACGAGCTGAAGTGGCGTGGCGTGATCGCCCTGTCCACTGACGAGGACGCTTTGCGCAAGGCGCTCGCGGACGGTCCCGTCACGTTCTATTGCGGCTTCGACCCGACCGCGGCCAGCCTGCACGTCGGTCACCTGGTGCAGGTCCTCACCATGCGCCGGCTCCAGCAGGCCGGGCTGCGCCCGCTCGCCCTGGTCGGCGGGGCCACCGGTCAGATCGGTGACCCCCGCCCGACCGCCGAGCGCACGCTGAACGACCCGGAGACGGTCGCGAACTGGGTGAACCGGCTGCGCGCGCAGATCGAGCCGTTCCTGTCCTTCGAGGGCCCGAACGCCGCGGTGATGGTGAACAACCTGGACTGGACGGCCGGGATGTCGGCCATCGAGTTCCTGCGGGACATCGGCAAGCACTTCCGCGTCAACAAGATGCTCACCAAGGACTCGGTCGCCCGGCGGCTGCAGTCCGAAGAGGGCATCAGCTACACGGAGTTCAGCTACCAGCTGCTCCAGGGCATGGACTTCCTGGAGCTGTACCGGCGCTACGGCTGCACGCTCCAGCAGGGCGGCAGCGACCAGTGGGGCAACCTCACGGCGGGTCTGGACCTGATCCACCGGCTGGAGCCGCACGCCCAGGTGCACGCGCTGGCCACCCCGCTGATGACCAAGGCGGACGGCACCAAGTTCGGCAAGACCGAGGGCGGCGCCATCTGGCTGGACCCGGAGATGACGACGCCGTACGCGTTCTACCAGTTCTGGCTGAACGCGGACGACCGGGACATCTCGACCTACATGCGGATCCTGTCCTTCAAGTCCCGCGAGGAGCTTGAGGAGCTGGAGAAGCAGACCCAGGAGCGCCCGCAGGCGCGGGCCGCACAGCGGGCGCTGGCCGAGGAGCTGACCACGCTGGTGCACGGCGCCGAGCAGACGGCCGCCGTGATCGCCGCGTCCAAGGCGCTGTTCGGCCAGGGCGAGCTGACGGAGCTGGACGCGGCCACGCTGGCCGCGGCGCTGTCCGAGGTGCCGCACGCCAAGGTCGCCGAGCTGGCGCCGGTGGTGGATCTGTTCGCCGAGGTCGAGCTGGTGCCGAGCAAGTCGGCGGCGCGGCGGACGGTGAAGGAGGGCGGTGCCTACGTGAACAACGTGAAGGTGACCGCCGAGGACGCCGTCCCGTCCGCGGACGATCTGCTGCACGGCCGCTGGCTGGTGCTGCGCCGGGGCAAGAAGAACCTGGCGGCGGTCGAGGTCACCGGCTGACCCGGGCAGGCGCGCCGAATGGGGCGGCTCTCCATCGGGAGGGCCGCCCCCTTCGCCGTACCGACGCTCAGGTCTGCTGTTTGCGCTTGCCCAGGGTCGCCATGTAGGCCATGTCTCCCACGGCCACGATGATGATCGCCGCGATGAGCTGGAAGGCGTGCCGGCTCCAGTCGATGCCGGCGGTCTCCTCGACGCCCGCCGCGCGTGCGATGGCGTTGCCGACGATGGCACCGAGCATGCCGAAGATGGTGGTCAGCCAGAGCGGACTGTGCTGCTTGCCCGGCAGGATCGCCTTGGCGATGAGGCCGAGTACGAATCCCACGATGATCGCCCACAACCAGCCCATGGCTGCCTCCTTGTACGGCTCGACGTGAGCATTACGCCCAGTCTCGGCGCGGTTTCCCTACGTCGCATGTCGTGGGCGTCCGTACGCGGGACGGCCGAGAACGGTCACCCCGGCCGGAGGTGCCCCGGTCTCGTAGGGGGCGCAGGCCGGGCGTAACGTGGAGGGTGTCCGTGACCGGCTTCCCCGGCCGGGACGGATCGGGTGCGGGCAGGGGAGAGTCCGATGCGGGCGGATGGTGGAATCTGATGCGGAAGCTGCACGGCGGCAGTGCCCAGGTGTTCCGGATCACCGGAGCCCGGGCGGGCCTCCAGGAGGACGTGCGCGGGCGGCAGCGCCGCTACATCATCTCCATGTCGGTCCGTACGCTGTCGGTGATCCTCGCCGCGACCCTGTGGAACGTCGAACGGCACGTGGCCGTGGTGGCGTTGGTGCTCGGCGCGATCCTGCCCTACATCGCGGTGGTGATCGCCAACGCCGGGCGGGAGAACGCCCCGTCGCTGCCCTCCACCTTCGTCACCGCGCCGACCCCTCCGATGCTCTCCGGACCGGCGGCGGAGGGCCCCTTCGCGGAATCCGTCCCGGAAGACGTGGCCCCCGGCCCGGCACCGGGTGCGGGCGGCGAAACACATGACCGGAAATGACCTTGGCGTCGGACGGACGGTGCCCCGGAAGCGGAATCGGCCTCCGCAACGAAGCTCAAGAAAAGCTCAGATCAATAGTGTTGTTCCGGTGCCGGGCGGCGGGTGACCCATGACATACTTCGTAGGCGCTCCGCATCCCCCGTCGGAGCGACGGACCGACGCCGGGCAGCTCCCCCCGTGGCTGCTCGGCGTCGCCTTTTGTGGACCTTTGTGAGACGAATCCGTGAGTGACGAGACGCCGATCTGTTCCGCCAAGGGCTGCCGTGCCGCCGCCGAGTGGGTGCTGGCCTGGAACAACCCCAAGATTCATACGCCGGAGCGGCGCAAGACCTGGCTCGCCTGCGAGGAGCACCGGGAGCATCTCTCCCAGTTCCTGGGCGTACGGGGGTTCCTCAAGGACGTCGTGAAGTTCGCGGACTGGGAGGAACCGACCGCGTCGTAGCCGGGGAGTCGGACCGTAGGTTTTCAGCCGCCGATCGCGGACATCGGGCGGTCCGGCTGGACGAAGCCCGGGTCGTCCAGGCCCGCCCCGGCCTTCTTGCCCCACATGGCCAGCTTCCAGATGCGGGCGATCTCCTCGTCGGGGGCGCCGGAGCGCAGGGCGGCACGCAGGTCGGTCTCCTCGCGGGCGAACAGACAGGTGCGGACCTGGCCGTCGGCGGTGAGGCGGGTGCGGTCGCAGGCGGAGCAGAACGGCCGGGTGACGGAGGCGATGACGCCGACGCGGTGCGGTCCGCCGTCCACCAGCCAGCGCTCGGCGGGTGCCGAGCCGCGCTCCTCGGAGCCCTCGGGGGTCAGCTCGAAGCGGGTGCGCAGGGAGGCCAGGATGTCCCCGGCCGTGATCATGCCGTCGCGCTTCCAGCCGTGCTGGGCGTCGAGCGGCATCTGCTCGATGAACCGCAGTTCGTAGTCGTGCTCGACGGCCCAGGCGAGCAGGTCGGGGGCCTCGTCCTCGTTCAGGCCGGGCATCAGCACGGAGTTGACCTTCACGGGGGTGAGGCCGGCGGCGCGGGCGGCCTCCAGGCCCTCGATGACGTCCTTGTGGCGGTCGCGGCGGGTGAGGGTCTTGAAAACGTCCGGGCGCAGGGTGTCCAGGGAGACGTTGACCCGGTCCAGGCCGGCGGCCTTCAGGGCGGGCGCGGTGCGCTTGAGGCCGATGCCGTTGGTGGTCAGGGACATCTGGGGGCGGGGCGTGAGGGCCGCGACGCGCTCGACGATGCCGACCAGTCCGGGGCGGAGCAGGGGCTCGCCGCCGGTGAAGCGGACCTCGGTGATCCCGAGGGTGGTGACCGCGATGTCTATCAGCCGGACGATCTCGTCGTCCGTGAGGAGGTCCGGCTTGGCCAGCCACTGCAGGCCCTCCTCGGGCATGCAGTACGTGCACCGCAGGTTGCACCGGTCCGTGAGCGAGACGCGCAGGTCGGTGGCCACCCGGCCGTAGGTGTCGATGAGCACGTGGCCCCCTCCCTCGTGGTGGAGCACTCGTCTTCCGTCACCTGCGAGCCTACGTGACCGCACTGACAACGACAGCGCCCGATCCCACCAGGAACGGCGCGGCCGCGTCGTAGGGACCTACGACGCGGCCGCTCGGAGGGTGCGATCAGTGGGCGCCGGTGCCGGTCAGGGACCGGACCTCCAGCTCGGCGTACTTGCCCTTGTCCGGCTCCTCCTTGGAGAGGTAGGTGCCGATGATGCCCAGCAGGAAGCCGACCGGGATCGAGATGATGCCGGGGTTCTCCAGCGGGAACCAGTGGAAGTCGACGTCGGGGAACATCGAGCTGGGCTTGCCGGAGACGACCGGCGAGAACAGCACCAGGCCGACGGCGGCGGTCAGACCGCCGTAGATCGACCACAGGGCTCCCTGGGTGGTGAAGCGCTTCCAGAAGAGGCTGTAGAGGATCGTCGGCAGGTTGGCGGAGGCGGCGACCGCGAAGGCGAGCGCGACCAGGCCGGCCACGTTCAGGTCGCGGGCCAGGGCGCCGAGCGCGATGGAGACGATGCCGATGCCGACGGTCGCCCAGCGGGCGGCGCGGACCTCCTCCTGCTCGCTGGCCTGTCCCTTCTTGATGACGTTGGCGTAGATGTCGTGCGCGAAGGACGAGGAGGACGCCAGGGTCAGACCGGCGACCACCGCGAGGATCGTCGCGAAGGCGACCGCGGAGATGGTGGCCAGCAGGATAGCGCCCCAGGTGGATTCCACGCCGCCCAGGTGCAGCGCGAGCAGCGGGGCCGCGGTGTTTCCGGCCTTGTTGGAGCCGGTGATCTCCTCCGGGGTGATCAGCGCGGCGGCGCCGAAGCCGAGAGCCAGCGTCATCAGGTAGAAGGCGCCGATCAGGCCGATCGCCCAGATCACGGACTTACGGGCGGCCTTGGCGGTGGGCACGGTGTAGAAGCGGATCAGGATGTGCGGCAGACCGGCGGTGCCCAGGATCAGGGCGATGCCGAGCGAGATGAAGTCCAGCTTGGTGGTGCCGCTGACGCCGTACTTCAGACCGGGCTCCAGGAAGGCGGCGCCCTTGCCGCTCTGGTCGGCGGCGGTACCGAGCAGGTCGGAGATGTTGAAGTCGAACTTCAGCAGGACCAGGAAGGTCAGCAGCAGGGCGCCGGTCATCAGCAGCACGGCCTTGACCATCTGCACCCAGGTGGTGCCCTTCATGCCGCCGATGCTGACGTACATGATCATCAGGACGCCGACCAGGGCGACGATGCCGATCTTCCCGGCATCGCTGGAGATGCCGAGCAGCAGCGAGACCAGGACACCGGCACCCGCCATCTGGGCCAGCAGGTAGAAGATCGACACCACGATGGTGGAGGTACCGGCCGCCGTGCGGACCGGGCGCTGGCGCATCCGGTAGGCGAGGACGTCGCCCATCGTGTAGCGGCCGGAGTTGCGCAGCGGCTCGGCGACCAGCAGCAGGGCGACGAGCCAGGCGACCAGGAAGCCGATGGAGTAGAGGAAACCGTCGTATCCGAACAGGGCGATGGCGCCCGCGATGCCGAGGAAGGACGCGGCGGACATGTAGTCACCGGAGACGGCGAGGCCGTTCTGGAAGCCGGTGAACTGGCGGCCGCCCGCGTAGAAGTCGGCCGCGTTCTTGGTCTGGCGGCCCGCCCACACGGTGATGACCAGGGTCGCGAGGACGAAGACGGCGAAGAGGCTGATGATCAGTGTGCGGTGCTCGCTCGCCGCGTCGGCCGCGAGGAACGTGTGCGCGGGGCTCATGCGCCGCCCTCCATCCGGGACTTGATCGCTTCGGCCTTGGGGTCGAGCTTCGCGGCGGCGTGCCGCGCGTACCACCAGGCGATGAGGAACGTGGTGACGAACTGGGCGATGCCGAGGGCGAGCGCCATGTTGATGTTGCCGAACAGCTCGATGCCCATGAAGCCGCCGGCGTAGATCGACAGCATCACGTAGAGCAGGTACCAGACAATGAAGCCGACGGTGAGCGGGAAGGCGAAGGAGCGGTAGGAGCGGCGCAGTTCACCGAACTCCGCACTGTCCTGCACCTCGGTGAACTCCTCGGTGGTGGGAAGCCGGTGTTGTTCTTGCGCGGGGGGCGGTGCATCGGTGGCCACGGACTCTCCTCGCGTTGCGGGTGTGGTGACGACAGCGGACGGGGACGGTTCGGGGTTCGGGGATGGGTTCGGCACGGCGGACATATCGGGGCAGACCTCGCATTGATGGGGGGGATCGATCGTGCTCACGCCCCCTGTCCAACGTCCACGGCGCCACGCGAGAACCGGTTCAACGTGGCTTGGTTCTTTCCCCACTGACTTTTGGAAGGTCATTGCTGGGCGCTACGCGGGGAGATAGCTTCACCCTGCACACCCGTCATGTACCTGCCCGAGCACCACCTGTGTCTCGGGCCGGTCTCGTTTTTCGGATGATGTGGAGATCCCATGGCTCATCTGCCTTCCAGACGCCGGCTCGCGCTGGCCGTTCCCGTCGTGCTGTCGCTGACCGCCTCGCTCGGGTTCCTGCCGACCGCCGCCTCGGCCGCTCCCCCCGCGGAGACCGTGGCGCAGTCCGCGGACGCCACGAAGCTGGCGTACGTCGTCAACACCAAGACGGACCGGCGCACCATCAGGTCGGTGGAGAAGGCCGTTGTCGCGGCGGGCGGGTCCGTCGTGACGACGTACGAGAAGATCGGCGTGATCGTCGCTCACTCGGACAACCCGGACTTCGGCAAGCAGATGCGCAAGGTGCGCGGGGTGCAGTCCGCGGGTGCCACGCGTACGGCGCCGCTGACCCCCGCGGGCACCACCGACCAGGGCGCCGCCGAGTTCCTGACGGCGGCTCAGGCGGCCGAGGCCGCGAAGGCCGCCGCCCCCGACAGCGAGCCCCTCGAAGCGGACCAGTGGGACCTGCGGGCGATCGGCGCCGACAAGGCCGCGAAGATCAACCCGGGTTCCAAGAAGGTGACCGTCGCGGTCATCGACACCGGCGTCGACGACACCCACCCGGACCTCGCGCCGAACTTCTCCAAGTCGCAGTCCGCCAACTGCGTCGGCGGTGTCGCGGACACCAGCGACGGCGCCTGGCGGCCGTACACCGCGGACGACTACCACGGCACGCACGTGGCCGGTGAGATCGCCGCCGCCCGCAACGGCATCGGTGTCGCGGGTGTCGCGCCCGGGGTGAAGGTCGCCGGCATCAAGGTGAGCGACCCGACCAACGGTCTCTTCTACCCGGAGAACGTCGTCTGCGCGTTCATGTTCGCCGCCGAGCACAGCGTGGAGATCACCAACAACAGCTACTACGTGGACCCGTGGCTGTACAACTGCATGGACGACCCCGACCAGCGGGCGATCGTCGACGCGGTCAACCGGGCCCAGCTGTACGCCCAGAAGAAGGGCACCCTGCACGTCTCCTCGGCGGGCAACTCCAACCACGACCTGGCCTCGGACGCCATCGTCGACACCACCAGCCCGAACGACACCACCCCGGTCGAGCGGACCATCGACCCGCACGAGTGCTACGACGTCCCGACCCAGCTGCCCGGCATCGTCACGGTCAGCGCGACGGGCGTGCAGAACCTGAAGTCGTACTACTCCACCTACGGCAAGGGCGTCGTGGACGTCGCCGCGCCGGGCGGCGACCGGCTGTACCAGATACCCGACACGCCCTCCAAGAACGGCCGCATCCTGTCCACCATGCCGAACGGTGAGTACGCCTGGCTCCAGGGCACCTCGATGGCCTCGCCGCACGCCGCCGGTGTGGCCGCGCTGCTGAAGTCGAAGCACCCGTGGGCGTCCCCGGCGCAGCTCCAGGCGCTGCTCAAGGCGCAGGCCGACAACCCGGGCTGCCCGGAGTCCTACGACCAGAACGGCGACGGCACGCAGGACGCGGTGTGCGAGGGCGGCAAGCGTGTGAACGGCTTCTACGGCTACGGCATCGTCAACGCGCTGCGCGCGGTCAAGTGACCGGCGGACGGGAGAGACTGACACCATGACAGCGCACTTCCCGCGCTCCCGTCGCGCCCTGGCCGTCGGCGCCGGAACGGCCCTGGCGACAGCGGTCGCGCTGCTGCCGAACGCGTCGGCGGCGGCGGCCGAGACGGAGGCGACCTCGCTCAGCTACGTCGTCAACGTCCAGCCCGGACACGGCCCGTCGGCCCGGGTGGAGCGGGCCATCGCCAAGGCCGGCGGCACCGTCGTGACGTCGTACGACCGGATCGGTGTGATCGTCGTCCACTCGGCGAACCCGGACTTCGCCAGGACGCTGCGCAAGGTGCCCGGGGTGCAGTCGGCGGGCAACACCCGCAACGCGCCGCTGCCCGCGCAGTCGACCACGGACGTCGGCACCCCGAAGGTGCTCAGCGCCGCCGAGGTCGCGGCCGTGACGGAGGCCGAGGGGCAGGACCCCCTGCAGCCGCTCCAGTGGGACCTGCCCGCCATCAAGGCGGACCGGGCCCACGAGAAGTCGCTGGGCAGCTCCAGGGTCACCGTCGCGGTGATCGACACCGGCGTCGACGACACCCACCCCGACCTCGCGCCCAACTTCGACCGGGACGCCTCGGTCAACTGTGTGACCGGCAAGCCGGACACCAGCGAGGGCGCCTGGCGGCCGGGGCCGACGGAGAGCCCGCACGGCACCCATGTGGCCGGTGAGATCGCGGCGGCCAAGAACGGCGTCGGCATGACCGGTGTGGCGCCGGGCGTGAAGGTCTCCGGCATCAAGGTGTCGACGACCGAGGGCTACTTCTACACGGAGGCCGTGGTCTGCGGCTTCGTGTGGGCGGCCGAGCACGGCGTCGACGTGACGAACAACAGCTATTACACCGACCCCTGGTACTTCAACTGCAAGAACGACCCTGACCAGAAGGCGCTCGTCGAGGCCGTCTCCCGGGCCGCTCGCTACGCGGAGAAGAAGGGCACCGTCAACGTCGCGGCGGCGGGCAACGAGAACTACGACCTCGCGGCGGACGAGATCACCGACCCGGTCTCGCCGAACGACGGCACGCCCGTCGAGCGGGTCGTGGACCCGTCGAAGTGCCTGGACATCCCGACCCAGTTGCCGGGTGTCGTGACGGTCGCCGCGACCGGGGCGAAGGGCCTGAAGTCGTCCTTCTCCAACCACGGCCTGGGAGTGGTCGACATCGCCGCGCCCGGCGGTGACTCGACCCGCTTCCAGACCCCGGAACCGCCGGCCACCAGCGGACTGATCCTGGGCACCCTGCCCGGCGGCCGCTGGGGCTACATGGCCGGTACGTCGATGGCGTCGCCGCATGTCGCCGGTGTCGCCGCGCTGATCAAGTCGACGCGTCCGTATCTCCCGCCGACCGCGGTGAAGGCCCTGCTGTACGCGCAGGCCGACTCCAAGGCGTGCGGGGACCCGTACGACATCGACGGCGACGGCGAGGTCGACGCCACGTGCGAGGGGTCGAAGAACCGGAACGGGTTCTACGGCTGGGGAGTCGCGGACGCCCTGGACGCGGTGACCAAGTAGGAAGCACCAGTTCCCGGCCATGTGTTGATCCGGTCAGTCATGCATAGTGCAGTCATGACCGACATCAAGATGGTGAGGCGGGAAGGCGCACTCCCGGCGCGCCTTCCCGTGCGGGACCTGGCACGCGCGTGTGTCCGCGCGTGTGCGCTGGCCGGCGCCGAACTGGGGGCGGTGCGGGCCGGGTTGCGGGAGGTGCCGGAGGTCCTGCTGGACGACGGTGCCGTCGCCACGGCGTTCGTGAGCGAACGGCATCTGTCGGTCAACGGCCGGGCCCCGGTCACCTTCGCCCCGCTGTCGCGGTTCTGGCGCACGGCGGACGGCTGGGTGCGCACCCACGCCAACTACCCCCACCACCGCGAGCGGCTGCTGAGCGCCCTGGGCGTGTCCGAGGCGGACGTGGAGCGCGCGCTGGCCGAGCGCTCGGCGCTTGAGGTCGAGGAGGCCGTGTACGCGACCGGAGGGCTCGCCGTGGCCGTACGCACGGCCGAGGAGTGGGCGGCGCATCCGCAGGCGGCCGAGGTGGCACGGCGGCCCCTGGTGGAGCGCGAGCGCCTGGACACGGCACGCGCGCGTGCCCTGCCGCCCCTGCCCCCACCGCCCGCTCCCCTGCTGCCCGCCGCCGGGGTACGGGTCCTGGACCTGACCCGGGTGCTGGCCGGACCGGTCGCCACCCGCACCCTCGCCCTGCTGGGCGCCGACGTGCTGCGCGTCGACCCGCCGGGCATCCCCGAACTCCCCGACCAGCACGCCGACACCGGGTTCGGGAAGCGCTCGGCGACCCTGGACCTGACCCATGACCGCGCGGCCTTCGAGGAGTTGCTGCGCGAGGCCGACGTGGTCGTCACCGGCTACCGGCCGGGCGCCCTGGACCGGTTCGGGCTCGGCCCCGAGGCACTCGTGGAGCGACGGCCGGGGCTGATCGTGGGCCAGCTGTCCGCGTGGGGCGCGTACGGGCCCTGGGGCGGGCGGCGCGGCTTCGACAGCCTGGTGCAGGCGGCCACCGGCATCGCCCTGCTCCAGGGGTCGCCCGAGCAGCCGGGGGCGCTCCCCGCGCAGGCCCTCGACCACGGCACCGGGTACCTGCTGGCGGCGGAGATCCTGCGGGCGCTGACCGAGCGGCACCAGGAGGGGTACGGCCGGGTCGTACGGCTGGCGCTGGCCCGGACCGCGCGGTGGCTGACGGACGAGATCACCGCGGAGACCGCCGCGGACGGACCGGCGTACGAGGGGCCCGAGCCGTGGCTGGCCGAGACGGACAGCGCGCTCGGACGGCTGCGGTACGCGCGCTCGCCGGTGTCCTTCGCGGGCGGGCCGGTGGACTGGTCCCGGCCGCCCGGGGTCTGGGGCAGTGACCCCGCGCGGTGGCACGCTGTCTGAACGGCCGGGCGCCCGATACGTACCCATGGACGGAATTCGTACCGCCAGTTGTTTCCGCGAACTTGCCCGGTTCTGGGACGACTGGTGAAGATCATGAGGTGACCTTGATAAGACCCACGTCGGAGAGGGCCGACGCGAACGAGCCCGTGCGGCGTCCCGGTACCGGCCGGGCCGTCGCCGTCCTGGTCCTGGTGCTGCTCGGGGCGCTGATCCCACTGCTCGGGCCGAACGCGGCACTGCACGGCACCGGTGAGGCCGACGCCCCCGGAGACGGCGGCATCGCGCTGCTGCGGACGGTGCTGTTCCTGGCGCTGTCCGTCCCGGTGGGCGAGCTGCTGGTCAACCGGCTGGCCCGGTCCGTGCCCGGCACTCCCCCGGCCCCGCCGCGCAGTTGGGCGGTGTACGCGGCGGCCGCCGGTTTCGTCGCCGCGCTGGGGCTCGCCTCGGTCGTCTCCACCGGCAACCTGGTCCCGGGCAGCCCCTCCGACCTGGACCTGGGCGGCCTGTACGCGACCCGCGACGGCAAGCTGGCGCTGCTGGAGGTGAACGCCTTCGCGGCGGCCTGGATGTGCGCGCTGTCCCGGCGTCCCGGCACACAGGTCTGGCCGCTGGCCGCGATCGTCGTGGCCGAGGCGCTGCGCGCCCACCCGACGACCGAGCACTCCCCGATGATCGGCACCGGGCTGACGCTGGTGCACCTGACGGCCGCGGCCCTGTGGACAGGCGGTCTGCTGTACGCCCTGCGCACGCTGCGCGGCGACGGCACCCCGGCGGGCGCCGCGCTGCTCGGGCTCTACGCGCGCGTGGCGGCCGTCGCGCTCGCCGCCGTCACGGCGACCGGGGTGTGCTCCTCGCTGCGGCGCATGCCGTCGGAGACGATCCTCGACCAGCTGACGCAGACGGCGTACGGGCGGGTGCTGCTCGCCAAGGTGCTGATGGTGGCGGCCGTCGCCGCGCTGGCCCTGTGGGCGCGGATCCGGCTGAGCCGGGCGGCCGACCCGCTCAGCGCCTGTGTCCCCGCGCGTGCGGAGGTCGTCGGGCTGGGCGTGGTGATGGCGGTGTCGGGACTGCTGACGGCGCTGCCGGTCCCGATCAGATGGTGACGGCCTGATCAGGCGGGGCTGACGGCGGCTCCGCGGGTCACGGGGTGACCATCACCTTCAGCGCCACCCGCTCGTCCATCGCCTTGTAGCCCTCCGGGACCTGGTCCAGGCCGACGGTCATGTCGAACACCGGGGACGGAACGATGCGGCGCTCCAGGACGTCCGGGAGCAGTTAGGGGAGGTAGGCCCGGACCGGCGCGACGCCGCCGCGCGGGGCGATGTTGCGGTCGAACATGACACCGAGGTCGAGTCCGGTACCTTCCCCAGTGCCTGAACGGCCTGGGGGCACCCCCAGGCCCGGCTGCCGGGCCGCCTCACCGCGGTACGCCCACAGGTCGCTGCCGCAGATACCGGCCCGCACCACCCGGACCACGGCGTCCGTGGGCAGTTGGACGACCGCGTCCGGTACGTCCGTCACCCGCATGTCGTACGGGCGTGGATGGTGGTGGCGCGCATGACGGGGTGCTCCTGCGGCGAGGTGGTGAGGTGCGCTCAGGGGGTGGTTGAGCGCACCTCACCGTGCGTCGCCGCCGGGCCCGGGCGCGCTTCGAGGGCGCGCAGGGTGCCGGTGGTCAGCAGGTACTGGGCCGCGATGTAGGTGAGCATGATCCACAGGTCGGGGCGGGGCGGCTGCGGCCACTCGGCGACGCCGGTGGCGATGAGGGTGTCGGAGAGCATGAAGAGGGCGCCGCCGAGCCCGGCGAGCAGTCCGAACCGGCCGCCGGCGCGGTAGGCCATGGCGGTGAGCAGCAGGCTGTACCCGGCGACCGGGACGCGCAGCTCGGCGGGCAGGTCGGGCCAGAGCGCGACGACGGTGGCGGTGAGGGCCACGCCGTACCCGGCGAGCAGGAGCGGCCGCTGGGTGCCGGGTGCCCGGAACAGCAGCAGGTAGCAGACGTGTCCGGCGGCGAAGGAGCCCATTCCGGCGAGGAAGGCCGGGTCGGCGTCGGAGAGCAGGAACACATCGCCGCCCCAGCCGAACAGCAGGGCGGCCACCAGCAGCCGGGGCGCCCCGGACAGGGCGGCGTACCCGGCGAGCAGCGGCATCAGCAGGGGTTTGGCGAGGGTGTGCCCGGGGTCGAACCCGGCCGCGAGGGAGCCGAGGTCGACGGCGGCGGCGAGGGCGAAGGCGGACAGCAGCAGGTGCTTGGGGGTCACGTGGACACGCTCTCCGGGGCGGGCCGCGGGGCGCGCTCGGGCTGCCAGCCGGGGCCGCGGAAGAGGTGCCCGGCCCGGTCGCGCCAAGTGCGCGCCGCCTTCAGGTCCTTGGCGATGGAGACGTACTCGTGGGTGGCGACCTTGACCGGGTTGTAGGTGTTGATGTTCTTGGTCAGCCCGAACACGGGGCGCTCGGTCTCGGCGACGAAGGAGCCGAAGAGGCGGTCCCAGACGATGAGGATGCCGCCGAAGTTGCGGTCCAGGTAGCCGCCCTGGGAGGCGTGGTGGACACGGTGGTGGGAGGGCGTGTTGAAGACGAACTCGAACCACCGGGGCATCTTGTCGATGCGCTCGGTGTGGATCCAGAACTGGTAGACGAGGTTCGCCGAGGAGCAGAAGGCGAGCGCGGCCGGGTGCACACCGCAGGCGACCAGGGGGACGTAGAACGGCCAGACGGTCAGAGAGGTCCAGGGCTGGCGCAGCGCGGTGGTGAGGTTGAACTTGCGGCTGGAGTGGTGGACCACGTGGCAGGCCCACAGGATGCGGATGACGTGGTGGCCGCGGTGGGACCAGTAGTAGAAGAAGTCCTGGGCGAGCAGCATCAGCAGGACCGTCCACCACAGGACGGGGACCCGCAGCGGGGTCAGTTCGTAGATCGCGGTGTAGATGGCGACGATCGGGATCTTCCACAGGAAGTCGAAGACCAGGCTGCCGACCCCCATGCTCAGGCTGGTCGCGGCGTCCTTCGTCTCGTAGCCGGCGGCATCATCGTCGGGATGGATGCGGACGCTGATGATCTCGATCACGGTGAGCAGGACGAAGGCGGGTATCGACCACAGCACGACATCGGGCAGGTTCGGCATGGGGGCACCGTAGAACCGCCGGTCGGCCACGGCTAGGGGTTGTTACTCACAAGTATTACCGGGGGTACGCGCTTACTTGTTGGCGATCTCTTCCAACTGACCCCCCGGCGGCGGAGGAATGTCCGGCTAGATCCCGGCCGCGCCCAGCAGACTGCCCACCGCGTAGGTGACGCCCATGGCGAGGGCGCCGCCCGCGACGTTGCGCAGCACCGCCCGGCCGGGGGGTGCCGCGCCCAGGCGGGCGCTGGTCCAGCCGGTGAGGACCAGGGCGGCCAGGACCGAGGCAGCGGTGACCGGGACGCGGGCGCCGGACGGGGGCAGGACGATGGCGAGCAGCGGGAGCAGGGCGCCCACGGTGAAGGCCAGGAAGCTCGCCCAGGCCGCGTGCCAGGGGTTGGCCAGCTCGTCGGGGTTGATACCGAGCTCCACGCGCGCGTGCGCCCGCAGCGCGTCCCGCTCGGTGAGCTGTTCGGCGGCCTCCTCGGCGACGTCCTCCGACAGTCCGCGCCGGCGCAGCAGGTCCGCGAGCTCCGCCAGCTCCTCCTCGGGCCGTTCGCGCAACTGCCGCCGCTCCTCGGCGAGCGCGGCCCGTTCGGAGTCGCGCTGGGTGGAGACCGAGACGTACTCCCCCGCCGCCATCGACAGCGACCCGGCCAGCAGCCCCGCCAGACCCGCCGTCAGCAGGGCCGAGCGGTCCTCGGTCGCGCCCGCGACGCCCATCACGAGCCCGGCGGTGGACACGATGCCGTCGTTCGCGCCGAGCACCGCGGCCCGCAGCCAGTTCAGCCGTACCCCGAGCGAGCCGTCGTCGGTCTCCTCGCGCGCTGATTCCGTCACACCCCGGAGAATGACATTCCGGACAGCCCCGCGCGAGAGGGGACTTGACCCGCATCCCGGACCGACACTCGAACGGACGGGCGTGGCAGGGCACCTGACGGGGTGCCGATCCGGGGGCTTGGCACGGCGGTGTCAGTCCCGGCCCGTATTCTCAGTGACCATGCTCGAAGACCGTACGACCGCAGCGTCCTCGCGCCCGGAGTGGCCGGCCGCGTATCCGAAGGGATACGCGGTCGTTGACGTGGAGACCACCGGACTGGCCCGGGACGACCGGATAATCTCGGCGGCCGTCTACCGGCTGGACGCCCGCGGCGAGGTCGAGGACCACTGGTACACGCTGGTCAATCCGGAGCGCGATCCGGGCCCGGTGTGGATCCACGGTCTGACGAGCGAGGTACTCAAGGGCGCGCCCCTCTTCCCGGACATCGCCGAGGAGTTCTCCGCACGGCTGGCCGACCGGGTGCTGGTCGCGCACAACGCCGTCTTCGACTGGCAGATGATCGCCCGCGAGTACGCGCGCGCCAAGCGCGAGGCGCCGGTGCGCCAGCGCCTGTGCACCATCGCGCTCTCCAAGGAGCTGGGCCTGCCGCTGCCCAACCACAAGCTGGAGTCCCTGGCCGCGCACTTCGGGGTGGTCCAGCAGCGGGCGCACCACGCGCTGGACGACGCGCGCGTGCTGGCGGAGGCGTTCCGGCCGAGCCTGCGCGCCGCGGCCGAGGGCGGCGTACGGCTGCCGCTGCACGAGTGCCGCCCGCTGACGGAGTGGACGGACCGCGCGGTGCCCCGGCAGTCGTCCGGGTACAACAGCTACCGGCCGACCAGTTGGCGCCCCTCCCGCAAGCGGCCCGCGTGCCCGTATCCCAACCCGGGCCGGTACGAAGCGGGCAAAAGACTCAAGCAGGGCATGCGGATCGCCTTCTCCGGCGACACCTCCGTGGAGCGCGACCTGCTGGAGGACCGGGCGATCGAGGCCGGGCTGCATGTGGCCACCAGCATCTCCCGGCTGACCAGCCTGCTGGTCACCAACGACCCGGACTCGGGCACCTCCAAGGTGGTCAAGGCCAGGCAGTACGGCACGCCGGTCGTCGACGAGGCCGCGTTCGGGCAGCTTCTCGCGGATGTGGAACCCGCGTCCGAAGGGTGACCGTACGGGTGATTGCCGGGCGACTCGCCCGTCGCCCGCTCGCCCGTGCCGTACCGACGGCCCACCCTGTGGCGCATGGCGAGATGCGAAGTTTGCGGAAATGACTACGGGATGTCCTTCGAGGTGCACGCCCAGGGCGCCGTACATGTCTTCGACTGTTTCTCCTGCGCGATCCACCGCATGGCCCCCATCTGCGAGCACTGCCGCGTCCAGATCATCGGGCAGGGCGTGGAGGTCGAGGGCCACTGGTACTGCGGCGGCCACTGCGCCCGCGCGGAGGGAAAGGTGGGAATCGTCGACAAGGTGTGACCCGGTACCCGCGTGAACGCACCCCACGACCGAGTTGTACGGTCGTGGGGTGTACCGCTTCCTGTTGTCCCGGCAGTGGGTGATCCTGACGCTGGTCGCCCTGCTGCTCATCCCCACGATGATCAGGCTGGGCATCTGGCAGATGCACCGCTACGACGAGCGCTCGGCCCGCAACCATCTGGTCGCCGACGCGCTGTCCGCGAAGCCGGTCCCCGTGCAGGAGCTCACCGCCCCCGGGCACACCGTGACCACCGAGGAGCGGTACCGCACCGTCACGGCCCAGGGCCGCTTCGACACCGACGACGAGGTCGTCGTCCGCCGCCGCACCAACTCCGACGACAAGGTCGGCTACCACGTCCTGACCCCGTTCGTCCTCAAGGACGGCCGGGTGCTGCTGGTCAACCGGGGCTGGATCCCGGCCGACGGCGTCAGCCAGACGGAGTTCCCGAAGGTCCCGGCCCCGCCGAGCGGCGAGCTCACGGTCAAGGGCCGGCTGATGCCGGACGAGACGACCGAGGCGAGCGGTATCAAGAACCTCGAAGGCCTGCCCGACCGGCAGATCATGCTGATCAACAGCGAGCTGGAGGCCGAGCGCCTGGGCGCCGAGGTGCTCGGCGGCTACATCGCGCAGACCGCGCCCGCGCCGAAGGGCGACACCCCGGAGCAGCTCGGCGAACCCGGCGACGAGAACGCCGCGCTGAACTACGCCTACGCCGTCCAGTGGTGGCTGTTCGCCCTCGGCGTCCCGGTCGGCTGGGTGATCCTGGTCCGCCGCGAGGTGCGCGACCGGCGCGAGCAGGCGGACGAGGAGTCCGCGACGGAGACGGCACCCGCGACGCCGGTCGGTATGTGAGCCGTACGGCCGGATTGCCGTCACGGCCGGATTGCCGTGCCCCCCTCCCGGGAACCCGCACCCCGTGCACCCGCGAATCGAGGACTACGCGCTCATCGGCGACGAGCAGACCGCCGCACTGATCGGCACGGACGGCTCCATCGACTGGCTGTGCCTGCCCCGCTTCGACTCCGCCGCCTGTTTCGCCCGCTTGCTCGGCGACGAGGACAACGGCCACTGGACCATCGCCCCCGTGGGCGCCGAGCGGTGCGCCCGGCGCGCCTACCGGCCCGACACCCTGGTCCTGGACACCGAGTGGGAGACCGACGAAGGGGCCGTGCGGGTCACCGATCTGATGCCGCAGCGGGACCGGGCCCCGGACGTCGTCCGGATCGTCGAGGGCCTGCGCGGCGAGGTGACCGTGCGCAGCACGCTCCGGCTGCGCTTCGACTACGGCTCCATCGTCCCGTGGATGCGCCGCTCCGACGGCCACCGGGTCGCGGTGGCGGGCCCGGACTCGGTGTGGCTGCGCAGCGAGCCGGAGGTGCGCACCTGGGGCGAGGACCACCGCACCGTCTCGGAGTTCACCGTCGCCGAGGGCGAGTCGGTGGCGTTCGTCCTGACCTGGCACCCCTCCCACGAGCCCCGCCCGCCGCTGGTCCACCCGCACCACTCGCTGCGCGCCAGCGTCGCCGACTGGCAGGCGTGGGCGGGCCGCTGCCGCTACACCGGTCCCTACCGGAACGCCGTGGTCCGCTCCCTGATCACGCTCAAGGCGCTCACCTACGCCCCCACCGGCGGCATCGTCGCCGCCGCCACGACCTCGCTGCCCGAGGAGCCGGGCGGGGTGCGCAACTGGGACTACCGCTACTGCTGGCTGCGCGACTCCACGCTCACCCTGAACGCGCTGCTGGCCGTCGGGTACCAGGAGGAGGCCATGGCGTGGCGGAACTGGCTGCTGCGCGCGGTCGCCGGTGACCCGGCCGACCTCCAGATCATGTACGGCGTGGCGGGCGAGCGGCGGCTGCCCGAGATGACCCTGCCCTGGCTGTCCGGTTTCGCCCGCAGCACCCCGGTCCGGATCGGGAACGAGGCGGTCAACCAGCTCCAGCTCGATGTGTACGGCGAGGTCATGGACTCGCTGTCGCTGGCCCGCGGTTCGAATCTGCCGTCCGATCCGAACATGTGGGCGCTGCAGGTCGCGCTGATGGACTTTTTGTGCACGGCGTGGCGGCAGCCGGACGAGGGGCTGTGGGAGGTGCGCGGCGGGCGCAAGCAGTTCGTGCACTCCAAGGTGATGGCGTGGGTGGCCGCGGACCGCGCGGTGCGCGCGGTGGAGACGTACCCGGAGCTGGAGGGCGACGTGGACGCCTGGCGCGCGATGCGCGACGAGGTGCACCGGGAGGTGTGCGAGCGGGGCTACGACCCCGAGCGGAACACCTTCACGCAGTACTACGGCTCGCGCGAACTGGACGCCTCGCTGCTGCTGATCCCGCGCGTGGGCTTCCTGCCGCCGGACGACCCGCGGGTGCTCGGCACCGTCGACGCGGTCCGCGAGGAGCTGGGCCACGGCGGCTTCCTGCGCCGCTACAGCGCCGAGAAGACGGCCGTGGACGGGCTGCCGGGCGGGGAGGGCACCTTCCTGGTGTGCTCATTCTGGCTCGCGGACGCGCTGTACATGACGGGCCGGGAGAAGGAGGCGCGGGAGCTGTTCGAACGGCTGGTGGGGCTCGCCAACGACGTGGGGCTGCTGGCGGAGGAGTACGACCCGGTGGCCGAGCAGCAGCTCGGCAACTTCCCGCAGGCGTTCAGTCACATCGGTCTGGTGAACACCGCTCTCGCCCTGTTCGGGGCGGACGATGCAGGATAGGGGCCATGGATCTTGGACTGAAGGACCGGGTGTTCGTCGTCACGGGCGCCACGCGCGGGCTGGGCAACGCCACCGCGCGTGAGCTGGTCGCCGAGGGCGCCAAAGTGATCATTTCGGGGCGGGAGGAGAAGACCGTCACCGAGGCCGCGGCGGCGCTGGGCCCGAACGCGGTCGGGGTGGCCACGGGCAACGCCGACCCGGAGACGCCCGCGCGGGTCATCGCCGCCGCGCGCGAGCACTTCGGCGGCTTCGACGGCGTACTGGTCAGCGTCGGCGGTCCGGCGCCCGGCTTCGTCGCGGACAACACCGACGAACAGTGGCAGGCGGCGTTCGAGTCGGTGTTCCTCGGCGCGGTGCGCCTCGCCCGCGCGGCGGCGGCGGAACTGGAGGCGGGCGGCGTCATCGGCTTCGTGCTCTCGGGCTCGGTCCACGAACCGATCCCGGGTCTGACCATCTCCAACGGCCTGCGCCCCGGCCTCGCCGGGTTCGCCAAGTCCCTGGCGGACGAGCTGGGTCCGCGCGGCATCCGGGTGGTCGGCCTCCTCCCGGGCCGTATCGACACCGACCGGGTGCGCGAACTCGACGCGCTGTCGGCGGACCCGGAGGCCACGAGGGCGGCGGCGGAGTCCCGCATCCCCCTGCGCCGCTACGGCACCCCGGAGGAGTTCGGCCGCGCCGGGGCCTTCCTGCTCTCCCCGGCCGCGTCCTACCTCACAGGCGTGATGCTCCCGGTGGACGGCGGGGCACGGCGCGGGTTCTGAACCCCGCCCGCCGGGCACCGACCGGTGGCGACAGCGCGGTCCGGGCCCGTGCCGTCCGGCACGGCCCACGGTACGGCTCCGACCCGCCGGCCCGCTCGCAC
>NZ_FLSP01000102.1 GCF_900091315.1 Streptomyces sp. DI166
GCATCGCCGGGGCGGCTGGTGGGCCAGGGGCGGCTGCGTGGGCGCGGTCGTGTACGGCGAGCCCTGCTGCGGAAGCCGTAGCCCGCGGGGGTGTTCGGGGCGTGCACCGTGGTGGCGTGCGGCGCGTAGCCGCCGTACTGGCGCTGCTGCGCGCTGTGGAAGCGGATGTCCATCACCAGGAAGTACACGGAGCTGAACGCTCCGAGCAGCAGGACGATCGCCACCGCGACATCGGAGCGTGGGTCGGACTCCGGCACCGAGCCGACCACCGCGAAGCACGCGATGGACACGGGCAGGCTCGCCCAGGCGAGCACCCAGTCCCCCGCCCGCCCGCGCAGGAAGGCGATCCGGAACAGCGGCACGCACGCCAGGATCCCGCACGACAGGAAGCCGAGGGCGGCGAACAGCACGCGCAGGGAAATGACCGTTGCCGCGCTGCGGGTGGGCGGCGCCGCGCCGTGGCCGTACATGACTGCTCCTGGACCGGTGAGCGATGGGGACGAACAACAGAGTTCGAGCGTATAGGCCGACAGCGGTAACCGGTCCCGGGTTGTACCGAACCGTTGTTGTACTGATCACTTCCCCCGGCCGGTCCCCCGGCCCGCGCCCCCGTCTCGCGCCCCTCAGTCCGGAGCGACCGTCCCGTCGGTCAGACCGTCGTACATCCCGCGCAGGAGCTGCTCCCCGAGCCGGCTCGCGCGCCTGAGCGCCCGCTCGAACTCGTCGAGTGCGCGGAAGCGCGCGCCGTAGCGCCGTTGTTCGTCGAGCGGGAGCCGGGGCAGTTGGAGCCGGCGCACGTCCAGGCGCGTGGCCGTGGAGGCGTAACTGCTGGCCTGGCGGTTGTTGGCGGTGCCGCGCAGGAACCCGGCGAGGAACCACGGGTCGAGCGCCGTGGGATCGGGGCGCAGGAGCACGAGATTGCGCCCCAGGGCGGCGCCCCCCGTCGTGTCGTCGATCACACGCGCCACCGAACCGCCGCCGAGCACCGGCACGACGACATCGCCCGGCTCGGTCAACACCGGTTCCTCGTCGCTCTCGGGCAGCGTCCCCGAGGGCGCCGTCCCGGCGAGGACGTCGTGGTCGGTGAGCACGGGCACGCGTGCGTGGCCGCCGTTTCCGCCGGTGCGCATCACCAGGGCGCCCCCGCGCGCGAGTTCACCGATGGTGGTGAGCGGCCAGCGCACGGGGGGCGTGTGCGCGGCCGGTGGGGGCGTGAGCCGCTCCGCGAGCCCCAGGGTCTCCCCCAGGCGCTCCCGCACGCCCGCGAGCGCCTCCGCGCCGTCGGCCGCCGCGGGTGGCGGCAGGTGACGGGCCGGGGCCAGGTCGACGTCGTCGTCGAGCAGGTCGATGACGGGCAACGCGCGGGCGAGGCCCGGCCGCTCGTCGAGCGTTCCGGTGCGGTCGAAGACCCGCCAGGCGTCGAGCACGGCGTCCCGCACGGCCCGCCAGTCCGGCCCGCCGCGCCCCTCCGTCGCGAACTGTCCGGCGTCCGCGAGCAGCACCTCCGGCTGCGCGGGCATCTTGTCGGGCCGGCGCAGCACCCACAGGTGGAGCGGAATGTTGTACGGCGGCGCCGCGCCCACCGGCAGTGCGACGACGGCCCGCAGCGCGCCCCGGCGCAGCAGGTCGGCGCGGATCCGGCGGCCGGAGCGGCGGGAGGCGGCGGCGGGCGGCATGAGGAGCACCGCGGTGCCGCCGTCCTTCAGCCGGGCGAGCGCGTGCTGCACCCACGCCAGCTCGGACTCGGTGCGCGCCGGGAAGCCGTACTCCCAGCGCGGGTCGTAGGCGAGTTCGTCGTGGCCCCAGTTGCGCTCGTTGAACGGCGGGTGGCACAGGACGGTGTCGGCGCGCAGGTCGGGGTGGGCGTCGGCACGCAGGGTGTCGCCGACGGCGGCGCGCACGTTGGCGCGGGAGCGCAGGGCGAGCCGGAGCGCGGTGACGGCGGCGAGCTCGGGGGCACTGTCCTGGGCGTACAGCTCCTGGTCGGGGCGGGCGTCGACGGCGCGCAGGAGGGCGCCGGTGCCGCAGGCCGGGTCGAGGGCGGTACGGGCCGGTCCCGCGAGGTCGGCCATGAGACCGGCGAGGTCGGCGGGGGTGAGCGTGTACTGGCGCGGGTTGGCGTCGAGGTGCCGGCCGAGCAGGAACTCGAACGCCTGGCGGGCACCGCCCAGCTCGGCGGCCAGCTCGGCGGCGCCGCGGAGGAGGGGGGCGGAGGGGAGGATCTCGGGGCCGGTGGGGGTGTGAACGGCGGGGGCGTGGGGGGCGGGGGCGTGGGGAGCGGGGGCGTGGGGGGCGGGGCCGTGGGCGCTCGGCATGTGTGCGTCGGGTGCGGTGTTCACACCCGCTGCGGCGGCCGGAGTGTTCACACCGGCAGCGGCGGATGGAGGGTTCACACCCGAATCGGCCGGTGCGGTGTTCACAGCACGGCCCTTCGCGCCGGCGTTCACAGGGCCCGACTCGTTCACATCGCCAGGTCCCTGCGCACGGCCACGCGAGTTCACAGCCTCCGAGCTGTTCACAGCATGCGCGGAGTTCACAGCGGAGTTCACAGCGGACCGTGAGTTCACACCCGCCGCCCGTCGCGACGCCGCTCTCCCCGCCGCGTCCCCGAACCGCGCTACGAGCACCTGCTCCAGCACCTCCGGAAGCATCGCCGCGAGCCGCTCGTCGGAACCCGCGCTCACTTCCAGCCAGCGCGTGGGCCGGTCATGGATGAGCAGCAGGACGCACCCGGCGTGGGTGAGCGCGGTGACCGGGCCCGCGGGGTGTCCGGCCAGTTGCTGCCAGACCCGTTCCCGCAGCGGGACTTCGGCGAGTTTCCCCTGGTTGCGCAGCCAGGCCTCGACCTCGGCGAGCGCGAAGGAGGGGCTGGTCTCGGTGCCGCCCACAGGCTTGGGGAAGTCGGCGTGCCGACGCCGCCAGTTGCTCACGGCGGCCCGCCCCACACCCGCGAGCCGCGCGATTCCGGCCGCGGTCACCTCTGTCGCGTTGTCCTGCACGCCCGGTTCCCCTCTCCGCCCCGGCCTGACCCTGCGCGTGGCTGTGGCGTCGAAGCATACCGACGCATCCAAGATCCCTGCATTCACGGCCGTGTACACAACCAATCATGTGAACCGTGTTGACTCGGTTCACATGTGATGTTCTTATTGACCCGTCGAACGAGCGACCAGCCGGAGGGGGCGGTCGCCGCTCTGGGAGGGGACACAGTCATGGGCATGAAGAGCAAGATCGCGCTGGGCGCCGTCGTGGGCATCGTCGTCATCGGCGCCGTCTCGGCGAACTCCGGGGACGACGGCTCCAGCAACTCCTCCGACAAGGGCTCCTCGGCGTCCGCCGACAACGGCACGTCCGGGAAGAAGAAGTCGGACACGGGGGACAAGGCCGAGGAGAAGAAGGTCGCCTTCGGGGGCGACGGGGACTTCGAGGTCGGCTCCGACATCAAGCCCGGCACCTACCGCACCACCGGCAACACCGACGGCATGTGCTACTGGGAGCGCGCCAAGGACGCTTCCGGGGAGATGGACTCGCTGCTGGCCAACGACAACGTGACGGGCACGAGCTACGTCACCGTCAAGGGCACCGACAAGCTCTTCAGCTCCAGCGACTGCAACGACTGGGAGGCCGTGGACGAGAAGGCCAAGGGCTCCCCGGCCACGAAGATGTCCGGCGACGCCGGAATGCTCAAGGTCGGCGTCGACATCGCCCCCGGCACCTACAAGTCCAGTGGCAACACCGACGACGCCTGCTACTGGGAGCGCGCCAAGGACGCCGACCACTCCATCGACTCGATCATCGCGAACAACAACGTGAGCGGTACGGCCGTCGTCACCATCGCCGCCTCGGACGCCTACTTCAAGACGTCAGGCTGCCAGGACTGGAAGAAGTCCTGACCCACCCGCGCCGCTCGACCGGACCGATAGGCCTCACCGGCCCCTGATCAGCCCGGTCGGCCCGGCCGGCCGTCTCCCCGGCCCGGCCGCCGTCGCCGCGCCGCCCGCCCCGAGGGCGGCCCACCGCGTCAACCCACCACCCCCAGCGCGCCACGCGCTTGTCTTCACCGAGGAACACCCATGCGTCGCACCGCACTAGCCGCCCTCTGTCTCACCGCCGTCGCCACCATGGCCGTCACCGGCTGCCAGGGGGACGACAAGGCGGATGGAAAGAGCAAGGCAGACACCGGGCAGTCCGAGCAGTCCGGCACATCGAAGGAACCTTTCGCCGGGCTGACCGGCGGAGAGATCGCCGAACGGGCCGTCGACGCCACCTACGAGGCCGACTCGTTCCGCATGACGGGCGACATCCCGGACGAGGAGTCCGGCGGCACGATCGCCCTCGACATGGCCCTCGACCGCAAGGGCAACTGCGCCGGCAACCTGAGCATCGGCGGCGAGGGCCGCGCCGACCTCATCAAGAGCGGCGACACCATCTACATGAAGTACGACGAGGACTTCCTGCGCGCCCAGAGCGAGGGCGAGCCGAAGGACGAGACGGACGCGGTGGTGGACATGCTGGCCGGGAAGTGGACCAAGATGTCCGCGAAGGGCCCGGACGCCGAGGAGTTCACCGACTTCTGCGACATCAGCACGGTCCTCGGCGACGCCGAGGACACCCGGTCCGACGCCACCCGCGGCAAGACCACCGACGTCGACGGCACGCCCGCCATCACCCTGCACGAGAAGGGCGGCAAGGAGAACTACACCCTCTACGTCGCCACCGAGGGCGAGCCGTACGTGCTGAAGCTGGTCAGCGACACCCCCTCGGACAAGGGCTCGCTCACCTTCAGCGACTACGACAAGCCCGTCCCGTCGGACAAGCCCTCCGGCGAGATCCTCGACCTGGACGAGCTGGGCTGAGCGGACACCGCACGGCACCACACCCGCTGACGCCGGCCCTCGTGGTCGGCGTCAGCCTCCGCACTGGCGCAGCATCATCTCCTTGTCGGGCGCGGTCACGGGCAGGTCGTACTTCAGGGAGACCTGGGCGAAGCGCACCGCGTAGGAGCAGCGGACCGACTTGTTCGGGGGGAGCCAGGAGGCGGGTCCCGAGTCGCCCTTGGAGCCGTTGGTCGGGCCGTCGACTGGCATCAGGTTCAGCGGGTCGTTGGCGATGGCCTGGCGCCTGCCCTCGGGCCAGCGGGAGGCGCCCATCTGCCAGTCGTAGGAGAGCGGCATGACGTGGTCGATCTGGACCTCTGTGGCCCGGGACTTGGCCCAGTCGATGGTCCGGCCGGTGTACGGGTCGTACAGTCGCATCGCCGTCACCACACAGTCCGAGCCGGACCGGAAGCGCAGGTCCTCGCCGTCGCGGCGCAGGACGTCGTTGCGGGTTATCTCTATCCCTCTCCCGATCGCGATGCACATGAGGCACAGCCGTAACCCACTCCTGTCCCTAACCGTTATCAGTCATGCCATGAGGCACATGAGTGACAACGGAGACAGGAAGCAGATCCATGACGTTATGCACAGAGAAGGCCGTCTCGCCCACCACCGGCGAGAGCACCTGGCTCCTGGTCGACGAGGAGACGTACGCGCCCCACCCCGAAGCCCGTGAGTTCTCCCTGTACCTGCGCGGAGCCGGGCGGTCACCGCAGACACAGCGCGCGTACATCCCCAGAATCGGCCGCTTCCTCAATTGGTGCGCAGAGCGGGGCATCAACTGGAAGACCGTCCGCCTCGGGGACATGAGCCTGTTCAAGTTCCACGTCGAGCGGACACCGACCCGGTACGGGCGGCCTCCGACCGGCAAGACGGTCAACGCCACGCTCACCGCGGTCTGCGAGTTCCTCCGCTTCTGCGCCGTCCAGGGACACGTGGACCACGAAGTCGCCGCGCGTCTCAGCGAGCCCCGCTTCCTCGCCCACGCCCCGGCCGGCTTCGATCCCGGCGAGGGCGGCCAGCACTTGATGGTCAAAGCCCGCGTCCTGAAGGCGCCGGAGATCGAGCGGGCGCCACAGACGCTCACCCGCGCCCAGACGGATCAGCTTCTCGACGCCGCTCGCACCGCCCGTGACCGGCTGCTGCTGACCGTCCTCCTGGAGGCAGGCCTCCGCATCGGCGAAGCCCTCGGACTGCGGCGCGAGGACATGCATCTGCTCCCCGACTCCACCCACCTCGGCTGCCGGACCGGTGGCGCGCACCTGCACGTCAGGCCACGACAGGACAACGTCAACGGGGCACGGGCCAAAGCCGGGCGCCCTCGCATGGTTCCGCTGACACCAGAGGTGGTGCACCGGTATCGCGATCACCTCGCCGAGCGTGAACAGGCGGCCGGCGCCGCCGACTGTGACTATGTCTTCGTCAACCTCGTCGGCGTCCACGCGGGACGCCCCCTGTCGTATTCCAACGCCAAGCAAGTGGTCGAACGGATCGGGAGGCGCTGCGGTCTGACCGCCCGGCCGCACATGATGCGGCACACTGCCGCCACCCGCTGGATCCGTAACGGGGTTGCTCCGGACGTCGTACAGACGCTCCTGGGCCACGCCTCCTCGGCTAGCACAGGCGTGTACCTGCACGCCCAGGACGAGGATCTCCGCGCAGCCGTCGCGGCCGTCGACAGCCTCGCCTCGGAGCTGCTGCGATGAACGTTGCACCTCTCCGCTCGGCTGTCGTCGCCTCCGTCTCCGCTGAACCGGAGTGGCCGTCATGGCTCGCGGCGCGCATTCCGTCGAGCTGGCGGGCAGATGAGTGGGACCCCGTTCAGGCACTGTTCACTGCCGATCCCGGTAACCCGATGACCAGTGTGTTCGTCTGCTCCGTGGCCTCCTGCACCACCCATGTGGCGAGCAACGGTTCCCGGTGCGACGCCTGCCGGAAAGCCCGATACCTCCTGGGGAACCCTACGGACTTCGACACCACGCACACCCCGGATCCGTCCCGCCGCAGGCCCAACACCTCCGTGAACGGGGCGATGCCCGGCGTCTCCCAGTTCTCTCTCGCCGATGTGAGCCCGGCGGTCCGCCAGGAGCTCCTCTACGGGCTCCAGCAGCGCGACGACGCCGGGATCAGCCTGGTCCCCCAGCGAGTGCGCCGCATTGTGGCCGGCCTCCCCTCCGGACTCGGCTCGCTCCTTGACCTGGACGCCTCCTTCTCCTCCGGGCTTCCGGCTGCGGCCTCCGGCGTCCTGAACGGTGTTCTCCTGCACGTCCGACGCGCACGCGTCGAGTTCGAGGGCACCGATCCGACCTCGGGCGACGTATGGGAGTGCGCCCTCATCGGGCTGACGGCAGGGCGCGGTCGCAAGTATGCCGCTGTCCACGGCGACATCGACTTCCGTCCGGTACGGCAACGTTGGCTGCGGGAACTGGTCAAGGAGTACGGCCGCACGGCACGCCCCAACGTCATGGACCTGCGGCAGACCGTCTACGCGGCGACCATCGCGTCCTCCGCTCTGGCAGGCCGCCCCCACGGGGATGAGCCGGGGCTCCTCGCCATGGCTGACATGAACGCCGTAGTGGACATGTTCCGAATCACCAAGCGTCCCGAGGACGGTCACGACTACTCCACCAGCCATCGCAGAGCCCTGCTCCGTCACTGGCGCACGTTCCTGGACTACGCCCGTCAGGCCGGGATGATGGATCACGTGCCCGGTGGCTTCGCGCTCAACCCCCGCTTCCACAGCATCGCCGCCGTGGAGGTGACCGAGGACGATCTCGGCCGTGCGATCCCCGAGCACATCATCGCCCAACTCGACGCACACCTGGGTCTGCTGGGCACCTCGACGGGGTACACGAGCGGCGGCTGGACGGCCGCCGACTTCGCGCGGATGTATCAGGTGGTCTACGCGGTCCTCCGGGACACCGGCCGGCGTCCAGGCGAAGTCACCAGCCTGCGCCGCGACTGCCTGGAGCGGGTCGACGGCAAACCGACGCTGATCTACGACAACCACAAGCGGCGACGACACGGCCGTCGTCTGCCCATCTCGGAGAGCACCGCCCAACTGATCGAAGCCTGGCAGAAGGAGCTCGATGCGCTACCGGCCGTACCGGCTTGCGCCCAGTGGCTTTTTCCCTCTCCAGGACAGCGCAATCGTCCACGCCGCGGGCATCTGAACACCTCGCATTTCTGCAACCGGATCTTCCGGAACTGGGTCGACGAACTGATCCCTGACCTTGTGGACGACCGTCTCGACGAGGACGGCGCCCCGCTCGCCTACGACCGCACCCAGGTCGTCCCGTACGGCTTCCGCCACGCGTACGCCCAGCGCCATGCGGACGCGGGCACCCGCCCCGACGTCCTGCGGGAACTCATGGATCACCGTTCACTGGACGTGACCATGGGCTACTACAAGGTCTCCCTCAGCCGAAAGCAGGAGGCCGTGCGCACGGTCGCGGCACTCGCCGTCGACCGGCACGGAGCCGCCCGCGGATTCGGCGATCCCCTCGCCTACGAGGTGGAAAGCGTCGGGGTTCCCTATGGCGGCTGCACCGAGCCGAGCAACGTCAAGGCCGGTGGCGGGCACTGCCGCATCCGCTTCCAGTGCGCCGGATGCGACTTCTACCGACCCGATCCCTCCTACCTCCCCGCCCTGGAACAGCAGATCGCGGACCTGCGGGCCGACAAGGAAGCCGCCCTGGCAATGGAGGCCGCCGACTGGGTCGTGCGCAATCTCGACGACCAGATCCGCGCCTACTCGAAGTCGGCCGATGAGATGCGGCGGAAACTCGACGCGCTGCCCGCCGAGGAGCGGGCCGCCGTCGAATCCGCCTCACGCGAACTGCGCAAGGCACGTTCGGCAGCGGCCTTCGTCCCCCTGCAGTCGCTGACGACACGGAGCTCCGAATGAAACGTCCTGCCACTTCCGGCGCCAATGACCGGCACGCACGGGTCGAGCGCCTCCGCGCCAGCCGCGCCAAGGACAGCGAGGCCAAGACCAGGCGTGCACTTGAGGCAGTGGAGGGCCTTCTGCGTACGGGACGCCGTGTCACCGTCGCTCAGGTGGCGCGGGAGGCCGGCGTGTCCACGTGGTTCGTCTACAACCAGTCCCAGGTGCACCGAGCCGTTCAGGACGGCATCACCACGCAGCGAGAGCACGGACGTCGGAACTCCCCTGCTCCGGAGGCCCAACAGGTGTCCCCTGCCGGCCTGCGCACGGATCTCGCTCTGGCCCGCGAAGAGATCAAGGACCTCAAGAAGGAACGCGACCGCCTCCGGAACCGGGTCCGGCTGTCTCTCGGCACCGAGCTGGACGAGGTGAACCGAAACGAACTGATCGAGCGGGTACAGCAGTTGGAGCAGCGGAACACCACCCTGGACCAACAACTGTCGGAGGCCAAGGATCGGATCACCGCCTTGGAGGGACAACTGCGTGGGGCGGAAGACGATCTCACCGCCGCACGGGCCGGTCTCCGCCGCGCGATGCGAGCCGTTCCGTCTCCGTAAGGAGATGCAGGTCCGGGTCAGCCGCGCGCGTTCCACACCAGAGGTGCCTGGCGAATCCAGGCATCCTTCTCGACGGCCTCCAGAAGGAAGCCCGCGAAGTCGGCGCGGTTGATCCTCATGCCCGGCTTGTCGGTACCGCGTTCGGCTGCCCGCACCGGGCCACCTGCCGTCTTGTCGCTGAGGGCGACGGCGCGGGCCAGTGTCCAGTCGGTGCCCGAGGCACGGACGGTCCGGTCGACTCCGTCGTGGTCGGCGAAACCGGCCTTGAGGTTGGACCCCTTGATGAACGCCCGCATCAACGGGTTGAGGTGGGCCCAGTCGTCCCCGGCGCCCTGTGTGGAGGCGAGGATGATCCGGCGGATGCCCTGCTCGCCCATCACGGCCAGGGTGGAGCGGGCGGCGTTCGTCATGAAGGCGGGCGGGCTGACGGGCTTGGCCCAGGGGTTGTCGGAGGCGCGCGCGTTGTTGAGCACGCTGATCACGGCCTCGGTGCCCTGGACTGCCTTGCGGAGGTCGTCCATGTTCGCGGGCGTGCCCTTGATCAGTTCGACGCCGGCCGGGGCCTGAACCTTGTCGGGGTTGCGCACCAGGGCACGGACCTGGTGACCGCGGGCAGCGGCCTCCTTGAGCACGTGGATTCCGGTGCGGCCGCTGCCGCCGAGAACGAGCAGGTTGGTCATGGGGATCACCTGGAGAGATGCGTCAGGCGGCACGCGGTGTGCCGAGGGCCGTGGCGAGGCTGCGGGCCTGGTCGTGGGCGGCGGTCATGGAGGCCTCGTGCAGGGGCAGGAGCGGCGCGAGGGCCGGAGCCCGGGGGGCCATGGTCAGCTCGGGTATCACGGTGGTGACGTCCAGGCCGAGGAGGTCATCGCGGCCCAGGACGGCTTCCAGAGTGGGCACTACGTAGTCGAGTCCTTCCTTGGGGGTGCCGGGTCCGTAGCCGCCGCCCCTCGCGGAGATCAGCACGGCCGGACGACCCGCGGCCGGGGAGGTTCCGGTGTGGCTCAGGGTGCGGTCCGTGACGATGATCTGGTCCAGCCACGCCTTGAACACCGACGGCATCGAGAGGTTGTACATCGGCACGGTGAACAGATACGCGCCGGCGCCGAGGAACTCCTCGATCAGCTCGTCCTGGATCGCTGCCGCCTTGGCCTGCTCCAGGGTGTGCTGGGCCGGGTCGGTGCTGCGGGCCGTGATGCCCGCAGCGCTCAGGTGGGGCACCGGTGAGGCGGCGAGGTCGCGGTGGACGACCGGGCCCTGCCACTGGTCACGGAAGGACTGGGCGACCTGGCGGGAGACGGAGGCCTCGCCGAGCGAGGAGGAGTCAATATGCAGCAGGTACGACATGGCGATTGCGCCTTTCAAAGCGAGGGGGGTGGGGAATGAGGGGCCGCGTCAGTGGCGGGCCGGGACGGCACAGCCGTCGGGGCCGCAACCCGGGGCGTCGCCCGCGGGGGCGAGGGTGATCGGCTGGGATTCGTTCCAGGCGGTACGCAACAGGTCGAGCAGGGAGTCGCTGTCCTGCGCGCCGGGAACGCCGTAGCGGCCGTCGACGACGGTGAACGGAGCGCCGGTGGCGCCCAGTTGCTGCGCGCGGCGGGCGTCGTCCTGGACCTGGGTGCGGTAGCGGCGCTCGGTGAGCACCTGGCGCGTCAGGTCACGTTCCAGGCCCAGCTCGTCGGAGAGCCGGAGCAGGTCGTCCAGGGTGAAGACGGGCTCGGCCTTGCCGAAGTAGGCGCGGAAGATCGTGTCCCAGGCTTCGCGGTTCTTGCCCTGCGCGGAGGCGTGGGCCAGGAGCTCGTGGGCCAGCTCGGTGTTGCCGACGACGTTGTCCAGCACCCGGTAGGGACTCAGGCCCTCGGAGGCTGCCAGCGTCTCGATCTGCCGGGTCGCCGCCTCGGCCTGCGCGCCACCGATGCCGTGCTTGCTCAGCAGGGCCTCGCGGACGCTGACCGTGCGGTCGGTCGGGAAGCTGCCACCCAGCGGGAACGAGTGGTGTACCACCTCGACCTCGTCGCTGTGCTCGAACCGCTCCACGGCCCGGTCCACGCGGTGGCTGCCGAGCCCGCACCAAGGGCAGGTGACCTCGGCCCAGATCTCTACCTTCATGGCCTGACCTCCAATTCCTCTCATTTGTTCGTAACGCCATGATGCGCCAGTATGGAAGGCGTTACAAAAGGCACATCGGTGTGCGCGACGGAGAGGAATGGGTGCCATGCAGGACAGCGCCGGTACGGAGATGGCGGCTGCGATCGGGCCGTGCGCGAGCATCCCCGCCGACCACATGGCCTTCATCCGACAGGTCCTGGACCGGGTCGGCGACAAGTGGAGCATGCTGATCATCGCGGTCCTGGAGGACGGCCCACTGCGCTACACCGACCTGCAGCGCCAGATCCCCGGCATCTCCCAGCGCATGCTGACCCACACGCTGCGCCAGCTCACCGAGGACGGCCTGATCACACGCACCGCCTACGCCGAAGTGCCGCCGCGCGTGGAATACGCCCTCGCCCCGCTCGGCTGCGGCCTGCACGAGATCGTCATGCAGCTGATCGGCTGGGCCGCCGACCACCACGACGAGATCCGCGCCAACCGCTCCCGCGCCGGCACCGGCTCATCCCGGTCCTGACGCCATCCTCGTCGAAGTGAAAGCTCAAGCACCGCACTGCTGAAGCATCATGGCCTTGTCCGCCGACGTAACGGCCAGTTCGTACTTCTGCGCCACCTGCGCGAACCGCACCCCGTACGAGCAGCGGATCGACTTGTTCGGCGGCAACCACGACGCCGGGCCGGAGTCGCGCTTGGCGGAGTTCGTGTGGCCCGAGACCGGCAGAAGATTCAGCACGTCGTTGGCCAGCATCCGCCGCTTCTCCTCGCTCCAGCGGGCGGCACCCATCTGCCAGGCGTACGACAGCGGCACCACGTGGTCGATCTGCACCTCGGTGGCCTTCGACTTCTTCCAGGCGATGTCCTTGCCGGTGTACGGGTCGTACAGGTCCATGGACACGACCACACAGTCGGAACCAGCGCGGAACGCGACGTTGCGCCCATGGAGTTTCAGCAAGTCGTTCCGCGTGTCACAACCGTTCCGCGCCAGCGGCACACCGTCCGCCGTGTCCATCCACGCGTAGCCGAACTCGTCGCGGTCGTAGCCCGTCTTCGGCCCTCGCCCCTTCGTGGACAGCTCCTCGATGAGCTTGCGGGCAGCAGCCTTGTCCGCGTCCGCCGTCACGGGCGCGAGCCCTGGCTTCGTACCGTCCGGGTTGTTGAGCGGACTGACCGCTCGTCGGTCCGACGTCGTCGACCCGGACCCCGTCGAGGGGTTGTCTTCGGCGAGACCCTCGCATCCCGAGACGAGGAGCACGGCAGCTGCCACGACAGCCACCGCACCGAAAGAGCCCATGCCCCCAACAGTCCTGTGACTCACGTCCCTCTCAGCAAGCACAGCTCGCCACTCCCCGCATGAGCTGCGAAAACGCCCCACCCACCCGGCGAAGCATAGAGATAATGCGGGTGTCGCAGCCGTTGCGGGCGAACGGGATGCCGCCGGGCGCGGAGTCCATCCAGGCGTAGCCGAACTTGTCCCGTTCATAGCCGGTGCGGGGGCCGCGCCCCTTGGTCTCCACCTTCTCGATCAGGGCCCGCGCCTCGGCGCGCTCGCTGTCGGAGGTGATGGCGGCGAGGCCCGGCAGGGTGCCGTCGGGGTTGTCCAGGGGGCTGACGGCGCGTCCGGATCCGGGACCGCCTTGGGCGGAGCCGGAGGAGGCGTCGTCCAGGGGCAGATCGCCCAGGTCGTCGCAGCCCGTGAGTACGACCGCCATCCCGAGTACCGCGGCACAGACCGCCGCCCCGCCCCTCAGACGCATCACGATGCGCCCCTCCCCTGCGTGCCGGTTTGCTGCTCTCACGGTAGCCGCCGAGAGGTCCAGACCATATGGGCAGAAAATGCGCATTCCATGCATCAGCGGCGTATCGTCGGTTGTGAGTCGCCTCCGGAAGGAGCTCTGGATGGGCATCTTCGACAAGTTCAAGAGCAACCGCGGGATGCAGGACAAGGCGAAGGACATGTCCGACACCGCGGAAAAGAAGGTCAACGAGAAGACGGGCAACAAGTACGAGAGCCAGGTCGACGACGCGCAGCGCAGGGGTGAGGGCGCGCTCGGCATGGACCGCGACCGGCCCGAGCAGCCATAACCCGTTGACCCACGGAGGTCCCGAGGCCCTCCCGGCAGTCGCCTCCATCGACGGGGCGACGGCTGCAGGGCGTCCTGAGCCATCGTGAAACAGAGGCCGTCCGCGGAGCCCCACCACCCCGCGGACGGCTTCGCGCTGTCCGGCACCGGTGAGCGGGGCTCCGCCGCCGGGTTCAGACCTTGCCTATCCCCAGGGTCGACTCGGAGGGCAGCAGGCCCGAGGAGATCGCCGCGACCCAGAACTCGCCCAGCAGTTCGGCGAGTCGGTCGATGTCCTTGACCCCCAGTGCGCGCCAGGAACCGGCGGCGAGGCGGTCGGTGTGCTCCTCGACCTCGTGGCGCAGGGCGCGGCCCGCGTCGGTCGCGGCGCCGTCGGCGCCCAACAGGCCGCGCGCCACCAGGCGTTCAACGGCCGCCGCCCACTCCTGCGGGGTCCAGCCCCGGCTCTCGAAACGCTCGACGGACGCGGCGCCTATCGCGGCGAAGGAGACGAGCGATTCGACCGGGTCCAGGCCGGCCACGAGCAGGGCGGCGAGGTGGCCGTCGCCCCGGTGCTCGCGCAGGATTGTCACGGCCTGCCAGAGCTGGAGGTGGGGCGGTTCGGGCCAGTCCAGTTCGGCATTGGCCGCGGCGAGCGGGCGCCCGGCCGTGTTCGCCGCCTCGGCCACGCGCCGGGCCAGGGCCGCGGCCTCCGCCAGCTCCGGGCTGTCGACGCGGTCGCCGAACAGCGCGCGGTAGGTCCGGTCCATGCCGCGCAGCCGCGCCGCCAGCACGTCGTCCGGGCCGGCGGTCTTCCACGCCGTGTCCATGTGCTCGGCGACCGTGCGGGGACTGAAGCTGTAGAAGGCGGAGGCCACCCGCTCACTGCCGACCCGGCCCAACGGGGCGGCCCGGAAGGGGAAGTAGCTCGGCCAACGCTCGCCGGTGTCGTACCCGAGTGCGGCGGCCTCCTCGAAGACCTCGGGCGCGTAGTACACCACCGCGTGCAGCGGCTCCAGCAGGTGCCAGAGCTGACGGACGCGGGCCGGTTCGACTCCGCCGCCCACTTCCTCGTACGTCGACATGCTCATTCCCCCTTGTATCCGGCGGCCCGGCCGGCACCCCGGCCGGCAGCCCATTGACCAGTTCGCGGGAGGCCGGTCCGCCACCCACTCAACTTGACACCGACTAGATTGCCCGAGCGACTCCCAACTTGTCAACGACTAGATTCCGCGTACTCTGCTGGACATGACCCCAGCACCGGCCAAGAAGCCCGCCGAACGCCCCTACCACCACGGTGACCTGCGGCGCGCCGTCCTCACCGCCGCGCTCGACGTCATCGCCGCCGACGGGCCCTCCCGGCTGAGCCTGCGCGATCTGGCCCGCCGCGCCGGGGTCTCGCACGCGGCGCCCGCGCACCACTTCAAGGACCGCACCGGCCTGCTGACGGCGATCGCGGCCGAGGGATTCGGACTGCTCGCCGCCGAACTCGCCGAGGCGGAGGACCTGAAGGACGCGGGCGTCCACTACGTGCGCTTCGCGCGCGAGCACCCCGCGCACTTCCAGGTGATGTTCACGCCCGAGCTGCTGCGCGCCGACGACCTCGAACTCACCACCGCCCGCGCCCTCGCCGGGGACGCCCTGCGCGGCGCGGTGGCCTCCGTACGCCCCGACGAACTCGGCATCGACCCCCGGCTCGCCGGGGTCGCCGCCTGGTCCCTGGCCCACGGCTTCGCCACGCTGCTGCTCGGCCGCAACCTGGACGACCCCATCGGCAACCAGGACCCGGAGGACGTCTTCCGGACCCTGGCCGCGATGCTGTTCCGGCGCGACGCCTGAACAGCCCCCAAAAGACGGGTGCCTACGACCCCAGAATCGACGCCAGGAACTCCCCGACCCAGCCCAGCAGTTCCCGTCCGACCAGCGGCTTGCCGCCCACCTTCGCGGTCTTCGGCCGCGGGACCAGCACCTGGTGCACCGCAGGCTTGACCACCGAGCCCGGGTACAGGCGCTTGAGCCGCAGCTCCTGCGACTCGCGCAACTCCACCGGCGCGAAGCGGATGTTGTTGCCCTGCAGGACGACCTCGCCGACGCCGCACGCGCGCGCCAGCATGCGCAGGCCCGCCACCAGCAGGAGGTTCTCGACCGGCTCGGGCAACTTGCCGTAGCGGTCGACGAGTTCCTCGCGTACGGCCTTGATGTCCTCCTCGGTGCTGGCGGAGGCGATGGAGCGGTACGCCTGGAGGCGCAGCCGCTCGCCGGGGGCGTAGTCGTGCGGGACGTGCGCGTCGACCGGCAGCTCGATCTTGACCTCCAGCGGCGGCTCCTCCTCCACACCGCCCTCCAGGGAGGCGCGGTAGTCCGCCACGGCCTCGCCGACCATGCGGACGTACAGGTCGAAGCCGACGCCCGCGATGTGGCCGGACTGCTCGCCGCCCAAGAGGTTGCCCGCGCCGCGGATCTCCAGGTCCTTCATCGCCACGTACATGCCCGCGCCCATCTCGGTGTGCTGCGCGATGGTCGCCAGACGTTCGTGCGCGGTCTCGGTGAGCGGCTTCTCCGGCGGGTAAAGGAAGTAGGCGTAGCCGCGCTCCCGGCCGCGCCCGACCCGGCCGCGCAGCTGGTGCAGCTGGGAGAGGCCGAAGTTGTCGCCGCGCTCCACGATCAGGGTGTTGGCGTTGGAGATGTCGATGCCGGACTCGACGATCGTCGTGGAGACCAGGACGTCGAACTTCTTCTCCCAGAAGTCGACGACGACCTGTTCCAGCGCGGACTCCGACATCTGGCCGTGGGCGGTCGCGATCCGTGCCTCGGGGACGATCTCGCGGAGTTTCGCGGCCGCGCGGTCGATGGACTCCACACGGTTGTGGATGTAGAAGACCTGGCCCTCGCGCAGGAGTTCGCGGCGGATGGCCGCGCCGATCTGCTTCTCCTCGTAGGGGCCGACGAAGGTGAGAACCGGGTGGCGCTCCTCCGGGGGCGTGGTGATCGTGGACATCTCGCGGATGCCGGTGACCGCCATCTCCAGCGTCCGCGGAATCGGCGTCGCGGACATCGTCAGCACGTCGACATTGGCGCGCAGCTTCTTCAACTGCTCCTTGTGCTCGACGCCGAAGCGCTGCTCCTCGTCGACGATGACCAGGCCGAGGTCCTTGAACTTGGTCTCGGAGGAGAACAGCCGGTGCGTGCCGATGACGACGTCCACCGAGCCGTCCTTCAGCCCCTCCAGGACCGCCTTGGCCTCGGTGTCCGTCTGGAAGCGGCTGAGCGCGCGGACGTTGACCGGGAACTGCGAGTACCGCTCGGAGAACGTCCCGAAGTGCTGCTGCACCAGCAGCGTGGTCGGCACCAGGACCGCCACCTGCTTGCCGTCCTGCACGGCCTTGAAGGCGGCGCGCACCGCGATCTCGGTCTTGCCGTAGCCGACGTCGCCGCAGATCAGCCGGTCCATGGGGACCGACTTCTCCATGTCCTCCTTGACCTCGGCGATGGTGGTGAGCTGGTCCGGGGTCTCCGCGTAGGGGAAGGCGTCCTCCAGCTCGCGCTGCCAGGGGGTGTCGGGGCTGAAGGTGTGGCCGGGGGCCGCCATGCGCGCGCTGTACAGCTTGATCAGGTCGGCCGCGATCTCCTTGACGGCCTTCTTCGCGCGGGCCTTGGTCTTCGTCCAGTCCGCGCCGCCCAGGCGGTGCAGGGTGGGGGCCTCGCCGCCGACGTACTTGGTGATCTGCTCCAGCTGGTCGGTGGGGATGTAGAGCCGGTCACCGGGCTGGCCGCGCTTGGCGGGGGCGTACTCCACGACGAGGTACTCGCGCGTGGCGCCCTGCACGGTGCGCTGGACCATCTCGATGTAGCGGCCGACGCCGTGCTGCTCGTGGACGATGTAGTCGCCCGCCTCCAGGGTGAGCGGGTCGATGGTCTTGCGGCGCCGCGCGGGCATGCGGGCGCCGTCCTTGCCGGCCGCCTTCTGCCCGGACAGGTCGGTCTCGGTGAGGACGGCGAGCCTGAGCGCCGGGTCGACGAAGCCGTAGTCGATGGAGCCGCACGCCACGTGCACAACGGACGGGCTGAGTTCGGCGAGGTCGGCGTCCAGGCGGGCGGCGATGCCCTCGCCGCCGAGCACCTCGACGGTGCGGGCGGCGGGGCCGTGGCCCTCGGTGACGTAGACCGCGCGCCAGCCGTCGGCGAGCCAGCCCTTGGTGTCGGCGAGCGCCTTGGCGGTGTCGCCGCGGTAGGTCTCGGGGGCGTGCATGCCGAGCTTGAGAGTGTCGGCCTCCTCCAGGGCGCCGTCAGCGGCGAACGGCGACACCGACCACCACATCATGTCCAGCTCGCGCGCCCGGTCGCGGACGTCCGCGATGGACCACAGGGAGGCGGCGCCGACATCGATGGGGGCCTCGCCGCCGCCCGCGGTGGCCGCCCAGGAGGCCTGGAGGAACTCCTGGCTGGTGGCGACGAGATCGGCGGCACGCGTGCGTACCCGCTCCGGGTCGCAGACCAGGGCCATGGCGCCCTTGGGCAGGACGTCGATCAGCAGCTCCATGTCGTCGACCAGGACCGGGGCGAGGGACTCCATGCCCTCCACGGCGATCCCCTCGGCGATCTTGCCGAGCAGCTCGCCCAGCTCCGGGTGGTCCTCGGCGAGGGCACGCGCGCGTGCGCGTACGTCGTCGGTGAGCAGCAGCTCGCGGCAGGGCGGCGCCCACAGGCCGTGCTCGGCGACCTCCAGGGAGCGCTGGTCGGCGACCTTGAAGTAGCGGATCTCCTCGACGTCGTCGCCCCAGAACTCGATGCGCAGGGGGTGTTCCTCGGTGGGCGGGAAGACGTCGAGGATGCCTCCGCGTACGGCGAACTCACCGCGCTTCTCGACCAGCTCCACGCGCGCGTACGCGGCGGCGGCGAGGGCTTCGACCACGTCGTTCAGGTCGGCGGTCTGCCCGGTGCGCAGGGCCACCGGCTCCAGGTCGCCGAGGCCCTTGACCTGCGGCTGGAGGACGGAGCGCACGGGTGCGACGACGACGGAGACCGGGCCGGTCTCGGGGTCGTCGGGGCGCGGGTGGGCCAGGCGCCGCAGGACGGCGAGGCGGCGGCCGACGGTGTCGCTGCGGGGGCTGAGCCGCTCGTGCGGGAGGGTCTCCCAGGAGGGGTACTCCACGACGCCCTCGGGGGGCAGCAGGCTGCGCAGGGCCGCCGCGAGGTCCTCGGCCTCCCGGCCGGTCGCCGTCACCGCGAGCACCGGGCGGCCGGCCTCGCGGGCCAGGGCGGCGACCGCGAAGGGGCGGGCCGCCGGGGGGCCGACGAGGTCGACGTGCATGCGGTTGCCGTCGGTGGCCGCGCTGATCGCTTCCGCGAGGGCGGGGTCCTTGACGACGGCGTCGAGCAGACCGTGCAGGCTCATTCGGGGCGGCTTTCGTCCGGGGGGTGGGCAACACGAACCGCCCGACACGCGCTGCGGGCCGGGGGTGCCTTCCAGCGTACGACGCCCCACCGACAGCCGCCGGGGCTGTGGACAACCGTGGGCTTGGGGACAACGCTGCCGGGCCACCGACGGGTGCGAACCGGACATGCCCGACGGGTGCGAGCGGGATATGCCCGACGGCGTGGGCCGGATATGCCCGGTGCCGGGAAGCCCCCCAAGGCTTCCCGGCACCGGTCCCCGTTTCCCCCGTGTCCCCCGTTCCCCCGCAACCCCCGTATGCGGTGGCTCCTGTGTCCGTCCTACTCCGTCGCGATCGCGTTCAGGACGTTCATCCGCCCCGCCCGGAACGCCGGGATCAGTGCGGCGAACAGGCCCACGAAGGCCGAGCCGATGAAGACGCCGCCGATGGTGCCCCAGGGGATCTCCAGGACCTTCAGGCCCTCCAGGGCGAGGAGCTGCTGGGCGGTGGCGCCCCAGCCCATGCCCAGGCCGAGACCGAGCAGGGCGCCGAAGAGGGCGATCACCACCGACTCCAGGCGGATCATCCGCCGCAGCTGGCGCCGCGAGAGGCCGATGGCCCGCATCAGGCCGATCTCCCGGGTCCGCTCGACCACCGACAGGGCGAGGGTGTTCACCACACCCAGGATCGCCACGATGATCGCGAGGGCGAGCAGGCCGTAGATCATGTTCAGCAGCTGGCCGATCTGGTCCTTCAGCGCGTCCTTGTAGTCGGTCTGGTCGCGCACGGTGTACTGCGGGTAGTCGTCCAGCGCCGACTTCAGGGCCGTGTACGCGGCGTCCTGCTGCCCGTCCTTCGCCGCGGCGAAGACCAGCTGGTCGAGCGGCATCCTGTCGGCCGGCACGTACTTGGCGAGCGTGTCGATCGACATGTACTTGGAACCCGCGTCGATGACGACCTCGCTGCTGGTGATCGCGCGGACCGTCAGTTCGGCGGTCTCGCCGTCCTTGAAGGCCAGCTCGATCTTCGAGCCGAGGCTGATGCCGTGGTCCTTGGCGAAGTCCTCGGGCACGGACATCGAGTCCGGCTTGTAGGCGTCGTCGAGGTTGCCGGCGACGACCTCGGTGCGCAGGTCCCGCGCGTAGGACGGGTCCGCCGCGGTGACGTCGGTGTCCTTGAGCGTCTTGCCGTCGGGGGTGGTGTAGTCCGCCTCGGCGATCTTGTACTCGGTGACGTGCTCCAGACCCGGCGTCTTCTTGATCGCCTCGACGGCCTGCGGGGTGACCAGCTGACCGCTGTCGGACTGGATGATGAAGTCCGTGCCGACGGTCTTGTCGAGCTGGTCGGTGGCCGAGGCGACCATCGAGGAGCCGACGACCGAGAGGCAGGCGACCAGCGCGAGGCCGATCATCAGCGCGGCGCCGGTGGCACCGGTACGGCGCGGGTTGCGCAGCGCGTTGCGCTCCGCCATGCGGCCGACGGGACCGAAGATCCGCAGAACCACGGCGCCCAGGACGCGCACCACACCGCTCGCCAGCAGCGGGCCGATGACGACGAAGCCGATCAGGGAGAGCACCACGCCCAGGCCCAGCCAGAGCGAGCCCTCCTTGGCCTTGTCGGCCGACGCGGCCAGGTAGAGACCGAAGCCGCCGCCCGCGGTGAGGAGCGTGCCGAGCACGGCGCGCACCACGCCCGCCTTGGCGTCCGCCGGGGCGCCCGCGTCGCGCAGGGCGGCCATCGGGGAGACCTTGCCCGCGCGGCGGGCCGGCAGATAGGCGGCGAGGACGGTGACGACCACGCCGAGCACCAGGCCGACGACCGGGGTGGTCCAGGCGATGGTCAGGTCGGAGGTGGACAGCTCCATGCCCATGGAGCCCATCAGCTCCATCAGGCCGATCGCGAGGCCCACGCCCGCGCCGACACCGAGGACGGAACCGACGACACCCAGCAGCAGCGCCTCGACCAGCACCGACCGGTTGACCTGCTTGCGGCTGGAGCCGATGGCCCGCATCAGGCCGATCTCGCGGGTGCGCTGGGCGACCAGCATGGAGAAGGTGTTGATGATCAGGAAGATGCCGACGAGGAAGGCGATCCCGGCGAAGCCGAGCATCGCGTACTTCATGACGTTCATGAAGCCCTCGACGTCCTTCTGGCCGGCGTCGGCGGACTCCTTGGCCGTCTGCACCTTGTAGGCGCCGTCGGTCGCGGCGAGCACGTTCTTCTTCAGCTGCTCGTCGCTGACGCCGGCCGCGGCCGTGACGTTGACGTTGGTGTAGACGTCCGGCTCACCGACGAGCGCCTGCTGGGCGGTCCTGGTGTCCAGGTAGAAGATGGCCGCGCCGGGGTTGGTGACCTGGAAGTCGGCGATGCCGGAGACCCGCGCGTTGTGCGTGCCGACCGCGCTGATCACACCGATCCTGTCGCCGAGCTTCAGGTCGTGCTTGTCGGCGGTGTCCGCGTCCACCATCACCTGGTCCGGGCCCTTGGGCGCCGTACCGGAGGTGATCTTCATGGTGCGGGCCTCGTTGCTGTTCCAGCTGCCCACGATGGTCGGGGCGCCGCTGGAGGGCGAGAGGCTGTCCTTGTCGCCGTCGATGACGGTGACCGAGGTGGAGAAGACGGCGCCCTCGGCCGACTGCACGCCCTGCGCGCCGCGCACCTCCTCCAGCACCGAGGCCGGTATCACCGGCGGCTTGCCGGTGTCGTCGGTGGTCTCACCGGTGTCGGAGGCCTTCTTCGAGCTGACCGTCACATCGGAGGAGGTGGCCTCGAAGAGCTTGTCGAAGGTGGTGTTCATGGTGTCCGTGAACACCAGGGTCCCGCACACGAACGCCACCGACAGCAGCACGGCCACAGCTGACAGGGCCATGCGTCCCTTGTGCGCGAAGAAGTTGCGCATCGAAGTCTTGAGCACGGTCATGACGTGCGCCCCCGGGCGTCGAAGTCCTTCATGCGGTCCAGCACGGCCTCGGCGGTCGGCTTGAGCATCTCGTCGACGATCTGTCCGTCGGCGAGGTACAGCACACGGTCCGCGTAGGAGGCGGCGACCGGGTCGTGGGTGACCATCACGATGGTCTGGCCGAGTTCGTCGACCGAGCGGCGCAGGAAGCCCAGAACCTCCGCCCCCGCGCGGGAGTCGAGGTTTCCGGTCGGCTCGTCACCGAAGATGATCTCCGGCCGCGCCGCCAGCGCCCGCGCCACGGCGACACGCTGCTGCTGGCCGCCGGAGAGCTGGGTGGGCCGGTGCTTGAGCCGGCCGGCCAGGCCGACGGTCTCCACGACCCGGTTCAGCCAGTCGCGGTCGGGCTTGCGGCCCGCGATGTCCATGGGCAGCGTGATGTTCTCGATCGCGTTCAGCGTCGGCAGCAGGTTGAACGCCTGGAAGATGAAGCCGATCCGGTCCCGGCGAAGCTGCGTCAGCTTCTTGTCCTTCAGGCCGGTGATCTCGGTCTCGTCCAGGTAGATCTGACCACTGGTGACGGTGTCCAGACCGGCGAGGCAGTGCATGAGGGTGGACTTGCCGGACCCCGAGGGGCCCATGATCGCGGTGAACTGTCCCCGCGCGATGTCCACGTCCACATGGTCCAGGGCGACGACACGGGTCTCGCCGGACCCGTACGCCTTGACGACCTGCCGCGCCCGGGCGGCAACGGCCGTACGCCCTCCAGTGCCCCCGTGCCTGGGAATGGTTACGGCCGAAGTCATGATGAATCTCCTATGTCGGTCAACAGATGTCGTACGAAGTGGTGCGTCACAGTCGTGCGATGCGGTGCGTCGTAGTCGTGCGATGCGGTAAGTCGTGGTCGTGCGATGCGGTACGTCGAAGAGTCTGGCGCCGGGAGGGGCCGGTGCGCGCTGGTGCCCAGTGCACTCTTTTCCGGGGGAAAACCCCACCCCCGTGAGGCCTGCCAGCCGCCCCTCAGCGGCGTAAAGCCAGGTTAAGGACGGTGGGGGTGCCGTCTCGTCCTCCGCCGGTACGAACCCTCCCCGGGCCCTGGTACGGAGGAACCCCTAGGGGCTGTGCACCCTTTGGCGGATCTTTCTCGGGGTTGTCTCCTCCTTCGGTCCCGGACACCCTTGCGCCTCCCGTCGCGTGAGGCGCAAGTGGGAAGCTGGTCCGCGGCGGATGGATGCAGGGGGAAAGGAATCCGGTGGGCGGCGACACGAGACCTGCGGTGCGCGACACGGCACCCCCCACCGGGACGGGACGGCGCGGCGCTGTGGTGGCGGCGCTGATGCTGGCGATGGCGCTCGCGGCCCTCGACGCCACCGTCGTCTCCACCGCGGTCCCCCAGATCGTCGGCGACCTGGGCGGCTTCTCGTACTTCTCCTGGCTGTTCTCCGGCTATCTGCTGGCCGTGACGGTCACGCTGCCCGTCTACGGCAAGCTCTCCGACACCTTCGGCCGCAAACCGGTGCTGGTGGCGGGCGCGGCGTTGTTCCTGCTCGGCTCGCTGCTGTGCGCCCTCGCCTGGAACATGGCGGCGCTGATCGCGTTCCGGATCGTGCAGGGCCTCGGCGGCGGCGCGCTCCAGGGGACCGTCCAGACGCTCGCCGCGGATCTGTACCCGCTCAAGGAGCGGCCCCGCATCCAGTCCAAGCTGTCCACGGTGTGGGCGCTGTCCGCGGTGGCCGGTCCGGGCGTGGGCGGGCTGCTGGCCGCGTATGCCGACTGGCGCTGGATCTTCCTGGTCAATCTGCCCGTCGGGGCGGTGGCGTTGTGGCTGATCGTGCGTCATCTGCACGAGCCGGAGCGGAAAACGACGGCACGCGCGCGTGGGGAGCGACGCACAGGCGCGGAGGAAGAAGCGACGGCACGCGCGCGTGGGGAGCGACGCACAGGCGCAGAGGGAGAAACGCCGCCACGCGCGCGTGAGGGCGAAACGTCCGCACGCGCGCGGGTCGACTGGGCGGGCGCGCTGGCCGTGTTCGCCTGCGGCGGCGTGCTGCTGACGGCGCTGGTGCAGGGCGGGGTGGCCTGGCCGTGGCTGTCGGCGCCCTCGCTGGCCCTGCTCACCGCCGGGCTGGTGCTGGCGGCGGTCGTGGTGGTCGTGGAGCGCCGGGCCGCGGAGCCGATCATCCCGGGGTGGGTGTGGCGCCGCCGTACGATCGCCGCGGTCAATCTGGCACTCGGCGCGCTGGGCCTGCTGATGGTCGCGCCGACCGTATTCCTGCCCACCTACGCCCAGTCGGTGCTCGGCCTCGGCCCGGTCGCCGCCGGATTCGTCCTGTCCGTGTGGACGCTCAGCTGGCCGGTGTCGGCGGCGTTCAGCCAGCACGTGTACCGCAGGATCGGCTTCCGTGACACCGCGGTGCTCGGCATGGGGCTGGCGGCGCTGATCCTGTTCGCCTTCCCGTTCCTGCCCTATCCGGGGCACGCCTGGCAGCCGGCCCTGCTGATGCTGCTGCTCGGCGGCGCGCTCGGGCTGTTCCAGCTCCCGCTGATCGTGGGTGTGCAGTCGACCGTGGGCTGGTCGGAGCGGGGCACCACCACGGCGTCGGTGCTGTTCTGCCGGCAGACCGGGCAGACGCTGGGCGCGGCGGTGTTCGGCGCGGTCGCCAACGGGGTCCTCGCCACGCGTCTGGGCGGGGCGGGCGACCTGGACTCGGTGACCCGCGCGTTGGACGCCGGTACGGCCCCTGAGGCGACCCGGCACGCCATCGCGGAGGCGGTGCACGCGGTGTACTTCGGCGCGGCCTGCGCGGCCGCGCTCGCGGTGCTCGTCCTGCTGCTGCTCGCGCCCCGGAAATTCCCGGTGCCCGGCGACTGACCGCGCCTACCCTGGGCGCCATGGTGAGGCTGGAGCGGCTGCGGCCGGAGCACGCGGAGGAGCTGCTGGCCTTCGAGCGGGAGAACCGCGCGTACTTCGCGCGCACGGTTCCCGACCGCGGCGACACCTACTTCGAACCCGCCGGATTCGCCGCCCGCCACCGGGCGCTGCTCGCCGAGCAGGACGCCGGGATCTGCCACTTCCATCTGGTCTACGGCGACATCGGCGGCTTCGGCGATGCCGCCGAAGACCCCGGGGAGAAAGACCGGCTGATCGGCCGGATCAACCTGATGGACGCCGAGAACGGCAGTGCCGAACTCGGCTACCGCGTGGGGCGGCGCGCGGCCGGCCGGGGCGTGGCCACGGCCGCGGTCGCCGCGCTGTGCGACCTCGCGCCGCGCGCGTACGGGCTCTCCGCGCTGACCGCCGTCACGACGCTGAACAACCTGGCCTCCCGGACCGTCCTGGAGCGCAACGGCTTTTGCACCACCGGCGAGGTCACCGTCGGAGGGCGGCCGGGCATCGCCTATCGGCGTGCCTTGTAGGGCGAATGGTTTCAGCCACCCATTCGGGTCGAACGATTTCGAAAAGTATGAGTTAACGGGGGTAACACCCGAGGTCAGGCCGGTGCCGGTGAAAGTTCCGCGTGTACCGACCGATCAGTTTGCGTAAACCCTCGCACTTGTAGCTACCACCGAGTAGCGTGCGTCACCGCTCCACCGCCCCCCACGCATCCCTGCGGTCCGCACGTCGGACCCGAGCCGCACGCAAGGAGCACGGGATGTCCACCGACCCGTATCCGCCGTACCCCCAGCAACCGCACCAGCCGTACTCGTCCTACCCCTGGCAGCCTCCGGCCCCGGCCGAACCGCCGCAGTACCGCCCCCCACGCCATCCCCCGCTCGGCCACCACAGCGATCTACGGGTCCTGCGCACCGCCTACCGCTGGCAGCGGCGCACCGCCACGATCACCGCGCTCGGGTACTTCGTCCTGTTCCTGATCCTTTCGGCGGCCGCGCCGTCCTTCATGACCAGCACCGTCACCGACGGCCTGCCCACCGGACTGCTCCTCGCGCTGATCCAGCTCCCGGTCACCTGGGTGGCCATAGCCCTCTACGAACACACCGCACGCCGCTACGTCGACCCCCTCGCGGAACGCATCCGCAAGCAGGCGGCCGTCGACGCCCGGCGCCAGGAGGCCGCCCGATGACCTCGCAGTTCAGCGGCGACACCCAGACCCTGTCCCTGGTCGCCTTCTCCGCCGTCGTCACCATCACGCTGCTGCTGTGCGTGATGACCGGCCCCGACCGGGACGACCTGGACGAGTTCTACACCGGCTACGGCTCGCTGTCCGCCATGCGCAACGGCCTCGCCATAGGCGGCGACTACATCTCCGCCGCCACCGTGCTCGGCACCACCGGCGTCATCGCCATGTACGGCTACGACGGCATCGTCCTCGCCCTGAGCACCGCGCTGTCGCTGATGCTGCTGATGTTCCTGCTGGCCGAACCGCTGCGCAACGCGGGCCGCTTCACCATGGGCGACGCGCTGACCCGCCGGATGCCCGGCCGCGCCGTACGCATCGCCGCCTGCGCGGTCACCCTCCTGGCCCTGGTGCCGCTGATGGTCGTCCAGCTCGCCGGCACCGGCCAGCTGCTCGCCTTCATCCTCGGCTTCTCCGGCGAGACCCTGAAGACGGGCTGCATCATCGGCCTGGGCGCCCTGATGATCAGCTACGCGGCGATCGGCGGCATGAAGGGCACCGCCCTCATCCAGATGCTGAAGATGGTGATGCTGCTCGGCTCCGGCGCCGTCGTCGCCGCCCTCGTGCTCAGCCGGTTCGACTGGGACCCGGGCGCCCTGTTCACCGCCGCCGCCGACAACAGCGACGTGGGCTCCGCCTTCCTCAACTCGGGGCTCCAGTTCGCGGGCGGGCCCTACCCGGGCCTGGACATGTTCACCTCGCACCTCGCCATCGTCCTCGGCGGCGGTGTCCTGCCGCACGTCACCATGCGCATGTACACCGCCTCCAGCGCCCGCCAGGTGCGCCGCTCGATGTCCTGGGCGGTCTCGACGGTGGTGCTGTTCGTCCTCGTCATCACCGTCATCGGCTTCGGCGCGACCGCGCTGATCGGGCGCGCGGTGATCGCCGGGGCGGACCCGCAGGGCAACAGCGCCTATCTGCTGGGCACGCAGGCCGCGTTCGGGACTGAGGTGTCCGCCACGGAGACCTTCCTGTTCACCACGGTCACCACGGCCATCTTCCTCACCCTGCTGGCCTCGGTCGCCGGCATGATCCTGGCCTGCGCCAACTCCCTGGCCCACGACGTGTTCGCCGACCGGCTGCGGCAGTGGTCCGGGCGGCGCGAGATGATGATCGCGCGGCTGAGCGCCCTCGCCGTGGGCGCCCCGGCGATCCTGCTGGCCACGATGATGCAGCACCGCAGCCTCCAGCCGCTGATCACGCTGGCGTTCTGCATCGGCGCCTCCGCCATCGCGCCCGCCCTCGTCTACAGCCTCTTCTGGCGCCGCTACACCCGCGCCGGCCTGCTCAGCACGCTCATCGGCGGCACGCTCGTGGTGCTGCTGCTGATGCCGGGCACCAATCTCGTCTCCGGGTCGCCGTTCTCGGCCTTCCCCGAGGCCGACTTCAACTGGTTCCCGTTCACCACCACCGGCATCGTCTCCATTCCCGCCGGGTTCCTGTTCGGCTGGCTCGGCACCGTGGCCTCGGGCCACGAGAAGGCGGAGGAGCAGCGACGGCAGTACGAGGCGGTGGAGGGATGGATTCTGGCAGGGGCCGTGCGCCGTCGGGACTGAGCGGACCGGCTCGGTTATCCGGCGCCGGAGCACGGCAACCTTTCGCTCCGTCGGCGACGACAGGGGGACGGAAAGCGCGGCAGCGCCTTCCGTCCCCCTGAACATTTCCGAACTCCCGAACGAGAGCGACGACGTGAGCGAGAGAGCAACGGCCCGCGGACACCGGCCGCGGCGCAGGAGGCAGACCCGCCGCAGGGTTCTTCTGATCGGCGGCCTGGTCACCGCCCTGGGCGCGGGCGCCGTCGGCGGCGGCATACTGATGACGGCCTCCGCGTCGGGGCCGGGCGCGGGCACGTACCGGCTGGTGAACGCGGCCGACGACACCTGCCTGACCGCCCCCGCGGCCACCGGACAGCTGACCACGCGCGCGTGCGCCGACAGCACGGGCGCGCAGGTGTGGCGGCTGTCCGACGCGGACGGCGGTTTCACCGTCAAGAGCGCGTCCGGGCTGTGCGCCGCCGTGCAGGGCGCCTCGACGTCGGCCGGCAAGGCGGTAAGGCAGGAGGCGTGCGACGGCAGTGCGGCACAGGTGTGGCAGCTCGCCTCGGTCGGCGAGGCGTACCACCTGGTCAACGCCAACAGCGCGAAGTGCCTGAACGCCAAGTCGGCGCTGGCGCAGCAGAACTCCTGCGACAAGTCGAGCAGCAAGAGCTGGCGGCTGGTGACGGAGGGGGAAGCGGTGCCGTCGACATCGGCATCGGCATCGGCCTCCGCGTCCGCGTCCGCGCCGTCCTCGGCGTCCCCGTCCGCCTCGGCCAGCGGCGGCGGTACGACTCTCGGCGCGTGGCCCACGCCCGTCGGCAAGAAGGCCGTCAGCTCCACGATCGAGGTGTCCGGCACCTACGACGGCTCCCTCAAGCGGTTCTACGGCTCCGGTGACCTCGGCAGCGGCAGCCAGTCCGAGAGCCAGGACCCGCTGTTCGAGCTCGCCGACGGCGCCGTGCTGAAGAACGTCGTCCTCGGTTCGCCCGCCGCCGACGGCGTCCACTGCCTGGGCAGCTGCACGCTCCAGAACGTCTGGTGGGAGGACGTCGGCGAGGACGCCGCCTCCTTCAAGGGCAAGTCGTCCTCGGCGACCTACCTCGTCGACGGCGGCGGCGCCCGCAAGGCGGACGACAAGGTCCTGCAGTTCAACGGCGCCGGCACCCTCACCGTCCGCAACTTCCAGGTCGAGGACTTCGGCAAGCTGGTCCGCTCGTGCGGCAACTGCTCCAAGCAGTACCAGCGGCACATCGTCATCAGCAATGTGCGGGCGACCGCGCCGGGCAAGGTCCTGGTGGGCATCAACAGCAACTACGGCGACACGGCCACGCTCTCCGGCGTCACGGTCGTGGGCAACAAGAACCTCACCGTCTGCGAACGGTTCAAGGGCAACAGCACCGGCGCCGAGCCGACGTCACTGGGCAAGGGCGCGGACGGCACGTACTGCCGCTACAGCGCCTCGGACATCACGTATCAGTGACCTGAGCGGGGGCGCATGAGCGGGGGCGCCCGGGCAGCCACGAGCCCGGGCGCCCCTTTGTTCCTCCGCGCGCCCTTCCGCTCCTACTCCGCCACGGCCTGCCCGGTGAGAGTGGTGAGACTGGCGCGTACGTGGTCCATCTGGGCGCGTACGTCGTCCCAGCGCTCCCCGTGCTCGCGCAGCACGCGCTCGGTCTCGCGCGCGATCCGCTCCTCGCGCACGCGCGCCCCCGCGATCAGCTCGGCCGCCCGCGCACACGCCTCCTCCTGGCGCCGCCGTCCCGCCGCCTCGGCCTCGGCGAGCGCCTGCTCGGCGTCGGAGAGCGCGG
>NZ_FLSP01000103.1 GCF_900091315.1 Streptomyces sp. DI166
GGTGCGGGGCGCTGCGGGGCCACGACCCGCAGCCGTACGACCGCGTCGAGGCCGCCGCCGGGCGCGGCGTCGAGCACCACGTCCCCGCCGCCCGCCCGGACGAGTTGCTGCACGATGGGCAGGCCGAGGCCGGTGCCGTCGTGATAGGAGCTGGACGCCCGCCAGAACCGGTCGAAGGCGCGCTGCCGTTCCTCCGGGGTCATGCCGGGCCCCTCGTCGATCACGTGCAGTTCGGCCCAGGTCCCGCGGGTGCCACCGTTGATCATCGTGGCCAGGGTGATGGTGCCGCCGGGCGGTGAGACCCTGAGCGCGTTGGACAGGAGGTTGTCCACGACCTGTTCCAGTGCGCCGGGCAGCGCCCACACCTCGCCGACGTCCTGACCGGTCACGTTGATGTGCACCTGATGCTCGGCGGCGAACGCGGACCAGATGGCGGCACGGTCGGCGACGACGGCGCCGAGGGCGGTGGCCTCGGGGGTGCCGGCGGAGTTCTCCAGCCGGGCCAGGGCCAGCAAGCCCTGCACCATACGGCCGAGGCGCTCCACTTCCTGCATCGCCTCGTCGAGGCTGTCGTGGGCGCGGGGGTCGAGGTAGGGCTCGAAGTTCTCCAGGCGCAGCCGCAGCGCGGTCAGGGGTGTCTTAAGCTGGTGGGAGGCCTCGGAGGCGAAGGCCCGCTGGGCGTGCAGCAGGTGCTGGAGCCGGGTCGCCGTGCGGGCGAACGTGGTGGCGAGGCGGCGCAGTTCGGGCGGGCCCTGGGTGATGGCGGGCAGATCCTTGACGCTGCCGTCGGCGAGTTCGGCGGTGGCGCACTCCAGGGCGCGTACGGGCCGGGTGACCCAGCGGGCCAGCGCCAGCGCGATGACCGCCACGGCCACCAGGACACCGAATCCGATGAGGCCGAGGGTCGTCCAGGTGCCGTGAATGCGCGCCGAAAGGGGGGCGACCGGGTAGGCGACGCGCACCGCGCAACGGATGTTCCCGCCGAAGGAGTTCGGCACGGTGACGGTGAGGGTGTCGCCGCCCACGACGGAGCTGCCGCCGGGCGCCGCGGTGTGCCGTCGGCCGAGCGCGGCGGCGATGTCGGGATCGGCGGACAGATCCGTACCCGCCTTCACGGTGCCGTGCGAGTCGGTGAGCACGCGTCCGTCGCTGTCCACGACAAGGACATGGCTGCCGTGCTCCCGTGCGAACTCGGTGACCTGGTCGCTGAGTTCCCTGGACTGCTGCCGTTCGATGCGGTCCTCCAGGGACCCGGCGAGCATCTCGGCGGCGTGCCGGTTGTCGCCCTCGAAGCGGGACATCTCTCCTCGGGCGTAGAAGTAGCCGAGAGGGACTTCCAGGGCGAGCAGGACGAGCAGAGTGAGGCTGAGGTAGCTGAGCAGCAGGCGCCGGGTCACCGGACGTCCCGCGCAGGCCCGTGCCAAGCGGGCTCGGCGTCCTGGGCGGCGGGCGCCTGGAGCCGGAAGCCGACACCGCGCAGGGTGTCGATCCAGGAGGAGTCGCCGAGTTTGCGCCGCAGGGCGGCGATGTGCACGTCCAGGGTCTTGGTGGGGCCGAAGTAGTTCGGCTGCCACACGGTGTCCAGGATGTGCTGGCGGGTACAGACGGCGCCGGGATCGTCGGCGAGGCAGACCAGCAGGTCGTACTCCTTCGGGGCGAGGGCGATCGGCGCGCCGTGCAGGCATACCTGACGGGTGCGGCGGTCGATGGTGAGCGGGCCGATCCGCTGGACGCCGTGGCCGCCGGCCTGCGGGGACGGCGCCGGGCCAGGCGCCACGAGCGGGGCCTGGGCGCGGCGGGTGACGGCGCGGATACGGGCGATCAGTTCCCGGACGCCGAAGGGCTTGGAGACGTAGTCGTCGGCGCCGATCTCCAGGCCCAGGACGCGATCGACCTCGTCGCTGCGTGCGGTGATCATGATGATGGGCACCTGGGAGCGCATGCGCAGCGCCCGGCACACCTCAAGGCCGTCCATGTCGGGCAGTCCGAGGTCCAGCAGGACCATGTCGCTCTCCCCGGCGGCCAGTCCCTCGGCGCCGGTACGGGCCAGGTCCACGGTGAAGCCGAACCGGCTCAGCCCCTCGGCCAGCGGCCCGGCCACCCGGTCGTCGTCCTCGATCAGCAAGACACGCATAGCAGCAGACCCACCAGTCTCCGGTTGTGTGCAGCAGGCAGCACGGGACCTCCGGACGGACAGTCCGCCGTCACATACGCCCGGTCGCCTGTTTGCGTTCACCTACCACGAATGTTGGTCGTCCCTTAACCGAGTGCTGGCCCAACGCTGCCCCCGCGCAGGAGGCGTCCCTCCTAGGGTGTTGACGCGTAAGCGACCCCTCTTTCCCCCCTGAGGAAGGACGCTGTGACACCAGATTCCGACCCGAACACCCCGGACGCGGGTCCGGCCGCCCGCGACCGTGCCTTCGTCATCACCGACCTTCCGGAACCGCCCACGAGCGCCCCCGGGTCCACCCGCCTGCCGGGTGACCCCGACGACGACCCCGACGAGGTGCGCGCCGGGCTGTGGAACCGGCTGGGCGACCGCTGGGCCACTGCCGCCACGGCCGCCGCAGCGGGCCTGGTGCTCCTAGGTGTGCTGGTGGGCATGGCGATGCTGACCGACGGCATCACGGTCACCCCCGCCGGGGGTGAGCAGACGGCCGGGGAGGTCGCGCCCGCGAGCCCGCCGGGCCGCGAGACGCCGCCCGCCGACCCGACGGCCTCGGAGACTCCCCCGCCTTCCGACACCCCCTCGGCCTCTGCCCCTTCTTCTGCCACGGCCGAGGAGACGAGCCCCGGTCTCCCGCAGGGGAGCCCGAGCGACGACGATGACGACGACCCGGACGACGACGATGACGACGATCCGGATGACGACGACGATGACGACGACCATCACTGACCCCGTCGCCCGCGCCCGGCCCTGAGTGCCGGTCAGCCGTCCGTGCGCCGCCGTGCCGCAGCGTCCCGCAGCGCGGGCGGCACGTACCCGGCGTCCCGTACCGACAGCGTCGTCCCCGGCGGCACGATCTTGTCGATCTCGTCCAGGACGTCCGGCGGCAACGGGGCGTCGGCAGCGCCGAGTTGGTCCTCCAGCTGGGACAGCGTGCGGGGGCCGATGATGGGCGCGGTGACCGCCGGGTGGGCCAGGACGAAGCCGAGGGCCAGCTCGATCAGCGTGATCCCGGCCTGCTCGGCGAGGACGGACAGCGCCTCCACGGCCTCCAGCTTGGCCGTGTTCTCGGTGCTGTCGATGTCGAACCGCCCCGGCTGGCGGGCCGCCCGGCTCGACTCCGGCTGGGCGCCACCGGAACGGTAGCGGCCGGTGAGCCAGCCTCCGGCGAGCGGGCTCCACGGAATGACCGCCAGGCCGTAGCGGTGCGCCACCGGCAGCACCTCGGCCTCCACTCCCCGCGCCAGGATGGAGTACGGCGGCTGCTCGGACACCACCCGCTCGCGTCCCCGTGCCTCGGCCGTCCACTGGCCCTCCACGATCCTGGACGGCGGGAAGGTGGACGTGCCGAGGTAGCGGACCTTGCCCTGGCGGACGAGGTCGGTGAGCGCGCCGAGGGTCTCGTCGAAGTCGGTGTCCTCCTCGGGTCGGTGCACCTGGTAGAGGTCGATGTGGTCGGTCCGGAGTCTGCGCAGGCTGTCCTCGACCGCGCGGAAGATCCAGCGCCGCGAGTTGCCGAACCGGTTGACGTCCTCCCCCATGCGGCCGTGGAACTTGGTGGCCAGGAAGACGTCGTCGCGGCGGCCTTCGAGCGCCTTGCCGACGATTTCCTCCGACTCGCCCTGCGCGTACACGTCCGCCGTGTCCACGAGGTTGATCCCGGCGTCGAGGGCGCGGTGGATGACGCGGATGCTGTCCTCGTGGCTCGGATTGCCCCGGGCGCCGAAGTTCATGGTGCCGAGGGCGAGCGCACTGACCTGCACTCCGGTGCGGCCGAAGGGGCGGTACGGGATGGTCACGGGGTTCCTTCCGGTGGTCGTGCGGATGGTCATGCGGACTGCCGTACGGCCAGTGCCGTGGTGAGGGAGTCGGCCGGGCGGGGCAGGCCGTAGTGGTCGCGCAGGGTGGTGCCGGTGTAGTCGGTGCGGAAGCGGCCGCGTTCCTGGAGGATCGGCACGACCTTGTCGACGAAGACCTCAAGGCCGGAGGGCAGGACGGGCGGCATGATGTTGAAGCCGTCGGCGGCGCCGTCGTCGAACCACTCCTCGATCGCGTCGGCGACCTGCACGGGCGTGCCGGTGAAGGTCCGGTGCCCGCGTCCGCCGCCGAGCCGCCCGATGAGCTGACGTACGGTCAACTTCTCTCGGCGGGCGAGGTCCACGATGAGGGTGTACCGGCTCTTGGCGCCCTCGATCTCGTCCTCGGAGGGCAGGTTCTCCGGCAGCGGGGCGTCCAGGTCGAGGGCGTCGGGGTCGAGCCGGAACTGCTGGGCGAGCTGTCGCTTGGCGAACTCGGGGCTGATCAGCCGGTCGAGTTCGCGGTCCAGCTCCTCCGCCTCCGCCTCGGTGTCGCCGATGACCGGCACGATACCGGGCAGGATCTTGATGCCGTCCGGGTCCCGTCCGTGGGCGGCGGCCCGCTTCTTCAGGTCGGCGTAGAACGCCTGCGCCTCCGCGAGGGTCTGCTGCGCCGTGAACACCGCCTCCGCCCAACGCGCCGCGAACGCCTTGCCGTTGTGCGAGGAACCGGCCTGCACCAGCAGCGGATGGCCCTGCGGCGAGCGCGGCACGTTCAGCGGACCCGCCACCCGGAAGAACCGCCCCGCGTGCTCGATCCTGCGGACCTTCGCGGAGTCGGCGTGGACGCCGGCGGCCTTGTCGGCGACGATCGCGTCGTCGGTCCAACTGTCCCAGAGCTTGGTGGACACCTCCAGGAACTCGTCGGCCCGCTCGTACCGCTCCTTGTGCAGGGGCGTGTCGTCCAGGCCGAAGTTGCGGGCGGCGTCCGCGCCCGCGGTGGTCACGATGTTCCACCCGGCCCGTCCCCCGGACACATGGTCGAGGGAGGCGAAGCGGCGGGCCAGGTTGTAGGGCTCGTTGTACGAGGTGGAGGCGGTGGCGATCAGGCCGATCCGCTCGGTGACCCCGGCGAGCGCCGTCAGCAGCACCGTCGGCTCCAGCCGCCCGCCCGGCCTGCGCCCCGGATCGCCCATCAGGCCCGGACTGTCGGCGAGGAACAGCGAGTCCAGCCTGCCCCGTTCGGCGATACGGGCCAGGTTCCGGTAGTGCTCGACGTCCCAGGAGGCGTACGGGTCGGACTCCGGCAGCCGCCAGGCGGCCTCGTGGTGGCCGACGCCCATCAGGAAAGCGTTGAGGTGGAGTTGTCCGGGGCGCTTGCTCATGTCGGTTCCTTCGTGCGGTGGTCGGTGAGGGCGCCGAGGGCGCCCAGCAGGGTGGTCCGGTAGTGCTGGAAGCGGGGGTCGCCGGGGTCGCGTCCGGCGGGCAGGTCGATGCGCAGGTCCTGGACGAAGTCGCCGTTGTCGAGGACGAGGACGCGGTCGGCGAGGGTCACCGCCTCGTCCACGTCGTGGGTCACCAGCAGCACGGCGGGCCGGTGCGTCTCGTACAGACGGCGCAGCAGCCGGTGCATACGGATGCGGGTCAGCGCGTCGAGGGCGCCGAACGGCTCGTCGGCGAGCAGCAGTTCCGGTTCGCTGACCAGGGACCGGGCGAGTGCGGCCCGCTGCTGTTCGCCGCCGGACAGTTCGTGCGGCCAGGCCGACCCCCGGTTGCCCAGGCGGACTTCGTCCAGGGCGACGCGTCCGCGTTCCCGGGCGTCCTTGCCGGGCAGGCCGAGGACGACATTGTCGAGGATCCGCAGCCACGGCAGCAGCCGGGCGTCCTGGAAGACCAGCGAGACCCGCTCGGGCACGAGGATCTCGCCCGTGCCGACGGTGCTGTGGTCGAGGCCGGCCACCGCCCGCAGCAGGGTGCTCTTGCCGGAGCCGCTGCGGCCGAGCAGAGCGGTGAACTCACCGCGCCCGATGGTCAGATCGACCCGGTCGAGCACGGTCCGGTCCCCGAAGGAGCGGGTGAGGCCGCTGATCCGGACGGCGGCGGCCGGGGCGCCGCTCAGGCGGTGATCGTACGGCGCCACGACAGCACCCTCCCCTCCACCAGGCGGACCAGGGCGTCGGAGGCGAACCCGAAGGTGCCGTAGAGCACCAGGCCGACGAGAATGATCCCGGACTGGGCGTACTGCTGGGCCTGGAACATCATGTAGCCGATGCCGGAGGTGGCGTTGATCTGCTCGACGACGATCAGGCCGAGCCAGGCCGCGGTGACGGCGAGCCGCAGTCCGGTGAAGAAGCCGGGCAGGGCGGCGGGCAGGACGACCTTGCGCAGGAACTGCCAGCGGGACAGCCGCTGGGCCTCGGCGAGTTCCACGTAGCGCGCGTCGATGGAGACCAGCGCGGCATGCGTGTTGATGTAGACGCTCACCAGGACGCCGAGCGCGATGACGACGACCTTCATGGTCTCGCCGATGCCGAGCCAGAGGATGAGCAGCGGCAGCAGGGCGAGGTTGGGAATGGAGCGCTTGACCTGGAGGGTTCCGTCGACGAAGGCGTCGCCGGTGCGGGACAGGCCGGAGGCGAGGGCCAGGACGACGCCCGCCGCGACACCGATGAGCAGGCCGAGGAGGGCGCGGGTCAGGGAGGTCTGCACGCTGTCCTGGAGCCGCCCGCTGCTCCACAGTTCCTGGGCGGAGGTGAGGACCGAGGCGGGGGAGGACAGTTTGCGCGGGTCCAGCCACCCGGCCGCCGAGGCGACCCACCACAGCGCGATGAGCACCAGCGGGCCGAGGAGCCGGCCGAAGGGGATCGACTTGCCGCGCCCGAGGCGCCGTTGGAGTGCCGGGACCAGGGTGTCCGTCGTCGGTGGCGCTTCCTTGGTGGCTGTGGCCGTCGTGCCTCCGCCGGTGCGGGCGGAGAGGTCGAAGGTCATCGGGGCTCCTGGGTTCGGGGGGTCAGCGAGCGGAACGCACCGGAGTGGAAGACCAGCGGGTCCACGTCCCGGTCGAGACGCAGGTCGTGGACGCGGAGCACGACGATGTCGTGGTCCCCGGCGCGTACCTCGTTGTCGACGGAACACTCGAACCAGGCCGCGGCGCTGGGCAGCAGCACCGCGCCCTCCGGGGTGGTGCTCCACTCGGTCGCGGTGAACCGCTCCTCGCTGGGACCGGCGAGCCGTCGGCACAGCGGCCCCTGGTCCGTGGCGAGCACGCTGACGCCGAGGCGTTCGGCGCGCCGCAGCACCGGCCAGGTGCTGGAGGTGTGCGCCATGCACACGGAGACCAGGGGCGGGGTGAGGGAGACGGTCGTGAAGGAGCTGGCGGCGAGGCCGACCGGTGCCCCGTCGACGATCGCGGCGACGGCCGCGACTCCGGTGGGGAAGGCGCCGTAGACGGCGCGCAGGGAGATGGTGTCGTGCAGTACCGCGGTCATACCGGGACCTCCGTCGAGGTTGCTCCGAGCAGGGGCAGGAGGCTGTCGCCGACGCGGGCGATCTCCCGCTTGTACGGGGTGTCCGACAGGACGAAGTGGGTGACGCCGAGCGCCCGGTACTTGTCGAGGGCGTCGGCGACCTCCCGGGCGGAGCCGACCAGCCAGGTCGTACCGGCGCCGCCGCCTCCGTAACGGCCGGGCGCGGTGTACAGGCAGCTGTCGAGGACGTCTCCGCGGTCCGCCAGGTCGAGCAGGCGCTGCTGGCCGACGGCCGTACGGCGCCGGAACGCCTCCTGGACGCGCGGGTCCGCCCGCGCCATGCGGGAGACCTTCTCCTCGGCCGCCCGCCACGCCTCCTCCGAGGTGTCGCGGACCAGGGTGGTGACGCGCAGCCCGAACTCCAGCGGGCGGTGCGTGCGGCCCAGCGACTCGGACAGTGCCCTGAGCCGGTCGATGCGCTCGGCGACACCGTCCAGGGGCTCGCCCCAGAACAGCTGGACATCGGCCTCGCGTGCCGCCACCCGCTCGGCGGCCGGGCTGGCGCCGCCGAAGTACAGGCGCGGGTGGTGTCCGTGCTCGGCACCCCAGGGTCGGGGCCGGACACGGGAGTTGTCGACCCGATAGTGCTCGCCGTGGAAGCTGACCTCCTCCTCGGTCCACAGGCGGCGGACCAGCCGGAGGAACTCCAGGGTGCGGTCGTAGCGGCGGGACTGGTCGAACTCGCCGTCGCCGTAGGAGGCGGCGTCGTCGAGTCCGCTGACGATGTTGACCAGGACCCGGCCCCGGCTGAGCCGGTCCAGGGTGGCCGAGGCGGAGGCGAAGTTCGCGGGGTGCCAGTAGCCGGGCCGGATCGCGATCAGCGGTTTGAAGGTCGTGGTGCGGGCGGCGAGGGAGGCGGCGACGGTGAAGGTGTCGGGGCGCCCCCAGCCGGTGCCGAGCAGGGCCCCGGCCCAGCCGTGGTCCTCGACCGCACGGGCCAGTTCGGTGGAGTGGTCGAGGGTGCCGTAGCCGTCGACGGTGTCGTCGCCGCGGTGGCCGGGTTCGACGGTGTTCGGGATGTACCAGAGGTATTCGCCCATGTCAGGCCTGCCCGCGGTACTCGGCGGCCGCGGCCTCGGCGGCGATGTGCTCGAAGCGCCGGTCGAAGAGCACGCTCACGTCGAACTCCTTGACGAAGCCCGCGCCGGACATGAGGTCGGCGATGGACTGCTCCCAGGCGATGGAGGAGTCCCAGTTCGTCGGGTACAGCGGCTTGCTGCGCGCCTGGACGATCCGCTGCCCGTCCTCCTTGGAGATGCCCTGGTCCTTGACGTAGTAGGACTCGATCCATTCCTCCGGGTTCTCCCAGGACCAGTTGTTGCCCTTCACCCAGATCGGGATGAACGCCCGGACCGCCGCCGCCTTCTGGTCGTCGGCGAGGACGGAGGTGGGCGCCCACAGCAGGCTGAGCAGGTCCTGGACGTCGGTGGGCAGGGCCCGGGCGCCGTCCTTCTCGTACTGCTCCAGGTACTTCGTCAGCGCCGGCTCGGTCAGCGGGGCGAGGTCGACCTGCTTGCCCTGGAGGGCGGTGAGGAACTGGGCGCTGGGCAGCGGGACCAGCTCCACGTCCTTGTAGGAGATGCCGTTCTCCTTCAGCCACTTCAGGATCGTGACGCCCTGCGCCTGCCCCTGCGAGAAGCCGATCTTCTTGCCGACGACGTCCTTCGCCGTCCTGATGTCGCTGCCGGGGCGGGTGGTCGGGATGTAGTTGACGGCGGTGTTGTGCGAGATGGCGACGATGCGGGCCTCGACGCCGATGTCGTGCGCCTGGATGGGCGGCATCCCGGCATTACTGGCCAGGTCGACCGCGCCCGCGCGGAAGCCCTGGATGGTCTCGGGGCCGCCGTTGAGGCGGACCCACTCGGTGCGGAACGGGACCGGGCCGAGCGAGGGTTCGGCCGCCAACTGGGCCTGGGTGGTGGCCACTCCGAGGCGCAGGGTGGTGCTCTTGTCGGGTGCCGCGGTCGGCAGCGCGCCGACGGTCGTGGCATCCGTGTCGTCGGAGGAGGCACAGCCCGCGAGGGTCAGCAGGGCGCCGCTGCCCAGGGCGAGGAAGCCTCGGCGGTTAATGGTTCTTGACCGGTATGGGGACATGGCGGTGTCGGGAGGCCTTTGCGTGTGCGGCGGTGGTCAGTTGGCGGCGACGGCGACGCGGTGGTCGGCGGTGAAGGGGCGTCCGGCGACCAGCTCGGACTCGTGCCCGTCGGGACCCACGGGCACATCCCCGATGAGCGTGACCCGGTGCAGTCGGCGCTCGACGTCCAGGTGCTCCAGGTCGCGCGGGGCGAGGTGCGCGGTGGCCCGGTTGTCCCAGAACGCCACGTGTCCGGGCTCCCAGCGGAGGCGGACGGTGTACTCGGGCCGGGTGATCTCGGCGTACAGCAGGTCCAGGATGCGCCGGCTCTCGGCGGCGCTGACGCCGACGATGTGGCTGGTGAAACCGGGGTTGACGAACAGGGCCCGCTCCCCCGTCTCGGGGTGCACGCGCACCACGGGGTGCACGGAGACGAGCAGGTTGTCGTTGACGCGGCGGGCGTACGCGCTGTCCTCGCCGACCGGACGGCTGCCGCCGTAGCGGTGCTCGGCGCGCAGGGTGTCCACGAAGGCGCGCACCGGCGCGGACAGCCCCTCGTACGCGGCGACGAGGTTGGTCCACTGGGTGTCGCCGCCGAACTCCGGGACGGTCTCGGCGCGCAGGATGGAGGCGGCGGGCGGGTTCACGGCGGCGGTGACGTCGGTGTGCCAGCCGTCGAAGTAGCTGTACTGGCGCTTGCGGTACTCGTCCCGGAAGGTCTTTCCGTACCGCTCCTCGAAGCGGCGCGGGTCGATGGTGAAGATCTCCGGGTGGTCCTGGGGCGGGGCGTCGTCGTGCGGGTGGGCGTAGGTCAGCTCGCCGAAGTGGCGGGCGAAGGCGATCTGGGAGGCGTGGTCGAGGCGCTGTCCGCGGAAGAAGACCACCTTGTGGCGGTGCAGGGACTGTTTGATCTCCTCGACCGTGTCGGTGGACAGCGGCTGGGAGAGGTCGACGCCGTCGATGTCGGCACCGATGTGTCCGGCGACGCGGCGGACGGAGAGCGTGCTCATGGGGCGGGTCCTTTCGGGCATGGCGGACACAGGGGTTGGCCCGCGGGGGTGGGAGGGCGCGCCGGAGTGACCTGTCGGGCGAGGGCGCGCAGGTGCAGCGGTGCATCGGTGAACGCGTGCAGGTGTGCGGTGTGTCGGTGAACGTGTGCAGGTGTGCGGTGTGTCGGTGAACGTGCGCAGGTGTGCGTTCAGAGGAAGAGGTGCGCGGTGGTCACCGTCGCGGGGCGGACGCGCGGGGGCGCGTCGGCGGGGAGCCGGTCAGTGGGTACGACAGCCCAGTCCGGCGAAGTGGTGCGCACGGAAGGCGTTCACGGGGTGCCGGCCTGCGGCTGCCCGGATCGTGGCCTTCTGCTGTGCGTCCATGGGAGAAGTCTGTCGCGGTGGCCCGGCGCGGACAATGTTTTGTGGCGGCGCGGAAGAAACCCCGGCTAGCGGGCGGCGCTGCCCGCCGTACGCAGTCCCAGCGGGTCCCGGTACACGGCGGACAGCACCGGAGCGGTCGCGGCCACCGCGAGCGTGTACGTACCGAAGGACCCGGTGCGCACCCGCTCACCGTCCTCCTCCAGCTCGCGCGTCAACTCCTCCAGGAGCCGCGGGAGATGGATGGTGGCGGACTCGGTGAGCACCAGGGAGTCCGGGCTGATCAGGGCCAGCAGCGGCCGGACCGCGTGCGCGATGAGCCGGAGCCGGGTGCGGCACAGCTCCAGCGCGCGGGAGTCGCCGTCCCGCGCGACACGGACGAGGAGTTGGAAGTCGGGCCGGTCGATGATCCCGGCGGCGACGGCGCGTTGGGCGACGGCACGGTCGGAGACGGTGGCCTGGAGACAGCCGCTCCGACCGCAGGTACAGGGCTCGGCGGAGCCCGGCACGGGCAGGTGGGCGATGCCTCCGGCGCCGTGGCGGCGGCCCTGGAGGACGACACCGCCGGTGGCGATGGCGGCGTCCACGGCGTTGCCGACGAACAGGTGCACCAGGTTGTCCCCGCGCACCGCGCCGAACAGCAGCTCCGCCTGGGCCAGCGCCCGCGCGTGGCCCTCCACATGGACGGGCAGCCCGACCACCCGCTGCAAGGTCCGCCGCAGCGGAATGTCACGCCAGCCGAGCGCGGAGTTCTCCACGAGGACACCGGCGTCCGGGTCGACCCAGCCGCCGGTGACCACGCCGAGGCCGAGCACGGAGCGCCCGTGGGCGTGCCGCCGCAGGAACCCGGGCAGCCGGGCGGCCACGTCGTGCAGGACCGCCCCGTGCTGGGGCGGCCTGGGCACGCGTTCCTGTGCGATGACCCGGCCGCGCAGGTCGGTGAGGGAGAAGGTCAGCCGGGGCACGGCGATGTGCACGCCCGCCGCGACGTGGTGGGAGGTCTCGATGTCCAGCGGGATGCGCGGGCGCCCCGGTCGGGGCCGCCGGGACGGTTCGGGCGGTTCCCAGACCAGTCCCATGGCGAGCAGTTCGGCGGTGTGCCGGGACACGGCGGCGGCGCTGAGTCCGGTCTCCCTGATGATCGCGGTGCGCGCCAGCGGGCCGCCGCGCAGGACGGCCCGCAGGACGGCGGTCGCACCGTCGGACGGTTCAGTGGCGGTCCTTCCGCCCGGTGTCGCTATGAGCGCTGGTCGCATCGGGGGTCCTCGGTCCGGGGGTGCTGCCGTCGGGGTGGGCCAGGCCGAGGTGGTGGCGCAGTGTCGGCCCCTCGTACTCGGTGCGGAACACGCCCTTTTCCTGGAGGATCGGGACGACCTGGTCGGCGAACGCGTCGAGGCCGGTCGGGGTGATGTGCGGGACGAGGATGAAGCCGTCGCTCGCGTCGGTCTGCACGAACTCGTTGACGGTGCGGGCGATGGTCTCGGCCGAGCCGATGAAGTTCTGCCGGTTGCCGGTCTCGATGACCAGGTCGCGGATGGACCAGTTGTTGGCGGCGGCCAGTTCGCGCCACTCGCGGGCGGTGGTGATCGGGTCCCGGTACATACGGACCTGGGCGCGGCCCTGGGAGATGTGGTCGCCGCTGACGTCGGGGTCGATGTCGGGCAGCGGCCCGTCCGGGTCGTAGCCGGACAGGTCCCGGTTCCACACGAACTCCAGGTGCCTGAGCGCGGTGGCTCCGCTGACCTGCTGGCGGCGTACCTCCTTGGCCAGTTCCTCCGCCTCGGCGTCGGTGTCGGCGAGGGTGAAGGTGGCGGCGGGCAGGATCAGCAACTGGTCGGGGGTGCGGCCGTACTTGGTGAGGCGGCTCTTGACGTCGGTGTAGAAGGCGCGGCCCGCTTCGAGGGTGGCGTGGCGGCTGAAGATGGCGTCGGCCTCGGAGGCGGCGAACTCGCGGCCCTCCTCGGAGTCGCCTGCCTGGAAGATGACGGGGCGGCCCTGCGGGGAGCGCGGCACGTTGAACCGGCCGTGGATATCGAAGTGCTGCCCGGTGTGGACGAAGGCGCCGGCCTTGGCGTCGCGCAGGAACTGGCCGGTGTCCTGGTCGGCGAGGATCTCGTCACCGTGCCAGGAGTCGAAGAGTTCGTGCGCGGTGGCGAGGAACTCCTTGGCGCGGGAGTAACGCTCCTCCTGCGGCAGGAAGCCGCCGCGCCGGAAGTTCTCGCCGGTGAAGGCGTCCCAGGAGGTGACGACGTTCCACGCGGCGCGCCCGCCGGAGAGGTGGTCCAGGCTGGCGAACTGGCGGGCGACCTCGTAGGGCTCGTTGAAGGTGGAGTTGATGGTGCCGGTCAGGCCCAGGTGCTCGGTGACGGCGGCGAGGGCGGCGAGGACGGTGAAGGTGTCGGGGCGGCCGACGACGTCCAAGTCGTATATTTTCCCGCCCTGTTCGCGCAGCCGGAGCCCTTCGGCGAGGAAGAGGAAGTCGAACTTGGCGCGTTCGGCGGTGCGGGCGAAGTGGGCGAAGGAGCTGAACTCGATATGGCTGCCGGCCGCAGGGTCGCTCCAGACGGTGGTGTTGTTGACGCCGGGGAAGTGCGCGGCGAGGTGGATCTGCTTCAGGGGCTTGGACATCGGGGGCGGTCCCTTCCGGCTCAGGCGGCGTAGCGGTTGGCGGGGCGGGCCAGGCCGAGCAGGCCGCGCAGGGTGTCGGCCTCGTAGGACCGGCGGAAGGCGCCCCGGCGCTGGAGTTCGGGGACCAGGGAGCGGGTGATGGCCGGGAGGTCGTGGCCGACGACGGCGGGCCGCAGCCGGCAGCCGCTGATCCCGGCGGACTGGAACTCCTCGATCAGGTCGGCGAGTTGGGCAGGGCTGCCGGTGAAGGTGAGGGCGTCGCTGAGGTACGGCCGTCCCGCGAGGATGTCGAGGCCGTCCCGGCGTTCGGCCGCGGCCTCTGGGTCGTCGTCGAGGTAGACGAGCAGGTCGGCGAAGACATGGAGGGGTTCGGCGACCCGTCCGGCCGCGTTCTGCTCGGTGCGGACGCGGGCGACGATGGCGCGGGCCTCGTCGGCGTCGTGCGGGGTGACATAGCCGATGTCGGCGGCGCGGCCGACGAGCCGGTAGGGGATGGTGTCGTGGGCGAGGGCGCTGACGACCGGCTGGCCCTGCGGCGGGCGGGGCGTGATGGAGGGGCCGCGGACGCTGAAGTACTTGCCCTCGAAGTCGATGTAGTGGAGCTTGTCGCGGTCGATGAAGCGGCCGGTGGCGGCGTCGCGGATCTCGGCGTCGTCCTCCCAGCTGTCCCACAGCCGGCGCACCACCTCGACGTAGTCGGCGGCCTCGTCGAAGAGTCCGGCGATGGTCTCCCGGTCGGCGGGGTTGTCGTAGGCCTTGATGCGCGGGACGGTGCGGCGGCCGAAGTGGGCGGCCTCGTTGGGGCGGGCGGTGATCTGCACGCGCACTCCGGCGCGGCCGGTGCTGACGTAGTCGAGGGTGGCGATGGCCTTGGAGATGTGGAAGGGCTCGGTGTGGGTGGCGACGACGGTCGGCACCAGGCCGATGTTCCGGGTGAGCGGGGCGACACGGGAGGCGATGAGGACGGCGTCGAGACGGCCGCGCACCTCGTCGGTGCGGTCGTCGGGGTCGAGGAAGTGGGAGGACTGCGGGCCGAGTCCGTCCTCGATGGTGACGAAGTCGAGCAGTCCGCGCTCGGCCTCGGCGACGAGGCCGGCCCAGTAGGCGGCGGTGAACAGTTCCTTGGGCCGGGAGACCGGTTCGCGCCAGGAGGCGGGGTGCCAGCCGGTGCCGTCCAGGGCGACGGCGAGGTGCAGCGGGGAAAGGGAGGTTGAGGACACGGGAGGGTGCCTTCCTGGAGGGCGGGAGTGCGGGTGCTCGGCCTCAGGTGTGTTCGGGCGGGTTGATCCGCGAGGTCTCGATAGCGGACTCGGTGGTGCCCCACTCGCGGAACGGCACACGGGCAGGGCCGAGTCGCCTCGCGGCGGGCATGCGCGGAGGAACCGTCGGGCGGAACAGTCAGTGCGGGCGTGACGACGTCGGGCGTCGGGCGAAGCAGGGCTGCGGCAGCGCGCGTGAAAGGGAGAACTCGGCCCGCGACGGGGTCACCGAGGGAGGGAAGGGCCGGTCAGACGGCCCGCTGCCGCGTCAGGCGCAACACGCGGCGGACCACACCCGACCGAAGTCGATGTGGTCGCGCGAGACCAGGCGTGGCTGGGGGTTCATGGCGTCAATTGAGCAGGACATCGCGCTCTCCGTCAAGCGGCGCCCGGATGGCGGACCGTCCCGACCGGTGTGCGGCCGGGCGCTGTTGACAGATGAATGCCATGGGCACATACCATCGACGGCGGAACGGGCTGCCGCACGGCGCGGTGGTTCTCTCCGGCCGCGTTGAGGGACGCGGCGATGTGACGACGCCGGGTCCGGCGGCACGTACGCGCACAGGTTTCTGGGCCGTGACGTGCCTCCGGACGGTCTTCCACGCCTGCGTTTTCCCTCCCCCGGAGAGCCCCTCAATGGTCACGCCCCTCACCGTCACCGAACCAGTCACCGAACCTGTCCCCGAATTCCCGAGCCGGCCGGGGCCGATGCCACGCCTGCGCGGCCAACTGACTCTCGTACGCCAGCGGTTGAGTGCGATGGCCGCCGCCGACGCCCGGCCGTCGATCGGCGGTGGCCGGTGAGCGCCGGGTCCGAGGCCGTTGTGGTGGTCGTGGGCGCGGGACCGCGCGCCACCGGCCTGCTGGAGCGCGTCGCCGCCAACGCGCCCGAACTGTGGGACGGGGAACGGCAGTTGCGGATTCATCTGGTGGATCCGCACCCGCCAGGTCCGGGGCGGATCTGGCGGGACGAGCAGTCCGGGCTGCTGCGGATGAACTCCATGGCGGAGGACGTCACCATGTTCACCGACGAGTCCTCCACCATCGAGGGCCCGGTACGGCCCGGCCCCTCGCTCGCCGAGTGGGCGGCGCAGTTCTCCGGCCGGGGCCCGCGCCACGCCCCGTACGCCGAACCCGCCGACCCCGAGGTGCTCGCCGAACTCCGCACGCTGGACGGGGCCGACTTCCCCACCCGGCGCGCCCAGAGCGCCTACCTGGACTGGGTGTTCCGCAGAGCGCTGACCGAGCTGCCGGACTCCGTCACGGTCGAGTGGCACCCCGCCGTCGCCACCGCCGTCACCGGGACCCCGGACGGACCGCAGTACGTCCACCTGTCCGACCGCGCCGATCCGCTCACCGCCGATCTGGTGGTCCTCGCCCAGGGGCACCTCGGTGCCGTGCCCGCCGCCGAGCACCGCGACCACGCCGCCTTCGCCCGCCGGCACGGCCGCTTCCACCTGCCGCCGGAGTTCTCCGCCGACGCCGACCTCTCCCCGCTCGAACCCGGCGAGCACGTGATCCTGCGCGGCTTCGGGCTCGCCTTCATCGACCTGATGTCCCTGCTCACCGAGGGCCGCGGCGGCGCCTTCCGCACCGAGGACGACGGCGGCCTCACCTATCTGCCGTCCGGCAACGAGCCCGTCCTGTACGTCGGTTCGCGGCGCGGAGTGCCCTACCACTCCAAGACCCGCTACCGCCTCCAGGGCCCCCGGCCCGACCTGCCCCGCCACTTCGGCCCCGAGGCGGTCGACCGGCTGCTGGCCGAGGACCGACCGCTGGACCTGCGGCGCGACGTGTGGCCGCTGATGGCCAAGGAGATCGGCTACGGCCACTACCACGAGCTCTTCCACGCCCACCCCGAGCGCACGGCACTGCCCTGGCCGGAGTTCCGCGCCGCGTACGACCGACTCGACTGGTACGCCGACGAGTTGACGGCTCTCGTCGCACGCGCCGTCCCCGACCCCGCCGACCGGCTCGACTTCGAGGCCCTGGACCGCCCGCTGGACGGCCTGGCCTTCGCCACCCCGGACGCCTTCCAGGAGCATCTGCGCCACCGCATCACCGAGGACGTGAGCCGTCGCGAGGACCCGGAGTTCAGCGCCGACCTCGGAGCGTTCCTCGCCCTGCTCTCCGTCTACGGACACCTGCCCGGCCTGGTCAACTCCGGTCGGCTCACCGCCCGTTCGGTGGTGGACGACCTCGACGGCTGGTGGCACGGCTTCTTCAGCTTCCTCGCCTCCGGGCCGCCCGGCTTCCGGCTGCGGCAGCTACTGGCACTGTCCCGGGCGGGGGTGGTCCGGTTCCTGGGAGCGGGCGTCCATATCGGCACCGACGAGACCACCGGCACCTTCACCGCGACGAGCCCGACCGTCCCCGGCCACACGGTCCACGCCACCGCCCTGATCGAGGCCTATCTGCCCGGCCCTTCCCTGGAGCGCACCGAGGACCCCCTCCTGCGCGCCCTGCACCGGGAGGGCGCCCTCGTGGAGGAGGTCATCACCGATGCCACCCGTACTCACCGTTCGGGCCTGCTGGCGGTCTCCCCCTCGGACGCCCACCTCCTCGACCCGTCCCTGGGTGGCGGCCCCCACCCGCGCCGGATCGCCCTGGGCGCCCCCACCAACAGCCGGTCGATCGCCGCCTTCGCCCGCCCGCGCACCGACGCACCGGCGTTCCGCCAGAACGACGAGGTTGCCCGCGCCCTCCTGCGCACCCTGAGCGCTGAACCGACAACGGCGCGCCCGAGTCACACCCCGCCCGCCAGCGCCCCCAGCAACGCCACCGCCTCCTGACGGCTCAGCAGCTCGTGGAACCGCTCGTTGCGGAAGGTCCGCAGACAGGCGTAGCAACTGCTCTCCGGCCCGCACTCGCAGCCACCGACCCGGGACAGTGCCGCGTCGACCACCTCGGCCAGCCGGTCGCCGACGCGGATCACATTGCCCGCGCCGCCCGGAGTGGTGTCGAAGAGCAGCAGGGACGGCATTCCGTCGGTGCCCGTGTGGACGGTGCCGTCGATGTCGTCGCGGCTGATCTCCAGGTGGGTGGCCGCGCCCTCCAGCAGGGCGTAGAGGCCGGAGCGGAGCTGCTGCGGGGGTGCGGACAGGGCGGTGAGCGGGTCGAGGTGGATCTGGAGGAAGTCGGTCTGGTAGCGGTGGGCGAGCGAGACCACCCGCAGCGGGCCGGTGCACGGGGTGTCCTTCAGCAGGTGCGGATGGCCCCCGCGACGGCCCGCGGCGCGGGCGTGGGGGCGGCCCCAGCCGCACCAGTCGCAGATCTCGTAGCCCGCCCCGGCGGGTCCCTCCGAGACGACGACCATCTCGCCGCGCGCCCCCGCCGACCAGGCCGTGGTGTGCCCGGAGGGGAACACGGTCACCCCGTCCGTCACATCGGCGGTGTCGGTGGACATGTGGACGTCGCCGTACCAGGACCGGCGCGGCGGGGTCTGCCCCGGGCGGCGCTGGGGTCCGCGGGCGGCGACGAAGCCGTAGACCGGCTCGACGTAGCGGCGGGGCGCCGCCGTGGACACCGTGCCGCAGGCGGTGCAGGCGGGGTCGACCGGCTCGGTGGCCTCCGCGTACCGGCCGCAGGCGCCGCACACCGTGTAGTAGCGGCTGACCAGTTCCCGGTCGGGCAGCCGGTAGACACCCGCCGAGGACCACAGCCGGCCGCCGGCCACGATCTCGGCGCCGGGCGCGTACTCGTGGACGGCGGCGCTGAGGTCCCGGGTGAGTTCCAGTTGGCCGGCGACGGCGCCGCCGTCCTGCGGCAGGCGCAGTTCGACGGTGTCGACGGGGAAGCCGTACTTGGGCAGGACGTTGCGGTTGGCGAGGACGCCGAGCAGGTCGCGCTTGGTGAGGGTGTGGATGACCTTCTGGTACATCTCCGCCAGCCGGTACTTGCGGGCGGCGGCGGCCTGGTCGCGGCGTTCGCGGTAGGAGGTGACGTCCTGGTGGAGGATCTGCTGCGCGGCCCGCAGCAGCCGGTCGAGTTCACCGACCCAGGCGTCGGAGTCCACCCCGATCTCGTCCTGGACGCTCGGGGGCAGCACCCGGCGCACGGAGGCGGTGACGCTCCCGGGGACCGGGGTGAGCCAGTCCCGCACGGTGTGCGCGGCGATCTCCCCGGTGGTGTCGTCGGGCAGGAAGAACTCCCCCGCCGTACGCCAGATGCGGCTCCGCTCCTCCTTCATGGCGCGGAAGAAGGCGGCGAGGGCTATGGAGTGGGCGTGGCGGCGGTCGATGCGGACGTTGTCGACGGGGACGATCGGGGCCCGGACCTCCCCGGCGATCATCCGCTGGGGTTCGGCGAACCGGGCCAGGTCGTGGGGGCGGCGCTGGGCGTAGGTGAGGACGAGGGCAGCGGAGTCGGCGCGACGGCCCGCGCGTCCGGCGCGCTGCACGTAGTTGGCGGTGGAGGGCGGCATGTTGCGCAGCACCACGGCCTGGAGCTCGCCGACGTCGACGCCGAGTTCGAACGTGGTGGAACAGGACAGGGCGTTGACCTGCCCGCGCACGAACTCGCCCTGGACCTCCGCGGCCTTCTCGCCCGTCCACTGCGCGGTGTGCTCCTGGGCCTTCAGCGGTACGGGGTCGAAGGTGAGGTAGAGACGGCGCAGGTGGCTGTCGGACTCGGTGCTCGGCTTGTACTCCTCAAGACGGCCGGTGCAGCGCAGGGTGGGGCACACCCCGCGCACGGACACGGCGACGACGCGGCGGCAGCGGTCGCAGACGTGCACCGGTTCGGTGTCGGCGGTGACGGGCCGCAGCCGCAGCCAGGCGTGGTCGAGGCGGCGTACGGCGCCGATGCCGGGCTGGTTCTCGCCCGGCAGCCACTCGGCGAGGTGACCGGTGGTCAGGTCGGTCCACAGGCGGCGCAGGGTCTCCAGGGCGGTGGCCCGGCGGTCGCCGCGGTGGCCGAGGGCGTCGAGGACCCGTTCCAGGTAGTCGACGCGGCGGTTGGACACGCTCGCGGCGCTGGGCAGCCAGCTGATGACCTTCCGGTCGGCGTCGGAGCCCTGCGAGCGGACCCAGACCGGCCCGCGGCGCGGCGCGAACGCCTCGTCACCGGCGTCGACGTCCTCGGGCATGGTGAGCGCGCCCTGGTTGCGGACGGTGCGCAGCAGTTCCTGGAGGAGCCGCCAGGACTCGTCCTCGGTCAGGCCGAGCGAGGTCAGGGCGGCGGGCGGCTGCCAGAAGGGTTCGCGGTCGAGGTCGACGCGGAGCAGGCCGAGGCCCTCCAGTGACTGGCGGTCGTCGATGCTGAGGACCTCCTGCATGACCCACAGGGCGACCTCGCGCTGCTTGGCCTGGCGGGAGTCGTTGCGGCGGAAGACCCCGGCGCGGTCGGCGGCGCGGACGGTGTGGGCGACGAGGTCGTCGATGTGCAGCGGCTCCTCGGGGTCGGGGCAGCCCTTCAGCGCGGCCTGGGTCATCAGCCGCCGGTGCTGGATGCGGGTGTAGGAGTCCTCCAGGTAGGGCGCGAAGTAGGCGGCGGCCTGTCGGCTGTCGCTGAAGAAGAGGAGCTTGCGGCCCTTGCCGGGCAGTGCGGCGGCGGGGCCCTCGGTGGCGGGGGGCAGCGCCTGGTAGAGGGCGGTGCCGAGGACCGAGGCGGCGGCCTCGTTGCCGGTCTCGAAGAGCCGGATCATGCCGTGGCCGCGGGCCCCGCAGGACAGGCAGGACGCGGGGGTGCCGTCGCGGGTGTCGAGCTGGTGGACGCGGCGCAGTTCGGACCCCTGGCAGCCGTCGGCGGTGCAGACGGGCGTGCCGGCGGGGTGCACGGCGGCGCACCGGGTGCACAGTCTGCGTTCGCTGAGTCCTCCCTTGGTGCTCTCGCCGAGGGTCTCGTCGTCCTCGTCGACGCCCGCGCCGAGGTCGCCGCCGTCCAGGAGCAGCCAGGTGTGCGGCTTGTCGGGGGACTTGCGGTGGGCGAGCCGGGGGCGTCCGCCCGCCCCGTCGAGGGTGCCGTGCAGATGGACGGCACCGCAGCGGCGGCAGGCGCCCAGCTCGAAGGAGGGGCGCGCGCAGGTGGCGCAGCTCTCGTGGCGGGCCAGGTCCAGGTGGGGTCCGGCCGGGTCGAGGCAGGTGAAGGCGCCCTCGGTGGCGCGCGCGAACACGTGGTAGCGGGCGGAGAGCACGGGCGCGCCGTCGGTGTCGGTGACCCGGCTGGCGAGCTGGATGAGCGCGGCGACGGCGTCCGGTCCCGCCGGGTCGCCGGGGAAGACGGACTCGGCGATCTCGTGGACGGGCCGGGGTCCTTCGGCGAGTGCCCGGCGCAGTGCGGCGGTTCCGGCCTCGGTGGCGAGGGCGGCGGCGGGGGTGACGCCGTCGGGCAGCCCGTGCTCGCGCGCCGCGGCCACGAGCCCGGGGCCGGGATCGACCTCGGTGACCAGCCTCAGGTACCGATCGGTCGGCAGCGGACCCCAGTGCGGGCCCTCGGGGGCGGCCACCCGGGTGGCGGTGACGAGGTCCTGCTCGGCGGGGTCGTCGGCGTCCCAGTGGAAGGGCACGTCGAAGAGGGCCTGCGCGAAGGCGGTGACGGCGGCCGGGTTCTCCTCGGCGCCGACGGTGGCACTGGTGGCGATCGCCTGTACGGCACGCCCCTTGCCGACTCTGTCCTTCAACCGGCGCAGCAGCATGGCCAGTTCGGCGCCGCGCGCGCCGTCGTAGACGTGCGCCTCGTCGACGACGATGTACCGCCAGCCGCCCGCGTGCTCCCCTTCGAAGAGGTCCATGTCCTGGGGCCGCAGCAGCAGGTACTCCAGCATGGCGTAGTTGGTGAGCAGGATGTGCGGGGGCGTGGCCCGCATCTCGCGGCGGCTGAGCAGCTCGTTGGGCAGCCGCGGTTCACCGGGGTTGAGCTGCTCGAAGGTGTCGGCGGCGCGCCGCGGGTCGTCGTGGGTGTCGCCGGTGTAGCGGCCGAAGGTGAGGTGCGGGGCGGCGGCGAGCAGTCGGCGCAGACGCTTCATCTGGTCGTTGGCGAGCGCGTTCATCGGGTAGAGCAGCAGGGCCCGGACGCCGGGGCCGAGCGTGCCGCGGGCGTGCTCGGCGGCCAGGGCGTTGAGGACGGGCAGCAGGAAGCTCTCCGTCTTGCCGGAGCCGGTGCCGGTGGCGACGACCAGGTTCCGTCCCGCCACGGCCTTGCGCAGGGCCTGCTCCTGGTGCCGGTACAGCGGCCGGTCAGCGGGCAGCGCCGGACCGGTCAGCGCCCGGAACGCCGGGTCCAGGACGCCCTCCGCGATCAGTTCGTCGAGGGTGGCGCCCTGCGCGTAGGCGGGGGTGGCCTCCAGCAGGGGGCCCTTGGTGAGCAGGGGGCTCGTGTCGACGGCCTGGGCGAGGGCCTCGGCCAGCCGGGGTTCGCGCAGCGGCAGCAGGGAGCGCAGATAGCGGCGGTAGGTGTCGCTGATCAGCAGGGACGTGGCGAGCGGGTCGAGGCTGTGCAACGGACTGGCTCCTGGGCGGGACGGCTGTCTGAAGGGGAAGTCGGCGGCTCAGCCGGTGGCCTGTACGGCCTCGGCGGTGACCAGGCATTCCGCGAGGGCGAGGTCCACGGCCGTGAGGTCGGGGGCGTGGGCGGCGACGGAGGTCCACAACGGCCGCAGCCCACGCTCCAGTTTGGCGGCCCGCGCGTCACCCGCCGCCGCGAGCCGGGCGATCAGCGCGCACCCGAGGGAGAACTGCGGTACGCGCATCCAGCTCTCCTCCCGCCCGTGCAGCGGGCCGGGCCCGCGGTCACCGAACGCCCCTGCCAGAGCGGGGTGTCCGTCGTCGAGGAAGAGCTCGACCGCGTCCATCCACTCCCCGAACTCCTCGCGCTCGGCGAAGTACTGAAGGGTGCGCCGCTCACCGAACGCCTGCCAGGCGGCCTCCGCCCGGGTGTCGGTGTCGAGCAGGCCGCGCGGTACCACCCGGGCGGTGCGCCACACGGCCCGCTGCTGGATCTCGGGGAGTTCGTGCAGCGCCCGGGCGTGGGCGTCGAACCGGCCGACGGTACGGCTCGGGTCCGCGTGCCCGGTGAGCAGCGCCGTACCGGTCTCGCCGAGGAACTGTCCGACCTCGCCGAGCAGTTCGGTCTCCTCCGGGTACAACTCGTCGACGTCGTACGCCGGATCGCCGGACAGGTACGGCATCAGTGGCGCGGTGAGGAGCAGCGCGCACATCGGCGCGCGCCGCCAGACGGGCCGTACGGCGACGGGGTCGGCCACCTCGCGGACGCGCAGGGCGGCCAGCCCGCTGCCCACGAGGGCGGCGGCCAGTTCCCCGGAGCGCAGGGCGCTCTCGGCGGCGCCGAGCAGCGCGTCGGCGCCCGCCTCGCCCAGGGCGGCTAGGCATTCGGCGGGTGCGGTCTCCTTCGCGCCGCAGGACTGCAGGTCCCGTCCGCGGGCGGCGACGATCCACTGGTAGGGCACGGCGTCGGCGCCCCGGGGCAGTGTGCCGTGACCTGCCAGGTACTGCGTGGTCCTGGTGGCGGCGGTGTCCTCGACCACCTCGGCGGTCCACGGGGAGCGCCGCAGCACCAGGGTGTCCCGGTCGCGCAGACGCGGCCAGACGGGCGCGGGACCGGCCGGGGGTGTTCCCGCGCGCAGGGTGACGACGAGCGGCCCGGCCGACCGCCAGGCGGCGGGCAGCGGGATACGGCCGTCGTCGTCAACCGGTACGGACAGCGGCGTGCGCCAGGGAGCGAGGACGGAGTGGACGCGGGCGGTGAGTTCGCCGGGGTGGCGCAGTCCGCGCAGGAGCAGTCCGGTGCCGTCCGGGGTGACGGACTCCGCGATGGGCTGGGTGCGGACGGTGGCGACGTGCACGCTCTGCCCGGCGACCAGCAGCCGCAGTTCGGCCTTGGCGCAGTCACGGACGGTGTCCGTCAGCGGGGCGAGGGCGTAGCGCAGGTCGCCCTTGCGGGCCCGGGTGCGGCGTTCGGGCCGCAGGGTGTGCAGGGTCGCGCCCTCGACGACGAGGGCCAGTTCCGGGGTGACCGCCACCGCCTGCTCGGGCAGGCGCACGGTCAGGGCGCTGTCCCGGGCCAGGTCGGTGGCATCGATGTCGAGGGGCCGCACGGACCAGGTGAGGGGCCGCCCGTCGAGTTCCAGGCGCACTTCGGAGTGCGGGACGAACGCCCGTACCCGGAACGCGTCGATCCCGTCCCGCAGGACCAGGTCCCGGGAGATCTCGTGGGCGGCGAACCGCACCGCGCTCTCGGAGACGGTGACCGGCCGTTGGGCCCGCAGGTCGAGCCTGGCGGTGGCGAGTCCGCCGTTCGGGGCGAGCAGCCGCCACTCGGCGGAGGGCACGGCCTCGACACCCTCGGCGAGGAAGGCGGTTAGTCTGCGCATGCCGCGCTGCCGCCCGGGCCGGTGGACGAGGACCTCGTACGGCCCCACCAGCGGCCCGGGTATGTGCTGCCAGGGGTCGACCAGGGCCCCGGGCGCCCCGGTGAGGCGGGCCAGTTCCCCGGGGCGGCCAACACGGCGCACCTCGACCTGCCAGTCCCGCGCCTCCTGCTCCCCCGGCCGGCGGCGGAGCCGCAGCGCGGGCCGCCGCTGCCACACCGGCGCTCCGTCGTCACCGGTGATCCAGGGCAGCGTCGCGCCGCCCTCCCAGCCGAACGACCGTCCCACGGCCACGTCCAGCCACCGGCCGGGCGCCGCCCCGGAGGCACGGACACGTGTCACACCGGCCAAGGACACCTTGCTCAGGGTCCAGCCGCTCCAGCCGTACGGCGTGGGCAGTTCGACGGCCGCCGCCCGGCCGCCCTCGGTCTCCAGGGCGCCCACGTGCAGCAGGTGGAGTTCGGCGGCGGGCAGCGGCTCGTCGGGCGGGACGCGGTGGCCGTCGGCGGCGAACGCCAGCAGGACCGTGTGCGGGTCGACGACGGTCGCGGCATGCGTGGTTCCGGCCGGGTCGGTGGCCTCGACCCGGCGGACGGGGCCGGGCAGCACCCAGTGCGGCGGGGCGGCGGTGACCGACTCGCCGTCGGCGGCCAGGCGCCAGTTCGCGTCCGGGCCGCCGGGCAGGGTCAGCAGCACACTGCCGGCGCCGGGGCCGAGGCGGAGTTCGGGCGGGGCGATCGCCGTCGGGGTCGCGGGGTCGCGGGTGACCGGGGCAGCCGTCGGACGCCAGCTCCAGCCCAGGGCCCGGGCCGACTCCTCGGCCGCCGCGATCCAGCGGGCACCGGCGACCGGCAGGTCCGTGGCGGGACCGTCCAGATCGGGCCGGGCGGCGACGACCCGCGCCCGCGCCTCGGACAGCGAGCGCGCCAGACCGACGGGCCCGCCGAGGGCCACGGCGTGCACCGTGCAGGCCGGCCAGCGCGCGAACACGGTGTCCGGGGGCACGTCCGAGCGGGCGGCGAGCAGCGCGTGGGCCACCAGCGCCTCCAGCACCAGGGCGGTCCGCCGCACCACGGACTCCGGCCCGGCACCGGGCGACGGCTCCCCCGCCTCACGCCACGCCCGCTCACAGTCGTCGAGCAGCCGCGCCGGATCCACCAGCATGTTTCCCCTCCCCGCCCGGCCCACGCGTCCTTGCCGCACGGACCGGCTGATGTTTACCGTTCTACCATTCCTTCACGCAGGTTCCACAGGGAATCCGCAGGTGGCACCGCTGTTCGGACTCGGGGGGCAGGTCATGACGACGGAGGTCGACGCGGGATCGCCGGCCGCGCTGCACGCGCGTCTGCTGGCGGCGGCGGGACCGCAGCGGACCCTGACCCCGTTGGCGGTACGGCAGTTGGTGATCGGCGTCGACCGCTCGCTGCTCGCCGAGGCGCTGAGACGGGTGGCCCGGGAGGGCGTCACGCTGCCCGCCAATGTGCGGGCGATGTTCGGCGTACCGGAGGAGGAGCCGGCCGCACCGGAGGAGCCACCCGCCGCTCCGGAAGAGGCCCCCGTCGCCGATCCGCTCCCCGCCATCCCCACCCAGCCGGGCCCGCGCTTCACCATCGAGCTGCCGCCGGACGCCCGCCTGGACCTGACGGCACTGACGCTCCGCACGCTGTGCCCGGAGCAGGCACCGGCCCCGGCCGCGCCGCCGCCCCCGGCACCGAAGGCCGCGGCTCCCAAGCCGAAGAGCCCGAGCCGTGAGAACTCCGTAGACCCCGAGGACCCCGACGAGTCCCCGACCCACCAGGCGGTCCACGACCCCCTCAAGACCTACACCAAGGCCATCGGCAAGTACCCCCTCCTCTCCCACCGGCAGGAAACGGAGCTGGCCAAGGCCATAGAGGCGGGTCTCCTGGCCCGCGAAAAGCTGGAGGAGCCGGGAGCGAGGCTCGCCCCGAAGCTGCGCGTCGAGCTCGAACGGCTCGTCCGCCTCGGCGAGCAGGCCCGGACGGGGTTCGCCCACGGCAACCTCCGCCTGGTGGTGAGCATCGCCAAGCGCTACACCGGACGCGGGCTCGACCTCATGGACCTGATCCAGGAGGGCAACCTCGGACTGCTGCACGCGATCGAGAAGTTCGACCACGAGAGGGGGTTCAAGTTCTCGACGTACGCGGTCCAGTGGATCCGGCAGACGATCCTCCGCGCGATCGCCGACCAGAGCCGCACGGTCCGGATCCCGGTGCACGCCCATGACACCCTGACCGCGCTCCACCGGGCCGCCACGGACCTGAACCTCGACTCGCCCCACGACGACCTGCCCACGGTCGCGGCCCGCGCGGGAACGACGGTCGAGGAGGCGCACAAACTGCTGTCGCGGGTGCGCAGGATCGTCCCGTTCGAGGAACTGACCGAGGCGATAGGCGACGACGCCCTGCACGAGGAGGCCGACCGCAGCGATGACGGCCCGCACCGGCCCGAGCCCGACGCCTACTACAAGGACCTGTCCCCGGAGCAGGTCCACAAGATCCTCGACTGCCTCAGCGAGCGCGAACACCGGGTGATGACCCTGCGCTACGGCCTCGACGGCGGCCCCCAGCTGACCCTGGACGCGATAGGCCAGGACATCGGGGTCACCAGGGAACGCATCCGCCAGATCGAATCCATGGCCATGAGCAAGCTGCGCGAACGCACCCTGCGCCACACTCACACCCACGCGCCCGCGCCCGCGCCCGCGCCAAAGCCGAAGGAGACTCCCCGCCCCGAGCCCACCCCGCCCCCGGCGCCGTCCCCGTCCCCCGACGAGCCGCCCGACCTCGCCGACGAACTGTGCGTGACCCGCAAGGTCCACCACAACGGCCGGATCCAGGTCGACTACCAGACGATCGACGTGGGCATGCGCTACATCGGCGAGCGGGTCACGGTGCTGCTGGAGGAGGACTGGTTCCGGGTCCTGTTCGAAGGCCGCCCCATCGCGGCGGCCCCACGCCGCCACCCGGCCCACGTCCCCGCGGACCCGGACCACCCACGCCCGCCCAAGGCCCGTCCCGCCCCCGCAGGGTCCGTCCGGCTCCCGCGGGGCCAGGTCCATGTGTCCCGCAGGGTCGGCCCCACCGGCCGTATCCGGGTGGACCTGCAGACCGTCGCCGTCGGCGCGCACTACGCGGGAAAGACGGTCACGGTCGTGCTGGAGGAGAACCGGTTCCGGGTGCTGTACCGGGGCCGCACGCTCGCGGAGGCGAAGCGCCGCCTCCTGGGCCGCTGATCCACGGCGGCTGCCGGCCGCCCTCGGCGCCGGTGTCACACGGCTCGATCGCCCCTACGATGGCCAAGTGATCGACGACGTGAGCGGGCGCAGCTACCGCGTGCAGCGATGGGCCGCCAGGGGGTCGCTGGCGGCGGCCGGGCTCGCGTTGCTCGTGCCGTTGGCCTACGGCGGTGTCGGCGGTGTGCTGATGCTCGTGGGCGGCGCCTTCGGCGTGGTCGTCACGGTGGCCGCCGTGTGGTGGACGCTGACCCTGAGGGGCCCGCTGCGAGGGGTGGCGGCGCTGGTCGTGCTGACCGTTCCGGCGTGCGTGGTCGCCCTGTTCGCGGTGACCCTGTTCTGGGCGCTGCCCGTGGCGGTCGCGCTGTGGGCCCTGGCCGTCTGGTTGGGCCGGTACGCCCTGCGCGGCACCGGGACGCACCGGGTGCGGGAGCGCCGGTGCCCGCCGCCCGCGCGACCGTTCCTGATCATGAACCCGCGCTCCGGCGGCGGCAAGGTCGGCCGGTTCGGGCTGAAGGAGCGGGCCGAGCGGCTCGGCGCCCGGGTGGTGGTCCTCGACCCGGAGAAGCAGCAGGACGTCACCGAGCTGGCCCGTGGCGCCGTGGCCGCGGGCGCCGACCTGCTCGGGGTCGCGGGCGGCGACGGCACCCAGGCGCTGGTCGCGGCCGTCGCCGCCGAGCACGACATCCCGTTCCTGGTCGTCACCGCCGGTACCCGCAACCACTTCGCCCTCGACCTCGGCCTGGACCGCGACGACCCCACCACCTGCCTGGACGCGCTGACCGACGGCGTGGAGCTGCGCGTCGACCTTGGCTTCGCCAACGACCGGCCGTTCGTGAACAACGCCTCCTTCGGCGCGTACGCGGCGATCGTGCAGAGCCCGTCGTACCGCGCGGACAAGCTCGGCACCAGCCTGGAGCTGCTGCCCGACCTGCTGACCGGGAAGCAGGGGCCGCGGCTGACCGCCCGCGCGGGCGACACGACCCTCGACGCCCCGCAGGCCGTGCTGGTGAGCAACAACCCCTACCGGACCGGCGACCCCTTCGGCTTCGGCCGCCGCGACCGGCTCGACACCGGCATGCTCGGCATGCTCGGGGTCCGGGTGGAGAACGCGGCCGAGGCCGCCGCGCTGGTACTCGACCCGGCCCCGGCCGGGCTCACCGTGCTCACCGCGCGCGAGGTCGTGGTCGAGTCCGACGGGCCGGAGGTCGAGGTGGGTCTGGACGGCGAAGGGCTCGTGCTCCCCTCCCCGGTCCGCTGCCGTATCGAGCCGGGCGCCCTGCGGGTCCGGGTTCCGCGCCACCGCCCCGGGCTCGCCCGCCGCGACCCGGCCCTGGACTGGCGCCGGCTCCGGAAGCTCGCGGCGACCGTCGGGCGCACCGCGCGC
>NZ_FLSP01000104.1 GCF_900091315.1 Streptomyces sp. DI166
GCACGCCTGCGGGCCCCGGGACGGGGCGGGGCGGGCGGGGGTGGGGGCGGTCGGTTCGAGGTCATAGCCCCCGCAGGCTACCGCTACCGTCCGCGCAGGCGGCGTACGAGGATGCTGGCGTCTCCGCGGGTCTCCAGGTCGGCGAGGACCACGGCCACCGCTTCCCGGACGATCCGCCCGCGGTCGACGGCGAGCCCGTGCTCGCCGCGGAGCACCAGTCGGGCGTGCTCCAGGTCCATCAGTTCCTCGGCGGACACGTACACGGTGATCTTCTCGTCGTGCCGCTCACGTCCGCTGGGCCGCCGGGCCGCGGCCCGGCCGCGCTTGCGCGGTGCCGCCGGGGCGTCCTCCTGCGGAGCCTGCCGCCGGGCGGCGGCGCGGCTGCGGGACTCCGCGGTCTCCGCCGGTTCGGCGTCCGCCGCGACATGTTCCGCTCCCTCGCCGTCCCCGCCCTGCGCGGGCACGGACTGCGGCGCGTCCTCCGCCGCGGCGCCGTCGCTCTCCCCCGCCGGTGCGGGCACCCGGGCCTCGCCGTTGGCCCCTCGCCGGGGAGTGGACGCCTGGAGCGCCATCCCCCCTGTCGTACGGAACAGTTCGTCGGCCCCCGGCAGACTCACTCGGCGTGACACCGGGCGAGCACCTCCCTGGCGAGCTGGCGGTAGGCGGCGGCACCGACGGAGTTGGAGGCGTACGTGGTGATCGGCTCACCGGCGACCGTGGTCTCCGGGAAGCGCACCGTGCGCCCGATGACCGTGTGGTAGACGTGGTCGTCGAACGCCTCGACGACACGCGCCAGCACCTCACGGCTGTGCACCGTGCGCGAGTCGTACATCGTGGCGAGGATGCCGTCGAGCTCCAGCTCCGGGTTGAGCCGCTCCTGGACCTTCTCGATGGTCTCCGTCAGCAGCGCGACACCGCGCAGCGCGAAGAACTCGCACTCCAGGGGCACGATCACCTTGTGCGCGGCCGTCAGGGCGTTGACCGTGAGCAGGCCGAGCGAGGGCTGGCAGTCGATGACGATGTAGTCGTAGTCCGCCATCAGCGGCTTGAGGGCACGCTGCAGCGTCGACTCGCGCGCGACCTCGGAGACCAGCTGGACCTCGGCCGCCGACAGGTCGATGTTGCTGGGCAGCAGGTCCATGTTGGGGACCGCGGTCTTCAGCAGGACCTCGTCGGCCGACATGCCCCGCTCCATGAGCAGGTTGTAGACGGTGAGGTCGAGCTCCATCGGGTTGACACCGAGTCCGACCGACAGCGCGCCCTGCGGGTCGAAGTCCACGAGGAGAACCCGGCGTCCGTACTCCGCCAGCGCGGCACCCAGGTTGATGGTCGACGTCGTCTTGCCGACGCCGCCCTTCTGGTTGCACATCGCGATGATCTTCGCGGGTCCGTGATCGGTCAGCGGGCCCGGGATCGGGAAGTACGGCAGCGGCCGTCCGGTCGGGCCGATGCGCTCACGACGCTGGCGTGCCGCGTCGGGCGCGAGCGTGGCCGCGTACTCGGGGTCCGGCTCGTACTCCGCGTCGGGGTCGTAGAAGTGCCCGTCGGGCAGTTCGTCGTAGTCGGCGAAGTGGTTGTGGGGCGCGCCACTTCCGTCGCCGGCCATGGCGTTCACGTGATGGCCATCCATGCTCTGGTGTGCTGACAGAGTCACGCCGGTCTGCTGGTGACTCTGGTGGGCTGCGAAGGTGCGCACCGCGACGGAGCCGACAGCCTCGAACCCCGCGGGAGCCTGGCCCCGCGCAGGGCTTCCTGGTTGACCACCCCCGGGAGAAAATGTCGACTCATTCACAAGTCGTCTTACCTCCTTGGTGACCAGGAAACTTCTAGACAAGGTCAGCGTGGCACCATGCCGACAGTCGGCGACTCTATGGCGTGTCGGGCGTCCGCAGCAACACAATCCACCGGACCCGGCACGATGTGTCGGCAATGAAACATCCCTCTGTCAAGGGCGTACGGCCGTCGCACGGTAGGTTTCACCGGTGTGCGAATCGGTCGAAGGCCTACGTTCGAGGCGAGTTGACCGAGCTGCGCAAAGTGACCATACACACATCCGGCCGGACCTTGCGGGCAAGGTCCGGCCGGGTGGGCGACGTTGACGACCCGATGTTGACGAATCGCCTTTACGAAAAGGTGACTTAACCGTTCGCCGAGGTCGGACGGTCAGCCGAGCAGGGAGTCCAGCTCCACGTGCTCCAGGCCGTGCGCCTCCGCGACCTCGCGGTAAACGACCTTGCCGTCATGGGTGTTGAGGCCCTTGGCCAGCGCGGGGTCGCGGCGCAGCGCCTCGACCCAGCCGTTGTTGGCCAGCGAGACGATGTACGGGAGCGTGGCGTTGGTCAGCGCGTACGTCGAGGTGTTGGGAACCGCGCCGGGCATGTTGGCGACGCAGTAGAAGACCGACTCGTGCACCTTGAAGGTCGGCTCGGCGTGCGTGGTGGGGTGCGAGTCCTCGAAGCAGCCACCCTGGTCGATCGCGATGTCGACAAGAACACTTCCCGGCTTCATGCGCGAGACCAGCTCGTTGGTGACCAGCTTCGGGGCCTTGGCGCCCGGGATGAGCACCGCGCCGATGACGAGGTCGGCGTCGAGGACGGCCTTCTCCAGCTCGAAGGCGTTGGACATGATGGCGCGCACCTTGGTGCCGAAGACCTTGTCGGCCTCGCGCAGCTTGTTGATGTCCTTGTCGAGCAGCGTGACGTGGAAGCCCATGCCGACGGCGATCTGGGTGGCGTTCCAGCCGGAGACACCGCCGCCGATGACGACCGCCTTCGCGGGCTGGGTGCCGGGGACACCGCCGGGCAGCACACCGCGGCCGCCGGCCGAGCGCATCAGGTGGTAGGCGCCGACCTGCGGGGCCAGCCGGCCCGCGACCTCGGACATCGGGGCGAGCAGCGGCAGGGCGCGGGAGGGCAGCTCGACCGTCTCGTAGGCGATGGCGGTGGTGCCGGACTCGATCAGGGCGTCCGTGCACTCCTTGGACGCGGCCAGGTGCAGGTAGGTGAAGAGCGTCTGGTCCTTGCGGAGACGGTGGTACTCCTCGGCGATCGGCTCCTTGACCTTCAGCAGCAGGTCGGCGGTGGCCCAGACCTCGTCGGCGGTGTCCAGGATCCGGGCGCCCGCCGACACGTACTCGTCGTCCGGGATCGAGGAGCCGAGACCGGCACCGCGCTCGATGACGACCTCGTGGCCGTAGCGCACCAGCTCGTGCACGCCGGCGGGGGTGATGGCCACCCGGAACTCGTTGTTCTTGACCTCGCGGGGGATGCCGACCTTCACGTCGATCACGGTCCTTGGATCAGAGGGTATGGGGGCATTACAAGACATACCCAGGCATGCGGGGCACACTGGGAGACACCGCAGGAGAAGGTGCGGCAGAACCAGTCTAATGAAGGCGTTCCCGCTGTCTAGCCTTTCATTGCATCAATCTTCAGCTGATGCACTACGGATTTCGCAGGCCCTACCCCTCTACTGGGGTTTCTTCCAGTTCGGGCTCCCCGTCCAGGGGCTCTTCACCCAGCATGCGCTCGGCGGCCCCGCGGTGCAGTCGGGCGGCGGCCGGGTCCCCGAGATGTTCCAGCGTGTCGGCCAGTCGCAGATGCAGCGCGGCCTGCAGCCGGGTGTCCTCGGCGTGCCGCGCCCACTCCACCGCCTCCTGGCAGGTGTGCAGCGACTCATCCATGCGCCCCGCGTACTCCTGCACCCGCGCCAGCTCGCTCAACGCCCGCGCGTGGGCGGCGACATCGCCGCACCGCCGGTGCCCGGCGACGGCCGCGCGCCAGTTGCGCTGCGCCTCGCCGTAGCGGCCCGCGAAGGTGTGCGCGGCACCGATCCGGCCGTAGAGCCGGGCCGCGTCGGCGCGCTCGTCGCGGGCCAGCCGCTGGGCCAGCGCCCGGCCGAACCAGTCGGCGGCCCGGTCGTAGTCCCCCAGCTCCAGATGCGCCCCGCCTACGGATTCCATCGCGCGGCCGGTGGCGTACGGATCGTTCGCGGCGCGTCCGGCATCCAGTGCCGCCCGGTAGCGGGCCAGCGCCTCCCGGGTCCGCCCGGTGCGGGCGTCCAGATCGCCCAGGTTCAGCAGTGCGGCGGCCTGCTCGCGGGGCAGGTTCCGGCGCTCGGCCACGTCCAGTACCAATCCGTGGATGCCGTACAGGTCGGCGGCGGCGGCCTGGGTGCCGAAGTGCGCGACCATGGCCCGCACCAGCTGGGACATCAGCCGCCGGGCCAGGGTGTCCAGGTCCCCGTCGGCGACGGCGAGCCGGGCCGCCGCGAGCAGGGCGGGTCTGCGCAGGCGCAGCCAGTCGGCCGCCGCGCGCGGGCTGGGGAAGCGCAGCGAGCGCGGCATACCGAGCAGCTTCTCGCGGGCCTGCGGACTATCGGTCTCGGTGATCGCGCGGCACGACTGGAGCAGCCGTACGGTCCGCTCCAGCATCCGGGCACGGGCCAGCTGGAGCTCGGCCGCCCGGTCGTGGACCTCGGTGAGCGACTTGAGCAGGGGGTGCAGACAGCCGGGCACCTCGTACTCGGGCAGGGGGGAGTCCACGGTGCGCAGCAGTCCGAGGGCGACGAAGTCGTCCAGGGTGGTGCGGGCGCTGCTGACCGAGCAGCCGGCCAGCGCGGAGGCGGTGTGCGGGTCGACCAGTCCGGCCGGGGCGAGGCTGAGCAGTCGCAGTATCCGGGCGGCCGGGGCGGGCAGGGAGGCGTGCGCGAGCCGGAAGACCCGGGCGAGCGGGGTGGCCGTGCTGTCCTCGTCGAGTTCGGCGTGCAGATGCTTGGCGAGGTCGGCGACCGCGGACTTGGGTCGCGCGGCCAGCCAGCCGCCGGCCAGCATCAGCGCGGCGGGCTGCGCCTGGCACTCCTCGACGAGCCCTTCGGCGGCACGCGGGTCGACGGTGATCCGGACCGATCCGGCGTGCCGGGACAGCAGTTCCACCGCCGACTTGGTGTCCAGTCCGCCGAGCGTGCAGGGGCGCACGTCCGCGATCCCGGTGAGCGGTCCCGCGGAGACGGCGACGACGAGGCAGTCCGGGGTGTCGGGGAGCAGGGCGTCGACCTGTTCGGCGGTGGCCGCGTCGTCGAGCAGCAGCAGGACCCTGCGGTCGGCGAGCCCTTCGCGCAGGGCCGCGGTCAGGTCGTCCTCGGCGGCACCGGGCGGCGTCGGCAGGTCCAGGGAGGTGAGCAGTTCCCGGGCGACGGCCGCCACGGGGACGGGGGCGCCGTCCGGTTCGCTGAGCCGGGCGCGCAGCACGCCGTCGGGGTAGCGGTCGGCGACCTGCCGTACGAGTTCCTCGGCGAGGGAGGTGCGGCCGGAGCCGGGGCGGCCGGCGATGAGCAGCACCCGCGCGCGGGGGGCCTTCTTCCCGGAGAGGGTGTCCAGTCCGGCTCGCTCGATATCGGCGAGCAGTTCCTTCAACTCCCGTGTCCGGCCCAGGAATTGACCGTCAGCCGACACTCTCACGCCGTCTGTGTCCACCGCCTGATCCGTCACGGGCCACACTCCCGTCCCACGCACGCGCAAGCCCGCCGGGATTCCGGTACGGGCGTGTTTCAGAGCCTAGTTCACGCTCTGCGACGAACTGTGTGGAGCGCGACGCCGCAACCCAAGACCCCCCGATCGGATCAACAGATCGTAGGACTCAGCAGTGAAAAGGCACAGGCGATAAGGGGCGCGGGGAACTGCGCGACAAGCCACGACGAACCCGCAGCCGCGATACGACAGCTCCCGGCACCCCCGTAGGCGTCAGGCCTCGAACGGCCGTGGGCGCTACGCCTCGAACGGCCGCGCAGGCCAAGGCGCGTCAGCCGGACGCAACTCGTCCAACCGGCCGGAGGCCCGCGCAGAGGCCAGCGACAGCACGCCCACCACCAGGCAGTTGTTGTGCAGCTCCCCCGCCAGCACGCCGCGCACCAGCTCATCCAGCGGCACGCGCGCGTACTCCAGGTCGGTCTCCTCGTCCTCGACCGCGAACCGCTCCCCCTCGGCCTCCGACAGATCGCGGGCCAGGAAGATGCGGATCGCCTCGTCGCAGCCGCCGGGTGTGGTGTAGACGTCGGTCAGCACCCGCCAGTCCTCGGCCTTGACGTGCGCCTCCTCGTACAGCTCGCGCTGCGCGGCGTGCAGCGGGTTCTCGCCGGGGACGTCGAGCAGTCCGGCCGGGATCTCCCACAGCTTCTGCCGCACGGGGTGCCGGTACTGCTTGATGAGCAGCACCCGGTCCTCCTCGTCCAGGGCGAGGACGGCGACCGAGCCGGGGTGGACCTGGTAGTCGCGGCGGACCACATGGCCGTCGGGCATGACCACGTCGTCCGTGCGGACGGAGGTCTTGTTGCCCACGAAGGGGGTGTCCGTCGCCCGGACCTCCCACTCCTGGGGGGTGTCCTTGATCGTCATGCCCTGCCCTTCCCCACGTACCCAGTTCCGCGCTCACCTGCGCAGAGGAAACCGGGGCGCGCGCGTCCTGAACGCGCACACCCCGGCCACCGTAACAACCCGTGTGTTACTTACCCGTCTTGCGCTCGACCGCCGCCTTGACCAGACCCGCGAAGAGCGGGTGCGGGCGGGTCGGGCGCGACCGAAGCTCCGGGTGCGCCTGCGTGGCCACCAGGTAGGGGTGGACATCGCGGGGGTACTCGACGTACTCCACGAGCTTGCCGTCCGGCGAGGTGCCGGAGAAGACGATGCCCGCCTTCTTCTCCAGCTCCGCGCGGTAGGCGTTGTTCACCTCGTAGCGGTGCCGGTGCCGCTCCTCGACGTACTCCTTGCCGTCGTAGACCTCGCGGACGATGGAGCCCTCGGCCAGCTTGGCCGGGTACATGCCCAGGCGCATCGTTCCGCCCATGTCGCCCTCGCCGGCCACGATGTCCAGCTGCTCGGCCATCGTGGAGATGACCGGGTGGGAGGTGGCCGGGTCGAACTCGGTGGAGTTGGCGTCGTTGATGTCGGCGAGGTTGCGGGCCGCCTCGATCACGATGCACTGCAGGCCCAGGCACAGGCCGAGCAGCGGGATCTTGTTCTCGCGGGCGTAGCGGATCGCGCCGACCTTGCCGAGCACACCGCGGTCGCCGAAGCCGCCGGGGATGCAGATGCCGTCGACGTCGGCGAGCTGTGCCTTGGCGCCGGCCGGGGTCTTGCAGTCGTCCGAGGTGACCCACTTGATCTTCACGCGGGCCCGGTTGGCGAAGCCGCCCGCGCGCAGCGCCTCGGTGACCGAGAGATAGGCGTCGGGCAGGTCGATGTACTTGCCGACCAGGGCCAGGGTGATCTCGTGGTCGGGGTTGTGGACGCGGTCGAGCAGGTCGTCCCAGGTCGTCCAGTCCACGTCGCGGAACGGCAGGTCCAGCTTGCGGACGACGTAGGCGTCCAGGCCCTCGCCGTGCACGGTCTTGGGGATGTCGTAGATGGAGCGGGCGTCGGGGCAGGCGACCACGGCGGCCTCGTCGACGTCGCACATCAGCGAGATCTTCCGCTTGATCGCGGTGGGCACCTCGCGGTCGCAGCGCAGCACGATCGCGTCCGGCTGGATACCGATGTTGCGCAGGGCCGCAACCGAGTGCTGGGTCGGCTTCGTCTTCAGCTCTCCCGAGGGCCCGATGTACGGGAGGAGGGAAATGTGGACCACGAAGACGTTGTCCCGGCCGACCTCGTGCCGGACCTGACGCACGGTCTCCAGGAACGGCAGCGACTCGATGTCGCCGACCGTGCCGCCGACCTCGGTGATGACCACGTCGACCTCGTCCGTCGCCATGCGGCGGATGCGGTGCTTGATCTCGTTGGTGATGTGCGGGATGACCTGGACGGTGTCGCCCAGGTACTCGCCGCGCCGCTCCTTGGCGATCACCGTCGAGTAGACCTGTCCTGTAGTGACATTGGCGGAGCCGTCCAAGTCACGGTCGAGGAAGCGCTCGTAATGTCCGATGTCCAGGTCCGTCTCGGCGCCGTCGTTGGTGACGAAGACCTCACCGTGCTGGAAGGGGTTCATCGTCCCGGGGTCGACGTTGAGATACGGGTCGAGCTTCTGCATGACGACGCGCAGGCCCCGCGCCTTGAGCAGCATGCCCAGGCTGGAGGCGGTGAGGCCCTTGCCCAGCGAGGAGGCGACACCCCCGGTGACGAAGATGTGCTTGGTCGTCGTGGCTGTGCTGTTTCGGAAAGCAGCGGGCGGCATGGCCAAAGGGGGGCTCCCGTGGTCGCGGTCTGGGGTGCGGTGCGGCTGGACCGCCGGAGATTCCGGAGTCGCCGTCGCTGCGGTTCGGGGGTTTTTCTCCCACCGGTCCACGGGCTACCAGGGTATCAGCGCCGCGGGGCGATGGCTTCCGGCCACGCTCCGCGCACACCTCGACACGGAGCCAACAAGGTGCACGGGTTTATCACTCGTTGCTCACCCGTTCGGCCCATCCGCGTTGTCCGGAGCGGCACGCAGATCATCTACGTGCGTCGTATCCTGCTCGGACACTCACTGCCGAGCCGGACCGGCACGACGGCACCACCCCCGCCCGTACCACCGGAACAACGCGAGCTCGTCAGTTCGTTGAGCAACAATTGACGTTTTGCCTCACGGCGGAGCGGCTGCTTTGCTTCACCGCTCAACGACGCATTACAACGACCCCTTGACCGCACTAGCGACCGCCCCCCTTTTCCTGTTCGGGGGGTGACGTGGCCGTTCGACTGGAGTTGCACGTGGCCGGGCGCATCGAAGACTACGCACTCATCGGAGACATGCAGACCGCCGCACTGGTCTGCCGGGACGGCACAGTGGACTGGCTGTGCCTGCCCCGCTTCGACTCGCACGCCATCTTCGCCGGTCTGCTGGGTACCGAGGAGCACGGTTTCTGGCGGCTCGGCCCGGCGCACGCGTCGGACGCCCGGCCGCCGGCCGCCGACCGCCGCAGTTACCGGGGGGACTCCCTGATTCTGGAGTCGGAGTGGGACACCCCGCGCGGCACGGTCCGGGTGATCGATTTCATGCCCCCGCGTGACGGCGCCCCGCAGCTGATCCGGATCGTCGAGGGGGTCTCCGGCCGGGTCCGGATGCGTTCGGCGCTGCGGATGCGGTTCTCCTACGGCCGGGTGGTGCCGTGGGTGCACAAGCACGAGGGCCGTACGGTGGCCGTCGCGGGCCCGGACTCGGTGTGGTTCGACACCGACTGCGAGACCTACGGCAAGGCGCTGACGACGTACTCCGACTTCACCGTCGGCCCCGGTGACCGGATCGCGTTCACCATCTCCTGGGAGCCCTCGCACCGCCGGCCGCCGGCGCTGCCCGAGCCGGAGCAGTCGCTGGAGGCGACCGAGGAGTTCTGGCGGGAGTGGGTGGAGCACTGTACGTACCACGGCCCCTACCGGGAGGCCGTGATCCGCTCGCTCATCACGCTGAAGGCGCTCACCTACGCCCCGACCGGCGGCATCGTCGCGGCGCCCACCACCTCGCTGCCCGAGGAGATCGGCGGCGTGCGCAACTGGGACTACCGCTACACCTGGCTGCGGGACGCGGCGATCACCCTGTCCTCGCTGCTGCGCACCGGCTACCGCGAGGAGGCCCGCGCCTGGCGCGAGTGGCTGCTGCGCGCGGTCGCGGGCGACCCGGAGAACCTCCAGATCATGTACGGCATCGCCGGCGAGCGCGAGCTGGGCGAGGCGGAGCTGGACTGGCTGCCGGGCTATGAGAACTCCGCGCCGGTCCGGGTCGGCAACGGCGCCGCGCACCAGCTCCAGCTCGATGTGTACGGCGAGGTCACCGAGGCGCTGCACCTGGGCCACATGACCGGTCTGGCCCGCAACGACTACGCCTCGCTGCTCCAGCTGAAGCTCATCCGCTACCTGGAGGACCACTGGCAGGAGCCGGACGAGGGCATCTGGGAGGTGCGCGGCCCGCGCCGCCACTTCGTGCACTCCAAGGTGATGGCCTGGGTCGCCGTGGACCGCACCATCAAGCTCATCGAGTCCGGTGACGCGGACGGCCCGCTGGAGCGCTGGCGCGAACTGCGCGACGACATCCACCGGGACGTGTGCGAGAAGGGCTACGACAAGGAGCGCAACACCTTCACCCAGTCCTACGGCTCCACCGAACTGGACGCCTCGCTGCTGCTGATCCCGCAGATGGGCTTTCTGCCGCCGGACGACAAGCGGGTCATCGGCACCATCGAGGCGATCCAGCGGGAGCTGTCCACGCCGGACGGCTTCATCCTGCGCTACCCGACCCAGGGCGAGGACGAGGGCGTGGACGGACTGCCCGGCGACGAGGGCGCCTTCCTCGCCTGCTCGTTCTGGATGGCGGACGACCTGGCGATGATCGGCCGCGTGGACGAGGCCCGCAAGCTGTTCGAGAAGCTGCTCTCCCTGCGCAACGACCTCGGGCTGCTGGCCGAGGAGTGGGACCCCCGCCTGCAGCGCCAGGTCGGCAACTTCCCGCAGGCCTTCAGCCACGTGCCGCTGATCGACACCGCGCTGCGTCTGACGGCCTCCGGGGCCTACGGAGGCTGAGCGAGGAAAAACCGCAGCCCCGGTCGCGAAACAGATTTTCACGGCCGGGGCATTTTTCTTTTCCGCTTGCTTAAGCCTGGCTACAGGATTGCTCGAATGTGACCCGCACCACAGGTTGATTCCTGGACAGCCGCGCGAAAACCCCGATTCGATAGAGCACGGAAGGCCGACAATCTCGGCCTCGAACTCACGGGGGAATTACCCGAATCTTGTCGTTGGCAATGGCGCTGAACGAGAGGTATGGGGCATGTTGGCGATCCTGACGTGCACGACCGGCAGAACCGAGAACGCGGCGGAGCCATGCTGAGCCGGCTCCTCCCGGCACAGGGTCCCGCGCGTGTCCTCACCGGCATCACCCTGGTCCACACCCTGGGCCAGGGCCTTTGGATGGCGCTCAACGCCATCTACGCGATCACCGTCCTTCATCTGACGCCCGGCCAGTTCGGTGTGGGCGTCGGTATCGCCGCGGGCGTGGCGCTCGCGGTCTCCACCCCGACCGGCCATCTCGCCGACCGGATCGGACCGCGCTCCGTCCAGGTCTGGTCCTTCCTCGCGCTCGGTCCGCTGACCGCCGCGCTGCTCGCGGTGGACGGCTTCGCCCAGTACGTGGCCGTGGTCAGCGTGCAGGCCGTCGCCTACAGCGCCAGCCGCAGCGCCCGGATGGCCATGGTGGCGGGGCTGATCCCGCCGGAGCAGCGGGTGACCGTGCGCGCCTATCTGCGGGCGACCAGCAATGTCAGCGTCTCGGTGGGCGCGGCGCTGGCCGGACTGCTGCTGACGGTCGACTCGGTCGGGGCGTACCGGCTGGCCGTCGTCCTGAACGCCTCCACCTACCTGGCCACCGGGCTGCTCACCCTGCTGCTGCCCGCCGTGCCCGCGCAGCCGGCCCGGCCCGGACCGGCGCTGATCGTGCTGCGGGACCGGCCCTATCTGACCTTCATCGTGCTGGACGGGCTGCTGTCCATGCACAATCTGCTGCTCGACGTGGTGCTGCCGCTGTGGGTGCTGCACGAGACCGACGCGCCCCGGTGGATGATCGCCGCGATCCTGCTCACCAACACGGTCGCCGTGGTGCTGCTCCAGGTCCGGGCGGCGCGCGGCACCGACGAACCGCCCGCGGCGGCGAGGGCCTCGCGCTCGGGGTCGCTGTGCATCGCGGCCGCCTGTCTGGTGTTCTCCCTGACCGGTGCCGCCTCGGCCACGGTCGCGGGGGCGCTGCTGCTGCTCGGCGCGCTCGCCCATGTGCTCGGCGAGATCCGGCAGTCCGCCGGGAGCTGGGGCCTGTCGTTCGGCCTGGCGCCGGAGCACGCCCAGGGCCAGTACCAGGGCACGTACGCCATGGGCGCGGACCTGGGCAAGATGATCGCTCCCGCGCTGCTGACCTGGCTCGTGATCGAGTTCCAGGGGCTCGGCTGGCTGGTGATGGCGGCCGGTTTCGCTCTGGTCGGCGCCGCGATGCCGGCCGTCACCGCCTGGGCGCTGCGCAGCCAAAAGGCCGCCGCGGACTGCGTCACGGCCTGATCGCCGAAATCCCGGCATGCCCTTTTCATTTATTCCGGCGTGGCCGTCATTCGGCTCATCCCGATTATGGGCGCATGCCGCGCGGCCCGAATTCAAAAAGCGAGGAGAGAACCACCATGACCGTGGGCGATATCTCCGCCGAATCGTCCCTTGCGGCACCGGAACCGGCGCCGGAACAGGCGCCGGAACAGGCACCGGCACTGCAATTACCTGTCCGGGACGGCGCCGAACCGCGGACGGGCACCGGAACACACTCCTGGTCCTCCGGCTCCTGGCCGCCGGAGCTGGTGCACGCCGCGTTCACCGTGCTGGTCCACCGCTACGGCGGGCAGGACGACATCGTGCTGGCGCGGGACGGCCGGGCCGTGCGGTCGTACGACGTCGAGGGGCTGACCCTCGCGGAGCTGGCCGCCGTCCTTGAGGACCGTTATCAGCGCGCCGCAGGGGTCCCCCTCGACCTCGGTGCCGGGCTGCGGGTCGGAACCGTCCGCGCCCCGTCCGCCCCCGAGGACTTCGCGCTGCTGCTCTCGATCGCCCCGGACCGGCTGACCCTGCGCTACGACCGCGCGCTCTTCGCACCCGAACTGGTCCGGCGCATGGCCGCCAACCTCGACACCCTGCTGCGCGACGCCGCACGGCGCCCCCAGGCACCCGTCCGCGAGCTGGAGCTGCCCTCCGCCGAGGAACGCCGGTACCTGCTCCACCGGCTCAACGCCACCGCCCTCCCCTACGACCGCGGCGCCACCGTGCACGGCCTGGTCGAGGCGCAGGCGGCGCGTACCCCCGACGCCCCGGCCGTCGAATGGCAGGGCTCGGTGCTGACGTACCGCGGGCTCGACCGGCAGGCCAACCGGCTGGCGCGCGCCCTGGCCGCGGGCGGGATCGCCCCCGGCTCCCGGGTCGGACTCTGCCTCCCCCGCACCCACCGCGCCGTGGCCCTGCTGCTGGCGGTCCACAAGGCGGGCTGCGCCTATGTCCCCCTCGACCCCGCCTACCCGGCCGACCGGCTCACCGCCATCGCGGCGAGCGCCGGCATGGCCGCCGTGGTCCACGACGGGGACACCGCCCCCGACTGGCTCGCCGGGGTCCCCGCGACCGCGCTGTCCTGGCCGGAGCTGTGGGAGAAGGCGTCCGCCGAGGACGACACCCCGCCCGGCACGGCCGTCGGCCCCGAGGACACCACCCACCTGATCTACACCTCCGGATCGACCGGCGTGCCCAAGGGCGTGGTGATCGGGCACCGCAATGTGGTGGCGCTGCTGGCCTGGTCCGAGGCCACCTACGGGACCGGGGACCTGGCGCGGGTGCTGTTCTCCACCTCCCTCAACTTCGACCTGTCGGTGTACGAGCTGTGGGCGCCGCTGACCCGGGGCGGCTGTGTCGTGGTCGTGGACAACGTCCTCGCCCTCACGGAGGACGCCGGGCTGCGGCCGACGCTGGTCAACACCGTGCCGAGCGCCCTGAACGTGCTGCTCCAGCGGGCGGCGGTGCCGGACTCGGTGCGGGTGCTCAATGTGGCGGGCGAGCCGCTGTCCAAGGAACTGGTGAACGCCGCGTTCGCCGGGACGCGGGTGGAGCGGCTGTACAACCTGTACGGGCCGAGCGAGGACACCACGTACTCGACGTGGAAGTGCTTCACCGGCCCGGTCGACGAGGCCCCCACCATCGGCGTCCCGGTCCACAACACGGTCGCCTATCTGCTCGACGCCGACGGCAGGCCGGTCCCGCACGGGGCCGCCGGGGAGCTGTGTCTCGGCGGTGACGGGCTGGCGGGCGGTTACATCAACGATCCCGGGCGGACGGCCGCCGTGTTCGTGCCCGCCCCCGAAGTGCTGGGCCCGGTGCCGGGCGGGCGGCTGTACCGGACCGGGGACCTGGCCCGCTGGACCGAGGACGGCGAACTGCGCTTCCTGGGCCGCAGGGACAACCAGGTGAAGGTGCGGGGCTTCCGGATCGAACTCGGGGAGATCGAGTCGGTGCTGCGGGAGGTCGTGGGCCTGCGGGACGTGGCGGCGCTGGCGGTGGGCAGCGGCCCGGACACCCGGCTGGTGTGCTGGGTGGGCCTGGACGGCGCCGAGGTGACGGCCGAGGCGATGGCCGCGCATCTGCGGGGGAAGCTGCCGCACTACATGCAGCCCGCGAAGATCCTCGTCGAGGAGCGGCTGCCCCGGCTGCCCAACGGAAAGGTCGACCGCAAGGCGCTGGCCGCCCGCGCGATCGACTGGGGTACGGCCCCGGCAGCCGCCCTCAGCGGGGATGAGGCCGACGTCGCCCGGATCTGGTCCGAGCTGCTGGGCCTGACCGGGATCTCCCCCGACCTGGACTTCTTCTCCGTCGGCGGGCACTCCCTGCTGGCCACGCTGCTCGCGGCGCGGCTCTCCGACGCCGCCGGTCGGCCCGTCCGGGTGGCCGAGATCCACGGTCACCGCACCCTGGCCGAACAGGCGGCCCTGCTGCGCCACGCCCGCGAACGGGCGGCCACGGACGCGCCCGCGGTGGCCGACACCCTGCGCGAGTCCGCACGCGGGCACGGGGTTCCCGGGGCCGGGGTGGCCGTCTTCGCCGACGGCAGGCTGGAGTTGATGTACTACGGCGTCACCGACACCGACTCCCGCACCCCCTACGGGCCGCGGACCCGGCAGCGTGTCACCTGCATCAGCAAGGCCATGCTGGCCTTCGTCGCGCTCCGCCTCGTCGACCGCGGCCTCGTCGGCCTCGACGAACCGCTGCACGGCCTGCTGCCGCACGCCTTCCGGCGCCGCGACGGCCGCACGGTCGAGGTCACCCTGCGCCACCTGCTCTCGCACACCAGCGGGGTCGACGACTCCTACGAGGTCTGGCACGACACCGACCTGCCCGACCTGGACACCTACCTGGACAGCCTGTCCCGGTACGGCCAGACATTCGAACCCGGCGAGGTGTTCGCGTACTCGGCGGTCGGCACCTCCATCGTCGCCGGACTGATCGAGAAGCTGTACGGGAAACCCTGGCGCCGCGCGCTCAACGAGCTGCTGCTCACCCCGCTCGGCATCAAGGAGATCCCCGAGACCCGCACCGAGGACGGGCACTACGGGCGCTCGGTCTCCACCGGCTATGTGTGGACCGAGGAACACAAGCGGTACGTGCGCCACGACCCTCCGCCGCAGACCATCGCCGACGACGCCGCCGGGTCCTTCTCCGTCTGCCTGACGCTGGAGGAGGTGGCGCGGATCGCCCGGCTCGCCCTGGACGACGGGGTCACCCCCGACGGCGAACGGCTGCTGTCGGCCGAGCTGGCCCGGCAGATGCGCACCCCGCAGATCCCGGTCCCGGGACACCACTTCATGCACGCCTGGGGTCTGGGCTGGCTGATGTTCGGGCCGACCGCCTTCGGCTTCAACTCCAACGGCAGCGGCCATCACAACTTCGTCCAGATCTTCCCCGAGCGGCGCTCCTTCCTGCTCCTGCTCGCCAACGCCTACCCGGCCTTCGGGCTCTACGAGGACCTGCTGCGGGCCTTCACCGGAGAGGGCCTGATCCGCACCGGCCGCCCGTTCGAGATGGAACTCGACGACTGCGCCGGGCTGTACGCCTCCGACGGCTACCGGCTCCGGGTCGACCGCGGGGCCGAACACCTGCGCTACGCCTACTCCGAGCGGCAGCGGGACGGCTCGTGGCAGTGCCTCGACGAGGGCGACCTCGTGCTCTCCGGAGCGGGCGGCTTCAGCTCCATGTCCGAGAGGAACATCCTCGCCGGTTCCATCTCCTTCATCCCCACACCCGGCACCACCACCCCGGGCTACGTGCGGATCGGCCAGCGGTTCGCGAGGAGGACCCGATGAAGCACGTGGTCTTCGTGACCTGGAAGGCCGGCAACGCCCCGGCGTTCGAGGCGGCCAAGCGGCTCGGCCACCATGTCACGCTCATCCGCTCCCAGGTGATGGAGCAGGCCCAGAACATCGACTTCGACTCCTCCCCCTACGCCCGGTTCGTGGACGAGGTGCACGTCCTGAAGGACGCCACCGACCTGGACGCCCTGCGCGCCCGGGTCCGGGCCGTGCACGAGGTACGGCCGGTGGACGGGTTCGTCGCCACCGTGGACGCGCTGGTGGTCCCGGTCGCGCGGATCGCCGGGGAGCTCGGCATCCCGTTCACCGACGCCGCCGCGGCCGAGACCGCCAAGCAGAAGGACCGCTGCCGGGACGTCCTCGCGGCGGCCGGGGTCGACAGCACCCGGCACACGGTCGTCGACGGTTTCGAGGGGGCCGCCGCCTTCGCCGCCGCCACCGGCTACCCGGTCGTCGTCAAACCGGCCCGGGGCTCGGGCAGCGAGGGCGCCCATGTCGTGGCCTCGGAGCGGGAGCTGGCCGAGGTGCTGGCGCGGGCCGGTGCGGGTGTGTACGCGGCGGGCATCCTGGTCGAGGAGTACCTGGACGGGCGGTTCCTGTCCGCCGAGATCGGCCTGGCGCACGGCCGGTTCCTGCGCCTGGCGGTCAGCGAGCGGTCCACGTGGCACCGGCACGAGGCACTGGAGACCGGGACGACGATCCCCGCCGGGATCGGCGCCGAGGACCACGACCGGGTCATGGAGTTCGCGGAGGCCGTCGTCGGCGCGCTCGGGCTGCGGCTCGGCATCTTCCACGTCGAGATCATGCTCGGGGACGACGGCACGCCCCGGCTGATCGAGGTCAACCCGCGGCTGATGGGCTCCTGTCTGCCGAACCTGTTCCGGCTGGCCGGCGGCGGGGACATCTTCGAACTGCTGGTCCGTATCCACCTCGGCGAGCGGATCGAGCCCACCCCGAGCACGTTCACCCGGTACGCCACGGTCCGCTGGTTCGGCGCCGCCGACGCGCAGCCCAAGCCGGAGCACGTACCGGACCTCGACTGGGCCGCCGCCGCGTACGGCGACGCCCTGCACTCGCTCACCGTCCGCTTCCCCGACGGCGACACCCTCCTTCCCTGCCGGGGCAACCTCGGCAACTTCGGCGAGGTCCAGGTCGTGCACCCCGACCGCGCGGCATCGATCCGCATCGCCGAGGACATCGTGGCCGGGATGGCCGACCGACTCGGTTTTGAGGTGACCCGGTGATGGCCCCGACCTCGTTCTACGACCAGACCCGCAGACAACTCGCCCGGCTGGGCCTGCCTCTGGGCGACCCGGAGCGCGTCCCCCGTTCCGAGGGCACCTTCCCGGACGGCGGGCACTTCCGTATCGAGGTGCCCACGGTGAACACCGTCCAGGCCGCCGAGACCCTGCTCGCCGAGAGCCGCCGCCGCGGCTTCACCATCAACCGGATCACCGAGACCCGTGGCATGTACCGGCACACGGAACGCGAGATCGGCACGTATGTCGCGCTCGGCGAGGAGTACGGCGCCGAGATCCTGATGTCGGTCGGCCCGCGTGCCACCTACGACATCGGCGGCGGGGTGCAGACCCCGGAGGGGGCCCGGATCGGGTACCGGCTGCGCGGGCAGGAGCAGATCGTCCGGGCCGTCGAGGACGTCAAGCGCGGCATCGCCCTCGGGGTGCGCGGCTTCGTCGTCTACGACGAGGGCCTGCTGTGGGTGCTGGGGCGGCTGCGCGGCGCCGGTGAACTGCCCGCCGACATCCATCTGAAGGTCTCCGCGCACTGCGGACAGGGCAACCCGGCCTCGGCCCAGTTACTGGAGATGCTCGGCGCGAACAGCTTCAACCCGGTGCGCGATCTGACCCTGCCGATGATCGCGGCGCTGCGCCAGTCGGTACGCATCCCGCTGGACTGCCATGTCGACAACCCCCGTATGTCCGGCGGGTTCATCCGCACGTACGAGGCCCCGGACATCGTCCGGGCCGCCGCGCCGGTGCATCTGAAGACGGGCAACAGCGCGCTCGACGGGCACGGGGTCAGCCCCACCCCGGCGCAGCTCGACGACATCCTGCGGCAGGTCGAGATCGTCACCGAGTTCCTCGCCCGGCACTACCCGCAGGCCCGCCAGAGCGGCACCCGGTCCCCGGTGCCGGCGGCCGCCGCGGTGGCGGCGAAGGAGGTCTGAGCCGTGTGCCGTATCTACGGCTGCTTCGGCGGCGAACGGGCCGCGCCGGGCGTACTGGACGCGGTGGCGGCGGCCATGGTGCCGGGCGGGCCTGACGAGCAGACCCGGCGGGCCGGTGACGGGTGGGCGCTGGGTGCGAACCGGCTGGCCATCCAGGGCGTTGACTCCGGCCACCAGCCCTTCGTACGCGGGCGGCTGACCTGTGTGTTCAACGGGGAGATCTACAACCACCGGCAGTTGCGGGCGGAGTTGAGGGCCGCCGGGTACTCCTTCGGCGGGGACTGCGACGGGGAGGTGCTGCTGCCGCTGTACGAGCGGTACGGGGACGCCTTCGTCTCGCGGCTGGAGGGCATGTTCGCCATCGCGCTGGTCGACGAGCGGCAGGCGCCCGAGCTGAAGCTGTTCACCGACCACGCGGGCATGAAGTCGCTCTACTACTACCTGTCCGCCGACGGCCGACGCCTGCGCTTCGCCTCCGAACTCCGGGCCCTGAGCCGCTTCCCGGACTTCCCCGACGAGCTGGACCCGCTCGCCGTCGACCGCTACCTGGGCGGCAGGGCCGTCTGGGGACCCGGCACGGTCTACTCCCGGGTCCGCACCCTGGAACCCGGCTCGGCGCTGCGCTTCACCGACGGACGGATCACCCTCACCCGCACCCCGCTCGACCCCGCCGAGCCGCCCTGGCCCGACGGCCAACCGACCGTCGCCGCGGCGGCCGAGCTGCTGGACGCGTGCTTGCGCACCGAGGTGAGCCGCATGGTCGACGCGGACGTGCCGGTCTGCGTCATCACCAGCGGGGGCCTGGACTCCAGCTACACCACCGCCCTCGCGGCCCGGCTGGTCGACGACGTGGCCTCGTTCAACATCGCCTACCACGGCGACTGGCCGGCCGACGAACGCCATCACGCCGCCGAGGTGGCCCGCCACTGCGGTACCGACCACCACCAGGTGCTGCTGGACCCGGCCGGGTTCCCGGCGCTGGTCGAGCGGTTCACGCGCAGCCTGGACCAGCCCAACAACGCCCCGCACAGCCTCAGTACGTACGCCCTGTTCGAGGCGGTGCACGAGGCCGGGTTCAAGGTCGCGCTGACCGGCGACGGCGCCGACGAACTGTTCGCCGGGTACGCGCGGTTCGTCAAGGCCGACCGGGACGGCGCCGCCACCTGGCACCGCACCTACCAGGGCACGATGGCCGCCGCGGACACGGCCGCCCTCGAACGCCTCTACACGCCGGACTACTTGGCGCTCGTGCGGGCGACGGGCGGCTTCTTCGCCGACCGCAGCGGGGACGAACTCGACCGCCGGGTGCGCTCCGGGCGGCACGGCAAGCTGGAGACGCTGCTGCGCTACGACCAGGCCGAGCGTTTCCCGTACTACATCCTGCGCCGCGTCGACCACTTGAGCATGGCGCACTCGGTGGAGGCCCGGATGCCGTTCCTCCAGCCGTCCGTGATGCGCCTGGCGCACGCCCTGCCCGCGCACGTGAAGGTGGCCGGGGACACCGTGAAGGCGCCGGTCGCCGAGGCGGCCCGGCGCTGGGTGCCGCGCGGCATCGTGGAGCGCCCCAAGCAGCCGTTCACCCTGCCCGTCACGGCGATGATCAGGCCCGGCGAGGCGCTGTACGACATGATCGGCGACCTTCTCCTCGGCCCGAACGCCCGGTGCGGCGACTACGTCCGGCGGGACACCGTCCAGGACGTCCTCCGCACCCAGACCGAGAGCCCGGCACCGCACGCCGCCGAGCTGCTCTGGTCCCTGCTGATGCTGGAGACCTGGCTCTCCGCGCGCAGTCTCACGCCCGCCCCTCTCACGGAAAGCCCGCGCCCATGACCGACACGACCCAAACCTCGCCCGCGATCACCTCCCTGCTGGCGGGTGTCACGAAGGACGACATCCGCCGCGACCCGTTCCCGCACATCGTCGTCCCCGACGCGCTGCCGAAGGACCTCTACGAGGCGCTGTCGGAGTCGATGCCGACGGCCGAGTACATCGGCGAGCGGATCGGCAAGCCGATCACCTCCAACGAGCGCTACAACTACATGTCGGAAATGGTCCTGGGCGACCCGTCGATGCCCCGGGTGTGGAAGGACTTCGTGACCTACCACGCCTCGCCCGCCTTCTACACGGAGTTCCTCGACCTCTTCCAGGAGGACCTGCTCGCCAACCTCCCCGGCACCGAGGAACGGACCGGCCCGCTGCGGGACCTGCGGGTGGGCCGCCGCAACCGCGACTCCTTCGAGACCCACGGCATCCTGCTGGACTGCACCGCGGTCATCAACTCGGCGGTCACCGGCCGACCGTCCAGCTACCGCGGACCGCACGTGGACAAGCCGTACAAGCTCTTCGGCGGCCTGTTCTACATGCGGCTGCCCGAGGACGACGCCGTCGGCGGCGACCTGGTGCTCTACAAGTACCGGCCCGGCGCGCACAGGTTCCGCACCAGCGCCTCCGAGTACGGCGACACCCGCTTCGACATCGACCCGGGCTATGTCGAGGAGGTCGCGACGGTGCCGTACCGGGCCAACACGCTGGTGATGTACCCGATCAACCCCCTTGCCCTGCACGGGGTCTCGGTCCGGAGCCTGACCGAGCACCAGCGCCGTTTCATCGCCCTCGTCGGCGACCTCCCGCACCCGCTCTTCGACCTCGCGCTCTGAAAGGCACCCCGTGCTCCCCTTCGACCAGCGCACCGGGAAGATCTGGTACGACGGTTCCCTCGTGGACTGGGCCGACGCCAGACTCCATGTGCTCAGCCACGGACTGCACTACGCGTCCAGCGTCTTCGAGGGCATCCGCGTCTACGGCGGCACCCCGTTCCTGCTGCGCGAGCACATCGCCCGGCTCGGCTCCTCGGCCCGCGTCCTGGACTTCGACCTGGAGTACGGGGAGGAGGAACTGTACGAGGCGACCCTCGCGGTCGTCGCCGAGGCCGGCATCACCGAGGGCTACGTCCGGATGAACGCCTGGCGCGGCTCGGAGATCATCCAGACCGCCGCCCTGCACACCTCCGTACACACCTCGGTGGCCGCCTGGGAACTCCCCGAGGGCTACTACGCGGCCACCGACGCCCTGGAGAAGGGTATTTCCCTGGTGACCGGCCGCTACCGGCGTCCCTCGCCGGAGTACGCGCCGGTCAAGAGCAAGGCGGCCGGCAACTACATGATCGGCACGGTCTCCAAGAACGAGGCGCTGCGCGCCGGTTTCGACGACGCGCTGCTCCTGGACGACCGGGGCAACTTCGTCGAGGCCACCGGGGCGCACCTGTTCTTCACCAGGGACGGGGCGCTGCACACCCCGACGACCCGCTGCACCATCGAGGGCATCACCCGCGCGTGTGTGCTGGCGCTCGCCGAGCGCGAGGGCATCGCGTGCACGGTCGGCGATCTGCCCCCGTCGTTCACGGCGGAGGCGGACGGCGCGTTCCTGTGCGGCACGGCGTGCGAGATCCTCCCGGTCAGCCGTATCGATGATCATTACTACGACGTCGGCGGCAACGAGGTGCTGCGCCGGATCGTGACCGGGTACCGCGAACTGGTCGACGGGCGCGCCGCAGTGCCCGCCGGGGTGCGCATCCGTTAGCGAGGAGCAGGGGCACATGCATGGGAGCTGTTTCGGCTCTGGAGAAGCTCGTACCGGTGGTGCTGGCCTTCGGCTGCGGGGTCGTGTTCGCCCGGCGGAAGGTGGTGCCCGCCGAGAGCTCGAAGGTCTTCGCGGACTACGCCTTCCTCTTCGCGGTGCCCTGCTTCCTGTTCGGCAACATCTACGCGAGCGATCTGGGCGCGCTGTTCGACTGGCGTGCCATCGCCGGTTACGCGACCGCGGCCGGGGCCGCCGTCGTGCTCACCGGGGCGATCGCGGCGGCCACCGGGGTGCGCGACCCGCGCGGGGTGGCGCTGCGGATCATGGCGGCCGTGCAGGTGAACACGGCGTACTTCGCGGTGCCCGTGTTCATCATGCTGTACGGCAACGCGGCGCCGATCTTCCCGGTGCTGCTGTTCCAGGTGTGCGTGCTGTCCCTGGTCGTCATCTCGATCATGGAGCTGGGGCGTCCGGACCGGCCGGGCGGTCCGGCCCGGCGGCTGGGCTCGGCCGTGACCGCCTCCCTGCTCACCCCGGTGGTGATCGCCTGCAACGCGGGCATCCTGCTCAACCTGCTGTCCGTGCGGGTGCCGGGGGTCGTCCTGGACGGTTTCGCCTTCGTCGGGGACAGCGCCTCCCCGGTGGCGCTGTTCGCCCTCGGGCTCCACCTGGGCGGCAGCGGGCTGAATCTGCGCGGCACCACCCGGGAGGAGATGTGGATCATCGCCTTCAAGTGTGTCGCGCTGCCCCTGATCACCTACGCGGTGTGCCACCACCTCTTCGGGGTCGACGGCGACTGGCTCGGCTACCTGGTGCTGATCGCCGCCATGCCCGCGCCGCAGAACCTGTTCATCTTCGCCCAGCGCTACGACGTCGGGGTCGACCTGTCGGCCTCCCTCGTCGTCAAGTCCTCGCTCGTGGCCCTGCTCCTGCTCCCGCTGTGGACGCAGTGGGCGGCGCAGGTGTCCTGAGCACCATCGGCCATCCATCAGGAAGGGCACAGACATGAACGGAACCGCGCAGCTCAGCAGAATCACCGTCCAGCAGGTCGCCGGGCGCATCGGCGCCGAGATAACCGGGGTCGACCTGCGGGAGGAACTCGACGACGCCACGGTCGCCGAGATCCGCCAGGCCGTGCTGATGCACCGGGTCGTCTTCTTCCGCGAGCAGGACATCGGCCACGCCCAGCACATCGCCTTCGGCAGCCGTTTCGGCGCGCTGACCCGGCGCCCCGGCAAGAAGCACGGTCTGCACCCCGAGGGCCACCCGGAGATCCTCACCGTCGACCCCAAACGGGACGTGGAACGCTACGGCGCCGACTTCGAGGAACACTACCGCCGCAAATGGCTCTCCCCGCTGGCCGGCTGGCACAGCGATCTCACCCAGGCGGTCAACCCGCCCAGTCTGTCCATCCTGCGCGCCGAGAAGACCCCGCCCTTCGGCGGTGACACCCAGTGGACCAACACGGTCGCCGCCTACGAGGGCCTGTCGGCGCCGCTGCGGGAGTTCGTGGACTCGCTGACGGCCGAGCACGCCTTCTTCACCGCCGTGCACCTGCGCCACTCCGACCCGCGGGACCGCGAGATCCTCAAGCTGTACTGCGAGGACCCGCAGGTCGCCGTGCACCCGGTGGTGCGCGTCCACCCGGAGACCGGCGAGCGGGCGCTCTTCGTCAGCCCCGGCTCGACCACCCGGATCACCGGGTTCACCGAACTGGAGAGCCGCCATCTGCTGGACCTGCTCTTCCAGCATCTGACCAGCGCCGAGTACACCGTCCGCTTCCGCTGGGAGCCCGGCTCCATCGCCTTCTGGGACAACCGCAGCACCTGCCACCTCGCCCCGACCGACTTCGCCCATCTCGACGTCGAGCGCGTGATGCACCGGGTCACCGTGCTCGGGGAGCCCGCCGAGGGGCCGAACGGGTTCGTCTCGCAACTCGTGAGCGGGGAGCCGATGCGCGCCTGGTAGGCCGTTCGGCTGAACGAGCCGGTCGGCCCGCGCCCGCCTACGCTGGAAATCGAACCATTCCCCCTTCCCGGAAAGGGGGCCTGCCATGGCTACCCCTTCGAAGGCGGGCGCGGCGCTCGCCGCGCTGCGCGAGGATCTCAGCGGTGATGTCTTCGCTCCGGGGGACCCCGGCTACGACGACGCCCGCATCGTCTTCAACGCGATGATCGACCGCCGTCCCGCCGTGATCGCCCAGTGCGTGGACGAGGCGGACGTGGTGCGCTCGGTGCGGTTCGCCCGCGATCTCGACCTGCCGATCGCGGTGCGCGGTGGCGGCCACAGCGTGGCGGGCTCGGCGCTCAACGACGGCGGGCTGGTCATCGACCTGCGCCATATGCGCGCGGTGACCGTGGACCCGGCGGCCGAGGCGGTGAAGGTCGCGGGCGGCGCCACCATGGGCGACCTGGACCGCGCGACGCAGGAGCACGGGCTGGTCACCACCGGCGGCCGGGTCTCCACCACCGGGGTCGGCGGCTTCGTGCTCGGCGGCGGCTCGGGCTGGCTGGACCGCTGGTGCGGGCTGGCCGTCGACAACCTGATCGCGGTGGAGCTGGTCACCGCCGACGGACGTCAGGTGCACGCGAGCGCCGACGAGAACCCGGACCTGTTCTGGGCGTTGCACGGCGGCGGCGGCAACTTCGGCGTGGCGACCTCCCTCACCCTGAACCTGTACGAGCTGCCGGAGTTCTCCATGGCGTTCCTGCTGTGCCTGCCGGAGTACGGCGGCGAGCTGGTGCGCACCTTCCGCGATGTCATCGACTCCGGCCCGAACGAGGCCAGCGGCGGCGTCCTGTACCTGACCGGCCCGCCCGAGGACTTCTGCCCGCCGCATCTGCAGGGCAGGCTGCTGTCCGCGGTGCTGCTGACGTACGCCGGTTCCGAGGCGGCGATGCGCAAGGTGGCCGAGCCGCTGCTGGCGCTGCCGCACGAGGCGGCGATGGTCGGGCCGATCCCGTACGTCGAGATGCAGCGCATGCTGGACGACCCGCCGGGCTTCCGGAACTACTGGTCGGCGGAGTACCTGACGGGGCTGCCGGACGACTACGTGGACGCCTTCTGCAAGGGCGTGGAGTCGATGCCGGTGCCGTCGGGGACGATCCACGTGGTGTGGCCGCAAGGAGGCGCCATCGCCACCGGACCGCACCAGTACCCGGTGCCCTACCGCGACGCGCCCTGGGCCACGCACCCCTTCGCGATGTGGGAGGACCCGGCGGACGACGAGCGCTGCGTCCAGTGGGTCCGTGACGTCCGCGCCGCCGCCCGCCCCTGGAGCACGGGCGACGTCTACCTCAACTTCATCGGCGAGGAGGGCCACGACCGGGTGGTGGCGGGCCTCGGCGCGGACAACTACCGGCGGCTGGCGGAGATCAAGCGGCAGTACGACCCGGACAACGTGTTCCGCTTCAACCACAACATCAAACCGGCCTGAGCAGGCGCGCGCCGGTGCCCCGGTGGTGATCGGGGCACCTCGGCGCGGGTAGCGTCCGGCTATGGACAGCGGCAAGGACAGCAGATTCGACACCCAGGGCGCCGGGATCACCGTGCAGCGGGCGCTGGAGCTGCCCGGCCTGCGCGGCGGGCTCCCGGAGATCGTGGCGGGCGCCGACCGGCTCGGGCGCACCGTGCGCTGGGTGCACGCGGGCGAGGTGCCCAACATCGCCTCCCTGCTCAAGGGCGGGGAGCTGCTGCTGACCACGGGCTACGGGCTCGGCACGCGCCCGGCCGAGCTGCGCGCTTTCGTCCGCACGCTCGCCGAGCGCGGCATCGCCGCCCTGGTGGTGGAGCTGGGTCCGCGCTTCACGCGGCTGCCCGCCGTCCTGGTCGACACGGCCCGTGCCACCGGGCTTCCGCTGGTCCAGCTGCACCGCGAGGTGCCGTTCGTGACGGTCACCGAGGAGATCCACACCGAGATCGTCAACGGCCACTACGCGCTGCTCCAGCGCGCCGAGGAGGTGCACCGCCGGTGCACCGAGGCCCTGCTGGGCGGCGGCGGTATCCCCCAAGTGCTGAGCATCCTGGCCGACTTCAGCGCCAACCCGGTCTTCCTGGAGACCACCGACGGGCAGTTGCTGTACGCGGCCGGTTCGGGGCCGGAGAACGCCGATCCGCTCCAGGTCTGGGAGGGGCTGCGCGGCCAGCACGGCAGGGACACGCCGCCGCCCTCGGGTTCGGTGCTGGTCGACGTGCCGGGCGGGGGTCCGGGCACCGGCTCGGTGCGCGCCCGTCTGGTGCTGCTGCCGGTGCGCGGTCCGCTGGCGCCGGTGCACCGGATCGCGGCCGAGCGGACCGCGGGCATCCTCGCCGTGGTGCTGATGCAGGCACGCCAGGAGGAGGAGCTGGCGGCGCGGGGGCGCGGTGACTTCCTGACCGACCTCGCCGAGGGCCGGATCGCCCCGGAGGACGCGCCGGCGCAGGCCCGCGTGCTGGGCTTCAAGCCGGGGAGCGGTCCGCTGCTGCCGGTGGTGATGCGGCTCGGTGACGCGCTGGCGCCGGGCGGCGGCTGGGCGGTGCTGGCCCGCGCGGTCGCCGAGGAGCTGGCCTCGGTGGGCGTGCCGGTACTGCTGGGCGTGCGGCCGGTGGAGGGCAGGGTGCTGGTGCTGCTGGGGCTGCGCTCGGAGTCGGAGCGCTCGGCGGTCGCGGACCGGGTGGCGGCGGCGCTGCGGGCGGGGGTGGAGCGGGCCGGGGATGCAGCGGCCGGGGGCGCTGCCGCCGGTCGTGGTGGTGGGGGTCGCGGGCGGCTGGGCCGCGGCCTCGGCGAGCCTGAGGCACGCGGCGGAGACGGCGACGGCGGCGCAGGGTCTGACCGACCGCCCCTGGTACGACGCCCGCCGCCTGGACATCGACCTGCTGCTGTGGCGGCTGCGCGACCACCCGGACCTGGCGGCCTTCGTGGACCGCGCGATCGGCCCGCTGCGCGACCACGACGCCCGCTCCAAGCCACCGCTGCTGCCGACGCTCCAGACCTATCTGGCGCACGCGGGCCGCAAGGCGGAGACGGCCCGCGAACTGCACCTGAACCGGCAGACCCTGTACAACCGCCTCGCCCGCATCGGCGAGTTGCTCGGCACCGACCTGGACGACCCGCAGGCGGTCCTGGCCCTGAGCCTGGCCCTGCGCGCCCGCCGCCACCTGCCGTGAGCCGGCACTAGATGAACGGCCGGTGCTGGGTCAACTCGTCGTACACGCTCAGCACTTGGGCCACCGTCTCGTCCTCGCTCGGCCAGGTCGCCGCCTGCCGCACGCCCCGCTCGCGGAGTTCGTCGCACCGCCCGGGGTCGCCGAGGAGCCGTACGACCGCGTCGGCGAGGGCCCTGGCGTTGCCGTAGGGGACGAGTTCGGCGGCGTCGCCGACGAGTTCGGGGATACCGCCGACCTCGGTGGCGACGAGCGGCACGCGCGCGTGGAGGGCTTCCTGGGCGAGCACGGACCGCGCCTCCCAGCGGCTGGGCAGCAGGGCGAGGTCGGCTGCGGCGAGCAGCTCCCGCACGTCCTCGCGCCGCCCGATGAGCCGCACCGGCAGCGCCTCCTCCTCGATACGGCGCTGGAGTTCGCCCCGCAGCGGCCCCTCCCCGGCCACGACGACGAGCGGCACGGGGTCGAGCCGGAGCCAGGCGCGGGCGGCGTCCAGCAGCACGTCGTAGCCGCGGTACCGGTCGAGGGAGCCGACGGCGATCAGCAACGGGCGTCCGGTGGCGCCGAGTTCGGCCCGCACCTTGGGGCTGAGCCGCTCGGCGTCCTCGCCCTCCTGCTCGGCGCCGCGGCGCGGCCGGGGCAGCGACACGGCGGCGAGCCGGGCGTCCCGCGCCCCGGTGCGCCGGGCCCGGTCCACCAGCGCGGAGGTGGTGCCGAGCACCACGGAGGCGGCCTTGACCACGCGCCGCTCCAGCAGCCGTACGAGATGGGCGCGGGCGCCCTCGGCGTAGGCCCGGTCGTGCCAGGTGACGACGAGAGGCGTGCGTCGGCCGCCGAGGGCGAGGACGGCACGGAAGGACGCGTGCAGCCCGTGGGCGTGCACCAGGTCGGCGTCCGCGCAGGCCGCCCTGAGCGCGGCCACGGAACCGGGGTCGCTGCTGCGCGGCACGGGCACGTGTTCGGCACCGGCGCCGGTGAAGTCGTAGAGGTGATCGGCCTCCGTGGGGGCGCACACCGTGACCCGCACGCCCCGCGCGACGAGCCCCGCGGCCAGCGACCGCACGTGCACGCTGCTGCCGGCGTTGCCGCCGCCCAGTACCTGCACGGTGCGCAGCGGCGACTGGCCGTGCGGTGAGTGGCTGCTCACGGGGGTCACGTGGCCGTTGCTCCTGGTTCGGGGTCGGGCGGTCACGAAGAAAGTACAGAAGGATCGTGCGGAGGGGGTGAACCGCCGGGATCCCTGCGCGTACGTCATGCACTGCCAAGGATGCCAGCACGCAAGGCCGTTCCGGGAACCCCCGGGTGCGCGGGTGGCACCGCCGACGCGGCCCGGAAGCCCCCGCACCTCACCCACCTGGATGAACGCGGGCACGGATGTTCGCGGCGCACGGAGGCACTGAAGGAGCCCCCGGCAGCCACGGGGGTACAGGGCTCAGTTCCCGCGCCCCAGCGACCGCGCCGCCGCGCTCACCGCGTCCCCGTACGCCGCCGCGGCCACCACCGCCGCCGCGTGGGCCGCGAGCCCCGCCCGGCCGTTGCCCGCGACGATCGCGGCGCCCAGG
>NZ_FLSP01000105.1 GCF_900091315.1 Streptomyces sp. DI166
CGCGGTGAAGAGTTCGATCTGGTTGCGGTCGTTGTCGAGGAGGGGGGCGAGGCGGCGGCGGATGCCGATGTTGGCGCGCATCCGCGGGTCTTTCGCGTACTCGGCCCACATGTAGTCGCGTTCCTCGTCGGTGACCATCTCCAGGGTCAGCTCGTCGTGGTTGCGCAGGAAGATGCCCCACTGACAGCCCGAGGGGATGGCGGGCGTCTTGGCGAGGATCTCGGAGACCGGGTAGCGGGATTCCCGCCGGACCGCCATGAAGATGCGCGGCATGACCGGGAAGTGGAACGCCATGTGGCACTCGTCGCCACCGCTCCGGAAGTCGCCGAAGTAGTCGACGACGTCCTCGGGCCACTGGTTGGCCTCCGCCAGCAGCACCGTGTCCGGATAGTGCGCGTCGATCTCCTTGCGCACCCGCTTCAGGAACTCGTGTGTCGCCGGAAGGTTTTCGCAGTTGGTGCCCTCCTGCGCGTAGAGGTAGGGCACGGCGTCGAGGCGGAAGCCGTCGATGCCCAGGTCCAGCCAGAACCGCAGCGCGGAGATCATCTCCTCCTGCACGGCCGGGTTCTCGTAGTTGAGGTCCGGCTGGTGGGAGAAGAACCGGTGGAAGAAGTACTGCTTGCGGACCGGGTCGAAGGTCCAGTTGGAGGCCTCGGTGTCGACGAAGATGATCCGCGCGTCGGCGTACTGCTTGTCGTCGTCGGCCCACATGTAGTAGTCCCCGTAGGGACCCTCGGGGTCGTTTCTCGACTCCTGGAACCACGGGTGCTGGTCGCTGGTGTGGTTCATGACGAAGTCGATGATCACCCGCATGCCGCGCTGGTGGGCGGCGTCCACGAACTCCACGAAGTCGGCGAGATCGCCGAACTCGGGGAGCACGGCGGTGTAGTCGGAGACGTCGTAACCGCCGTCCCTCAGGGGTGATTTGAAGAAGGGCGGCAGCCACAGGCAGTCGACGCCGAGCCACTGCAGATAGTCCAGCTTGGCGGTCAGGCCCTTGAGATCACCGACGCCGTCACCGTTGCTGTCCTGGAAGGAACGGACGAGCACCTCGTAGAAGACGGCTCGCTTGAACCAGTCGGGGTCCCGGTCCTTGGCCGGGGTGTCCTCGAAGGTGTCCGGGACGGGCTCGTTGACGATCATTTTGTGGGTGACCCTCCGATCTGCGGGGTGGACGGTCGCAGAACCGAGAAGACGTGCGCGGGTGCCCGGCCGGGCTCCAGACGCACATAGTTGGTTCTGCCCCAGTGATAGGTCTCGCCGGAGAGCTCGTCGCGCACCGGCACCGACTCGTGCCAGTCCAGGCCGAGTTGCGGCATGTCCAACGAGACCGTCGCCTCCTGGGTGTGGTGGGGGTCGAGGTTGACGACCACCACAACCGTGTTCGATCCCGACCGCTTCGAGTAGACGATCACCTGGTCCTTGTCGGCGTGGTGGAAGCGCAGATTGCGCAACTGCTGGAGGGCGGGATTCGCACGTCGAATGCTGTTGAGCCTGGTGATGAGGGGGGCGATGGTGTCGGTGGTGTCCCAGTCGCGGGGGCGGAGTTGGTACTTCTCGGAGTCGAGGTATTCCTCGCTGCCCTCGCGCAGGGGGGTGTTCTCGCACAGTTCGTAGCCGCTGTAGATGCCCCAGGTGGGGGAGAGGGTCGCGGCGAGCACGGCGCGCAGTTCGAAGGCGGCACGGCCGCCGTGCTGGAGGAAGGCGTGCAGGATGTCGGGGGTGTTGGCGAAGAAGTTCGGCCGCATGTAGGCCGCCGCCTCGCCCGACAGCTCGCTCAGGTACTCCGTCAGCTCCTGCTTGGTGTTGCGCCAGGTGAAGTACGTGTACGACTGCTGGAAGCCGATCTGGGCAAGGGTGCGCATCATCGCAGGGCGGGTGAATGCCTCCGCCAGGAAGATCACGTCCGGGTCGGTGCGGTTGATCTCGCCGATCACCCGCTCCCAGAACACCACCGGCTTGGTGTGCGGGTTGTCCACCCGGAAGATCCGCACCCCGCAGCCCATCCAGTGCCGCAGCACCCGCACCGTTTCCGTGACCAGGCCGTCCATGTCGGCGTCGAAGGCGATGGGGTAGATGTCCTGGTACTTCTTCGGCGGGTTCTCCGCATACGCGATGGTGCCGTCGGGGCGGTGGTGGAACCACTCCGGGTGCTTGCTCACCCACGGATGGTCCGGGGAGCACTGCAGGGCGAAGTCCAGGGCCACCTCAAGCCCGTGGGAGCGGGCCTGGCCGACGAACCAGACGAAGTCCTCCAGCGTGCCCAGCTTGGGATGCACCGCGTCGTGGCCGCCCTCCGGCGAGCCGATCGCCCACGGCACCCCCACATCGTCCGGGGTGGGGTCGAGGGTGTTGTTGCGGCCCTTGCGCCAGGTCGTGCCGATGGGATGGACCGGCGGCAGGTACACCACGTCGAAACCCATCCCGGCGATCGCCGGCAGACGCCGCGCGGCGGTGCGGAAGGTACCGTGCGGTTCCTCGGCGGTGCCCTCGGAGCGCGGGAAGAACTCGTACCAGGACCCGAACAGCGCCCGCTCCCGCTCCACCAGCAGTGGCAGCGGTTCGGAGGCGGTCACCAACTCCCGCAGCGGATACCGCGCCAGCACCCGCTCCACCTCGTCGGTCAGCGCCGCCGCCAGCCGGGCGGTCGGGGCGAGGGAGTCGTCGCGCAGCCGGGCGGCGGCGGTGAGCAGGACGCGCCGCAGTTTCGCGGGGACCTCGGTGGCGGCGCGTTCGTACAGCCGGGCGCCCTCCTCCAGCACCAGGTCGGTGTCCATCCCGGCCGGCACCTTGATACGGGCGTGATGGCGCCAGGTGGCCACCGGATCGCCCCACGCCTCCACGGAGTACGTCCACAGCCCTGTGGCGGTGGGGGTGACCTCGGCGCCCCAGCGGTCGGTACCGGGGGCCAGTTCGCGCATCGGGGTCCACGGGCCCTCCCGGCCCGAGGGGTCGCGCAGGACGACATTGGCGGCCACGGCGTCGTGCCCCTCCCGGAACACGGTCGCCGAGACCTCGAACGTCTCGCCCACGACCGCCTTCGCGGGACGGCGGCCGTTCTGCACGAGCGGCCGGACGTCGAGGACGGGTATGCGCCCGATCACCGGGACCCGGTCCGCGGGGGGTTCCCCCGCGGCGGTGGGTCCGGCGGCGGCCTTGCGCTTGGCGGGGGGCTTCTTGGTGGTGCGCGTCGGGGGTGCCGACGAGTGGTGCTTGGCGGGCATGACCGCTCCTGTCCGCGTCAACGTGGGTGGGCGGATGGCTGTGGGGAGGTGGGTCCTGCGGGGTGCTGCTGTGGCATTCCTGTGGGGTGTACCGGAGGAGCCTTCCCACCCTATTCGGGTGGGCAATCCGGCACTTTGTTAACTACTCACGCGTATGTCGGCACACAAGTCCGGCCCCGTCCGCGGGGGGCGGGGCCGGTCCTTCCAGGTCAATTTCGATCGGTCCTGGACGTGCCGCGAATAAGCCGCTACGAACCCGGTACTTGGAGCAGTTTGTTCGGTGATCCGGGTCCGCGTCCGTATACCTTCCCGTTCGCGGCCTTCGCCCGCAGGGCCTTGGCCACCTGCGCGGGCTTGGCCGTGCGGTGGTCGGCCAGGTAGAGCGCCGCCGCGCCCGCCGCGTGCGGCGCCGCCATCGACGTACCCGAATAGGTGGCCTTCGCGCGGTCGCCCGTGTGCGACGCGGAGGTGATCGCGACGCCCGGGGCGAACAGGTCGAGGACCGAGCCGTAGTTCGAGAACGCCGCCCGCGCGTCGTCGCGGTCGGTGGCGCCGACCGTGATGGCCTGGCCCACCCCGGCCGGGGAGTACAGCCCGGCCGGCAGGCCGTTGTTGCCCGCGGCGACGGTGTACGTGACACCGGAGGCGATGGAGTTGCGTACGGCCGCGTCGAGCTGCGCGTTGTACGGGCCGCCCAGGGAGAGGTTGGCGACCGCCGGCTTCCGCGCGTTCCGGGTCACCCAGTCGATCCCGGCGATGGCCTGGGCGGTCGTCCCGGCGCCCGCGTTGTCGAGGACGCGTACGGACACCACCTTCGCCCGTTTGGCGACGCCGTACTTCGACCCGGCGACCGTGCCCGCCACATGGGTTCCGTGACCGTTGCCGTCCCCGGCCGAGCTGTCGTTGCCCACGAAGTCCCAGCCGTGTCTCGCCCGGCCGCCGAAGTCCTTGTGCGAGATCCGGATACCGGTGTCGATGACGTACACCGTCACCCCGGCGCCCCGGGACTTCGGCGAGGTGTAGCGCCGGTCCAGTGGCCGGTTCCGCTGATCGACACGGTCGAGTCCCCAGGACGGGGGATTCTTCTGGGTGTGTTCCAGCGTCACCCGGGTGTCCTGGACGACCGAGGAGACCCGGGGGTCGGCGGCGAGCCTCCTTGCCTGTCTCTCGCTCGCGGTCACCGCGTACCCGTTGAGGACCGTGTCGTAGGTATGGCTGATTTCCGCCCCGTACTCCTCGACCGTCTCTCGACCGGCCGCCGAGCGGGCCTCCGTACCCCCCTTGAGTGTCACCAGGTAGCTTCCGCCGACGGTGCCGGGCAGACCGGCGCCGAGTATGTGCCCTTCCGGTGCGGCGTGTGCGGGCGGGCCGACGGCCGAAAGCGCCGCGGCACAGGTCACCGCGGTCAGCCCCCCTGCCCAGCGCAGACGCCCTGCTCGCGTCCGTGCCATGCTCCGAGTCCCCTCCTCGACTCGACGTCCGGCCCCCTTCCCCGCCGGGTGCACCCGGCAACGGCCGGAACGCCACCAGCAGCCTCTCGTGGCCGGTGAAGTCGCCACAAGGACACCCACAGGGGCGGAATCGGCCATATCGCGCATGGCGGACCCGGGTGGGTTGCGGCGTTTTTCGGGCGGAGTGCGCGTGTGGTCCGGGTCGAGTCCCGCTCCAGTGCGACGCCGACGCGAGAAAAGGCGCCGTGGTTACCGAGCGCCCGCACCGATACCGTGCAGATGATGACAAGGCGCACACCGCCGTGCGTCCTCTTCCGCACGCCTGCCGAGGTGGAATGTGAAGGCGATCCGTCGATTCACCGTCCGTCCCGTTCTCCCCGAACCCCTCCGGCCGCTCAGTGATCTGGCGCGCAATCTGCGCTGGTCCTGGCATGCGGAGACCCGCGACCTGTTCCAGTCCGTCGATCCCGAGCGCTGGGCCTCCTCGGACGGTGACCCCGTACGCCTGCTCGGCAGTGTGTCGCCGGACCGGCTTGCCGAGCTGGCCGAGGACCGCCGCTTTCTGCGCCGGCTCACCGCGGCCGCCGACGACCTGGCCGACTACGTCTCCGGGGACCGCTGGTACCAGTCCCAGTCCGCCGACCTGCCGGCGGCCATCGCCTACTTCTCACCCGAGTTCGGCATCACCGCCGCCCTCCCCCAGTACTCCGGCGGCCTCGGCATCCTCGCCGGCGACCACCTGAAAGCCGCCAGCGACCTCGGCGTACCGCTCATCGGCGTGGGGCTGCTGTACCGGCACGGCTACTTCCGGCAGTCCCTGTCCAGGGACGGCTGGCAGCAGGAGCACTACCCGGTGCTCGACCCCAACGAGCTGCCGGTGGCGCTGCTCAAGGAGCCCGACGGCACCCCCGCCCAGGTCTCCCTCGCCCTGCCCGCCGGCCGCTCACTGCACGCCCGGATCTGGCTGGCCCAGGTCGGCCGCGTGCCGCTGCTGCTGCTCGACTCCGACGTGGAGGAGAACGACCTCGGCGAGCGCGGGGTGACGGACCGGCTCTACGGCGGCGGCAGCGAGCACCGGCTGCTGCAGGAGATGCTCCTCGGCATAGGAGGTGTGCGGGCGGTGCGGACGTACTGCCGGCTCACCGGCCACGCCGCGCCCGAGGTCTTCCACACCAACGAGGGGCACGCGGGCTTCCTCGGCCTGGAGCGGATCGCCGAACTCGCCGACCAGGGGCTGGACTTCGACGCCGCGCTGGAGGCGGTGCGGGCGGGCACCGTCTTCACCACCCACACCCCCGTCCCCGCCGGAATCGACCGCTTCGACCGGGAGCTGGTCGCCCGCCACTTCGGCCCCGACGCCGAACTCCCGCGCATCGACGTCGAACGGATCCTCCAGCTCGGCATGGAGACCTACCCGGGCGGCGAGCCGAACCTCTTCAACATGGCCGTGATGGGCCTCAGGCTCGGCCAGCGGGCCAACGGGGTCTCACTGCTGCACGGCAACGTCAGCCGGGAGATGTTCTCCGGGCTCTGGCCGGGCTTCGACCCCGACGAGGTGCCCATCACCTCGGTCACCAACGGCGTCCACGCCCCGACCTGGGTGGCACCGGAGGTGTTCCGGCTGGGGGCGCGGCAGATCGGCGCCCAGCGCACCGAGGACGCCTTCACCGTCGGCGGCTCGGAGCGCTGGGACGCGGTGGCGGACATCCCCGACCAGGACATCTGGGAGCTGCGCCGGGTGCTGCGCGAGCAGCTCGTCATGGAGGTGCGCGAGCGGCTGCGGGCGTCCTGGCGGCAGCGCGGGGCGGGCAGCGCGGAGCTGGGCTGGATCGACGGGGTGCTCGACCCGGACGTGCTGACCATCGGCTTCGCCCGCCGGGTGCCGTCGTACAAGCGGCTCACGCTGATGCTGCGCGACCGCGACCGGCTGCTGGATCTGCTGCTGCACCCGGAGCGGCCGGTGCAGATCGTCGTCGCGGGCAAGGCGCACCCGGCGGACGACGGTGGCAAGCGGCTCATCCAGGACCTGGTGCGGTTCGCCGACGACCCGAGGGTCAGGCACCGCATCGTGTTCCTGCCCGACTACGGCATGGCGATGGCGCAGAAGCTGTACCCGGGCTGCGACATCTGGCTGAACAACCCCCTGCGTCCGCTGGAGGCGTGCGGCACCTCCGGGATGAAGGCGGCGCTGAACGGCTGTCTCAACCTCTCGGTGCTGGACGGCTGGTGGGACGAGTGGTTCCAGCCGGACTTCGGCTGGGCGATCCCCACCGCGGACGGCTCCGGCACCGACCCGGACCGGCGCGACGAGATCGAGGCGGCGGCCCTGTACGACCTGCTGGAGCAGCGGGTGACTCCGCGGTTCTACGAGCGCGACCAGCACGGTCTGCCGGGCCGCTGGATCGAGATGGTCCGCCAGACCCTCACCCTGCTCGGTCCGAAGGTGCTGGCCGGGCGGATGGTCCGGGAGTACGTGGAGCGCCTGTACACCCCGGCCGCGCAGGCCCATCGCGCCATGGACGCCGACGCGGCGCGGGAACTGGCGGACTGGAAGGCGCGGGTGCGCGGCGCCTGGCACGGGGTGAGCGTCGACCATGTGGAGACCTCGGTGGCCGCGACCACCGCGGAACTGGGCACCACCCTGAGCCTGAGGGTCCGGGTCGGGCTCGGCGAACTGGCGCCGGACGACGTGGAGGTGCAGGCGGTCTCGGGCCGGGTGGACTCCGAGGACCGCATCACCGACGCGGCGACGGTCCCGCTGAAGCCGGTCAACGGGCCCGATCTGGACGGCCGCTGGGTGTACGAGGGCCCGCTCTCCCTGGACCGCACCGGGCCCTACGGCTACACGGTACGGATCCTTCCGGCGCACCGGCTGCTGGCCTCCGGCGCCGAGCTGGGCCTGGTGACCGCGCCGTCGGAGGACGTGGTGGAGGGCGCGGGGGTGCTCCTGCGCTGAGGTACGGGCGGCGCGGGCGTCAGCTCTTGGGGCTCGCGGCCAGCCTCCGCAGTACTGTCCCGCACCGGCGGGCGTACGCCTGCTGGAGCCCGCGCGTGGCCGGACCGCCCGCGCGGGCGTACCACTTGGCGGCCCGGCTGAAGGCGTGCACCGTCAGCCACACGGTGCCGTCCCCGGTGCGGTCGACCACGAAGGACTCCTCGCCGCACTCCGGGTGCCCGGCCAGCGTGCCGTACGCCCAGCCCGCGCGGCGGGGTTCCTCCACCGTCCACACCACCCGGCAGGGCGCCTTGATGACCCCGGCCAGGGTCACCGTGACGTCCACGCCGGGTGCCGCCCGGTCGGCGGAGGCGGCTATGCCCACGCCCATCGCCCGGTGCAGGTCCCAGGTGAGCACGGCCTCGGCGGCCCGGTGGAAGATGTCGTGGCCCTCGCCTATGCGGGTGCGCACATGCAGCGGGCGGAATCCGGGCGGGCAGAAGTCGTGCTCCCGGGTGCCGCCGACGTGCTCGTAGCTGAAGGACATGGGTCCCAAGAGTAGGGCGGCACCCGGAACGCCGGGGTCCGGGGTGCCGCCCGTGGGACAGCCGCCCCGGTCAGCTCACGTTGACCGCGCTCCAGGCGGAGGCGACCGCGTTGTACTCGGTGCTGCCGGAGCCGTACAGGGCCGAGGCCGCGTTCAGCGTGGCGGTGCGGGCGCCCTTGTAGTTGGTGGTCGAGGTCATGTACGAGGTGAGCGCCTTGTACCAGATCTTGACCGCCTTGTCCCGGCCGATGCCGGTGACCGTGGAGCCGTTGTACGTCGGCGAGTTGTAGCTGACGCCGTTGATGGTCTTGCTGCCGCTGCCCTCGCTCAGCAGGTAGAAGAAGTGGTTGGCGGGGCCGGAGGAGTAGTGCACGTCCACGCTGCCCAGGGACGAGGACCAGTAGTCCTTGGACGCGCCGTCCTTGCTCGGCTTGTCCATGTAGCGCAGCGGGGTGCCGTCGCCGTTGATGTCGATCTTCTCACCGATGAGGTAGTCGCCGGCGTCCTTGGAGTTGGCGGCGTAGAACTCCACGGCCGTGCCGAGGATGTCCGAGGTGGCCTCGTTCAGGCCGCCCGACTCGCCGGAGTAGTTGAGCCCGGCGGTGTTGGAGGTGACGCCGTGGGTCATCTCGTGGCCGGCCACGTCCAGGGAGGTCAGCGGCTTCACATTGCCCGCGCCGTCGCCGTAGGTCATGCAGAAGCAGCTGTCGGACCAGAAGGCGTTGACGTAGGCGTTGCCGTAGTGGACCCGGGAGTAGGCGGCGACGCCGTTGTTCTTGATGCCGTTGCGGCCGAGGACGTTCTTGTAGAAGTCCCAGGTGACCTGGGCGCCGTAGTGGGCGTCCACGGCGGCGGTCTGGGAGGTGGAGGAGCTGGACGCGGTGCCGGTGCCCCAGGTGTCGTCCGCGTCGGTGAACAGGGTGCCCGCAGAGGAGGAGGTGGCGCGCGCCTTGTTGTACGTCTTGTGGTTGCCGCGCGTGGTGTCGTTGAGCTGGTACGTCGAGCCGGACTTGGCGGTGCCGACGGTGACGGTGCCGCTGTACTGGCTGTTGCCGGTGCCGGTCTGGATCGCCTCCCACTCGTAGAGCTTCTCGCCGGTGGTGGCGTCGGTGACGACGTGCAGCTCCTGCGGGGTGCCGTCGTGCTGGAAGCCGCCGACGACCGTCTCGTAGGCCAGCTTGGGGGTGCCGGTCGCGGCCCAGATCACCTTGCGGGGCGCCCGGTCGGCGGCGGACTTGGTGGAGCCCTCGGCCTTGGCGGCGCGCACGGCCTGCTTCTCGGCGGCGGACTTGGTGATGTCCGCGGTGAGGTCGGCGACCTTGAGGGCGGCCTTGGTGGCGCGGGTGACGCCCTCGGTCTCGCCCTTCGGCGACTCGTGCACGACGAGGTCGCCGCCGAGGACGGGCAGGCCCGCGTAGGTGCGCTCGTAGCGGGTGTGGGTGGAGCCGTCGGCGTCCTTCACCACGTCCTTGACGACCAGTTCCTCCTTGGCGCCCAGGCCTATCTCCTCGGCGGTGGCGGGTGCCTCGGCGGCGGCCCGCTCGATCAGCGCGGTGCGGGCGGAGGAGGACAGGAGCATGGGGGAGGCACCTGCGGCGGGGTCCGACTTGGCGGCGGCGCCGGTGCTGGTCAGACCGGTGGTGAGGAGGGCCGCGGCCGCGACCGAGGTGGCGATGGCCAGGGTGGTGCGCTTGTGACGCGCGTAGCGGGGGGTCACACAAGCTCCTTATGTGGGGGTGGGGCGGGAAGTTGTGCGGCGGGTGAGGAGAGAGTGACACCTGGGACGCGTACATGTCAGGACCCCCCGATGATGTTGACCGAAAAACGACTGAACGATGAACGTTTCAGGGATGTAAAGCGGGCGCCGCCCCGGGGAGTTGAACCACCGGGACGGCGCCCTGGTCACAGGGGAGCCGGACGCTCTACGGGAACGTCAGCTTCCAGCCGTTGATGTAGCCCGTGTCCCACGACGCGTTGTCCTGGACCCTCAGCTTCCAGGTGCCGTTGGCCGTCTCGGACGAGGCGTTGACGGTGTACGTGGTGTTGATGTTGTCCGAACTGCCGCCGGTGCCGTAGCCCTTGAGCGTGTAGACGGAGCCGTCGGGAGCGATCAGATCCACCTTGAGGTCACCGATGTAGGTGTGGACGATGTCCACGCCGACCTGGAGGTTGGACGGGGCGTTGCCGGACCGGCCGGTGACGCTGATCGACGAGGTGACCGCGGAGCCGCGGTCCGGGATGGTCACGTCGGTGTTGTTCTCGAAGACGGTGCCGCCACCGCCGCCGTCACCGGGGCGCGAGCCCACCGCGACGCCCGCCCAGGCGTGCTGCACGGCCGCGTACTCGGCGCTGTCGGCGCCGTACAGCTCGGCGGTCGCCGCGAGGGTGCCGGTGCGGGCGCCCGCGTAGTTGGTGTTGGACGAGAACTTCGTGGTCAGCGCGCGGAACCAGATCTTCTCCGCCTTGGCCCGGCCGATGCCGGTGACCGGAAGGCCGTCCGCAGTGGGCGAGTTGTAGGTGACACCGTTGATGGTCTTGGTGCCGCTGCCCTCGCTCAGCAGGTAGAAGAAGTGGTTGGCGGGTCCGGACGAGTAGTGCACGTCGATCGACCCGATACCGGAGTACCAGTTGTCCTTGGACGCGCCGTCCTTGCTCGGCTTGTCCATGTAGCGCAGCGGGGTGCCGTCGCCGTTGATGTTGATCTCCTCGCCGATGAGGTAGTCACCCACGTCGGAGGAGTTGTTGGCGTAGAACTCCACGGTCGAGCCGAAGATGTCGCTGGTCGCCTCGTTCAGGCCGCCGGACTCGCCGCTGTAGACCAGACGCGCGGTCACGGAGGTGAGCCCGTGGGTCATCTCGTGCCCGGCCACGTCGATCGACGTCAGCGGGTTGGAGTTGCCCGAGCCGTCGCCGTACGTCATGCAGAAGCAGCTGTCGGACCAGAACGCGTTGACGTAGTTGTTGCCGTAGTGGACCCGCGAGTAGGCGCCGACGCCGTCACCGCGGATGCCGCTGCGCCCGTGCACGTTCTTGTAGTAGTCCCACGTCAGCGCCGCGCCGTAGTGCGCGTCCGCGCCGGCGGACTCCGCGTTGGACGGGCTGCCGTTGCCCCACACGTCGTCGGGACCGGAGAAGAGCGTGCCGGTACCGGAGGAGCCGCGGTTGAGGTTGTACGTCTTGTGGTTGCCGCGCGCGCCGTCGGTGAGGTTGTACGTCGAACCCGACTGCGTGGTGGTCAGGTCCACCGTGCCCGAGTACACCGTGTGGCCGGTGCCGGTCGCGATGGCCTCCCACTCGTAGAGCTTCTCGCCCGTGGTGGCGTCGGTGACGACGTGCAGCTCCTGCGGGGTGCCGTCGTGCTGGAAGCCGCCGACGACCGTCTCGTAGGCGACCTTCGGGGTGCCGCTCGCGGCCCAGATCACCTTGCGGGGCGCCCGGTCGACGTCCGCGCCCTTGGCGTGCTCGGCCTTCGCGGCGGACAGCGCCTGGCTCTCGGCCTTGGCCTTCGACACGGCCGCGGTGGTGGTGGCCGGCTTGATCGCCTTCTTGGTGGCCTTCAGCACGGCCGCCGTGGCGTCGGACTTGGTGCTCTTGACCACGAGGTCGCCACCGAGGACCGGCAGTCCGTCGTAGGTGCGCTCGTAGCGGGTGTGCAGCGTGCCGTTGCCGTCCTTGACGACATCGCGGACGACCAGCTTCTCCTTGGCGCCCAGGCCCAGTTCGCGCGCGGTGTCGGCGGCGTTCGCGCTCTGGGTGCGGATCAGCTCGGCGCGCTGGGCGGGCGTGAGCTTGACCGACTCGGCGCCGGGAAGGACCTTGCCGGCCGCGGGCCGCGTCTGCTCCGGGGCCGCGGAGGCGGCGCCCGACTGGACGGCGGCGGCGATCAGGGCGGAGACACCGACCAGGGCGACAGCGGCGGCCCGGCGGGTGGTGGATCTGTGGGGGGTGCGTCGGTCCGAGGAACTGCTTCTCAAAACTGACTCCTTCTGCGCGGCCGCGGATCGCGCGGCCAGGGGAGACCGTCCGGCGGGTGGGCCGGTCGGGCAGAACTGGGTGGTGCGCAGAACACGTGCGGGAGCGTCGGCCGGTCACAGCGGTCTGGCTATGGGGTTGCTGTGAAGTGGCCGTGGGAAGAGTCGCAGGGGATCATTGGTTCTGTCAGGAGCGCGTCAGAAACTTGGCCGGATTTCGTTCGTTGTCCGGGAGTTCCTGTTCGGAATACGGACGCTTCCGGCCAAGTTGTCCCGGACCCGATCCGGCGTGTTTGTGCCGCGGGACGGCGGGGTGTCCGGCCGGGGGTTCCCCGGGCCGGAGCCCGAGGAACGGGGCGGGTCACGCCAGGCTGTCCCGCCAAGCCCGGTGCAGGTCCGCGAACCGCCCCGTGCCCGTGATGAGTTCGGCGGGTGTGCCGTCCTCCACGATCCGTCCGTGCTCCATGACCAGTACCCGGTCGGCGATCTCCACCGTCGACAGCCGGTGCGCGATCACCACCGCCGTACGGCCCTGGAGCACCGTCGCCATCGCCCGCTGGACCGCCCGCTCGCCGGGGATGTCCAGTGAGCTGGTCGCCTCGTCGAGGATCAGTACCGCCGGGTCCGCCAGCAACGCCCGTGCGAACGCCACGAGTTGGCGCTGGCCCGCCGAGATGCGCCCGCCCCGCTTTCGGACGTCGGTGTCGTAGCCCTCGGGCAGCGCGCTGATGAACTCGTGCGCCCCGATCGCCTTCGCGGCCCGCTCGATGTCCTCGCGGGTGGCGTCCGGCCGCCCGATGGCGATGTTCTCGGCGACGGTGCCGGAGAAGAGGAACGCCTCCTGGGTCACCATCACCACGCCGCGCCGAAGTTCGGCGATCGGCAGCTCGCGCAGGTCCACGCCGTCCAGCAGCACCCGGCCGTCGGTGGGGTCGTAGAACCGGGCCAGCAGCTTCGCCAGCGTCGACTTGCCCGCGCCGGTGGAGCCGACCACCGCGACCGTCTGCCCGGTCGGCAGGGTCAGGTCGAAGGTGGGCAGCACCTCACCGCCGGTGCGGTAGGCGAACCGCACCCCGTCGAAGACGACCTCGCGGCCGGGGTGCTCCGACCGCAGGACCGGCAGCTCCCTCGGACTGGCCGGTTCCGGCACCGACGGGGTCTGCGCCAGCAGCCCCGCGATCTTCTCCAACGAGGCCGCCGCCGACTGGTAGGAGTTGAGGAACATCGCGAGCCGGTCGATCGGGTCGTACAGCCGCCGCAGGTACAGCACCGCCGCCGCCAGCACACCGAGCGCCAGGGTGTCGCCCGCGACCCGGTGGGCACCCCACAGCACGATCAGCGCGACCGCCGTGTTGGCCACCGTCCGCGAACCCACCACATAGCGGGCCATCTCCAGCAGCGCGTCCCCGTTGGTGCGCTCGTGCCGCTTGTTCAGGACGGCGAAGTCGGCGTCGTTGACGGCCTCGCGGCGGAACGCGCGCACCGGCCGGATGCCGTTCATCGTCTCCACGAACTTCACGATCACCGCGGCGATCGCGGTGGACCGCAGCCGGTACACCCGTCCCGCCCGCCGCCGGTAGGCGCGCATGAGCAGGTACAGCGGCCCGAAGGAGGCCACCGCGACCGCGCCGAGGCCGAGGTCCAGCCACAGCAGCAGGACGCAGATGTAGACGGTGGACAGGATGAACATGACGAGTTCCTGAAGTCCCTCGTCCAGCAGCTCCCGCAGCGACTCCACGTCCGTGGTGGACCGCGAGATCAGGCGGCCGCTCGTGTAGCGCTCGTGGAAGTCGATGCTCAGCGCCTGCGCGTGCCGGAAGATCCGGCCGCGCAGATCCAGCAGCACATCCTGGTTCACCCGCGCCGCGGCGACGATGAACGCGTACTGCAGGGCGCCGGCGAGGGACGCGCACAGCAGATAGCCCACGGCCACCGCGATCAGCGGGCCGTGGTCGTCGGCCGCGAACGCGGGCACCGCCTCGTCGATGGCGTACGCCACCAGCAGCGGGCTCGCCTGCACCGCCGCCTGCTGGAGCAGGAGCAGCAGCGCGGTCAGTGCCACCCGTGCCTTGAGCGGGGTCAGCAGGGACCGCAGCAGGGCCCCCGTCGCGCCCGGCGGGGTGGGCAGCACGTCCCGGTCGAAGGGGTCGCCGTGCTCCTCGGGCCGCGGCGCCGCCTTGGCCGGTGCCGTGGTCGTGGGCGCCGTCATCGCTGGACCTCCTCGTCCGCTCCCGACATCAGATGGGCGTACTCGGCGTTCGTACGCAGCAGTTCGTGGTGGGTGCCGATTGCCGCGATCCGTCCGCCGGACAGCAGCGCGACGCGGTCGGCGAGCAGCACGGTGGACGGGCGGTGCGCCACGATCAGGGCCGTGGTCTCCGCCAGCACCTCGCGCAGCGCGGCCTCCACCGCCGCCTCGGTGTGCACGTCCAGCGCGGACAGCGGATCGTCCAGCACCAGGAACCGCGGCCTGCCCACCACGGCCCGGGCCAGCGCCAGCCGCTGCCGCTGCCCGCCGGAGAGGCTGAGCCCCTGCTCGCCGACCTGGGTGTCGGTGCCCTGCGGCAGGGCGTGCGCGAAGTCCGCCTGGGCGACGGCGAGCGCGCGGTCCAGCTCGGCCCGCCCAGCGCTGTCCGCGGCGCCCATGAGGACGTTCTCGCCGACGGAGGCCGAGAACAGCGTGGGCTCCTCGAACGCGACGGCCACCTTCGCGCGCAGCTCCTCGCGGGACATGGCCATGATGTCCTCGCCGTCGAGGGTGATCCGCCCCGAGGTCACCTCGTGCAGCCGGGGCACCAGCGCGGTGAGCGTGGTCTTCCCCGACCCGGTCGCGCCGACCAGGGCCAGCGACTCACCGGGCCGGATATGCAGGTCGATGCCGTGGAGGACGGGCGGGGAGTCCGGCGGGGCGTCGGGGTAGCGGAAGGTCACGCCGTGGAACCGCAGCCCGTCCGCCCCCTCCACCGGGGTGTCCGGCGCCGCGCGGTCCGCCGACTCCCGCTCCTCGTCCATCACCTCGAAGTACCGCTCCGTGGCGGTCGCCGCCTCCTGGCTGATCGCCAGCAGGAACCCGATCGACTCCACCGACCAGCGCAGCGCCAGCGCCGTGGACAGGAACGCCACCAGCGTGCCCGCCGACAGCTGCCCGTCCGCGACCTGCACACACCCCACCACCAGCGCAGCGCCGACGGCGATCTCGGGCAGTGTCACGATCACCGCCCAGATGACCGCCAGCAGCTGCGCCTTGCGCAGCTCGGTCCCGCGCAGCTTCCACGACAGCTCCCGGAAGGCCCGCGCCTGGCTGCGGTGGCGGCCGAAGCCCTTGATGATCCGGATGCCGAGGACGCTCTCCTCGACCACCGTGGTCAGATCGCCGACCTGGTCCTGGGCCCGCCGCGAGACCTCGGCGTACCGCTTCTCGAAGAGCACGCACATCACGATCACCGGCACGGCGGGCCCGAGGATCACCAGCCCCAGCGTCCAGTCCTGGATCAGCATGATGATCACGCCGACCACAATGGTCACGCCGTTGACCAGCAGGAACGTCAGCGGGAACGCCAGGAACATACGCACCAGCATCAGATCCGTGGTGGCCCGCGACAGCAACTGCCCCGACGCCCACCGGTCGTGGAAGGCGATCGGCAGCCGCTGCAGATGCCCGTAGAGCCCGGCCCGCATCTCCGCCTCGACGTGCGACAGCGGCCGGGCCACCAGCCACCGTCTGAGCCCGAACAGCACTGCCTCGCCGAGCCCCAGCAACAGCACGAACAGCGCCCCGAGCCACACCCCGGACCGGTCCCGGTCGGCGACCGGCCCGTCCACCATCCACTTCAGCACGAGCGGGATCACCAGCCCCGTGCAGGAGGCGAGTATCGCCACGAACGCGGCGGTGAACAGCCGTGCGCGGACGGGCCGGACGTACGGCCACAGCCGCAACAGACTCCGGACGGCGGAACGTTGCCTGGGGGTATCGGTTGCAGTGGACATCAGGAGCGAGCCTACGGATCGCCACTGACATCGCCCACCGAGTTTTTGCCCGCTTCCGACTCCTCCGATGGTCCTACGACCTGCGCGTTCGAGCGGTCGGACAGGCTCAGCGCACCACCCTCAGCAGCAGCACCGCCCGCTCCGGCACCGTCACCTCCGACCCCGCCCGGTGCACCACGCCCGGCGCCTCGTCCTGCTCCTCGCGGGAGGTGTCGACGACCACCTCGTACTCCTCCGCCCACGGCGGCGCCGGCAGGACGAACGGCACCGGGCGGTCCCCGGCGTGCAGGACGGCCAGGAAGCTGTCGTCGACGATCGGCGCCCCTCGCTCGTCCCGGCCCGGAATGTCCCGCCCGGACAGATACATACCAAGCGTGGCGGCGGGCGCGTACCAGTCCCGCTCGGTCATCTCGGTGCCCCGCGCGGTGAACCAGGCCAGGTCCCGCAGCCCGTCCGCCGAGTGGGCCCGCCCGGAGAAGAAGGCCCGGCGGCGCAGCACCGGATGCCGGTGGCGCAGCGCGATCAGCCGCGAGGTCAGCTCGAACAGCGCCTGCCAACCGGGTTCCTCCAGCAGCCGCCAGTCCAGCCAGCTGATCTCGTTGTCCTGGCAGTAGGCGTTGTTGTTGCCGCGCTGGGTGCGCCCCAGTTCGTCGCCCGCGACCAGCATCGGCACACCCGTTGACAGCAGCAGCGTCGTCAGCAGGTTCCGCAGCTGACGGCGCCTGAGCGCCCGTACCCCCTCGTCGTCCGTCTCGCCCTCGGCGCCGCAGTTCCAGGCCCGGTTGTCGTCCGTGCCGTCCCGGTTGCCCTCGCCGTTGGCCTCGTTGTGCTTGCGCTCGTAGGACACCAGGTCGCGCAGGGTGAAACCGTCGTGCGCGGTCACGAAGTTCACCGAGGCGTACGGGCGGCGCCCGCCCCAGGCGTACAGGTCGCTGGAGCCCGACAGCCGGTAGCCGAGGTCCCGTACGTCCGGCAGGGCGCCGCGCCAGAAGTCCCGCACGGCGTTGCGGTAGCGGTCGTTCCACTCCGTCCACAGGGGAGGGAAGGCGCCCACCTGGTAGCCGCCGGAGCCCACGTCCCAGGGCTCGGCGATCAGCTTGACCCGGCTCAGCAGCGGGTCCTGGGCGATCACCGCGAGGAACGGGGAGAGCATGTCGACGTCGTGCATGGAGCGGGCCAGCGCGGCGGCCAGGTCGAAGCGGAAGCCGTCGACGCCCATCTCGGTGACCCAGTAGCGCAGCGAGTCGGTGATCAGCCGCAGCACGTGCGGCTGCACCACGTGGAGGGTGTTGCCGCAGCCCGTGTAGTCGGCGTAGCGGCGGGCGTCGGACTGGAGGCGGTAGTAGCCCCGGTTGTCGATGCCCTTCAGCGACAGCGTGGGGCCCAGCTCGCCCGCCTCCGCGGTGTGGTTGTAGACCACGTCGAGGATGACCTCGATCCCGGCCTCGTGCAGGGCCCGCACCATCCGCTTGAACTCGCCGACCTGCTGGCCGCGGGTCCCGGAGGCGGCGTAGGCGGCGTGCGGGGCGAAGTAGCCGATGGAGTTGTAGCCCCAGTAGTTCTTCAGGCCCCGGCGCAGCAGGTGGTCCTCGTGCGCGAACTGGTGGACCGGCAGCAGCTCCACCGCCGTCACCCCCAGCTTCACCAGGTGCTCGATCGCCGCCGGGTGCGCGAGCCCGGCGTAAGTGCCGCGCAGTTCCTCGGGGATGCCGGGGTGCAGCTTGGTGAAGCCGCGCACATGGGTCTCGTAGATGACGGAGTCCGCCCACGGTGTCTTCGGCCGCCGGTCGTCCTGCCAGTCGTCGTCATCGTGCACGACGACGCCCTTGGGCACGAAAGGCGCCGAGTCCCGGTCGTCCCGTACGGTGTCCGCGACCTGCTGCTGCGGCCAGTCCCGGACATGGCCGTACACCTCCGGCGGCAGCCCGAAGTCGCCGTCCACCGCGCGGGCGTACGGGTCGAGCAGCAGCTTCGCCGGGTTCCAGCGGGCGCCGGTCCAGGGGTCCCAGCGGCCGTGCACCCGGTAGCCGTAGCGCTGGCCGGGCATCACCCCGGGTACGAAGCCGTGCCAGATCTCGTGGGTCAGCTCGGTCAGCCGGGTCCTCGTCTCCTTGCCGGACTCGTCGAACAGACACAGCTCGACCGCCTCGGCCCCGCCCGCCCACAGCGCGAAGTTGGTCCCGGCCACCCCGTCGGGGCCGACCCGGAAGCGGGCGCCCAGCGGGGTCGGCGCACCCGGCCACACGGGCATGCCCGGCGCCCGGCGCGGGGTGCCGTTGACGACCGGCCCCGGACCCTCGGCGGCGTGCTCCCGGGCCACCGCCTGACGCTCGGCTGCGCTGCTGGACACCTTCGGCCTCCCACGGCTCCTGGAACGACGTGGAAACGGGCATGCCGAGATGGCGGCCCCACTCTCCGGGCTCGTCGCCCGCGGCTCCCCGTCGCGTCGTCCTCCCCACTGTTCTGCCCAGCGCTTGGCTCGCACTCACGTTTCCCCGGAGCGGGGCCGGTCGTTGGGCACCTCGTGAGGCATGTACAAGGGCGCGCGCGACGCGCGGGGGCCGTGCTGGCCGCCGTACTGACATGGGCAGGACTGCTGGCCGGGGCCGCCGGCTGCACTACGGACGCCACCGGCGGGGTCGGCCTCGGCGGACTCGGCAAACGGGCACCCCAGGAGGTCATCAAGGTCACCCCCGACGACGGCAGCAAGGGCGTCGACCCCGAACAGCCCCTGCTGGTCCGGCTGACCGGCGGACGGCTTGAATCGGTGAAGGTCGTCAAGGAACAGGACGCCCAGGAGACCCCGGTTTCCGGGCAGATCTCCGCCGACGGACTGCGCTGGGAGCCCGACGAGCACGGGCTCGCCCTCGCCGCCCGCTACTCCGTCGACGTGGTGGCCCTGGACGGCCACGGCCGCCGCGCCGCCCGGCACACCACCTTCACCACCCGCGTCCCGGAAGAGCGCTTCATCGGCTACGTCACCCCCGAGAACCGCTCCACCGTCGGCACCGGCATGATCGTCTCCCTGGAGTTCAACCGCGAGATCGAGAACCGGGCGGCGGTGGAGCGCGCCGTCCACGTCACCGCCCGCCCGCCCGTCGAGATCCGCCCCCACTGGTTCGGCAAGGGACGTCTGGACTTCCGCCCGAAGGAGTACTGGAAGCCCGGCACCCAGGTCACCGTCTCCCTCAAGCTCCGCGACGTGGAGGGCGCGCCCGGGGTCTACGGCCTGCAGTACAAGACGTTCTCCTTCACCGTCGGCCGCCACCAGGTCTCCACCGTGGACGCGGCGAAGCACACCATGGACGTACGGCGCGACGGCGAACTGCTCGCCACCGTGCCGATCACCGCGGGCGCCCCGAAGACCACCACCTACAACGGCAGGATGGTCGTCACCGAGATGCTCGAAGTGACCCGGATGAACGGCGCCACCGTCGGCTTCACCGACGACGACGGCAAGGGCGAGTACGACATCCCCGACGTCCCGCACGCCATGCGGCTGACCCGGTCCGGCACCTTCCTGCACGGCAACTACTGGGCGGACGACGTCTTCGGCAGGGAGAACGTCAGCCACGGCTGCGTGGGACTGCGCGATGTGAAGGGCGGCGGCTCGGACACCCCGGCGGGCTGGTTCTTCGACCGCAGCCTGATCGGTGACGTGGTCGAGGTCGTCAACAGCAAGGACAAGAAGGTCGCGCCCGACAACGGCCTGGGCGGATGGAACATGAGCTGGAAGGCGTGGAAGGCCGGAAGTGCGGTGAAGTAACAGGACATGGGGGTCACTTGCCGCACAACCCTCGAAGTCCGCACCGAACTCGGTACGGAACGGTGACAATCGCGGGGCGCCGAGCCGGATGACCTTGTGGTTAATATGCGCCGAGCGCGGGATCCGACGCGCGGGGGCGGGGGCCCGACCGGGCCCGGCGAGGGGAGAGAAGGACCTTGAACGTGCGACCGATATCGGGGGCGTCGGTTGACGCGCGCGCGACCCACCACCGGAGCGGTCGCGCGCGGCGCAGGTGGACCGCGGTGCTGGCAGGCGGACTGCTGCTGGCCACCGCCGCCTGCGGCGGCGGCTCCGACTCGGGCTCCGACGACGGCAAGGGCAAGGGGGAGGCCGGCTCCGGGAAGGTCGACAACAAGCCGTCGCAGGCCGTGGTCTCCATAGCCCCGAAGGACGGTGCCAAGTCCGTCGACACCATGGACGCCCTCAAGGTCAGCGCCTCCGAGGGCAAGCTGTCCGAGGTGGTCGTCAAGGACGCCAAGGGCCGCGCGATACCCGGGAAGATCACCGACGGGGGCGCCCGCTGGACACCGTCCACCCACCTCGCCGCGTCCACCGAGTACACGGTGCGCGCGGTCGCCAAGGACTCCGAGGGCCGGGAGAAGGCCGAGGAGTCCAGCTTCACCACCCTCACCCCGCAGGCCACCTTCACCGGCACCTTCACCCCGGAGGACGGTTCCAAGGTCGGCGTGGGAATGCCGTTCTCCGTCCGCTTCGACCGGGGCATCACCGACCCGGACGCGGTGGAGAAGGCCATCAGCATCAAGACCGAACCGGCCGTCGAGGTCGAGGGCCACTGGTTCGGCAACGACCGCCTGGACTTCCGCCCCGAGGAGTACTGGAAGGAAGGCACCAAGGTCACCGTCGACCTCAACCTCGACGGCGTCGAGGGCCGTGACGGCGTCTACGGCGAGCAGAAGAAGACCGTCTCCTTCACCATCGGGCGCAACCAGGTCTCCGTCGTCGACGTGAAGACCAAGAAGATGAAGATCACCCAGGACGGCAAGGTCATCAAGACCATCCCGGTCACCACCGGCAAGCCCGGGTACGACACCTGGAACGGCCAGATGGTCATCACCGAGAAGTTCGTCCAGACCCGGATGAACGGCGACACGGTCGGCTACGACGGCGAGTACGACATCGACGACGTGCCCCACGCCATGCGCCTGACCCAGTCCGGCACCTTCATCCACGGCAACTACTGGGGCGGCGACGCCTTCGGCAACTACAACGCCAGCCACGGCTGCGTGGGCCTGCGCGACGTCAAGGGCGCCTGGGACAAGAAGGCCCCGGCCGCCTGGTTCTTCAACCACTCCATGATCGGCGACGTGGTCGTCGTCAAGAACTCCAACGACCAGACGGTCGCCCCGGACAACGGCCTCAACGGCTGGAACATGTCCTGGGAGGAGTGGAAGAAGTAACACCGGCGGGGTGAGGTCCTCCCTTCTGCGTCGGCGTTAGTCGGCGTTAACCTGCGGGGCATGACCGTGAATCTCGAAGTCGCCGAGGGTGTGGGCACGCTCCGGCTGGACCGCCCCCCGATGAACGCGCTGGACATCGCCACCCAGGACCGCCTGAAGGAACTCGCCGAGGAGGCCACCCGGCGCGACGACGTGCGCGCCGTGGTGATCTACGGCGGGGAGAAGGTGTTCGCGGCGGGCGCGGACATCAAGGAGATGCAGGCCATGGACCACACCGCCATGGTCCTGCGCGCCCGCGCCCTGCAGGAGTCCTTCACCGCCGTGGCCCGGATCCCCAAGCCGGTCGTCGCGGCGGTGACCGGGTACGCCCTCGGCGGCGGCTGCGAGCTGGCGCTGTGCGCGGACTTCCGGATCGCCGCGGAGAACGCCAAGCTCGGCCAGCCGGAGATCCTGCTCGGCCTGATCCCGGGCGCCGGCGGCACCCAGCGCCTGGCCCGGCTGATCGGCCCCTCCAAGGCCAAGGACCTCATCTTCACCGGCCGTATGGTCAAGGCGGACGAGGCGCTCACCCTCGGTCTGGTGGACCGTGTGGTCCCCGCCGAGGAGGTCTACACTGCCGCCCACGCGTGGGCGGCCAAGCTGGCGCAGGGCCCCGCGATCGCGCTGCGCGCGGCCAAGGAGGCCGTCGACACGGGTCTGGAGACGGACATCGAGACGGGCCTCGCGGTCGAACGCAACTGGTTCGCGGGCCTGTTCGCCACCCCCGACCGGGAGACGGGCATGCGCAGCTTCGTGGAAGAGGGCCCGGGGAAGGCCAAGTTCCTCTGAGAAATCCCTCTCAGATCGCGCGCAGAACTTGCAATTGACGCGGTGTCTGATCCGGGTCCCCCGATGGGACGGTTTATGGGAGCCTTAAGGGAGCCTTAAGCCTGTCTTGTCGAGGGGGCCCGTCGCTTGCCGTCAACAGAGCCTCCATCGCAGGTCAGAGGGGCTGCGGCGGACTCCGAAATGCCGCTGTCATATGCCGATGAGTACTCGCGGAATGATGGATTCCGGGGGGCGTATTCCGCAGAGACGGCCCCCAAGGCGCGCTCGGGCGGCCATGATGGGGGCATGGCGGGGCTGGAGGGCATCGAACAGCCGCGGGGACACAGCCGTGCGACCGCGGCGCGCTGGTCGCCGACGGTCGAGGACGAACACGCGCTCAAGGCGCTGGAGTTGTTCGGCAACCCGACGGAGGCCGAAGTTCCGCTCCCCTCCCGCCCCGAGTCCGCCGCCACCGCCCGCCGACTGGCCCAAGTGGTCGTCCTGCGCCAGTGGGGCCTGACCGCCAAGATGACGGAGGACGCGGTCTTACTCGTGTCCGAACTCGTGGGCAACGCCGTACGGCACACCGGCGCCCGGGTCTTCGGACTGCGTATGCGCCGCCGCCGCGGCTGGATCCGGATCGAGGTCCGCGACCCCTCCCGGGGTCTGCCGTGTCTGATGCCGGTGCAGGAAATGGACGTCAGCGGGCGGGGGTTGTTCCTCGTCGACAAGCTCGCCGACCGCTGGGGAGTCGATCTGCTCCCCCGGGGCAAGACCACCTGGTTCGAAATGCGCGTCGCCGACCGCTGAACCCGACCCCTCCGCCAAGGGGAGTAATCATCGGCAATCCGCCGTAACCCCCCTTAAATAGGGCATGTGACCCACACCGACCGCCGGACGGTGCTGCGCGCCGCCACCGCCCTGGTCGCCGCGACCGCCTGCACCCCCACCCGCCCCGCGGACCGCCCCACGACGCCCGCACCGCCATCCCCGCCCCCGTCACCGCACCGCGTCCCCGCGCAGCAGACCCACCTCACCCACGGCCCGCGCACCACCGGCCAAGTCGCCCTCACCTTCCACGGCAACGGCGACCCGCGCACCGCCGAGGCCATCCTGGACACCGCCGAGGAACACGGCGCCCACGTCACCGTGCTCGCCGTCGGCACCTGGCTCGACGCCAACCCCAAACTCGCCCGGCGCATCCTCGACGCCGGCCACGACCTCGGCAACCACACCCAGCACCACCTGGACATCAACGCCCTGCCGGAGGCCGAGGCGCGGGCCGAGATCACCGCCTGCGCGCGGCGCCTGAAGCGCCTGACCGGGTCCATCGGCACCTGGTTCCGTCCCTCGCGCACCGCCCGAGCCTCCCCGCTCGTCGCCCGCCTGGCCCGCGAGGCCGGCTATCCGCAGGTCCTCTCCTACGACGTGGACCCGCTCGACTTCACCGACCCCGGCCCCGCCGTCCTCACCCGGACCCTCACCGCCGACATCCGCCCCGGATCGATCGTGAGCCTGCACTTCGGCTACCCCGACACGGTCGCCGCCCTCCCCGCCGTACTCGACGACCTCCACCGCCGCGGACTGACCGCCGTCACCACCACGGAGCTGTTCACCTGATGCGCCACAACCTCGTGAAGGCCAGCCTGATCGCGGGCGCCGCCCTCGCCACCCTCGCCGCCTGCGGAACCGAGACTAAGGAGAGCGCGAAGGAGAAGGCCGACGCGACCAAGGCCGCGGCCGTCCCCGCGCCGCCGAAGAAGAAGCAGATCCAGGGCCTGCCCGGGATGCCCCCGGTGCTGGACCCCAAGGACGTCTACGCCGCCGACCGCCCCAACAAGCTCTCCCCGGTGGTCAAGGACTTCCCTAGCCGGGTCTACGTCCCCAACACCGAGTCCGACACCGTCTCCGTCATCGACCCCAACACATACAAGATCATCGAGACCATCCCGGTCGGCCGGCAGCCGCAACACGTGGTGCCGTCCTGGGACATGAAGACCCTGTGGGTCAACAACAACCGCGGCCACACGCTCACCCCGATCGACCCGAAGACCGGCAAGGCGGGCAAGGAGGTGGAGGTCCACGACCCCTACAACCTGTACTTCACGCCCAACGGCAAGTACGCCGTGGTGATGGCCTCCCTCGACCGCGAACTCGTCTTCCGCGACCCGCACACCATGAAGCGGATCAAGACCGAGCCGGTCACCTGCTACGGCGTCAACCACGCCGACTTCTCCCTGGACGGCCGGTACTTCATCGTCTCCTGCGAGTTCAGCGGTGAACTCCTCAAGGTCGACACCGAGAAGATGAAGGTCGTCGGGCAGCAGAAGCTCCCCTTCGACGGTGCCATGCCGCAGGACGTGAAGATCTCGCCGGACGGCAAGAAGTTCTACATCGCCGACATGATGGCCCACGGCATGTGGGTCCTGGACGGCGACAAGTTCGACGAGCCGGAACTGCTGCCCACCGGCAAGGGCTGCCACGGTCTCTACGTCAGCCGGGACTCGCGCGAGATGTACGTCTCCAACCGCGGCGAGGGCAGCGTCTCCGTCTTCGACTTCACCAAGAACAAGCTCACCAAGAAGTGGCACCTGCCCAACGGCGGCAGCCCCGACATGGGCGGCGTCTCCGCGGACGGCAAGGTGCTGTGGCTGTCCGGGCGTTACGACGCCGAGGTGTACGCCATCGACACCCGCACCGGCGAGCAGCTCGCCCGTATCCCGGTCGGCAGCGGCCCGCACGGCCTGGCGGTGTACCCGCAGCCCGGCCGCTACTCGCTCGGACACACGGGCATCTTCCGCTAGCCCGTTCCCCGGACACGCCGCCGTACGAGTGAAGATCCACAACGCGCCGCCGCGGAACCGGAATGGTGCTCTCCATGATCACAAAACCGCTGCGGCGGCGCGCCGCTGCCGTCGTCCTGTCCCTCGCCGCCGTCTTCACCACCACGGCCGCGACCTCCCCCGCACAGGCCCCCGTACCCGCCGACTGCGCCGTCCAGTACGACGACCCGGTCAAGGCCGCGGCCGACCGCCGCGTCGAGGTCGGACGGATCACCCCGCAGCCGGTCTGGCGCAAGACCTGCGGCACCCTCTACCGCGCCGACGGCCGCGGTCCGTCCGTCGTCTTCGAGGAGGGCTTCCTGCCCAAGGACGTGGTGAACGGCCAGTACGACGTGGAGAGCTACGTCCTGGTCAACCAGCCCTCCCCGTACGTCTCCACGACGTACGACCACGACCTGTACAAGAAGTGGTGGAAGTCCGGCTGGAACTACTACATCGACGCGCCCGGCGGCATCGACGTCAACAAGACCATCGGCGACACCCACAAGTGGGCCGACCAGGTCGAGGTGGCCTTCCCCGGCGGCATCCACCGGAAGTACATCATCGGCGTCTGCCCCGTGAACAAGACCACCAAGGTCGAGATCATGAGCGGCTGCCAGAGCAACCCGCACTACGAGGCCTGGCACTGACCCCCTACCGGACCGTGAACAGCGCCTCCGAGCCCACGGGCCGGTAACCGGCCGCCTGGAACGCCCGCAGACTGCGGGCGTTCCCCGCCGAGACCTGGGCCCACACCGGCTCCCCGGCGAGCTGCCGCGCGGCGGCGACCAGCTCCCGCCCCAGCCCCCGGTGCCGTACCTCCTCCGCCACCTCCACGGCGACCTCCAGCCGTCCGCCGATGCCACGCCCCAGCACCAGCAAGCCGCCCGGCGCCGCCCACACGCGCACGTCGTCACGCCGCCGGCGCGAGGACACGACGCGCGGATGCGCGGGATCGTCGATCTCGCTCAGCTCCAGGGACGGCCGCCCCGGCAACGGCTCCCCGACCAGCATCACGTCGATCGTGTCCGTCGTACGCCCGGTACGGGCCATGAACGCGGCCAGGAACCGCGGATGCATCGTGGCGGCCAGGTCATCGCAGTCCAGCGCCCGCAGGCTGTCATGGACCCACGCGGGATCCTCGTCCGTGAACACCACGGAGTGCGCGGTGAAGGCAAGCACGCCGGCGTCCCGGGCCGAGTGCTGCGGCACCACCGTGACCCCACCGTCGGCGGGCGGGAACACACCCCGCGCCGCCCGCCCGAGAATCTCCGCAAGGTTCCCCATCGTGCCCGCCACGCTACCGCGAACTCTCCTGGCCGCCGCGTTGCGTGCACCCCCGGCCGGATAACCTGACCTCCGGCAAGAAGCCGCGACAACGCATGACACGAAGTACGAAGAAAAAGGGGCGGATCGGTGGCGGACATCGACGAGGCACGCAAGCAGTTCGAGCGGATCGACACGGACGGTGACGGCTTCATCACCGCGGCCGAGTTCAAGACCGCCCTGGCCCAGGGGGGCGACTGGAACGTCACCGAGGCGGTGGCCGAGGTCATCATCAAGTCCCGCGACCTCGACGGCGACAAGCAGCTGAGCTTCGACGAGTTCTGGGCGTACCTGAACAAGTAGGCGCTGCGCGCGAAAGGGGCGCCCGTCCGGGAAGGAGGGGCGCCCCTTCGTCATGCCGGGAATAGGGGGTCGTCGGCATGGGTTGAGCCGGAGAAGAATGCACGTGCATCTATCTCCGGATCGGGAGTGACCTCATGAAGATCGGCATCATCGGCGCGGGCAACATCGGCGGCAACCTCACCCGACGGCTGACGGCCCTCGGCCACGAGGTCGCCGTGGCCAACTCGCGCGGCCCGCAGACGCTGACGGAACTGGCCGCGGAGACCGGGGCGACGCCGGTGCCGGTGGAGGAGGCGGCGAAGGACGCGGAGATCGTCGTGGTGACCATCCCGCTCAAGGCGGTACCGGACCTCCCCGCCCAGGTCCTGGACGGCGCCGCGCCCGGCGCGGCGGTGATCGACACCGGCAACTACTACCCGAAGCAGCGGGACGGGAAGATCCCCGGCATCGAGGACGAGGGCCTGACCGAAAGCCGCTGGACCGAACGCCAGTTGGGCCACCCGGTGATCAAGGCGTTCAACGGCACCTACGCCCAGGACATCCTCGACCGCCACCGCCCCGCGGGCGCCCCCGACCGCGTCGCCCTCCCCGTGGCGGGCGACGACGAGGCGGCCAAGGCGAAGGTCCGGGCCCTGATCGAGGAACTTGGCTTCGACACGGTCGACGCGGGCGGCATCGACGACTCCTGGCGCCAGCAGCCCGACACCCCGGTCTACGGCCTGCGCGGAGGGGTGGAGGAGGTCGCGAAGGCCCTGGCGGAGGCCTCCCCGGAACGCAAGCCGGAGTTCAGGGCGTGACCGTGGCCCACTCCCGCAGCTTGGCCTTGCTCGCGAAGTCCGCCACGTTCTTGTCCAAGGGATCGTCGGTGTACTGGTGGAACCGCCACTTGGCCTGAATGCGCGGCTTCCCGGCGCTCACGTAATCGGCGATCCAGAGCCCGTCACCGGCGTACGAGGTCTTGTCGACGGTGAGCCAGAAGTTGCGGTTGCAGTAGAGGATCACCCGGTTGTTCGGCCGCAGTTCCTTCACCTTGCGGAGGAAGCGGTCCTTCTCCGCGTTGCTCGCGTGGGTTCCGTCGCCGGTCGTCTCCCAGTCGACGGCGAGGATCTCGCCGGGCTTCTCGGGGGCGTGCCGGACGAAGTACTCGGCCTGGGCGGTGATGTTGCCCGGCCACAGGAAGTGGTAGAAGCCGACCACCAGACCGGCGTCACGGGCCCGCTTGGTCTGGGCGGTCAGCTTCGAGTTGACGTACGAACGGCCCTCCGTCGCCTTGATGAAGACGAAGGAGAGGCCGTCCGTGTCGTAGGCGGAGGACTGATAGGCGCTCACGTCAATGCCGCGCAGCATCGTGGGGGCTCCCTGAGGTG
>NZ_FLSP01000106.1 GCF_900091315.1 Streptomyces sp. DI166
CTACCGTCTGAGGGATATTGTCAATAGAGATTGCTCGTCCGCATCTATCGGTATAGCAATGTGAAATCGTTCCTCCAGATGCGCCAAGACAGCGGAGGCCGGATCGTCGGAATTTCCTAGTTCGTTGATTTGAAGTCCTGCGAGAGATCGCCCTCGGGGTGGGTGCAATGGGTCGAACGAGTTCATCAACTCGCCATCGATGGCATACTGAACCCACGCGGCCATGTTCACCGTGCGTCCGAACGAGACGTATCTAGTGCCATGGGAACCTTGCCGCGCAATTTGAGATTCCGATAGGAACGCCCCGAATGACTGGATAGCGAACGCCCATTCACTGATACGTCCCGTGCGAACTATTTCTGCCCCGGGCTCCATGAAACCGCTCTCCCTCAACTCGTCGTCGTCGAGATCATAGTATTCCAAGTCGCTCATCTCGGGATACCGGCCAGCGAGGTTGATGGCTTCAGCTTGCGCCCTCGTTAGCATGAGAGTATGCGCCGGATCACCCCCTATTCTGCGGATGAATTCTTCCTGAGTCACTCCTTCGCAGAAGGCGACACAGAAACCTTCACTGTAAGAATCGAGAAGCCAATTCACGCCGTCACTCATTTTCCCTCCATGCTTGCCCGGTCGTGGCAGACTTCACGACACGGCCGTGACAAAATTTGGATTCAGTGCACTGATCATTTCGGACTGAGTACCGATCGGGGGGATGACCTACCTCGGTGCTGGCCCTGAACGAAGTTTCCGTGCGTTGGGTGACGCATTCGAAGTCTCAAACTGCCGGTCCAGGAGTCCTGTTGACTCCCTATGCTGCCGCATTCAACCCGCCTTTTGACTGATCAAGTGGATGACGATACTCGTTGTATCTCAGGAATGGAACCGACGAGCACGGCGTAGCCGACTGCGGCAGCCTCGACAGTGTGTCTTTGCGCCAACCTGGCTGGGTTGCGTGAGTTGGCGTGGGGACGCGTGCGGGAAGTGGTGAAGCTCCTGGCAGATGAGTTGTCAACCAAGATCAACCTGTCCGCCTGGAGCTTCATGCGCTTGACTACCCATCGGGGGCTGGATCTGTCCATCTCGGCCCTTCGTTTTCTGTCCCGTCTGCTGACTGCCCGGCGCCGTGAACTCGGAACGCGGTGGCGTCTGCTCCCGGCGGACCGGCAGGCTCTGCTGGTCCTGGCCCACTTGTGGTGGGGGCACGTCGCCCTTGCGGTCGGAGCAGGTGCGGGGGTGCTGGGTTGGGGCAGTTCCGGCGTTCGCGCCTCCCACTTGCCCATGCGATTGTGATCTGGGCCCCGGCCGGCCCCGTGACCAGGGCATGCCGGGTGCCTTTGCCGCTGGGCATGTGGTGATTATCAGCCCTGAGCCACACTTGCCGCCCGAAACCGTGACGGGTCACCTACGCCGGTATGCCCCTCTCGGCGACGATCAGCCTCCGCAGATCCCTCAGTCGATTGCTCCGGCCCGATGGGGGAGTGTTCGAGCGCACCCTGGTCCGGCTGCCCGCCGTACGCGGCCTCCTGGCTGCGTACTGTCCGCGAAAGCGCCCGGCGTGGAGCACTCCCGCTAGTACTCCAGTGCGGTTTCGTGATCTATCCAGTCGGTTCGTCTCCGGAGCGTCGTCGGTAGTGGCTGCGGCGGGCTGTCGCCTGGTGTTTTCGCCGCCAGTCGGACCAGTGCAGCAGCTTGGCCGCTGACAGGACTGGTGGGTTGAAGACGGCGGCAAGTAGGTGTCGGATCTCCGGGACGGTCAGCTTGAGCGGGGGGCGACCGCTGGTGAGATGGGCCGACTGTGCGGGTCGCTCGGGTGTCGAGCTGGCGGCGATGGCGGTCAGGAAGGCCAGGGCGAGCATGGCGAGGGTGATGTGCCGGTGCCAGGAGGTCCAGTTGCGGACCTGGTAGTGGTCGAGTCCGACCTGGCCCTTGGCGGCCTGGAAGCACTCCTCGACGCTCCAGCGGACACCGGCGACGCGGACCAGCTCCGCAAGGGTGACCGTGGTGGGTGACCAGCACAGGTGGAAGGCGAGTTCGCCGGTGGTGCGATTGCGGCGGACCAGCAGGTGGCGGTGGTTGTCGCTGCCGATGTGGATCCAGGCTCAGTCGTAGTAGCGCGGGCCTTTCGCACCGGCTCCGGCGCTGTGCCGCTGCCAGGCGGTGGTGGGCAGGCGTGCGGCGAGGATGTCCGCGCGCATGGTGGTGCGGCCGTGGTTGATCCGTACCCGGGTGGAGCAGGCGACGGCCATCACGTAGCCGGTGCCGCGCGCTTCCAGGGAGGCACGAAGCTGCGGGTCCTGCCCGTAGGCTTCGTCGCCGGTCACCCACTGTGCCTCCACCCCGGCGTCCAGCGCGGCGGCGATCATCTCCCAGGCGAGTCGGGGCTTGGTCGCGAACTGCACCGTCTCGGGTATCCCGGCCGCCTGGCGGCGCCCGGGATCGGAGCACCAGGACTGTTCGGGCAGGTAGAGCCGCCGGTCGATCAGTGCCCGTCCCCGGCTGGTGGCGAAAGCGAGGAAGACGCCGACCTGGGAGTTCTCGATGCGCCCGGCGGTGCCGGTGTACTGGCGCTGCACGCCCGCCGAGGCCCGGCCCTTCTTCACGAAGCCGGTCTCGTCCACGATCAGCACTGCGCCCTCGGCGCCGAGGTGTTCGACGGCGTAGGCGCGGACGTCGTCGCGGACGGTGTCGGCGTCCCAGCGGGCACAGCGCAGCAGCCGCTGCATCGGACCCGGCCGCGCATATCCTGCCTGTTCGGCCGGCTGCCAGCAGTTCTTCCGCTCGGCACGCGACAGCAGTCCGAGCAGGTAGGCGCGGGCGGCAGCCCGGGGTTCAACTCGGCTGAACCGGCCCGCGATCCGGGCCATGACCTGCTCGAACATCGCCAGCCATCGGGCGCCGTCTATGCTGTGACCCGCGGCCACCGCAAGATCGTCATGAGTCCACACAACCCCTGATGATCACGCGGTGGCCGTTCCAGTTCTCACGTGAGTCCGATCCAAGATCACGAAACCGCACTGGAGTACTAGGATCTTCGGGTAACGAGTAGGCGAGTTGAGAGGACGCTCATGGCGGAGCTTGTCCGGCAGCAGAGTGTGGATGTGTACGTGGCTTTCCATGCATTCGGGCTGCAGGAGTCCGATGACGCCGGGCTGCCGGTGCCCTTTCCGGATGACTTCGACTCCGATGCCTTTCTCGGCGTCCATCCCGGGCGGCTGGACATCACGAGCGGCGGTCATACGCACACTGCGACGGTCGCTGTGGAGGTGTGGGACGGGCCGCCGCCTCACCAGGATCCGGCTGACTGGGATGAACAGGCCGAAGCGGACTTCAAATCAACCAGCGGCGAGGTGGCTGTCTGGTCGATGGCCCTCGGTCGTACCAACGACCTCATCAGGCTGGCCGATTCGGGTGGACCGTGGCGGGTCCGTGTCAGCTGCACGGGCCGGGCCGCCGCAGCGGCTCTGTCGGAAGATGAAGGCACCGGTCACGGCGTAGAACGCTACCTCGTACAGTTCTGGCCCCGGCGGTCGTGAACACGCGGCTGCGGTGACAGGGGAATCGTGGTGGATCCCCTGTCACCGCAGCCGCTCACTTAGCCGACGATCTTCACGATGAAGCCGTCGTCCATTCCGTCGAGGATACGGTTCTTGGCGTAAAAACTCTTCAGGATGAGGCCGCCTGCCTTGTTGTCATCCTTCGCGATCGGCTTAGCCGAGAAGTTGAACTTCTTCGCGTCCGCGTCGTAGTCCGGTTCCGCGGCCCCTTCATAGGTACTCGCGAACGGGTACTCGTCGCATTCCTTCTTCCCGCCGTTGGTGTAATTGGACCCCCAGTAGCGTTTGCACTGCTTGACGGCGGCCTTGCGGTTGTCCTCGTTGCGTTTTGCGCTCACAGTCCGGTGCAACGGGTCCTTGGCCGTCTGGCCGGGGACCTTCTTCGCCGACATGTACGGCTTGGTGTCCTGCGGGTTGAGGAACGCCTGCCTGATGTGCTGGGCCTCAGCGCGTTCCAGGGCTCCCTCCTTGGCGCTCAGGGTCAGCGTCGGCACGTAGCTGAACGTGGCCGCGCCCTTCTTCTCCGGATTCCCCCCGCCTGTGGAGTTGGCCAGATAGGTGGCCGTCTCCCAGCGCGGAGCCAGCATGAACAGCTTGCCGCCCAGGGCTCCGGTCAAGGTCCAACCGGCCGGCGGACTGTAGCTGATGACCGGTTCGTAAACCGCGAAGAGCAGATCGGTCGCGCCCGAACTGCCCTGGCCCGGCTTGGCCGTCACCGTCTCATGAAACGTGCGCAGCGCCTTCAGCTCCGCGAACGTCTTCGTGCCCGGCTTGTTGCCGCCACGGGTGTACCGCGCTCCTGCGGGCCAGCTCTTCGGGATGCTGCCCTTTGTGGTGATCGGCATCGCAGCCGCACCGGTTGTACCAGACGTTTCGAAGTCGGTGAAGTAGTACCGGAAATCGATTGTGCGGCTGTTCTTGGCAATTGTGCCGACCACCCGGACGTTGAACATGCTCTCGCCGACCGGCCGGTTGTTGCGCACCCAGGTTTGCAAGAACGACGCCCCGTTGCACACCGCGAACCGCGACTTGATGAAGAACGCCTTGTCGCTGCCCAGGCCCTTCTTGCATTCGTTGAATGTCATCGTCCGTGCAGGCTCAGGAGCCGTCGGAGTCGGCTCGGCGGACGCCGCCCGCTCATCCTGCGCAGGCAACTCCGTGCCGGAGTCCCGGTCCGACACCGGTGTGTAAGAGGCTGCGGGGCCCACCGTCTCCGCAGCCAGACCCACCCCCGGTTCCGCCTGCCGGGCCAGTTCCTGCAGCCGTTGCACGCCCCGGCCGCTTTGCAGTTCCTCCAGTGACGGCTTCGCAGCTCCTACGGGGAGTACGTACGACTCCACCCGCAGGTCGTCTGAGTTGGCCGCGCTCGACACCGCGGGTGCCGCCTGAGCGCTGCTCAGGCAACTGCCCAGCAGCCCCGATATCACAGCGCCAGCGGCCAGGAGATCCCTCAATCTCAAGTTGTTCCCCCTGTTGATGGTCAAGACAGTGCGTAACCGCGCCACGTTTGGCGTGTCCACGCAGGGTCGTACCGATCAGAGCACAGGGGCACGACAAACCCATTATCTGATTGTCATTTATCCTAAAAATGACATTTCAGTTGGCGTGATTTTGCGGCTGCCTGGCGCGATGACGCAGGCTCAGGGCCTTCTGCTCGGGCCGAAACAGGGGCGCTCCGGTTCTCCTTCCAGCCCGGCCCCGCAAGACCCGAAACCTGGCCGTCTTGTCGTTCGTCGAGACGAGAACCAACGTCGCCTGCTGGCTGCCCGCCGTACGAAGCCGTGGCTGCGCACGATCCTGGAAAGCGCCCGGCATGGTGCACTCCCGGAGCTCTTCTAGCCGTTCGTCACCGCGCGCCCCGCTCCCGACGGCTCCGGGCCGCCGGGCGGCACTAACCCCCCTGGCGTCGACAGCACCGCCCGTACGGTCTTGCCGCTCGGCGGGAACGGGATGCAGTCCCAGTGGTCGGCGAGGGCCTGTACGAGCAGCAGGCCCCGCCCACCCTGCGGTACCGCGCCGTCCTGCACCGTGCCGGTCGCGATCTGCGGATACAGGTCCCCGCGGGCGTCGCTGACCTCCACCCGCAACACCTTCGACGCCGGGTCCAGCACGAGCGTCAGCCGGAAGCAGCGGCCCCGCACATGCCCGTGCAGGACGGCGTTCGAGGCGAGTTCGGCGATCACGACCTCGCCACGCTCCGTGAGCGTCGGATGGACGTCCCAGGAGCACAACTGCCCCACCCCGAGCAGCCGCGCAAGCCGGGCGCCGCGCCGCGTCGCCGAGAACAGTTGGCTGAAGGTGCGCGAGCGGACGGTGGTTTGAGGGGTGGTGAGCTGCGGGGGAGCGGTTTGCGTCATGAGGCCAGCGTGGCGGCCGATTCGCCCGTACACGAGACCTGAACCCCGTACGCTGAGTCAGCGTACGGGCACGGGGAGTGGATAGTACGGGGGTCGGCGCTCACGATGAGTTGCGTGCGCGGGGGTCAACGGGCCTGAGAGCCAAGGCGTGGCAGAAAGGGGCGGCGCATGGACATCGCCGAGGCGGAAGCGACCATCACGGGTACGGACACCCGTGCGGTACCGCAGGGGGAGGGGGAACGGGAACCCCATCCGTCGGACAGCCTGCGCACGTTCGGCGCGGTCGTCCAGGCGTTACGCGAACACGCGGGGCTCAGCCGGAACGACCTGGCCGCCGTCGTCAAGTACTCCAAGCACACCGTGGAGTCGGTGGAGTTGGGCCGCCGGATGCCCGACAAGGCCTTCGTCGAACGGGCGGAGGGCGCCCTCGGCAACACGGGCGCGCTGCGGAAGGCGGCACGGCATCTCAGCCGGGGCGAGGCGGGGCTGGCGGCGTGGTTCCGGCGGTGGGCCCGGCTGGAGCGGGAGGCGGTGAGCCTGTGTACGTACGAGTGCAGGCTGGTGCCGGGGTTGTTGCAGTCGGAGGCGTATGCGCGGGCGGTGTTCGAGGGCACGATTCCGCTCCGGACGGATGAGGAGTTGGAGGCCCAACTCGCGGCTCGGATGGAACGGCAGCGGATGATGCTGGAGCGGCCGACGGTGCCGTTCAGCTTCATCGTCGAGGAGCATGTGTTCCGGCGGCGGTTCGGGGATGCGGAGGCGATGCGGGGGCTGTTCGATCACGTGCTGAAGCTGACCGCGCCGCGGAACGTGACGCTTCAAGTGGTGCCGCTGGAGGCGGGGTTGCACGCGTGCCTGGATGGGCCGGTGCAGGTGCTGGAGACGCCGCAGGGGCGGCGACTCGCGTACTCCGAGGGGCAGGAAAACGGCCGCCTCATCTCCGACCCGAAACAGGTGAGTGTGCTCTGCCAGCGCTATGAAACACTGCGCTCGCAGGCCCTGAGCCCGAAGGACTCCAGGGACCTGTTGGAGCGACTGCGAGGAGAGCTATGAGCAGCGGTACGACGGAACTTGCCTGGTTCAAGTCCAGCTACAGCGGCAGCCAGGGCGACAGCTGCGTGGAGATCGCGATCGCCGAACAGGCTGTGCACGTACGGGATTCCAAGGATGTCTCCCGCACGCCCTTCGCTGTGCGGTGTGAGGGCTGGGAGCCCTTCGTGAGGTTCGTGTCCGGGTTCTCGGCGTAGCCGAGCGCGGCGGCTGCCGAGGTCTGACGACGACCTCGGCAGCCGCCATTTCCGCCGAGAGTTCCGGGCGATCAGTGACCGTCGCTTGGCGGATCCGACTCAAGGCTGCGGAGGTAATCGACCCGCTTCCGCAACTGTTCGGGCGTCTCCTCCTGCTTCCGAGATTCGCGATCCTGGCCGGTGCCAGGGGTGGCCGAGAGTGGGTTTCCGTGCCTGTCGGTCACCACGAACAGACCGCCTCGCCCATCCCCGTCATGATCGTCCTGGCTCTCCGTCGCTGACAGGATCGCCAGACAGACGATCCCAACTCCGACAACAACGCTGGCGAGTAAGACGTTTCGGCGCATGGCCACCTCGGTCCACCCTGCGACTTGGGGGCCCCAATCTATCGACGCCGGCACCGGCCTGGGTCAGTTGTGGCGCGGGCCCTGGCCGGGGGTGGGGTGAGCGTTGAGCGGTACGTGCCGGACTCGCCCTCGGTGAGCGGGTTCTCCAGGGTGAGGCCGGCGGTGGCCATGCGGTCGTACTCGGCGAGGATCAGGTTCTTGGTGCGGTACTCGCCGTGCGCCTTCATGTCGTTGTCGCGGGTGACGTTGAAGGTGTCCAGGATGTAGGCGGTGTCGTCGCGGGTGATGCCGTAGAGGTGGAAGAAGTAGGAGTCCAACTCGGCGCGAATGATGGCACGGCGGTCGGGGTCCCAGCGGAAGGGGGCTGCGGAGTCACCGAGGTCGCGGGCGAAGGGGGTCATGTCGGTTGCGGTGTAGGCGAGTTCGAGGACGCGCGGGGTGATGAACGCTGCGTGCGGGGCGAGTTGGTTAAGAGCAGGGACAGGCATCTGTTGGATGTAGCCGTAGGTGAGGTGTGTGCCGCCGATCTTCTGGCGGACGCAGTAGTCGCAGACCATGGATGACCAGGCAGCGCAGAGCAGGGGAGCGTGGTCTGGCGAAGCAGGGAGGGCCAAGGGGTAGGGGTGGCCGAAGCTGTGGGCAGGCGCAAGAGCGCTGATCAACGTCCGCTCGTCGCTCGCCCGGCAGATGTCCCGCCAGCCGAAGACCCATTCCCGGTCCCACCCCCTGGCCGTCAGACGGCTGCGGACGCTCAGCTCTACGATCGGCTCGCCGTTTTTGTCGACCTCCCCGGTGGGAACGTCCTGCTCCGGCACCCAGTAACGAGGCAGCGGCACAGCGGCAGCGTCCTGGTGCTGCTCCACGGTGAAGCGCGGGAGGGTGCCCACGGCGAGCTGCTTCTCTGTTGCGTTCTCGTAGGTGGAGAAGCGGTGGTCGTAGTGATGCAGCATCTTCGCCTCGTACAGAGGGAGAAGACGCTCCTTGCCGCGGGCGAGCACGTTGCCGTCAAGGGCCCAGCCGGTCTTGACGAGGTCTTCAAGCGTCTCGGCGTTCTGGGCGGAGGGGCGGAACAGATGGGAGTCGTCCGACATGTGGAACATACGCATGAGCGCGATGCCCCAAGAATTCCCGCCTACCGCCTTCGTCTCGTCGACTAGCACCGGCACCCGGCGGTAGATCCCCAGCGCGATCTCGGCGTCCCGGCGGCTCTGGAAGACCGGGCACGTGCCGGAGTTCGGGTTGAGGAGCTGGATGTCGCGGCCCGTCAGAGGGTAGGAGCGCTCCCGAATTTGCTCGGTCTGACGGACCCGGAAGGCGATGGAGATCGGCTCGTCGGGAGAGCCGGAGCCCGCCATGCAGAACAGAGCGAAGTTCACGCTGTGATGGACACCAGGAAAGACCTTCTCCTCGTTTTCGAAGCCGTACAGCGCGACCAGATGTCCCTTGGTGATGAGGTCCTTGAAGAAGAACTGCGTTGTTGCGTCCGTAGCGATCCCCGTCGGTACGATCACTCCCGTCCGCCCCTGAGGCCCCGTCAGTGAGCGGTCGCTCTCCGTGAAAACGGCGTATGTATTGATGTCGCCGCGTCCCGTCAGCGGGAACCGATCGCTGGCCCGCAGAAAGTGCTTTTCGCCTTCCGATCGACGCTTTGCGGCCCCAAACTCTGCGTACAGGCGCGCACCGTCGCGATCATCCCGCAGCTCGGCGATAAGCCGCTTGCGGGCAGCCGCGTTCTTTGCCGCAGCGATACGCGGATCCCGCTGCGCGAAGAACTCCTGTTCCTGAAGCTTCACCCGCTCCCACGGCGGATTCCCCACCACCGCATCAAACCCCCCGGCCCACCCGGTCCCAGCCTGCACCCCGACCCCCGACTCCGGAACCGAGAACACCTCCGGAAACTCAAGATGCCAGTGGAAGAAGCTGTACTGATCCCGCAGCCGAAGAATCTCCCCATGCGTCGCATCCGGCACCGCCGACTGATCCCGCCCCCGCAGCGCCCGGAACACCTGATCCGTAGGTGCCTCCGGCGCACCCTCATACTTCGGCCAGACGAAGGCCGCGCACCACGCGTCGGCGGCGTGCAGGTCGTGAACGTACGCCGACGACTCCGTGTACGCCCGATACGCCTCCTCCTGCTTGCGCACCTCCTCCAGGGAGTCGGCCGGAGCCGCAATGATCCGGGCCAGTTCCGCCGCGTACTGCTCGTTGCTGGGCAAGCCGTCCGTGTCGAACAGCAGCTCGTCCTGCCCGCCCCGCTGGGCCCTGTTCCGCTTGACGAGTCCGGCTGCGTACTTCTTGTCGTCGCCCTCGATCGGCTTGAAGGCGTCGTCGGGCACACCGTCCGCCAGCAGCTTCGGCGTCGCGCCGATGAGCCCGTTGCCCTGCCTGATGTGCGCGTCGAGGAAGCTCAGCGGCTTGCCGGGTTCCAGGGCCTCCAGCCACAAGGACACCTTGGCCAGGTCCACGGCCATCGGGTTCAGGTCAACGCCGTAGATGCACCGCGCGACGACCTCGTGCAGGGCGTGCCGCATGGCGTCGAGCGGCGGCTCGGGGGTGTGCTCGCGTACCGACGCCACCCGCTTCGCGATACGCCGGGCCGACGCGACGAGGAAGTGCCCCGACCCACACGCCGGGTCGCACACCGTTAGAGACAGCAGCTCGGCGACGATGTCGTCCGTCGGGTCGGGACGACCGGCCTCCGCCGCCCGCTCCTCGCCCCGCTTGACCGCGTCGTCGATGACCGGGTCGAGGGTCGTGTCCAGCAGGCACTCGATGAGGGAGGACGGGGTGTAGTAACTACCGGTCGTCTTACGGCTGTTGCCCGCCACCTCGATCAGCTCGAACGAGCGGTCCGTGGCCGAGTGCTTGGGCTCCAGCTCCAGCAGGGACTCGTAGACCGAGCCCAACTCCTCGGCGTCCAGGTGCCGATAGTCGACGGGCCGCCAGCGCCGCGCGCCGGGGTCGCGGACCTGGGCGAGGTGCCGTACGGCCGTGAACAGCGCCTCGTTGGACAGCTTGAGCCCGTCCAGCGGCGCGTCGGCGTCCTTCCGTGAGAACAGGCCACCCAGACCGGGCAACCCCAACTCCCGCCGTCCGCCCTCCGTGCCCAGGGCGTCAAGAACGATCCGCAGCGCCTCGTACTGGTCCCCATGAGCCGTCCCCTGCCGCCGCCGCGCCCGCTCCCGCAACCGCGCCGAGGAGAAGTACCGCTCGTACGCCTCCCGCTCCCGTTCTCCGGCGTTCGGATCGAGCAGTGCCCCCCGGTCCTCGGCGACGAAGACGAACAGCAGCCGGTACACGAGCCGCAGCAACGAGTCCCGCAGCGCCTTCGGGTCCACGTCCTCCCGCAGCCGGGAGTTCTCCGGGTGCCGCAGGAAGCCCGTACCGAGAACAGTCAGCGCGTTCTGCACGCCGAGCCGGAGTTGGTCCAGGGCACGCGCGCCCGAAGTGACGGCCTCCGTACGCCACTTCTCCAGCCAGCACCCCGAAGGCGCCGCCCCTCCGCCACCGCGAACCGGGAGGCGTGCAGCAGGCTGTACAGCAGTACGAACTCGCTGAACAGCTCGCCGTCGAACAGCGCCTCCAGGTCGAACTCGACGTACGCGGCCGTGGAGAAGGACGACGAGTCGCGCAGCAGCCGCAGCCGACGACCGTTCGTCAGCACCGCCCACAGGTGGGCCTCGGTGCGGTTCAGGCAGTCCTGGAGCATGGACTGCGCCGGGACCTGACCGGCCGCCGGGCGCTTGTCCAACTCCTGGTTCCAGGGGATCAGATGCACCAGCGCCGGACCGTGCCGGTGCGACACCGGGAACCGCTTCTCCGGGTCGGAGTCGGCCGGGATACCCGCCGCCCCGACCTCCGCCAGCGCGCCGAAGTCCAGCTTGCGGAAGAGCTGGGCGAGCCAGTCGGTGCCCGCGCGGCCCGTCGGGTCGGCGGACGGCGCGCCCGTGACCGGGTCCGAGGGCAGCGCGGTGCGCAGTTCGCGCCACAGCGGCTTGAGGTACTCCCACGCGCGCTCGGCCTCGTCCCGCACGGGGACCGACGCGGGCAGGCCGTAGTCGGCGGGTTTGGTACCCGGCAGGTTCCGGGCCTCGGCGATGCGCAGCAGCATGTCGGCGGGGAGGAGTCCGCCGACCGTGGTGACGGCGGTGAAGGCCAGGGCGGTACGGGTGGCGGCGGCGGACATCAGGCTTCGGCTCCGGACACGGTAGAGGCGGCGGGGGCGGCTGGCGGCAGGTACACGTACACGCCGAGGACGTCGGCGGGCTCCTGCGGGACGACCTTCAGGCCGCGGACAATCTCCTCGTTGGCCTTGCGCACCCGGCGGTGCGAGGCGTCGAGGTCGGCGGCGAGCTGTGTGCCGTACTCGGCGAGATGGCCGGACAGGCCGTCGAGGCCGTCCAGGTCGCGGCGGATCTGGTTGTGGGCCAGCTGCTCATGGGTGTTGGCGGTGGCGCGGGCCGCGAGGAGCGCTGTGGCCGCGTCCTCGTCGAGCCAGCGGGCGCGCGCGGGGACACCCTCGTAGGCGAGCAGGCGGGCGTCCTCCGCGACCACCTGCCGCTCGCCGGTGCGGGAGGGCAGCGTGAGGTGGAAGCGGTAGCGGACCAGCAGCAGCGTGGTGCGGATGCCGACCGCGTCCGTGGTGATCACCCCGCAGCGACGGGCCGGGCGGGGGCCGGGGGTGTTGGCGTCGAGCGCGGAGTCCAGGACGTAGGAGGCGACGGCGCCGATCGCCGGGTCGGTGCGGACGAGGGCGGCCTCGCCGCGGGCGATGGCCGGGGAGGTGCGGAAGGGAATCTCGCGGTCCTCCTCGACGAGCCGGCCGCCGAGCGTGGCGGCGAGCGCGTCGCGCAGACCGGCCGGGGCGCCGCCGAGCTGGGCGGTGAAGTCGCCGCTGCCGTCGCGCGGGTCGCGGATGAGGGCGTCCAGGTCGCGCAGCGCCTCCAGCGTGAACTCCCGTACCTCCTGCGCACCGCCGAGCGCGGCCCGTACGGCGGTGACCTCGCGGGCCACCTCCTCCGGGTGGATGGCACGCTGGGCGTACTTGGAGCGGGAGGTCTTCTCCCGCTCGGCGGCCGAACTCCACTCCCGCTCGATACGGTCGAAGGACTCCTGGTGGCCGTCCATCTCGAACAGGCTCTCCTGGCTGCCCTGCCGCCCGTGCAGCAGCAGCCACTCCACCACTGCGTCGGTGACGCCGGAGGCGGTCTCGTCGGGGACGGAGACGGAGATGCCGAGGTCCTTCTTGATCTGGCGGTGCTTCTTGAACAGCACCTCCAGGACCTTGCCGTCGATGCCGTTGTCCTCGCCGTACATGGTGATGACCCGGACCTGGTCGCGCTTCTGGCCGTACCGGTCGACGCGGCCCTCCCGCTGGTCGTGGCGGGTCGGGTTCCAGGCGAGGTCGTAGTGGACGACGGCGTCGAAGTGGTGCTGGAGGTTGACGCCCTCGGAGAGACAGTCGGTGGCGATCAGCACGCGGCGCACGGCCGGGTCGCCGGCCTCCTCGGCGGAGTCGGCGGCCAGTTGCTCGATGCGCTCCAGACGCTGCTGCGGGGAGAGCGTGCCGGTCACGGCGGCGATCTTCGTCTTCTTGCCGAGCTTGCCGTCCAGTTGCTCGGCGAGGTAGTCGGCGGTGGGGATGTAGCGGCAGAAGACGATCGGGTTGTAGCCGTCGGCGATCAGGGCCTTGAGGTGCCGGGTGAGCGCCTTGAGCTTGGCGTCCTCGGCCGGGCCCGCCAACTGCTCGGCCAGGGACGCCAGTTCCAGCAGCTGCGCACTGGCCTGCTCGGACTCGGCGGCGCCCGGTGCGACGTCCATGCCCTCCAGGCGGTCGTTCTCGGCGGAGTCCGCGGCCACCGGGGCGCCCAGTACGTCCGCCTCCTGCGCGGTGCGGGCGGCGGCGGACTCGGAGCGGGTCTTCAGGGTCTGGGCGGCGGCAGCGGGGGAGGACACCATCGAGCGCAGCAGCGCGATCACCGACCACCAGGCGATCCGGGACTCCCGCTTGCCCTGCTCACCGGCGGCCTGGACGCGGTCGCGCGCGTAGGCGATCGCGTCGTCCAGCAGGGCGCGGTAGGCGGGCGTCAGCTTGTACGGCTCGTCCTTCGTCCAGCGGTCCGAGGGGAAGGCCGTGCGCTCGGCGAGGGAGTCGTCGGCGAGGCCGTCCTCCTTGGTGAGGTAGTCGCGGACGTCGGCGCGCTTGCGGGCCACGAAGTGCTCGGCGAGCTTCGCACGTCCGGCCGGGGTCTCCAGGTCCAGCGTCGCCAGCTCCGGCCGCACCAGGCCCAGCAGGTTGCGGAACGCGGACTCCTTGCCGGAGTGCGGTGTCGCCGTGAGCAGCAGCAGATGCCGGTTCGCGTCGACGGAGACGCGGCGCAGCAGCTCGTACCGGAGCTGGTTCGCGGACGACGTACGACCCTGCGGGTCGTCCGCGGCCACACAGGCGTGGGCCTCGTCCACGACCACCAGGTCGGGACAGTGCCGTACGAAGTCCTCGCGGTGGCGGGTCGACTTGATGAAGTCCGTCGAGATGATCGTGAACGGGTGCTTGTCGAACAGGGACTGGCCCAGCTCCAGGCCCCGCTCCAGACGCGACACCGTGGACGCCAGCACCAGCTCCGCGTCGATGCCGAACTTCTCCCGCAGCTCCGCCTGCCACTGCTCGGCCAGCGCCGGGGAGCACAGCACCGCCAGCCGGGTCGCCTCGCCCTGGGCCAGCAGCTCCTTGACGATCAGGCCCGCCTCGACGGTCTTGCCGATACCGACGTCGTCGGAGATCAGCAGCCGTACCGTGCGCTGCCGCAGCGCCATCAGCAGCGGCACCAGCTGGTACGCGCGCGGCTCCACCGCGATCGACGCCAGCGAACGGAACGGGCCCGCGCCGGAACGGAACCCGATGCGCAGCGCCGTGCGCAGCAGACCCGCGGCCCGCTGGTCGCCCAGGTCGGCCGGGCTCGGCCGGGCGAACTCGGCCGGGCGCACCTCCTCGAAGGACGGGAAGACGGCCGCGATGTCGTCGTCGCTCCCGCCCAGCGGGCGCAGCACCAGCATGCCGGGCTCGCTCTCCGGCAGCACCACCCATTCCCGGCCACGGGCGGCGACCAGGGAGCCGGCTGTGTACGTGAGGCTCATCTGTGTCTCGGTTTCCTCGGAGTCGAAACGGGGGGCGGCGGTCAGCGCAGCCGGAAGTAGGTCGGATTGTTCTCGACGATGGCGTCCCAGTCCGCGTCCGTCGGGAAGCGCAGGACATCCCAGCCGGACTCCTCCAGGCGGTACCCCGCCTCGATGTCGCGGCTGGAGTCGGGCTCGTGGCCCGGACGGTCGACGAACACCGCGAGATTCGCGCCTTCCGGCCGGAAGACATAGTCCGGGCAGGCCGCGGCCGCGTCGACGAAGGTGCTCGCCTCGTCCGGCAGCCGGTAGCCCTTGGCCTTCAGCCAGCCGGGCAGGTCGCCCGCGGCCACGAGCGCCGCCAGGTCGGCCTCCACCGGCGTCGGCGCGGCCGTGTTCCCCGGCGCGGAGGCCGGAGAAAGCCTGCGGAACTGCTCGCTGCGGGACTCCCCGCGGTCCTCCCGCCGGGTCAGCGCCCGCGACAGGCGCACCAGCAGCGGCTTGGCGGCGTGCCGGCTGAGCTGGCGGTGGTGCGTCTGGTTGGCGTACGTCAGCAGACATGCGTAGCAGCCGCGGGCGCACTCCTCGCCACCCTCGGGACCGTGCTTGTCGGCGCCGCTGGACGGGTCGAAGTGGCAGATCTCCAGCGCGGTGCGGGCGGCCTTGGCCAGGGCGTCCTTCTCGTGCTGGATCCGGCGCAGCACCCCCGCGCCGCCCTCGGCGGCCTCCGTGAACAGGATGCGGCGGCGCGGGCGCTCCTCCGGCGGCAGCAGCTCCGCCGTCAGCTCGGAGTCCTCCAGCTCGAACGCCGCCTCGATACCCCGCTCCAGCGCGTACAGGAACGACAGCGCCTCCGGCTCGGGCAGCGGCTCCTCCAGGGTGACCACCAGGATGTTGCGGCGGTCCTCCACGAACGGCAGCACCCGCGCCTTGCGGCGCTTCTCGTTGCCGTCCTCGTCGACCACCGGCATGCCGGTGCCCTCGATGGCGTCGGCGGCGGCCCGGTCGTTCAGCCAGCGGCCGTCGCCCAGGTCCAGCCAGTACCCGTCCTGCTCGCCCTCCTTGTCGCGCACCCGGCCCAGGTTGGTGATCCGGACGGTGGCGGAGTCGCCGTAGTCCAGGTCCAGCACGGGGGTGCCGTCGCCGTCGGTGACGTGCGAGGTCAGCCGGCCCTTGCGGACGCCGTGATCCTGGAAGGCGTACGACGTCTCCAGCCGGAAACCGGCCCGCCGGCGCTCCTCCTCGTCCGAGGAGATCCGCTCGCGCGGGGTCGTGTACACGGTGTGCAGATGCAGCAGGCCGGTGCGCTTGGAACGCAGTTCCTCGCCGCACATCGTGCACCGGTCGGTGCCCGCCCGGACCGGGTAGTGGTAGCCGCAGCCGTCGCAGCGGCGGGCCTCCGCGGTCGCCAGGTCGCCCGACGCGTCCGGCGGCAACTGCACACGGGTCACCTGGTAGCGGGCGCCCTCGTGGTAGATCAGCGCGCCGGGGCCGAACTCGCGGATCGCGAGGAAGCGGGGCCGCTGGAGGTAGTCGCCGTCGGCGTTGCGCCGGTTGCCCGAGCGCGGGATGTACGCGGCCAGCGGCAGCCTCGGGAAGCTGTACCCCGGCAGGAAGCCCTCCGAGGCCAGATACCGGTACGGGTTGAAGTCGCTCATCACCGACTTGCTGTCCACCGACCGGTTCAGCAGCAGGTTCGTCTGCGTCTCCGCCTCCCGGCGCCGCGAACGCGCCCGGCTCTGCTCGCCGGGGGAGAGGGTGTGGTCGACGACGCGCTTGTTCTGCTCGTACTGGTCGATGACCGCGGCCCGGAACAGGTCCCGCCACCGGTCGAAGGCCCGGTCGAAGGCGTGCGGCGCCTGCTGGATCCGGTCCTCGATCCACTCGTCGTACCACCAGGTGGTCTTCTCGAACTCCGGGATCAGAGGCGCGAGTACGGTGCGGGCGGTGGCGGTCGCGCGTCTGCGGGCGTCCTCGTCGAGGGACGCGCCGAGGACGCCCGGCAGCAGCGGCAGCGGCATGTGCGGGTCGGGCCGGTCACCGCCGTCGGGGTCGTAGGCGACATCGACGACCTCGGGGATAGCCGAACCCAGCTTCATCCCCGTCTCCGCCAGCCAGATGCCCTGGAGGTGGGAGCGGACCAGGTCCTCGTTGGCGAGGTCCAGGCGCGGCGGGGCCACCTGTCCGGCCACCATGTCCTTCGACTTGCCGAAGTAGTACTGGTCGTGGCTGTTACCGGTCGCGCAGTACGTCGTGACCAGCGCCGGCTGTCCCGAACGGCCCGCACGGCCCGAACGCTGGGCGTAGTTCGCCGGGGTCGGCGGCACATTGCGCATCAGGACGGCGTTGAGCGAGGAGATGTCCACGCCCAACTCCATCGTCGGCGAGCAGTACAGCAGGGGGAGTTCGGCGCTGCGGAACTCCCGTTCCCGATCCAGCCGGTCCTCCGGGGGGACCTGCGCGGTGTGCTCGCGCGCGTACAGGCCCGCCAGTTCGGCGGCGGCCGTGCGGTACAGGTCCCGGAAGAAGGGGTTCACGCGCGGTCCCTCACCGCTGCTGTAGGTGCGGGCCAGCGGGTCGATCGCGCCGCGCTCGCCGTCCCCGGCCCGCCAGATCAGCGCCGCCGCCGACACCCGGTAGCCGGTGCGCTTCTCGGACGCCCGGCGCCGGAAGGCCGGACCGGAGGACTCCGGAGTGGCGTCCACCTCCCGCACCAGATCCGCCTCGCGCAGCACCTTCAGCAGGTCCTCGATGACGCACTGCACGTCGTCCAGGGTGGCCTTGCCCTTGCCCTTGTCCTTGTCATTGCGCAGCTCCGGCATGTTCCGCTGGAGGTACTTGCCGAACTTGCCGCGCGCCGACAGGAACAGCGCGGTGCGCTCCATACCGGGCCGGGAGCCGTACGGGTAGGCCGTGCCGACGGCCGGGCGGTCGCTGTCGCCCAGCACCCACGGCCCGGTCAGACGCTCCTCGCTGGCCCGCTGGAGCACGTCGAAGTCGTCGCGGAAGTACTGCACATCGATCGCGAGGGCCCGCCGCATGAAGTCGAGCAGGGTGCGGGCGACCTCCTCGCGCAGCGCCGGGTCGGCCTCCCGCAGCACCCTGTGCGTGGCCTGCCAGCGCTCGTCGCGGGCCGCGACCCAGTCCAGGTCCTCGTAGTCGATCCGCAGCAGACCCGTCTGCTCCAGATTCGGCATGGTGATGCGCCAGCCCCGCTCCAGGTCGCGGTAGAGGCGGTAGCCGACGACGTCGCGGAAGGCCTTCGTCGCCCGCCGTTCCATGGACGGCGGCAGGTCCGTACCGGCCGCGTAGTCGCGGGGGGCCAGACCCATGACCTCGGTGACCGCCTCGGCCAGGTCGTCGTGGCGCAGCCCCTCCTCGCCCGCCTGGAGCGCGGCCCGGTACAGGGCACCGCGCAACTGGGTCACCTGCGCGAAGTCGTTGAAGTGCCCGGCCTGGAGGGAGGCGTCCTGCCGGTTGTCGACGAAGGTCAGCAGCTTGCGCGCTTCCTTGCTGAGGCTTTCCTCGGGGACCGCGCGCAGCGACTTCACGATCGACGCCGAGATCAGCGAGGTGGCCGAGGACCGCCCCTCCTGGTCGAGCGTGGCCAGCTTGGCGAAGTCACGGCCGCGCGTCTGCTCGTAGGACACCTGGCAGTGCACGCAGAACAGGAACGGCGCCGGGACGAACGCGGCGACCAGCCCCTCGCCCGACTCGTTGCCGTAGGGGTCCACGACGACCCGCTTGGGCAGCCGTGGCCGGTAGGACTTCTTCACCACCGCCAGGCCCTGGGCGTCCGTCTCCAGCCAGGACTCCGGCAGCCGCCGGTCGTCCACGGCCTTCTGCGGGTCCGCGGGCCACTCGTAGTCCTCGCCCGGCATGCCCACGTACAGATAGCCCTCGCCCGCACGGCCACCGGAGGCGGAGGTGTCGCGGCGCGGCTCGTAGCGGAACGCGCCCTGCTCCTCGGTGCGCCACACGGTGAGGTACTCCTGACCGCACTCGCGGCAGAAGGCCAGCGGGAACAGCGGCTTGCCGTCGCTGCCCGGCTGCTCCAGCTGGTAGGTGCGGGTCAGCGGCCGGGTCAGCGGGTCCTGAAGGGTGGTGTAGACGGTGTCGCCCTTGGAGAGGAACTGGTGCAGCCGGAAGGCGAACAGCGGGCGTTCGGTCACCGGGTGCTTGGCCTGCGCGCCCGCTTCCAGGGTGGCGCGGATGGCTTCCCGCACGGTCTCCTCGGGAACGCCGGTCCGCTCGTGCAGCTCGGCCGCCGCCGCCTCGACGGTGGACGGGGCGCAGCGGCGCAACCGGCCCGTGCCCTCTTCGTGCTCCAGCCCGAACCGGGCCTCCACCCAGCGGGCCAGCGGGTCCTTGGTGAGTGCCTCGTACGAGCGGGGCGCCGCGGCCACCCGCAGCCGCTCGGCGGGGACGGACTCGGGAGGCTCCTCGGTCGCCCGGACCAGGGTCTCGCCGATCACTCGGTACGGCAGGACCGTGGTACCGAACAGTCGCCCGGCCACCCTGGCCACCTCACGCTGCTGGTCCTCCCAGGAGCCCTCGGTGGACATCGTGGCGGAGGTGCCGATGCACTGGAGGGTCGCCGAGGCACGGCAGGCCTCGCGCACCCGGCGGATCAGGAACGCCACATCGGCGCCCTGCCGGCCGCGGTAGGTGTGCAGTTCGTCGAAGACGAGAAACTGCAATCCCTCGGCCTTGGAGATCAGACCGGTGCGGTCATCCGGCCGGGTCAGCATCAGCTCCAGCATCACGTAGTTGGTGAGCAGGATGTCCGGCGGGTTCTTGCGCAGCTCCTCGCGCTCCTCGCGGGACTCCTGACCGGTGTAGCGGGCGAAGGTGACCGGCTCACGGCCCTTGCCGAAACCGTGGCGCAGGTACTTCTCCAGCTCGCCGAGCTGGGAGTTGGCGAGCGCGTTCATCGGGTAGACGACGATGGCCCGCACCCGGCCGCCCGCCTTCGGCCCCGCCGCCTCGCGCTCCTTCAGTACGTGGTCGACGATCGGGACGATGTACGACAGGGACTTGCCGGAGCCGGTACCGGTGGTGAGCACATAGGAGGCACCGGCCTGCGCGGCCTCTATCGCCTGCCGCTGGTGCAGATGGAAGGTGAGCGGACGTCCGTCGGGACGCGGTGAGGACTCCTTCTTCCCGGCCTGGAAGATCTCCGCGCACTTGGGGTGCAGCAGCCCGTCCCGGACCAGGTCGGTGACCTGGCCGCCGTCGGCGAAGAAGGGGTTGAGCGACAGCCACGGGTCCGGCCACTGCGACTTGTTCCGCAGATCGTCCGAGACGAAGCCGTCGATCCGGGCATCGCGGATCACCGTCGAGCTCTTGGTGAAGTTCTCGTACTCGCGGATCAGATCGGCGTGGATGCCGAAGACGTCCATGGACTCGGGCAGCCGCGGCACCCGGCGCGGTACGGGCGCCGGGGCGGCCGGTGCCGGTTCGGGCAGGAGGGCGCGCAGCCGGGCCACCGGGTCCATGGCCTGCCAGTGCGGAGCCAGCAGCGTGGCCCTGTCGTCCGGTTCGAGCGCGAGGGGCATGAGCGCCTCGCGGACCATGGCCGCGTTGTCGGGCCGGTTGTCGGCCTCCTTCTCCAGCAGCCGCTCCACGAGCCGGACGAGTTCGGCGGGCAGGTCGGGGCGGACCAGGGTGAGCCGGGGCGGGTCCTCGTGCTGGTGCTGCTCGGAGAGTTCGTAGGGCGTTCTGGCGGAGAAGGGCGGGCGCCCTATCAGCAGCTCGTACAGGATGCATCCGAGCGCGTACAGATCGGCGGACGCGGTGACCCGCTCGGCGCGGAACTGCTCGGGCGCCATGTACCGGGCCGTGCCCACGCTGACACCCGTGCTGGTCAACCGCGTCTGGTCGGGGTCGTCGACGACGGAGCCCATGCCGAAGTCGAGGATCTTCAGCGTCCCGTCGCGGGTGAGCATCACATTGGCCGGCTTCAGATCGCGATGGACGACCCCGGCCGTGTGCGCGGCGGTGAGGCCCGAGGCGATCTGCGCGCCGATCGCGGCCACCCAGGAAACGGGCAACTGGGGCTCTTCGTCGACGAGATCCGCGAGCGGATTGCCGTCCAGCAACTCCATGGCGAGATACGGCAGTCCGCTGCCGGTCGCGCTCTCGTCCACACCGCCGTCGATCAACAGGGTGAGATTGGGGTGCCCCTGGGAGAGCATGCGCATGATGCGCACCTCCCGGCGAAACCGGTCAACCTCCTTGTTGGGTCCGGAGGCGTCGACGGCGACCCCGGTACGCGACCGGAGCACGGTCTTGACGGCGACCTCCTGATGCGGCGAGTCCGGAGCGGCCTCCAGGTCCAGGGCCCGGTGTACTTCGCCCATGTTCCCGCGGCCCAGAATCCCCGTGATCCGGAACCGTCCACCGACCGTCTCCTGGCCCACTGGCCCCTCCCGCTTCACCCGTCGCACCAAGGTGGGTACTTTCCGTAGGGAGCGTACACCTTGTGTGTTGACGAGCATCACACCAGCCTGTTGACGTTGTCAACGGGCAAGGTAGGCTGCGGTGAGCGCGAGGTACCCGTCGACTGGCGCTCCGTACTGTCTGGGGCGCGTGGCTCAGCGCGGCCACGCGTCCATATGACGTCACATCCGGACGCGATCAGCCGATGTCCGGATCATCGGCTTCTTCGAGGAGGCGCGCCGCGAGGTCGTCGGCCCACTCCACTGCCCAGGCGCGGAGAGCGGTGATGGTGGCGTCATCGAGCCCGTAGGCGGCGAAGGCCTCGTCGTCGGTCCACTCGGCGCCCGTGAGGTTCGCTTGCAGGTCCTCGCGCTCGAAGCGGCCTCGGGCGTGGCGGCGGCCGAACTCCTCCAGTTCGGCATTGGTCCAGCGGCGGGAGGCTGCGAACACGTCGATCAGGTCGCGGGGCGCTCCGCGGTCGGCGAGGGCGCGGACCTTGGTCCCGATCACGTCCTCCTCTGCGAGGACGGGCCCGTACCGGCTCTGGGCAACCGGCCGCCAGAAGATCTCCTTGAGGATGTCGACTTCGCATCCCTGCCCGGTGGCCGGGTCGGACACGGTGAAACGGGCGGACAACGGGGCGGTCTCCAGCGACTGCACCTTCCAGCCGCGGGATTCCAGGCCGACGCGGAGCGTGGCGGCGATGTCCGCCATGGGCGCCGGGTTCTCGGTGGCGACGTCGAGGTCCTGGCTGGGGCGATTCACAAGGCGGTGCGCCCGCACGGCGTATCCACCGGTGAGAACCAGCGGATACGGGGAACCGAGCGCGATCACATCCGCCAGGAGCCGCGTGTGCAACTCCGGCATGTCCGTCACGCAGCCGCCCGGGTGCGAGAGGCGAGCTGGGGGAAGGCGTCTTCCCACACGGTCCGCACGGTACGACCGACGAGGGTGCGCAGCACCGGCCACAGGTCGAGGAGCAGATCCCGGTTGAGGTAGCGGGGCAGGTCGTCGTGCAGGCCCTCGTGCAGGACGGTGCGGTACAGCCCCATGCGCTGGCGCGGCTTGCCCAGGTCGTACGAGGTCATCCCGGACCAGGCGATGTGCAGCGGAAGTTCCACGACACCGTCGACCGGTCCGTGCAACTCGTCCAGCGACTCCGGCAGCCGGCACCGGAACTTCTCCCGGTACCGAGCGAGGTCCTCGGCATCCGCGTCAGAGAGGTGCTTCTGCGTGGGTGCAGGGTCGTGTGGGCTGGAGGGCATGCCTCCATTATTGCGCCGGAGAGATGGTGCGGACCCTGGGAGGCAGACTCTCGCCCTTGACGCTCGATGCCCCTCCTGCCGCCCATCTCTGCGCCTCAGGAGGGGAATCGCGATGTTTCTCCCAGAGCCCTCAGATGTCCCGGAAGAGACCAGCCAGCTTTGTAGCCTGCGGCGATGGGTGATTAGTGGGCGCTGACCTGCAGGAATGGCCTTTCGGTTGTTTCACGCTCTTGCCTGTTGATGCAGCCGAAAGTCCCAGAAAAGTCCCAGGAGACTCCCAGCGCCAGGGGATGATCTTTCCGCCTTGTATAGGCTGTGCAGACGCGTGTACTCCGGACTTGCGACGGTTACGCGGGACGGAGGCCCGACGCCGGGGGTCTCGCGCATGCAGTCAAGTGCTGCCGCACTCGTCTTCACTCAGACCCGAACTTACGCGGGTGGCCGGAGGGTCATCTTGGGGCGAGCATGATGGTCAGGGTGACTGCGTTGTGGCTGTGGAGCTGGTCTGCGCCGTACTGCTGCGCGATCGAGCGGGCGTCGATGGCGAGCTGCGTGTAGATGTGGGGTGTGGGGTCCTCGTCGAGAGCGAGGGCGAGCGGGCGGGCGATCTCCCGGGCGATCCATCCGAGGAAGACCCCTTGGTGCTGGACCTGGATGGCGTTCGGGTCGGCCTCGTTGCCGGGGTCGCGGACGAGGTCGAGGGGGGTGCCTGCCGGCAGCTGCGCGAGGTGGGCGTCGTTGCCGCTGTGGCGGACGCCGCGCAGGGGGCAGGTGAAGGTCCCGGTGCCGCTGAGGATCGCGGCCTGGGTGGCGCGAGGGCTTCGGCGTTCGGTGCTGCGGATGAGGAGGCGGGCGGTGTCGGGGTCGGTGAGCGTGGTGATCTCGTCGGTGGTGAGCTGGCTGAGCCAGTCGAGGAACTGGCGGAAGGTCGGCTCCGGATAGGGGCAGTTGGCGGCGAGAGTGGTCGCGGTGGCGCGGTCGTGGATGCCGATGCTGGAGGCGTAGCAGGCGGCGGGGCTGCCGACCCCGTATTTGATCATGGCGGGGAGTGCGGCCAGGTGGCCCTCGGCGGGGACGCCGCGCCGGAGTTCGAGGATCTGGAGCAGCGCGGAGACGACCCAGGCGAGGTCCTGGACGATGATCTTGTCGATCGCGCTGGTCGTCGCAGTGATGTCGGGGGTGAGCAGGTTGCCGTGGTGCCTCTGGTGGAGTTCGGCCGCCGGGAGGCCGGCGATCCAGTCGGTGGCTAGGGGGACGAGCGCGGGAGCGGCGACCTTCTTCTGGCGGATGCCGCGCTGGACTTCGTGCACGTCCGCGGCGAAGGTCAGGATGAGGCGCTGCAGGTGGGGCCAGTGCTCGGCGGTGAGCAGTTCGGGTCGTACGTCGAGGACGGTCTGGATCTGCTCGGCGGCGGCGAGTGCGTCGGTGCCGCCCTGGACGCTGAGGCCGGAGCGGACGATCGCGGCGCGTGCGGGCCGGTCGGGCAGTCGCTGGGCGATGGCGGCGACGCGGCGGGCGGAGAAGCGGGCCAGCGGGGCCAAGGACCAGTCCTGGGCGCCGAGTTGGTGTCCGGCGAGGGTGTCGCCGAGGAGTGCTTGGGCGGCCTGCTCGAGGAGGTGCTGGTCGGGAGTGTCGACGACCTCCTCGGCGAGCAGGGCCAGGAGCTGGATGTCCAGTCCCGCGGCCCACTCGGCCAGTTGTCCGCCGGCGGGGTCGGCCAGGTCCAGCGCCGTGAGATCCTCGCCGGTGCCCGGCCGGTGGCCGAGGCGGGCGGTGATCAGCTCGTAGTAGAGCGAGGCGAGCGTGGAGACGACCGGTTCGATCCTGTCCCGGTCCAGATAGTGGCGTCGCAGTTCCTGGGCGGCGCTGGAGTCCTTGGCGATCAGCACGACGTGGCCTTCGGTCTCCTGGCCTGCGCGGCCGGCCCGCCCGGCGGTGTTCCAGAAGTCGCGGACGCTGACCCGCTCGCCCTGGCCGCGCCAGGTGTCCGGGACGAGGACGGTCTTGGTGGGCAGGTTCATGCCCTGGGACAGGGTGCTGGTCGCGCACAAGACCCGGAGCGCCCCGTTGCGGTAGGCGCGCTCGAGGCAGTTGCGGACGGCTTGGGGGACCTCGGCGTGGTGGTAGGCGTAGCCACTGAGGACCATGAGGGCCAGCTCGTGGCTGGTGCCGATGTGCCGGCCGATCTCGGCGGAGGCTTCCAGGCGCCGACGGGCGACCTCGGCGCTGAAGGATCCGTCCGCCATGCCGAGTTTCGGCGCGCCCTCCTTCTTCAGGGCCTCGCCCAGGGCCTTGGCGGCGGCGCGGGCCTTGACCTTGGTGGGCTGGGCGATGAGGACGGGGCCGAGCCGGTCGAAGTGCAGGGCCAGGGCCGCGGCGACGTCCTTGGGCGCGCTGGGGAAGAGGTTGACGCGCTTCTTGTGCCGGGTCAGGACGCGGGGGAGGAAGAAGTCGCCGTTGCCGCCGTTGCCGTAGTCGATGGCGCCCTGTTGTCCGTCGGCGTCGCGGCCGCGCCAGGAGAAGACCCCCCATCCTCAGGCGCGAGGGCGACCAGTTGATGCTGGCGAGGTTGGTGGCGTTGGCGGCGGGTTCGAGCCAGCGGGCGAGGTCCTCGCCGTTGGGCAGGACGGCGGAGAGCAGGAGGAGGCGGGCGGCCGGGGCGGTGCGGCGGATACGAGTCAGCAGCATCTCCAGGCGCAGTCCGCGCTCGGAGCGGTCGATGGCGTGGCCCTCGTCAACGAGGACCAGGGCGAGGCGTGCCGCCAGTTCGGGCATGTTGCGCAGCAGCAGGTCGAGTTTTTCGCTGGTGACGACGAGGACGTCGGTGAAGTCCAGGAGCTGCATCTCGTAGCGGACGTGCTCGGCGCCGCCGAAGAGGGAGGAGACCCTCAGGCCGAGCAGTTCGAGGCTCTCGGCCAGGTGTCGCTCGACCTGGGCGGCGAGGGCGCGGGTGGGGACGACGTAGACGGCGAGCCGGGAGACGAGCCACCAGCGGTTCTCGTCGCCGGGCCGGGGGGCGAGGGCGTGGAGGATGGCCCACTCGGCGATGTGGGTCTTGCCCGCCGAGGTGGGCATGGTCACCGCCATGTTCCGCGCGGCGGCGTCGACCAGGCCGGCGTCCAGGGCGGCGCGTTGGGAGGGCCACACCTGGATGACGGGCCGCTCGGCGACGATCAGGGCCTTGAGGTAGTGCTCCCACAGGCGGCCCCAGGTGGCCGCGCGGCGCAGCAGCAGCCAGGGCGAGGTGGCGACGATGTCCTCGGCGACGTGGGCGAGGGAGTCGATCAGGGTCCAGGTGTCGGCCACCGAGGCGTCCAGCAGGATGGAGGCGGCCTTGCGCAGGTCGGCGACGGCCGCGTGGCCGGCGGACCGGTTGCCGGTACGCCACAGAGTGGCGAGGTTGCGTGCGGCCCGTCCGGCGAGGCCGTAGGCGGCGAGCACGGCGGCGTCCGCCACATCGGCCCGCCCCTCGGCGGTTTCCCCCAGGAGCCGCTGGCCCAGGACACGAAGGTCGTCGGCGGTCTGCTGGCCCAGGCGCGAGACCTCGTCGAGGTCACGGCGCAAGACTGCTCCGGTCAGTTCGGCGATCCGGTACGGAGCGGCCGTGGTCGGCGTCTCGAAGACCTCGAGCTCGCCGAGGGCGAACAGCGACCGTGCCTCGCGGGTGAAGGCGACGGCGAGGGTGGCGGCGTTGGCCTGGTAGCCAGCCAGACTCCACATCGTCGCGGCGATCGCCAGCAGCTCCACTCGCCGTGGGTGCGCGGCCTCGTACCTCTCGGCGAGGTCGGCGTACGCCTCGGCGATCTCGGTCAGCGGGCCGGCATCGGCGCGGCGTTCGCGTGGGGTGCGGGTGAGCTGTCCCAGCCGGGCGAGGGTCAGGCCGTTGCGCATGCCGTCGAGGTCGTAGGTGTAGGCGACGGGGGCGCCTTCGAGGCTGATCTGGTCGCCCAGGACGTGCGAGCGCAGCTGGGCGCGCAGACCCGGGGCGGCGTCGCCGTCGGTGAGGACTTCCTCGCCGAGCCGGTGGAGGGTGCCGTTGTAGTCCTTCACGCCGCGGTGTCCTCGCTGGTCTCGGTACGGCGGGGGCCGGCGCCGGTTTCGGCGGCTTCGAAGACTCGGGCGACGAACGCCTGCAGTCCGCGGATCTTGACGACCGTCAGTTCGGTGGGCTGGGTCACCATGCCCGCTAGGAGGTCGACGACGTCGTCCTTCCATGCCTGGGCATCGTGTACAAAGACCATGTGCCGCTCCACCACGCGTTCCTTGGGGCGGCGCAGCAGGCTGGCGAGATGGCGTACCAGGAACTGGTGGTCGCGCTCGGCGCAGCGAACCATCGCGAAATGAATGCTCTCGTCCAGGCGGACGAGGACCTTCTCCAGGCTGTCGTACGCCTCCTTCCCCAGGTCCCGTTTGCGTGTGGCGCGGGTCTTCACCTCGGGCACGGCGATCACCGGCGGCGTCTGGCGGAAGCGGAAGGCGAGTACGTCCGTGCCTTGTACGGCCTGGTTCGGGGTCTGCTT
>NZ_FLSP01000107.1 GCF_900091315.1 Streptomyces sp. DI166
GGCTGAAGGCGAGGGCGTCGGGGCCCATGAATCGGGTGCGCAGGGTCAGCGGCGGGCCGTGGGAGACCCGGGTGGGCGGGGTCGGAGACGTCCCAGAGGTAGACCGAGCGGTTGCCGGTCAGCACCGCCAGCGTGCGGCCGTCGGGGGAGAACAGCACCGAGCGCTGGCCCCCGTCGTCCGGCATGAACGGCTTGTTCAGGGCCCGCGGGCGCTGGGGGTCACGGACGTTCCACAGGCGGACGCTGCCGTCGCGGGCGGCCGTGGCGAGGACGTTCCCGTCGGGACGGAAGGCGCCGGCGCGGCCGAACATGTCGGAGGTCGGGACCGCCCACAGGCGTACCTTGCTGTCGCCGCTGCCCGTGGCCAGGGTCCGTCCGTCGGGGCTGAAGCCCAGCGCGTACATCTCCCCGCTGCTGCCCGCGAGCGGCTCGCCCACCTGGGAGGGGTACGCCGGGTCGCTGACGTTCCACAGGCTCGCGGTGCTGTCCGCGCTGGCCGCTGCGAGCGTGTCGCCGTCTGGGCTGAAGTCCACCGACCAGATGGGGCCCGTATGGCCGGTCAGGGGCGGGCCCAGCGCGCTCGCCCGGCCGGGGTCCGTCACGTTCCACAGGCGGATCGTGTCGTCGGCGCCGCCGCTGGCCAGGGTGCGGCCGTCCGGGCTGAAAGCGACCGAGTGGACGAGGTCCGTGTGGCCGGTGAGGGGGGTGTCGTAGCGCCTGGGGTGGTGGGGGTCCGTCACGTTCCACAGGCGGATCGTGTCGTCGTCGCCGCCCGCGGCCAGGGTCCTGCCGTCGGGGCTGAACGCGATCGAGCGCACCGCCTCCCGCGCGCCGGTCAGGACGCCGACCGTCCGCGGGCGGTCCTTTCCGGCCACGTCCCACAGGCGGACCGTGCGGTCCTCGCCCGCGGAGGCCAGGGTGCGGCCGTCGGGGCTGAACGCGATCAGGTAGATCGTGCCCTCGTGGCCGGTCAGCGGGGTGTGCAGCGAGCTGGGACGGCGGGGATCGGACACGTCCCACATCCGGATCGTGCCGTCGTCCGCGGCGCTGGCGAGCGTACGGCCGTCGGGGCTGAAGACGGCGCTGCTCACCCAGCTCGTGTGGCCGTACAGGGGACCGCCCACCGGGAAGGGGCGGCGCGGGTCCGAGACGTCCCACAGGCGGATCGTGCGGTCGTAGCTGGCGGTCGCCAGGAGCTTGCCGTCGGGGCTGAAGGAGGTGAGGTAGACGGCGCCGGTGTGGCCGAGGAGCGGGGTGGCCAGCGGGGCGTTCACGATGGACAGCAGCCGGTTGGCGGTGCCCTCGTCGCCGGGGCGCAGCCGGTGCGCCACCAGGTCGAGCTGGGCCGACAGCGAGGGGTCGGTGTACTGCACCCGGTCCGCCTCCGCGACCACCTGCTCGAACACGGCGTCGTTGCGCTGCTGCCAGGCCACCACCGCCGACCCCACGGCGACCAGCGCCAGCACCACCAGCGCCGACACCGCGCCCCGGCTGATCCACAGGATGCGCCGCCGCAGCCGTACCGATGCCGCGAGGAACTCCATCGCGCTGCGGGTCAGGAAGGTGTCGCCCGCGGACTTCGCCCAGGCGTGCGCCTGTTCCAGCCGGGAGCCCCGGTAGAGCAGGGCGGAGTCGCGGCGGGACTCCTCCCAGGCGCGGCCGTCCTCCTCCAGGCGCTGGCGCAGCAGGTTGCCGCCCCTGTCCTCGTCGATCCACTCGCGCAGCCGGGGCCAGGCGTGCAGCAGCGCCTCGTGGGTGATCTCGACGGTCTCCGCGTCGAGCGTGACCAGCCGGGCGCGGGCCAGCGCTTCGAGGGACTCCTCGGTCTTGTCGGGGTCGCTTGACTCCGCGGCGAGCTGCCGCCTGGTCCCCCGCCTGCGCGTGGCCTGGGTGTCCTCGCCGAGCCGCACCAGGCGCAGCAGCAACAGCCGGGCCGCCGTCCGCGCCGCCGGGTCCAGGCCCGACCAGGCCCGCTCGGCGGTCGCCGCCACCGCGCCCTGGATGCCGCCCGCCGCCCGGTACCCGGCCAGGGTCAGCCGTCCCGCCTTGCGGCGCTGCCAGGTGGCCAGCAGGGCGTGCGAGAGCAGCGGCAGCACCCCGGCGTCATGGGCGCCGCGCGGACCGTCGGCGCTGACCTCGCGGACGATCAGCTCGGCGAGGCCGGGCTCCAGCTCCAGCCCCACCGCCTTGGCCGGAGCGGTCACCGCCTCGCGCAGCTCGGTGCTGGTCAGCGGGCCGAGGACCATGTGCCGGTGCTGGAGGGCGTCGGCGAGTTCGGGGTAGCCGAGGCACTGCTCGTAGAAGTCGGCCCGTATGCCGAGGACGACGAGCGCGGGGGCCGGGGTGCCGTCCTCGCCGGGGGTGCTGGCGGCGTGCAGGAGCTGGACGAAGGTGTGCCGGTCGTCCTCCTCGGCGCAGAGCGTGAAGGTCTCCTCGAACTGGTCCACGATCACCACCGGCCGCCCGCCGGAGCTCTCCCCCGCCCACGCCCGTACGGCCGCGCGGACCCGGTCCCCGAAGCCGGGGTCGCCCGGGTCGGGCACCGGCGCGAGTCCGGGGAGGCGGCGGACCAGCTCGGTGAGCGGATCGGCGCCGGGGACCAGTTGCAGCACCTGCCGCTCGCCCTCCCGCAGGGAGGGCACCAGACCGGCGTTGAGCAGTGAGGACTTCCCCGCGCCCGAGGCGCCGACCAGCATCAGCAGCCCGCCGGAGCGCTCGGCGGCGGTCAGCTGGCCGAGGAGTGCGGCCGTACTGCGTTCCCGGCCGAAGAACCAGCGGGCGTCCTCCTGGCGGTAGGAGGCGAGGCCGCGGTAGGGGCAGACGGTGCCGACGGCCGGGGGCTCCTCCTCCGCGGCCGCCGGGGCGCTCTCGGGTGCCTCCACCGGGTCGGCCACCGCCCGCTCCCACAGGAGCTGCCACTGCGCCATGTCGTACAGGCCGGGGGAGACCGGCGAGGGGCGGGCGCGGCGGGCCTGCGGGACGAGGACCTGGAGTACGGCGGCCAGGGCCGGGAACTGGGCGGGCACGTTCTTCGCGCGCCGCCAGTCGCTGATGCGCTGCGCGGAGACCCGTACCGGACGGCCCCGCTCGTCGACGCGCTGGAGCTGGGCGACCGCCTCGGAGACCCGCTTGAGGGGAGGGTTGCCCGCCTCCCGGTACAGCAGGGCAAGACGTTCCGCGAAGGTTGTGCGTGCCTGTGAGTCGGAACTCAAGGCATCCACCCCTTACTTCCTCCGCGGCTGGACGTCCGGACCGGTGCGGGCGTCCGGACCGGAAAACTCACTTTATACGGCTGACCTGCGCGAAAACCCAGGGCGGAAAACCGGAACCTCCTCGGGAAGAGCCCCAACTGGCAGGATCACACCCCGTAGCCAGTCAACCGCGCGTCGTCCGGAGAGGCTGCCGGCGCCCCTCGCCCCTGCCGCCGCGACCGGGCCTCGTCCCCGGTCCCCGAGCCTTCCCCGCCCTGCCGAGCTACGGTCCGCGACGTGTTCGCGGACCGTCCCCAGCGCGTCGTTTGGCACCGGTCCCCGCGAGGGGAGGGACCGGTGCCGAACGACGCGGCTGCCTTCTCTCCCGCTCGCCCGACCGCTGCCCGGCGCTTGCCGCTTTCACTCCGTGGCCGTACCGTCGTTTCTGACGAACCGTCAGATGCGAGACGGGAGGGGCCGAGGTCGTGAGTGACACCAGCGAGCGGGAACTGCCCAGGGTCATCAGCGTGGACGACCACGTGATCGAGCCCGCACATCTCTTCGAGACCTGGCTCCCGGCCAAATACCGGGACAAAGGCCCCAAACCCTTTACCGCGGGGATCGGTGAGCTGGAGTACGTGGGCGGGAAGTACCGCTTCACCACCGACCCGGACGGTCAGATCACGGACTGGTGGGAGTACGAGGGCGAGTTCTTCCCGTACAAGCGGATCATCGCGGCCGTCGGGTTCTCCCGGGACGAGATGACGCTGGACGGGATCACCCGGGAGCAGATGCGGCGCGGCTGCTGGGACCCGAAGGCGCGCCTCGCGGACATGGACCTGAACCATGTCGAGGCCTCGCTCTGCTTCCCCACCTTCCCCCGCTTCTGCGGGCAGACCTTCGCCGAGGCCAAGGACAAGGAGGTCGGACTCGCCTGCGTGCGCGCCTACAACGACTGGATGGTCGAGGAGTGGTGCGGCGACAGCGGCGGGCGGCTCATCCCGCTCTGCCTGATCCCGCTGTGGGACGTGGATCTGGCCGTCGCGGAGATCCACCGCAACGCCGCCCGCGGAGTCCGCGCGGTCACCTTCAGCGAGATCCCCACCTATCTCGGCCTGCCCTCGATCCACTCCGGGTACTGGGACCCCTTCTTCCGGGCCTGCGAGGAGACCGGCACGGTCGTGAACATGCACATCGGGTCCTCCTCCCAGATGCCGGCCGCCTCCCCGGACGCGCCGCCCGCCGTCCAGGCCTCGCTGAGCTTCAACAACGCCATGGCGTCGATGATGGACTTCCTCTTCTCCGGGGTCCTGGTGAAGTTCCCGCGGCTGAAGCTCGCCTACAGCGAGGGACAGATGGGCTGGATCCCGTACGCCCTGGAACGCGCCGACGACGTGTGGGAGGAGCACCGGGCGTGGGGCGGGGTGAAGGACCTCATCCCGGAACCGCCGTCCACGTACTACTACCGGCAGATCTTCTGCTGCTTCTTCCGGGACCGGCACGGCATCGAGGCGATCGACACGGTCGGGGTGGACAACGCCACCTTCGAGACCGACTATCCGCACGTCGACTCGACCTGGCCGCACACCAAGAAGGTCGCCGCGGAGCATGTGGCGGGGCTGTCGGACGAGGTGACGTACAAGCTGCTGCGCGGCAACGCGATCCGGATGCTCGATCTGCCGTTCGACCGCTGAGCCCCGTCGTCCGTCCCGGATTGACGGCCGCGGTCGCCGGGCAGTGACCCCTCAGGCAGACGGTCAGACAGACGTCAGGCAGACGGTCAGACGGACGTCAGACAGACGGTCAGACATGCGGTCAGACAGACGGGAGGGGCGATGACCAAGGTCTTTGTGGACCCGGAGCTGTGTTACGGCTCCGGCGAGTGCGTCTACCGGGTGCCGTCCGTGTTCACCGTGGCGGACGGCTTCGGGGCCGTCAAAGAGGGCCGTGAGGACAGCGGGGACGATCCTCAGGTGCGGGAGGCGGCGGAGAAGTGCCCGTCGCAGGCGATCGTGCTGGGCGGGGGGACGCCGTAGGCCCATCCCGAGGCCGCCAGCGACCGGGCGCGCGCCTCGGCCACGGCCATCCGGGCCGCCCGTTCCGCCGGGTCGACGTGGGCGGACTGGCCGGTGGCCTGGCCCTGCCACTTGCGGTAGAGCAGACCGGGCTCGGCGGTGAACCAGCCGCGGCTGACGGCGTTCAGGGCGAGGAGTAACCCGGTGTCCTCGGAGGCGGGCAGTGCCATCCAGCCGCCGAGCGCGAGCAGCAGGTCCCGGCGGACGCAGAGGGTGGCCGGGTGGACCTGGGCCAGGAAGTCGTGGGCGCGCCAGTGGGCGAGGACCGCACCGCGCTCGACGGGACCCTCGTCGGGGTCGCCGGGAAAACCGGTCGTGGAACCGTCGGGATGCAGGTCGAGGGCGCGCGAGGTCGTCCACGCTATGCCGTGCCCGCCCTCCAGGGCGGCCAGGTCGCGGGCGAGCGCGCCGGGCGTCAGCCGGTCGTCGGCGTCCAGCACCTTCACATAGGCGCCGTCCGCGTGCGCGAGCGCCATGGTCCGGGCGACACCGGGGCCACCGGGCCTTCCCTGCCGGAAGGTCACACGGTCGTCGTCGGGCACGAAGGGCGCGACGGCGTCACTGCTGCCGTCCTCCTGCACGATCCAGTGCCACTCCCAGTCGTCCGGCATTTCCTGCGCGCACAAGGACGCGTGGGCCTCGGGCAGGAAGCGGGCGGAGGGGCCGTGGACGGCGGTGACGACGGTGACGCATCGGGTGCCGTGGCCTGCTGACCGGGCCTTCTCCCACCGATGACGACGGCTGTCGTGGACCGTGGGCGTGCGAGGCATGGGGTCAAGGCTACGACGCGACCGGGTGGCGGAGCGGTTCGGCCTGAGGTCGTGCGGTATTGAACAAGTTCCGTACGTACGAAGGGGATTGAGTCCGGTAGGTAGGAGAGGGGTTCAGTCGGTGTCGGGACGAGCGGTGAAGCTGGAAGGGGCATCGGCGCGGTGTGCGCCGTAGTGCTCGGGCGGGGTGCGCCGGAGCCGGCCGGGCTACGGGCCCGGTCACCGCTGGAGCGGGATGCGCGCCGTCCGCGTGGCGTCCTCGGCCGGTTCGCAGTCGAGGGTGGCCACCGGCGCGGTCCTGGACTCGGCCTCCGTGTCCGCGAGCGGGCGCTTGCGGCAGGTCGGGGTCTTGCCGTGCGCCTCGGCGCGGATGCGCTGCTTCATCGTGGGCGGCAGGGACCTGACGTAGGCCCAGGGCCAGGGTGACAGCGCCGGCACGGTGACCTCCTCGGCGCGGTCGCTCGCGGTGTCACGGTCGCTGCCGGTGTCCGGGGCCGAGTCGGTGCGCGGCGCGGCGGCGGCGGTGGTGGTGGTGGTGGTGGAGATCAGTCCGAGCGCCGTGAACAGCGCGAGGAAGGCGGAGACGACGGCGGTCCACAGCGTCATGACCCGGTTCCCGGTCATGGCCCCTCACTTTCGGGTTGGGCGATTTGCGTACTTTCCTCATGATGTGTATGGCGGCCCGGAAGTGGTGGACCCGAGCCCGCGGCGCGTCGATGTTCAGATGAACACCACTCGGATGGGTGCAAGACGTGCGGAAAGTGGCGAAGAGCGCCCAAAGTGACCGTCCGTGAGGGTGTGATCACCCTCAGATCGGAACGGTGACCTCCGTTCTACTGCGGCCCCTCGATGGGGAGTTGAGGGCCCGAACACAGGTCACCGATCGGTATCGATCGGTGTGTATAGTCGGGCGCCAGAGGTCCCCTACGTCAAGGAAAGACGAGGTCGCGCGGTGAAGAAGCTTCTCCTGGTCGCACTGGCCGCCATCGGCGGGCTCCTCGTGTACCGCCAGATCCAGGCGGATCGCGCCGAGCAGGATCTGTGGACGGAGGCGACTGACTCCGTGCCCACGGGTTCGTGAGCATCGACAAGCTGATCTGAGAACAGACCCCGGCCGTGACGCGGTCGGGGTTTTGTGTTGCTGCTGCGCGGTCCGGCCGGGGTGGGCAGGATGAGTGCCGCGACGACGAGGAGGGGGCGCGTGATGGGGCGGCGTACGACAGGGCCCGGGTGGCGTGCGGTGTGCCGCGGGGCCGTGGCGGCGGCGGTCCTGGGGCTGTGGGCGCCGTCCGCGGTTGCGGCCGACGCGGAGCCGTCGTATGGGTTCGCGCCGGACGCGCGGACCGTCCCCGGGGTCGCCGGTACGGCGCAGGCCGTCCCTCTGACGGCCGGACGGGTCTACCGCAGTTCCCTCCCGGTGAGCGAGGCCGTCCACTACCGCCTCGACCTCGACGCCACCTCCAACGCCTACGTCTCCGCCACCGCCGTCCCCCCGCCGGACGCCGCCGTCTCCGCCTCCGACGGGGTCCGGGTCTCCGTGCGGGACGGCGAGGACCACACCTGCTCCTCCGAGACGGAGACCTTCGGCGGCGGTCAGAGCACCCGCCCGCTCACCGCGGTCGCCGAGCGCCTGCTCAACCGGGCGAGGCAGCGCTGCGCGACGGCAGGCACGTACTACGCCGTCGTCGAGCGGGTCGGTACGACGGCCCCGGACGATGCCGCCTGGGACCTGGAGCTCGCCGTCTACTCCGAGCCCGCCCTGACCCGGCCCGAGCCGACCGCCGCCCCCGAGGCCCGGAGCACCGAGTCCGCCACGCCCCTGACGGGCGAGGAAGTACGGCGGGACGGGGGCACCGGGTTCGCCTCGGCCGTCGGTATCGGTCAGGGCGTGTGGCGCACCGACCTCACCCCCGGGCAGACCGTCTTCTACAAGGTGCCGCTCGGCTGGGGCGAGCGGCTCCAGGCCACCGCCGACCTGGCCGCTTCCGGCGCGGGCAGCCGGGTGGTCGTGGGCGCGCTGGAGCTCTCGCTGCACAGCCCGGTGCGGGCCGTCCTAGACGGGGAGAACCTCAACTTCGACGGCAGGGCGCGCTCGGCGTCCCTGGACCCCACACCGCCGGTGGCCTACGAGAACCGCTACAGCAGCTCCGACGAGGTGAAGGGGGCGCGCTTCGGGGGCTCGTACTACCTGGCCGTGCATCTGTCCGCCCGGATGACCGAGCGCTTCGGTGCCGGGCCGTTCGCGGTGACCCTGCGGGTGCGGGTCGAGGGCGCGGAGCAGGCCGGGCCCGCGTACGGCGGGCAGTTCGCGCCGCGGGACGTGTTCGCGCCGGTCGCCGGGGTGGGCGGCGCGAGCGGGCTGCCCTCCGGGGGCGGGGGCGCGGACGACGACGACCGGACCATGACGATCGTCGCGGTGAGCGGCATCGGCGGCGGGACGGCGATCCTGGCTGTGCTCGGGGTGTGGACGGTCGCGGTGCGACGGCGCGCGGTGCCGTAGACCGTGTCCGCGAGGTCCCGTCGTGCCGCATGGTGTGCGGTGCGTCAGATGTGGGCCAGGGCCCAGAAGCCGGTGGCGTAGCAGGCCAGGGCCAGGAGCAGCAGCGGGATCGCGACCTTCGCGGGCGGTCCGGGCCGGCGCGCGGCACGGCGGCGGGCGGCGCGGCCGACCGGCGGTGCGGGAACCTCCGGGACGCGGGCGGTGTACGAAGCGGTGGAGGCCGTTTCGGTGGCCGGATGCGGGGGTGCGGGTGGTGGCGGAGGGACCGGCGACGGTACGGGCGACGGTGCCGGGGTCGGGGGATGCGCGGGGTACTGCGGTACGCGCTGCTCGGTGACCGGGGTGTGGTCCACGCCCGGGGCGCGCTTGAGCGGTCCGTTGGGCCCGAACCCCTCCGGCAGTGGCCCGAGTTGGTCGAAGATCTCGATCTGCTCGTCGTCGGGGCCCGGCTCCGGCAGCAGTTCCGCCGCTGCGGCGAGCGCCTTGCGGGCGCCGGTCGCCGTGCGGAACCGCGCCTGGGGGTCCGGCTGGAGCAGCGTCGAGACGACCTGCCACAGCGGCTCCGGTATGCCCTTGGGCGCCCCCGGTGTGCCGTGCACGGTGAAGTAGTCGGTCAGCGCCTTGGCGTCCGGCTTGGCGCCCTCCAGCAGATACAGCGCCACCAGCCCCACGGCGAACAGGTCCGAGGGGAAGTCCGGCTCCGCGCCGAGCAGTTGCTCGGGGGCGAGATAACCGGGCGTGCCCACCACGAGGTTGGTCTCGGTCAGCCGCGGCTCGCCCAGCCGCATCGCGATGCCGAAGTCGGACAGCCGCAGCCGCGGCCGGCCCGTGCCGGTGGCCTCCAGCAGCACATTGGCGGGCTTGATGTCGCGGTGCACCACGTCCTCGGCGTGCACCGCCGCGAGCCCCGCGAGCAGCTGGTCGAGCAGGACGCACACGTAGGACGGGGGCAGGGGGCCGTAGTCGCCGATCAGGTGGACCAGCGAGCCGCCGCCGACCAGGTCCATGGTGAACAGGACCTTGTCGTCGTCGGCGGCCCAGCTGGCGGGGGCCAGCACATGCGGATGGTCGATCCGGATGGCCTGCTCCCGTACGAACCGCAGCAGGGAGTGGGCGTCGCTCTGCTGGAGCACCTTGGCGGCCACGTACCGGCGGCGGCGGTGGTCCCAGGCGCGCCACACCGCGCCCACGCCGCCGCGACCGATCGGGTCGACCAGTTCGTACCGCCCCGCGAAGACCTCACCCATGGCTGCGCGTCGCTCCTCCCCCTGCGCTTACCCCCCTTGCTTCCCCCGGTCGGAGCGAAACGACTCCCCCGCGCACGGTGAGACGCGACCCGCTCGCGTCCCGCCCGTCCCGCCCGTCAGTTTTGGTGGGACTGGTAGTGCGCCACCGCGTCCGAGGTGCGGCCCGCGCCGTACACGCGCAGGAACTCCGCCAGTTCCGGGTGGGTCGGGGCGAGGGAGTCGGCGGCCTCGATGATGTCGCCGGCGGCGGCGACCGAGCGCAGCAGCGACTGGATCTCGCGGACCACCCGCTTGACCGTGGGCGCACCCGAACTGTTCGTCGACTGCCCGGTGTTGCTGAGCACCGAGCCCCCCTGCGACTTCTTGATCTCCTCCATGCGCTCGGTGGCCTCGGCGGCGCTCACGCTGCCGTCCGCGACCTGCCCGGCCAGCTCCTGGAGCAGCTGGACCCGCTGCACCACGGCCGGATTGCCGATCTTCGCGCGCTGACCGCTCATCAGCTGCGACAGCATCGGCGCGGACAGTCCCAGTACCCCCGCCAGACGAGCCTGGTTGAGACCAAGATCATCTATGAGCTTACGGAAGAGCGCCCCCAGCGGCTCCCCGTACCAGTTCCGCTGCAGTTCCCGCGCTCTTGCGGTCGCTTCCTGCTGTGCGGCGTCCATTGCGTCTCCCCATCGCTTCCCCAGAACCGCGCTTCGCTGTAGCGAACCGCGCGGGAGCATCTTACGGAGAGTGGTCGTTCATCGGGACCCCCAATCTTTTTTGCGAGACACCCGGGGTGACCCGGTACTCTGGTTCGGGTCGCCCACCGGATGTGTGGTTTCCTTCCGGTGCCGCGCACCCGTCCAGGGGCCTTAGCTCAGTTGGTAGAGCGCTGTCTTTGCATGGCAGATGTCAGGGGTTCGACTCCCCTAGGCTCCACAACAGAACCCCTCCGACCAGCACGCATGTGGTCGGAGGGGTTTTTGTCGCGCTCAGTGCCGCGGGGCGGGAAACCCCCGACAGGTCTCCCGCCCCGCGAGTCGGTGAGGGGCCGGGGTCAGGGGCGGTCCTCCTGGTTGGCCTCGGCCTCCTTGGCCTCCACCTCGGGGTCGAGGACCGATGAGCTGCCGTCCACGGAGCTGAGCCGGCCCGACTCGGGGACCTCGGTGGCGGCCGGGGGTTCGACCAGCCAGTCCGGGTTGGCCTGCTTGTCCCACCACTTCCAGGCGGCGAACGCGGCGCCCCCGAGGACGCCCAGCACCAGCAGTGCCTTCGCGAAGCGGCCGGAGCGGGAGTGGCGCTGGTGCTTGCGGACCAGCTTCTGGACCTCCTCGGGCGGGACCTGGCCGCGCAGTGCGGCCAGTGCCGCCATGCTCCGGGCCGCGGCCTCGTCCCGCACCGGTACGGCGACCGCCACGGCGTGCTCGATCCGGGGCCGCGAGTACTCGGCGGCCTGGCGGGCGGCGACACGGGTACGGACGGCTGCCTCCTGGGCGGCGTGGTCGACCTTCGGCGGTACATGGGTGCGGGCCTGCTCCAGCAGCGGAGCGACATGGGAGTCGTACTGGACGCGGGCCTGCTCCGCGGCCTGGGACACCTTCGGCGCGAGCCGTACTCGGGCCTCGTGTGCGTAGTGCGCGGCCTGGTCCTTGGCCGTACCGGCGTAGGGCGCCACCACTTCCGCGGCGTGCCGCACGCTGTCCTTTGCCGAGCCGGCTGCGGCGCGCACGCTGTCTTTGCGGGTCACGGGATCCTCCTCCTCGGTGGCGTACGGTATTTCGACTTTCCACCCTTTTAGGGATCATGCCTGTCAATGGGCCCGGAGGCATGTGAGGACGGGCATCCGGGTCACACGGATGAATTAAGGGGCAACAGGCGCTTGTCGTCGACAATGCCACGGATCGCTGTCGCGCGCCCCCGGCCCGGGACCACCGGCCCGCTTTTCTGGAAGGATCGGGTGCCCCCGGAAGACGAAAGAAGGCACATCGTGGCCGAGCAGCTCTACGCCACTCTGAAGACCAGCCACGGCGACATCGAACTGCGGCTCCTGCCGAACCACGCCCCGCGGACGGTGCGCAACTTCGTCGAGCTCGCCCGGGGCGAGCGGGAGTGGACCAACCCCACCACCGGTGAGCGCAGCACCGCCAGGCTCTACGACGGCACCGTCTTCCACCGGGTCATGAGCGGCTTCATGATCCAGGGAGGCGATCCGCTGGGCAACGGCATCGGCGGCCCCGGCTACGAGTTCGAGGACGAGTTCCACCCCGACCTGCGCTTCGACCGGCCGTATCTGCTGGCCATGGCCAACGCCGGGCCGGGCACCAACGGCTCGCAGTTCTTCATCACGGTGGCCCCGGCCCCGCACCTGAACCGCAAGCACACCATCTTCGGCGAGGTCGTCGACCCGGCGAGCCAGAAGGTCGTGGACGCCATCGCCGTCACCCCGACCAACCCGCGCACCTCCCGTCCGGTCAACGACGTCGTCATCGAGTTCGTGGTCGTCGAGACCCGATAGGCCCGCTGTCGTTGTCCGAAGGGAACCAATCGTCCCGCTCATCCGTAAACATGAGCGGGGTGGCCGCACGCCGGACGACGACTTAGGGGATCGCATGGACCAGGAGCCGGACAGCGCGCACCAGGCCCAGGGTCTGCCGGGCTGCTACCGGCACCCGGACCGCGAGACCGGTGTGCGGTGCACCCGCTGCGAGCGCCCGATCTGCCCCGAGTGCATGGTCAGCGCCTCGGTCGGCTTCCAGTGCCCCGACTGCGTCCGCTCCGGCTCCGGCACCGGGCATCCGCCCGCCGCGAGCACGCCCCGCACCCTCGCGGGCGGCACCGTCACGGCCGATACGCGCCTGGTCACCAAGATCCTCATCGGGATCAATCTCGCGGTGTACCTCGCCGTGCAGATTCGGCCGTCCCTGCTGAACGACCTCGTTCTGCTCGGCACCTGGCCGCCCGCGCCGTTCGCCCCGACCCAGGGCGTCGCCGACGGCGAGTGGTGGCGGATGGTCACCTCGATGTTCACGCACGAGCAGATCTGGCACATCGGCTTCAACATGCTCAGCCTGTGGTGGCTCGGCGGACTGCTGGAGGCGGCCCTCGGCCGGTCCCGCTATCTCTGCCTCTACCTGGTCTCCGGGCTGGCCGGCAGCGCGCTCGCGTATCTGGCCGCCACCCCGACCACGGCCACCCTCGGCGCCTCCGGTGCCGTCTTCGGCCTCTTCGGCGCCACCGCCGTGCTGATGCGCCGCCTGAACTACGACATGCGGCCGATCATCGCCCTGCTGGCGATCAACCTGGTCTTCACCTTCAACCCGAGCTTCAACATCTCCTGGCAGGCCCACATCGGCGGCCTGGTCGCGGGCGTGATCATCGGGTACGGCATGGTCCACGCCCCCCGCGAGCACCGGGCCCTGGTGCAGTACGGGACGGCCGCGCTGGTGCTGGCGGTGGTCGTCGTCCTCACCCTGCTGAGGACCGCCCAGCTCACCTGAGCCGTCGCTGTCCACAGCTGAGCGGTGATGTTGTCCACAGCATGTGCCGGATCTTGTGCACAGTGTGCGGGAACAGCTGTGCCCCCTGTCACTGACCGGTGTTTCCGCAGGTCAGGCAGGGGGCGAACGGGCTTTCGAATGCCGGTACTTCCGTCACACCGGCGTCAACACCCGAGAGGTTATCCACAGATCGTCTTTCTTTTCCCCATGTGGAAAAAGCCTGTGGATAACTCAGTGGATAACCGTGGGCAGAGGTGGGGCGGCAGCCCCGGCCGCCGCTACTTCCACTGCGTGGAGACGCCGAACCCGGCCGCGATGAAGCCGAAGCCCACCACGATGTTCCAGTTGTCCAGGGCGTCGATGGGCAGCGAGCCGTCGGTCACGTAGAACACCACGATCCAGGCCAGCCCGATGACGAACAGGGCCAGCATCACCGGGGCGACCCAGGCACGGCTGCTCAGGTTGATGGCGGTCGCCTGCTTGGCGGGCGGCGGCGTGTAATCGGCCTTCTTGCGGATACGTGACTTCGGCACGAGGGTCTCTCCTGTCGATGCGCTGCGTGGCCGCGCAGGGAACGGGGGGCTGGCTCGGGGCAGCGTAACTGGGGACTCTGAGTGCTCCCCCGGGCGTCCGTTAGCGTAGTGCTTCCGTGGCGCCGAAGGAGATAAGGGTACGTTGAGCAATTCTGCCGACTTCCCCCCACCGCAATCCAGTCCTGCCCCGGGCCGGCGCATCCGGCCCGTGCGGGTGCTCACCGCTGCCGTGTTCGCGCTGGCCGGTCTGATCTTCTTCACGAGCTTCAACACCGCCAAGGGCACCAACATCCGCACCGACGACTCCCTGCTGAAGCTCTCGGACCTGATCCACGAGCGCAGCAAGAAGAACGGCGAGCTGGACGAGTCCAACGCGGCCCTGCGCGACGAGGTCGACACGCTGGCGGAGCGGGACGACGGCAGCACCCGGACGCAGGACGCGAAGCTCGCGGGCCTGGAGAAGCGCGCGGGCACGCAGAAGCTCAAGGGCGAGGCGATCACCGTCACCCTGAACGACGCCCCGCCCGACGCCACCGCCAAGCTCCCCGGCTATCCCGAGCCGGAGCCCGACTACCTGGTCATCCACCAGCAGGACCTCCAGGCCGTGGTGAACGCCCTGTGGCAGGGCGGCGCCAAGGGCATCAAGGTCATGGACCAGCGGCTGATCTCCACCAGCGCGGTGCGCTGCGTCGGCAACACCCTGATCCTCCAGGGCCGGGTCTACTCCCCGCCCTACAAGATCACCGCGGTGGGGGACCCCGGCAAGCTCCAGCAGGCGCTCTCGGAGAGCCCGGCGATCCAGAACTACATGGTCTACGTCAACGTCTACGGGCTCGGCTGGAAAGTCACCGAGGACGGCCCGGTGACTCTGCCCGGCTACTCGGGCACAGTGGATCTGCAGTACGCCCAGCCCGTGGAGTGACCCCGACCGGGAGCCGCCGGTGCGTCTTGTCGTCAGGACCGTCAGCGAGCTGTGCATCACCGTCGGCACGGTGATCGTCCTCTTCGTCGTCTACGTGCTCTTCTGGACCGGCGTGAAGGCCGACCGGGTCATGGACGACCAGATCGACCAGCTGGAGGAGCAGTGGGCGCGGCAGTCCGCGCGGCCCACGGCGAGCCCGGCCCCGGGCGCCTCGGCGAGCGCCCCGCCGAAGCCGACGCCGTACCGGCACGGCAAGCCCTTCGCGATCATGTACATCCCGCGGCTCGGTTTCACGTGGAACAAACCGGTGCTGGAGGGCACCGACACCGGGACCCTGAAGAAGGGCCTCGGCCACTACGAGCGCACCGCGCGGCTCGGCCAGAAGGGCAACTTCTCCGTGGCGGGCCACCGGCGCACCTACGGCGACCCCTTCAAGGACTTCCCCAGACTTCGCCCCGGGGACGCGGTGGTGCTGACCGACGGCACGACCTGGTTCACGTACCGCGTCGACAGGGGCCCCTACAAAACCGTGCCGTCGGACATTGAGGTGATCGACCCTGTGCCACGTAAATCGGGGTACAAGCGCACGGGCCGCTATCTGACGCTCACCACCTGCGATCCGGAGTGGGGGCACAGTCACCGGCTGATCGTGTGGGCGCATCTGGACTCCACACAGCCTGTGGAGGCCGGGAAACCAGCGGCCCTGCGCCGTTAGTCTGGTGGGCGGTACGGCGTGAGTCCGGTGCCGTGGCGCTATGGAAGGGACGGCATGTACGGCTGGATCTGGCGGCATCTGCCGGGAAACGCGTGGGTGAAGGCCCTGCTCTCACTCGTGCTGGTCGTGGCCGTGGTGTACGTCCTGTTCCAGTACGTCTTCCCGTGGGCCGAACCGCTGCTTCCCTTCAACGATGTGACGGTGGACAACCAGTGAGCGCGCGCATTCTCGTCGTCGACAACTACGACAGCTTCGTCTTCAACCTGGTGCAGTACCTCTACCAGCTGGGCGCCGAGTGCGAGGTCCTGCGCAACGACGAGGTGTCCACCGCCCACGCCCAGGACGGCTTCGACGGTGTCCTGCTCTCGCCCGGACCCGGCACCCCCGAGGAGGCGGGCGTCTGCATCGAGATGGTCCGCCATTGCGCCGCCACCTCGGTCCCCGTCTTCGGCGTCTGCCTGGGCATGCAGTCCATGCAGGTCGCGTACGGCGGTGTGGTGGACCGGGCGCCGGAGCTGCTGCACGGCAAGACCTCCCCCGTCGAGCACGAGGGCAAGGGCGTCTTCGCCGGGCTGCCCTCCCCCTTCACGGCCACGCGCTACCACTCCCTGGCCGCCGAGCCGGACACCGTCCCGGCCGAGCTGGAGGTCACCGCCCGCACCCACGACGGCATCATCATGGGGCTGCGCCACCGTGAACTGCCCGTCGAGGGCGTGCAGTTCCACCCGGAGTCGGTGCTCACCGAGCACGGCCACCGGATGCTGGCGAACTGGCTGGTGGAGTGCGGTGACCAGGGCGCTGTGGCGAGGTCTGCGGGGCTCGCCCCGGTGGTGGGCAGGGCCACGGCGTGACCCAGCTGCGCCCCGAGCGCGAGTCCGGTGCCTCGTACGGGCAGGACCCGTACGGGGCGTCCGGCGCGCTCGGGGAGTGGTACGGGAGCGCCCAGGCGAGCGAGCCCTGGCTGCCGCCGGCCGACGAGGAGACGGTGGCGCTGCGGATACCGGCCGCGTCCGGCGCTGTGGCCGATTCTGGAGCCTCGTCCACCGCTTCCGACGCTCGCCCCCCGGCGGGGGGCCGTGCGGCCCGGAGAAAGGCCGCCAAGCGGCGTCATGGGCGTCATGGGGGCGCTCGGAGCGAGACGCCGGGCGGCGCGGAGTCCGCGGACTCCTCCGGCCGGCCGCTGTCCCGGGTGGAGGCCCGGCGTCAGGCGCGCGCTCGCAAGCCCAGTGCCGGGGTGCTGGTGAGCCGGGCGATCGGCGAGGTGTTCATCACCACCGGCGTGCTGATGCTGCTGTTCGTCAGCTACCAGCTGTGGTGGACGAATGTGCGGGCGCACGCGCAGGCGGACAAGGCGCGCAGCAATCTGGAGAAGGACTGGGAGAGCGGCAAGCGCAACCCCGGGACCTTCGAGCCGGGGCAGGGCTTCGCCATCCTGCACATCCCGAAGCTGGACGTCGTGGTGCCCATCGCCGAGGGCATCAGCAACAAGAAGGTGCTGGACCGGGGGATGGTCGGGCACTACGGCGAGGGCGAGTTGAAGACGGCGATGCCGGAGGCGAAGAGCGGCAACTTCGGTCTCGCCGGGCACCGCAACACGCACGGGGAGCCGTTCCGCTACATCAACCGGCTCCAGCCGGGCGATCCGATCGTGGTGGAGACCCAGGACGACTACTACGTCTACAAGATGGCGTCCATGCTGCCGTCGACGCCGCCGAGCAATGTGAGCGTGCTGGACCCGGTGCCGCCGGGCTCCGGGTTCAAGGAGCCGGGGCGCTACATCACGCTGACCACGTGCACGCCGGAGTTCACCAGCAAGTACCGGTTGATCGTGTGGGGCAAGATGGTCGAGGAACGGCCGCGCAGCAAGGGCAAGCCGGATGCGCTCGTGCAGTAAGGGCAGATGAACAGTGGCAGCGACCACCGAGCAGCAAGAGCTGACGGGCAGCCCCGCGGGTCCGCGGCGCCGGGGCACCGGCCGTGTCGCGGCCGCGGTGAGTGTCTTCGGTGAACTCCTCATCACGGCGGGCCTGGTGCTGGGTCTGTTCGTCGTCTACTCCCTGTGGTGGACGAACGTGATAGCGGACCGCAAGGCGGACCGGCAGGGCGACAAGGTCCGTGACAGCTGGGCCCAGGAGGAGAAGGGCGGCCCGGTCGCCTACGACTCGAAGAACGGCATCGGCTTCCTGCACGTCCCGGACATGACCGGCGACGAGATCCTGGTCGAGAAGGGCACCACGTCGAAGGTCCTCAACGACGGTGTCGCCGGCTACTACACCGACCCGGTCAAGGCGGCGCTGCCCACCTCCGGCAAGAAGGGCAACTTCTCCCTGGCCGCCCACCGCGACGGCCACGGCGCGAAGTTCCACAACATCCACAAGCTCAAGAAGGGCGACCCGATCGTCTTCGAGACGAAGGACAAGTGGTACGTCTACAAGGTCTACGGCATCCTCCCGGAGACCTCGAAGTACAACGTCAAGGTCCTCGGCGCCGTCCCCAAGGAGTCCGGCCGCACCAAGGCCGGCCACTACATCACCCTGACGACCTGTACCCCGATCTACACCAGCCGCTACCGCTACGTCGTCTGGGGCGAACTGGACCGGGTGGAGAAGGTCGACGACCAGCGGACCCCGCCGAAGGAGCTCAGCGGGTCGTAGCCGCAAGCACCGGCCGGGACATGACGAAGGCCTCGGCTCCCTCAAGAGGGAGCCGAGGCCTTGGTGCTTCTGAACGAGGCAGGTCAGCCGAAGAGGCCGCCGTCGCCGCCGTTGCCTCCGTTGCCGCCCGGGCCGCCGTCGAAGGCGACCAGGTCGACCCGCTGGCCCTTGTTGACCGTGTTGCCCGCGCCCGGGTTGGTGCTGAAGACGGTGGCGTTGTCGTCCTGGGAGCCGGTGATGTTGCCGACCACCAGACCCAGGTCGGTCAGCGCCTTCTTGGCGTCCTTGAGCTTCTGGCCCTGGAGGTTCGGCACCTGGACCTGCTGGTTCTCGGGCGCCTTGCCGATCTGGATGGTGACCTTGGAACCGGGGACCGCCTGCTGACCGGAGCCCGGGGTGGTCGCGATGACCTTGCCCACCTGGTTCGGGTCCTGGGTCTCCACGTCGGTGCACTCACCGACCAGGTCGTTCTCCTCCATCCGCGCCTTGGCCTCGTCACAGGTCGAGCCGACGACGTCCGGGACGGTCGACTTCTCCTGCTCCTTGGCCACGGTGAGCGTGATGGTGGAGCCCTTCTCGACCTCTTCGCCCAGCTCGGGGTCCTGAGCCGTGACCTTGCCCGGCGTCTCCGACGACACCTTCTCGACCTTCTTGACCTCGAAGCCGTACTTGTCGGCCTCCAGCGTCTGCTTGGCGACCTCGAAGTCCTGGCCGAGCACACTGGGCACCGCGACCTTCGGCGCGCCGGTCGACACCACGATGTTGATGGTGTCGCCCTTGTCGACCTTCGTGCCCGCCTCCGGGTCCTGGTCGCAGATCTTGCCCTTCGGCTGGTCCTCGCAGGGCTTCTCGGTCTGCTCCAGCTTGACCTCGGCGTTCTTGGCCAGTTTCTCGGCCTCCGGCACCGTCAGGCCCACCATGGCCGGTGCCTCGGTCCTGTTGTTGGCCACGCCCTCGCCGTTGAAGATCCACTTGCCGATCAGGATGGCGCCGACCAGGACCAGTACCGCGGCCACGGCCAGCAGGATCGTGGAGGTGTTGGACTTCTTCTGGCGCCGCCGGTCCGGACGGTCGTCGTAGCCGAAGCCGCCGTCGTCCGGGTTCATCGGGGGCAGCATCGACGTCGCGCCGCCGTCCGCGGAGTGCAGCGCGGTGGTCGGCTGGTCGTCCGGGTACTGGCCGTAGCCCACCGAACCGAGCGCCGCCGTGGCCGCGACCGGCTGGCCGTCGAGGCAGGCCTCGATGTCGGCGCGCATCTCGTCCGCGGACTGGTAGCGGTAGTTGGGGTCCTTGACCAGCGCCTTCAGGACGATGGAGTCCATCTCGGGCGTGATCTCGGGGTCGAACACCGACGGCGGCTGGGCCTCTTCCCGGACGTGCTGGTAGGCCACGGCCACCGGGGAGTCGCCCACGAAGGGCGGCCGCACCGTCAGCAGCTCGTAGAGCAGACAGCCCGTCGAGTACAGGTCCGAGCGAGCGTCGACCTGCTCGCCCTTGGCCTGCTCCGGGGAGAGGTACTGGGCGGTGCCGATGACGGCCGCGGTCTGGGTCATCGTCATACCGGAGTCGCCCATGGCGCGGGCGATGCCGAAGTCCATCACCTTGACCTGGCCGTTGCGCGTCAGCATGACGTTCGCCGGCTTGATGTCGCGGTGCACGATGCCGTTGCGGTGGGCGTACTCCAGGCCCTGGAGGATCCCGATCGTCATCTCCATCGCACGCTCCGGCAGCAGCTTGCGGCCACTGTGCAGAAGCTCACGCAGAGTCGAGCCGTCCACGTACTCCATGACGATGTACGGGATCGACACGTTGTCGATGTAGTCCTCGCCCGTGTCGTAGACCGCGACGATCGCGGGGTGGTTGAGCGAGGCGGCCGACTGGGCCTCCCGGCGGAAGCGGGCCTGGAAGGACGGATCACGCGCGAGGTCCGCGCGCAGCGTCTTCACAGCCACGGTCCGGCCGAGGCGGATGTCATGCGCGAGGTAGACCTCCGCCATGCCACCACGGCCGAGCACCTGGCCCAGCTCGTACCGGCCGCCGAGGCGACGCGGCTCTTCCATAAGCTACCTACCAGCCCTCTCCGTCGGTCCCGACCGCACGCTCGTACGGTTCGAGGCTGCCGTCCGGGCCTACCGTACCCGGCTCGCTCTGTGTGACCTGGCCAAGCCCGTCAGCCGATACAGGACCGGTATCGCAACGTGCACCGATGTGAAGGCGACGTGAGCGGGGTCACTTCTTGCTGTCGATGACGGCCTTCATCACGTCCCTTGCGATCGGTCCGGCGAGACCGCCACCGGAGATGTCGTCACGGTTGGCGGCGCCGTCCTCGACGACCACCGCCACGGCCACCGGCGAGCTGCCGTCGGACAGCTTGGCGTAGGAGATGAACCACGCGTACGGCTTCTCGCTGTTGTTCAGACCGTGCTGGGCGGTACCGGTCTTGCCGCCCACCGTGGCGCCGTCGATCCGGGCGCTGGAGCCGGTGCCCTGCGGGTCGTTGACGACCGCCTCCATCATCTGCTGGAGCTTCTGCGCGGTCTCGGCGGAGACCGCCTGGGACAGCTCCTCCGGATCGTTCGTCTCGATGGTGTCCAGGTTCGGCGCCTTGAGCTGGTCGACCATGTACGGCTTCATCAGCTTGCCGTCGTTGGCGACGGCCGCGGCGACCATGGCCATCTGCAGCGGGGTGGCCCGGTTGGACGCCTGGCCGATGCCGTCCATGGCGTTCTGCGGCCGGTTGTCCTCGGGGTAGACGCTCTGGGCGGCGCGGACCGGGGTGTCCAGCTCGGGGTTGTTGAAGCCGAACTTCTCCGCCTGCTCGATCATCTTCTCGTTGCCCACGTTGTCGGCGAGCTTCGCGAAGACGGTGTTGCAGGACACCATGAGCGCGTACTTCAGGCTGGCGTTCTTGCACTCGCCGTGCTGGTTGGTCAGCGGCTTGCCGGTGGTCTCCGGCAGCTGGTACGGGTCGGGCGTCTTGGTCGCGTCGTCGATGCCCGAGACCTCGCCGTTCTCCAGCGCGGCGGCGGCGGTGACGACCTTGAAGGTGGAGCCGGGCGGGTACACCTCGCGCAGCGCCCGGTTCAGCATCGGGTCGTCCGGGTTGTTCTTCTTCTGGACCGCGTTCCACGCCTCGGCGTCCTTGTTGGACGTCCCGGCGAACTTGGAGGGGTCGTACGAGGGAGTGGAGACCAGCGCGAGGATCTTGCCGGTGGACGGGTCGATCGCGGCGACGGCGCCCTTCTTGTCGCCGAGCCCCTCGTACGCGGCCTTCTGCGCGGCGGCGCTGAGGGTGGTGACGACGCTGCCGCCCTCCTTCTGCTTGCCCGTGAGCATGTCGAGGGTGTTGCGGAAGAACAGCCGGTCGTCGTTGCCGGTGAGGATGCCGTCCTCCAGCTTCTCCAGCTGGTTGGCGCCGAACGCCTGCGAGGAGTAGCCGGTGACCGGCGCCCACATGGGGCCGTTGGTCCAGGTGCGCTTGTACTTGTAGTCGCCGCTCTCGGACTCGACGGACCCGGTGATGGCCTTGCCCTCGACGATGATGTCGCCGCGCGGCGTGGAGTACCGCGCGATGTTGACGCGGCGGTTCTCGTCGTCGTCGGCGAGGTCGTCGGCCTTGACGTACTGGAGGTAGTTGTTCCGGATCAGCAGGGCGAGGATCAGCAGTCCGCAGAAAAGGGCAATCCGGCGCAGGGGCTTGTTCATGACGGGCGGACCACCTGGGTCATCTCGGCGTCGGGGTTCGGAGCGGGGGCGGGTGCCGGGCGGCGCGCGGTGTCGCTGATCCGCAGCAGAATGCCGATCAGGGCCCAGTTGGCGAGGACGGACGAACCGCCGTAGGCCAGGAAGGGCAGCGTCATACCGGTCAGCGGGATGAGCCCCATGACACCGCCGGCGACCACGAAGACCTGGAGGGCGAAGGCCCCGGACAGGCCGACCGCGAGCAGCTTGCCGAACGGGTCGCGGGCCGCGAGGGCGGTACGGATGCCGCGCTCGACGATCAGGCCGTAGATGAGCAGGATCGCCATGACGCCGGCCAGGCCCAGCTCCTCGCCGAAGGTGGCGAGGATGAAGTCGGAGTTGGCGGCGAAGCCGATGAGGTCGGAGTTGCCCTGGCCGAGCCCGGTGCCGAGGGTGCCGCCGGAGCCGAAGGCCCACAGCGCCTCCATGGCCTGCTCGGAGTGAATGATGCCGTCCCGGACGCCTTCCCGGCTGAGCGTGAACTCGCGCATCGGGTCCAGCCATGCCTGCACACGGGTCTGGATGTGCGGTTCGAAGCTCGCCACACCGACGGCGCCGACCGCGGACATCAGCAGACCGAAGACGATCCAGCTGGTCCGCTCGGTGGCGACGTACAGCATGATGACGAACATCCCGAAGAACAGCAGGGACGTACCGAGGTCGGTCTCGAAGACCAGGATGAGGATCGACATCACCCAGACCACGAGGATCGGACCGAGGTCGCGGCCGCGCGGCAGGTACAGGCCCATGAAGCGGCGGCTGGCCAGTGCGAGCGCGTCTCTCTTGACCATGAGATAGCCGGCGAAGAAGACCGCCAGCGCGATCTTCGCGAACTCGCCCGGCTGGAGCGTGCCGAGACCGGGGATCTTGATCCAGATCTTGGCGCCGTAGACGTTCGCGCCGAGGCCCGGCACGAGCGGCAGGATCAGCAGGAAGAGTGCGCCCGCCATCGAAATGTACGTGTAGCGCTGGAGGACCCGGTGGTCCTTCAGCAGCAGCAGGACGACCACCAGCAGCGTGATGCCCATCGCGGAGTACAGCAGTTGGCGGGGAGCGGCCTCGAAGTATTCGGCCCTCGCCTGCAGCCGCTTCGACTGGTCCAGGCGCCAGATCACGACCAGTCCCAGCCCGTTCAGCAACGTCGCCAGCGGCAGCAGCAACGGGTCCGCGTACGGTGCGAACTTGCGTACGGCGAGGTGGCCCAGGCCCGCCAGCAGGCCGAGGCCCAGACCGTAGCTCAGCAGGCCGGCCGGTACCTCGTCGTCGAGCGCCAGGCCCACGTTGGCGTAGGCGAAGACCGGGATGACGACGGCGAACACCAGCAGTCCTAGCTCGGTGTTGCGTCGGCTCGGCGCGCCGATGGAGCCGATCGTGGACGTGTGGTGCGTCGAGGTGTGGGAAGTACTGCTCATCGTGTGACGGGGCCTCTCACGTGCCTACTGCGTACCGCACTTCGAGACGACCTTCTTCTCTTCCTCCGAGAGGGTGGGGCCGGGAGTGGGAGTGGGTGAGGTCGCGGACTGGGTCGGGGTCTTGGTCGGGCTGCCCGAGGGTGTACCCGACGGCGTGTTCGACGGATTCGGTGTCGGTGACGCCTTGGACGTAAGAGAGGTACGGGTGGTTCCCGTGGTGCCTCCGGCCTCGCCCTCGCCGGTCTTGGAGTTCTGCTCGCTCTGGGCTTCCTGGCGCTCGGCCTGCTTCTTGCACGCGGAGGCCTGGAGGGCCAGCTCGTCGATCTTCTTCTGGGCGTCGGCCAGCCCGCCCTCGGCGATCGTGGCCTCGACCAGCTCCTGCTGGTACGGCGGGAGGTACTTGAGTTCGATCTCGGGGTGGTCCGTCTCCACCTTCGACAGCGAGACCCAGGCCAGGTCCTGGCTGATCCCTCGGTAGAGCGCGACGTGCTCGCCGTTGACGCCGACGTAGTACTGCGTCTGCGTCCACTTGTAGCCGCCGTACAGACCGCCGCCGATCACGGCCAGCGCGAGCGCGGAGTAGAGGGATCTCTTCAGCCACCTGCGCTTGCGCGGCTTGACCAGGTCCTCGTCGGAGTACGGGGCGAACCCGGAGGTGTCGATGAACCCGGTGATGTCGCCGGAGCCGGGCGGGCCGAACTCGCCGCCTCCGCCGCCCTGACCGGGCACCTGGCGGCGGCCGAGCCCCGCGGCGCGGCCGGCCGGGGTCTGCATGATGCCGTTGTCGTGCACCTGGAGCTGGTTCTCTGCGACCGCTCCCACGACGACCGGCTGGTCGTGCAGCTGCCCCGCGAGGGTGTCGCCGGTGTCCAGGTCGAGGACGTCGGCCACGATCACGGTGATGTTGTCGGGGCCGCCGCCGCGCAGCGCGAGCTGGATCAGCTCCTGCACCGTCTCCTGCGGGCCCTGATAGCTGGCGAGGGTCTCCTCCAGGGTCTGGTGGGACACCACACCGGACAGGCCGTCGGAGCAGATCAGATAGCGGTCGCCGGCCCGCACCTCGCGGATGGAGAGATCAGGCTCGACATGGTCGCCGCTGCCCAACGCCCGCATCAGCAGGGAGCGTTGGGGGTGGGTGGTGGCCTCTTCCTCGGTGATCCGGCCCTCGTCGACCAGGCGCTGCACCCAGGTGTGGTCCTGGGTGATCTGGGTCAGCACCCCGTCGCGCAGCAGATAGGCGCGCGAGTCGCCGACGTGCACCAGGCCCAGGCGCTGGCCCGTCCACAGCAGGGCGGTGAGCGTGGTGCCCATGCCCTCCAGCTGGGGGTCCTCCTCGACCATGGAGCGCAGCTGGTCGTTGGCGCGCTGCACGGCCGTGCCGAGCGAGGTGAGGATGTCCGAGCCCGGGATGTCGTCGTCGAGGGCGACGATGGTGGAGATCGCCTCGGAGGAGGCGACCTCGCCCGCCGCCGCGCCGCCCATGCCGTCGGCGATGGCGAGCAGACGCGGTCCGGCGTAACCGGAGTCCTCGTTCCCCTCCCGGATCATGCCTTTGTGCGATCCGGCGGCGAAGCGCAGTGACAGACTCATGCGCACCTCGCCCGTCGGCTCCGGATACATCCGCACGGTGCCCACCCTCCGGTCGGGAGCGCGCCGGGGCCCGTCGTGAGGGCCGCCGATGCGTGCTCGCTCCGCTCGCGCTCATTCATGATGTAGCACTACTTCCGCAGCTCGATGACGGTCTTGCCGATACGGATCGGCGCGCCCAGCGGAATCGGTGTGGGGGTCGTCAGCCGCGATCGGTCGAGGTACGTGCCGTTGGTGGAACCCAGGTCCTCGACGATCCACTGTCCGTCGCGGTCCGGGTAGATCCTGGCATGGCGGCTGGAGGCGTAGTCGTCGTCCAGCACGATCGTGCTGTCGTGCGCCCGGCCCAGCGTGATGGTCTGGCCCTGCAGCGCGACGGTGGTACCGGTGAGGGTGCCCTCGGAGACCACGAGCTTGGTGGGGGCGTTACGGCGCTGGCGGCCGCCCCGCCGGCCTGCTGGCGCTGCTGCGGCGGGGTCGCCGCCTGCCGGGCCGGCTGCTGCTGGCGGCCGGCCTCCCGGCGGGACCCGCGCTGGGTGACGCGCGTACCGAACAGGTCGCTGCGGATGACCTGCACGGCCACGATCACGAACAGCCACAGGACGGCCAGGAAACCCAGCCGCATGACCGTGAGGGTCAGCTCTGACATTGCCCCCGCTTCACCCTTCGGCTTGCCTATAGATAACGGTTGTGCTGCCCACGACGATCCGCGAGCCGTCGCGGAGCGTAGCGCGGGTGGTGTGCTGCCCGTCCACCACGATGCCGTTGGTGGACCCGAGATCCTGGATCGTCGAGGGCGTTCCGGTCCGGATCTCACAGTGCCGACGGGAGACGCCGGGGTCGTCGATCCGCACGTCGGCGTCGGTGCGTGC
>NZ_FLSP01000108.1 GCF_900091315.1 Streptomyces sp. DI166
GTACTCCTTGTGCTCGGTGGACTGCTCGCCGGCCGCGGACGCCTCCCGCGCGATCCCCAGGAACGCCTCCTCCAGCGAGGCCGACCGCACATCGAGTCCGCGCAGTTCGACCCCGGCGCCCTCGGCCCACACCAGCAGCCGGGTGGCCGCCCGCTGGAGCTGCCGGGTGCGCAGCCGTACGACACGGCCGTCGACCTCGTGCCCGGACACGCCCAGTTCGCCCAGGGGCGGCAGGTCGCCGAGGAAGTAGCCCTCGGGCAGTTCGAAGGTGATCCGGGAGGGCTGGGCGGCGGTCACCTCGGCCGGGGTGCCGGCGGCGGCGATGCGCCCCTCGTGCAGGATGGCCAGCCGGTCGGCGAGGCCCTCGGCCTCCTCCAGGTAGTGCGTGGTCAGCAGCACGGTCGTGCCCGCGTCGCGCAGGCCGCGCACCAACTCCCAGGTGTCCCGGCGGCCCTCGGCGTCCAGCCCGGTCGTCGGCTCGTCCAGGAACAGCACCTCGGGGTCGCCGAGCAGGGCGAGCGCCAGGTCGAGGCGGCGCCGCTCACCCCCGGAGAGCTGCTTGACCCGTACGCCGGTCTTCCCGGCGAGGCCGACCCGGTCCAGCACCTCGGCCGGCGGCCGGGCCCCGCTCACACACCCGGCCCACATCCGCGCGGTCTCCGCGACGGTCAGCTCGGACGGGAAGCCGCCCTCCTGGAGCATGACCCCGGTGCGCGGCCGTACGGCATCCCGCTCGGCGTGGGGGTCGTGCCCGAGGACCCGCACCCGGCCCGAGGCCGGCCGGGCGAGCCCCTCCAGCAGTTCGACGGTGGAGGTCTTGCCCGCGCCATTGGTGCCGAGCAGCGCGAAGACCTCGCCGCGGGCCACCGAGAAGGTGATTCCGCGCACCGCCTCGAACCCGCCCCCGTACACACGCCGCAGGTCGGTGACCTCAATCACGTGTTCGTGTTCGTTCCTGTCCATGACTTCAGCCTCCCGGCCTTCCGGGCGGCTCGGCAGTGCGCGCTGTCATCACCGGACATGACAAATGTCAGATGCAAGTCCGCGGGAGCGGGAAACACGAAAAGACCCCGGTCCATTGGACCGGGGTCTCATTCCCGAGCGGACGACGAGGCTCGAACTCGCGACCTCAACCTTGGCAAGGTTGCGCTCTACCAACTGAGCTACGTCCGCATTGCCTCCGACCGGCTCTCACCGATCGGCGCGAGCACCAGCCTACCTGATCCAGAAGGATGCTCGGTACGCCCGTGCAGAGCGGGTGACAGGAATTGCACACTGCGCCTTCCCCCTGGAAGGGGGATGTTCTACTACTGAACTACACCCGCACGCCTCCGTGAGCCGGGCTTTGCGGCCCCGCCCTCGGCGTGCTCCAGACTTTAGCTGATCGGGAGGGGTGCAGCGCAAGTCGGTTGTCCTCAGGGACCGCTGACGGCCCCGAGGACGGCGGCCGACGGCCTCACCGCGCGGCGGCGAACGCCTCGTAGACCTTCTTGGGGATCCGGCCGCGCGCGGGCACGTCCATCTTGTTGGCCTGCGCCCAGGCCCGTACCGCGGCCGGGTCCGGGGCGACCTCGGTCTGCCGGTAGGCCTTGCCCGAGCGCGACCGCTTGCGGCCGGCCTCCACGTACGGCTCCAGCGCCTTACGCAGTTTCTCGGCATTCGCTTCATTCAGGTCGATCTCGTACGACTTGCCGTCGAGTCCGAAGGCGATCGTTTCCGCCGCTTCCGAGCCGTCGATGTCGTCAAAGAGGGTGACCACGACCTTCTGCGCCACGAATTCGTCCCTTCGTACGGCACCGCTGACAATTCATTTGTACAGTGCCCGACAATGCATTGGGAAGCCTGACTAAATCTCGTTGCGTGTCTCAGCGCAATAGGTTCCGGGTGACGATCCAGGATCTTTCTCAGAACTTTTGCACGGGGCCCTTCTGATCACCCGTTCGTGACTGCCGTCACGTAGTTTCCTACAAGTCGACGCGCGTAGAAATTTTGTGCGGGTAGTCTGAAACCACCTTGCAGGAACCTGCTCAGCACCACACCACCGGGAGTGCACGTGGCACGCGTCGTAGTCGACGTCATGCTCAAGCCGGAGATCCTCGACCCCCAGGGCCAGGCGGTGCAGCGCGCACTGCCGCGACTGGGTTTCGAAGGCATCTCCGACGTACGTCAGGGAAAGCGATTCGAACTGGAAGTTGACGGACCGGTCGACGAGGCCGCGCTCGCCCGCATCCACGATCTTGCGGAATCCTTCCTCGCCAACACCGTGATCGAGGACTTCACCGTCAAGGTGGAGGAAGTCGCGGAGGCCGCGAAGTGACCGCTCGTATTGGCGTCGTCACTTTCCCCGGCAGCCTCGACGACCGGGACACCCAGCGCGCGATCCGCCTCGCGGGCGCCGAACCGGTCGCCCTCTGGCACAAGGACAAGAACCTCCACCAGGTCGACGCGGTCGTCCTCCCCGGTGGATTCTCCTACGGCGACTATCTGCGGGCCGGCGCCATCTCCCGCTTCTCGCCCGTGATGGAGACCGTCATCGAGCAGGCGAAGGCCGGACTGCCGGTCCTCGGCATCTGCAACGGCTTCCAGATCCTCACCGAGGCCCACCTGCTGCCCGGCGGCATGCTCGGCAACAACCACCTGCACTTCATCTGCCGCGACCAGAAGCTGCGGGTGGAGAACGCCGAGACCGCCTGGACCAGCGACTACGAGAGCGGGCAGGAGATCCACATCCCGCTCAAGAACATGGACGGCCGCTACGTGGCCGACCAGTACACGCTGGACAAGCTGGAGGCCGAGGGCCGCGTCGCCTTCCGGTACCTCGACTTCAACCCCAACGGCTCGCTCAACGACATCGCCGGCATCACCAACGAGGCGGGCAACGTCGTCGGCCTCATGCCGCACCCCGAGCACGCCGTGGAGCCGCTGATCGGTACGGGCCGTACCGACGGGCTGCCGTTCTTCACCTCGATCCTCAAGAAGCTGGTCAACGCATGAGCCGGACGCCTCTGGACACGGTCGAGCACGCGGCCGCGACCCCCGACGTCGAGCTGCCCTGGGCCGAACTCGGCCTGAAGAAGGACGAGTACGAGCGGATCGTGGAGATCCTCGGCCGCCGCCCCACCGGCGCGGAGCTGGCCATGTACTCCGTCATGTGGTCCGAGCACTGCTCGTACAAGTCCTCCAAGGTCCACCTGCGCCAGTTCGGCGAGAAGGCCCCGCAGTCCGACGCCCTCCTCGTCGGCATCGGTGAGAACGCCGGTGTCGTCGACGTCGGCCAGGGCTACGCGGTCACCTTCAAGGTGGAGTCGCACAACCACCCCTCCTACGTCGAGCCCTACCAGGGAGCGGCCACCGGCGTCGGCGGCATCGTGCGCGACATCATCGCCATGGGCGCCCGCCCGGTCGCGGTCGTGGACCCGCTGCGCTTCGGCGCCGCCGACCACCCCGACACCAAGCGCGTGCTGCCCGGCGTGGTCGCCGGCATCGGCGGCTACGGCAACTGCCTGGGCCTGCCCAACATCGGCGGCGAGGTCGTCTTCGACGCCTGCTACCAGGGCAACCCGCTGGTCAACGCCGGCGCCATCGGCGTGATGCGGCACGAGGACATCCACCTCGCCAAGGCCTCCGGCGCGGGCAACAAGGTCATCCTGTACGGGGCCCGGACCGGCGGCGACGGCATCGGCGGCGCGTCGATCCTGGCCTCGGAGACCTTCGACGACGCCAAGCCGTCGAAGCGTCCGGCCGTGCAGGTCGGCGACCCCTTCCAGGAGAAGCTCCTCATCGAGTGCACCCTGGAGGCGTTCAAGGAGAAGCTGGTCGTCGGCATCCAGGACCTCGGCGCGGCGGGCCTGTCCTGCGCGACGAGCGAGCTGGCGTCGAACGGCTCGGGCGGCATGCGCGTGACGCTGGACGACGTCCCGCTGCGTGACTCGACCCTCTCGCCCGAGGAAATCCTCATGAGCGAGTCGCAGGAGCGCATGTGCGCGGTCGTCGAGCCCGACAAGGTCGACCGCTTCCTGGAGATCTGCGACAAGTGGGACGTCATCGCCACCGTCATCGGTGAGGTCACCGACGGCGACCGCCTGGAGATCTACTGGCACGGCGGGAAGATCGTCGACGTGGACCCGCGCACCGTCGCCCACGACGGCCCGGTCTACGAGCGCCCCTACGCCCGCCCGTCCTGGCAGGACGAGCTCCAGGCGGACGACGCGAACAAGCTGCCCCGCCCGCAGACGAGCGAGGAGCTGAAGGACCAGGTCCTGAAGCTGGTCGGCTCCCCGAACCAGGCGTCCAAGAAGTGGATCACCTCGCAGTACGACCACTTCGTGCAGGGCAACACCGTGCTGGCGCAGCCGGAGGACTCCGGCATGATCCGCGTCGACGAGGAGTCCGGCCTCGGCGTCGCCATCGCCACCGACGGCAACGGCCGCTACGCCAAGCTCGACCCGTACACGGGCGCGCAGCTGGCGCTTGCGGAGGCGTACCGGAACGTGGCGACCACGGGCGCGAAGCCGCTCGCGGTCTCCGACTGCCTGAACTTCGGCTCGCCCGAGGACCCGGCGGTGATGTGGCAGTTCGCGGAGGCCGTACGCGGTCTGGCGGACGGCTGCCAGCAGCTCGGCACCCCGGTGACCGGCGGCAACGTCTCCCTCTACAACCAGACCGGCGAGGCCGCCATCCACCCGACCCCGGTCGTGGCGGTCCTCGGCGTGATCGACGACGTCGCCCGCCGCACCCCGGTCGCCTTCCAGGAGGAGGGCCAGCTCCTCTACCTGCTCGGCGACACCCGCGAGGAGTTCGGCGGCTCGGCCTGGTCCCAGGTGATCCACGACCACCTCGGCGGTCTGCCCCCGAAGGTCGACCTGGAGCGCGAGCGGCTGCTCGCCGAGATCCTGATCTCCGCGTCCCGCGACGGCATGATCGACTCGGCGCACGACCTGTCCGACGGCGGTCTGATCCAGGCGGTCGTGGAGTCGGCGCTGCTCGGCGGCAAGGGCGCCCGTCTGGTCGTCCCGGACGGCCTGGACGCCTTCACCTTCCTCTTCTCGGAGTCGGCGGGCCGCGCGGTCGTCGCCGTGCCCCGCTCGGAGGAGGTCCGCTTCAACGACATGTGCGGCGCCCGGGGCCTCCCGGTCACCCGCATCGGCGTCGTCGACGGCGACACGGTGGACGTCCAGGGCGAGTTCGCGCTCACCCTGACCGAACTCCGCGAGCTCCACGAGTCGACGATCCCGGCGCTGCTGGCGTAGTCGGCGGTAACGCGACGAAGGTCCCGTCCGGTCGAACGGACGGGACCTTCCGCGTATCAGCGCACGTAGTTCTTGAGGATCTCGGTGTCGAGTTCGATGCCGACGGGGGCGGGGAGGAGGACCTTCTCGCCGAACTTCGCCGTGTGGGCCGCGCGGTAGCCACCGATCTCCCGATCCGGCGAGCTGTGCACCGTGACCGTGCGGGCATCACGGTCGATCAGGAGGTAGACCGGGATCTCCGCCTGGCCGTACGCGGCCGGCTTCTCGTACCGGTGCCGCCGGTCCGTGTCCGAGTCGTACGAGGTCACCTCGACGACCATGAGAACCCCGTCCGGATCGGCCCACTCGCCGTGCCCGGCGAAGTGCGCCTCGGGAGCGAGCACGGCGTCCGGCATCGCCCGGCCCTGCCGGTACGCGGCCACCCGCAGACCCCGGCCGTGGTACACGTCCAGCTCAGGACGGGCTTGCATACAGCGCCTGGTCAGCCAGGCCATGATCGTGCCGCGATTCCCGTCCGCCCCCCTCTTGACCCCGAGCCGCCCGCCGATGAACTCCAGCGTGACGGTCTCGGGAGCGCCGGAGGCGATCGCCTCGAACTCTTCCACCAGCATCTCGGCCCCTACCGCCATGCCGCTCCCCCTTCCAGGCGCGAACCAGTGTTCTCGGCCCTCCGGCGCTCCCGGATGATGTTCCTGGTACGACACACGTACGAGTGACCTGGCACTGGGGGAACCATGTCCGCGCGCAAACTCGCCATGCTCGGCTACCGACTTCTGCTGCTCGCCTTCTTCGGGGTGGTGATCGCCGACGTCTGGGTCGACCTCGGCTATCCGCACTGGTGGAACTTCGCGCTGCTCGTGCCGGCGTTCGTCCTGGTGCTCGCCGCCAACCGGCGCCCGCGCACCCCGCAAGGGCGCCCGGAGCAGCGCGAGCCCGTCGAGGTGGAAGCGCCCGTCACCGGCCGCTGGTCGGCGCTGAACAGCCCGGCCAGCCGCACCCCGAGCCACGGCACGCACGCCTACGGCCAGACCTACGCCATCGACGTCGTCGCCGAGCCCGAACCGGGCCGCCGCCCCGGCTTCCGCGCCCTGTGGCCCCTCGCCCGGCGCAGCACCGCCTACCCGGCCTACGGCGCCCCGCTGCTGGCCGTGGCGGACGGCACCGTCGTACGGGCCGACGACCGCCAGCGCGACCACCTCAGCCGCTCCTCGCTGCCGGGCCTGCTGTACCTGATGCTCGCCGAGGCCACGGTGCGGGAGATAGCGGGCGTCAGGCGCATCGTCGGCAACCACCTCGTCCTCGACCTGGGCGACGGCACCCATGCCCTCTACGCCCACCTGAAGCGCGGCTCGCTGACCGTGGCGGAGGGCGAGAAGGTACCCGCGGGCCAGGTGGTCGCCCGGTGCGGGAACTCGGGCAACTCCAGTGAGCCGCACGTCCACTTCCAGCTGATGGACGGCCCCGACCCGGTCACCGCCAAAGGCATCCCCTTCCGCTGGCGGGGCATAGGCGTCCCGGCCAACGGCGAGGTCTTCGAAGCGCCCGCGCCCGCCTCGCACTCTGCCTAGGGTTGAGGCCATGCCACCCGCCAAGAAGCGCGCCCGCGCCTACGACCCCGCCAAGACCCGCGCCGCCGTGTTCGCCCAGGTCGGGCACGTCCAGGACGCCGTGGAGCGGCTGACGCCCGAGCAGTTCGCGCTGCCCACCCGGCTCGGCGAGTGGACCGTACGGGAGCTGATCGCGCACATCGGGATGGCGCTGACCGGCATCGGGCGCTCCCTGGACCTGCCGGAGCCGCCGAAGCAGAACGCCGTCCTGGCGGAGTGGCCGTTCGCCACCTCGGCCAGCTCCTCGGCGATCGACGAGTTCACGCGGACGCTCGTCCGGGACCACCCCGACCTCGGCGCCTACCTCGCCGACAGCGCCCACGCCCTCGCCGGGCAACTGGACTCCCACCCCGGCACCCGGCTGCTCGACACCAACGCCGGGGCCCTGCCGCTCGCCGACTACCTGGTCACCCGCGCCGTGGAGCTGGTCGTCCACACCGACGACCTGAACGCCGCGGTGCCGGGCCTGGAGGTGCCGTACGACCGGCAGGCGCTCGCCGCCACCACCAGGCTGCTCGCCGACGCCCTCGCGGTGAAGGCGCCCGGCGGCTCGACGGAGGTGCGCATCCCGCCGTACGCCGTCGTGCAGTGCGTGGAGGGCCCCCGGCACACCCGGGGCACCCCGCCCAATGTCGTCGAGACCGATCCGCTGACCTGGCTGCGGCTCGCGACCGGGCGCCTGGGCTGGAAGGAGGCGCTCGGCGAGGCGAAGGTCAGCGCCAGCGGCGAGCGCGCCGATCTGGGCCCGCTGCTGCCCCTGATGAGCTGACGGCCCGAGCGCGGCACAACGGACTGATAACGACCCCGAACCCAACACGTGCCTCGTACGTCGAAGGGACATGAAGCGGACAACACGCGTGAAGTACGCCGCCGTGGCCCTGGCCGGCACCGCCGTCCTGGCCGCCTGCGGCACCGACTCCGGCAAGGGCGGAGCCGGCAGCGGCTCGGTCTCCGACGGCGAGAAGACCTCCAAGGCCGGCGACGTCATCGCGGACACCCGCTGGGTGCCACGGACGGTGACCGTCGACGGCAAGGAGTACACGCTGCCGACCGAGGACCCGACGTACCCGGTCGATGAGGCGTACATCACGTTCAAGCCCGGTACGGCCAAGTCCGGCGAGTTCGGCGGGCAGTCCGGGGGCACGGTCGGCTGCAACCACATGGGCGCCGATGTCGAGATCGACGGCGACACCGTGAAGGTCGGCGATCTCGGTATGACGCAGATGGCCTGCAAGGGCGCGGTCCAGGAGTTCGAGAACCGGTTCGTCGATGTCTTCGACGGCACCCTGAAGGCCGCGGTCAAGGAGCGCGACGGCGTCAGGACCCTCACCCTGACCAGGAGCGACGGCGATTCGATCACCCTGGTGGAGAGCACTGTGAAGGACAAGGACCAGCCGGCCCTGAAGGGCACGAAGTGGACCGTGGAGAGCCTGCTCTCCGGCAAGGGCGCCGACGCCACTGCCCGCTCCCTGCCCGAGGGCGCCAAGGCCCACCTGACCTTCGCCGAGGACGGCACCGTCAGCGGCAACCTCGGCTGCAACAACATCCGCGGCAAGGCCGCCGTCAAGGACGGCACCATCGAGTTCGGGCCACTGTCGACCACACGCATGCTCTGCGAGGACCCGGTCATGAAGGCCGAGCGGGAGATGATCGACATCCTCGCCGGCAAGGTGTCCTACCAGCAGAAAGACCAGGAACTGACCCTCACCGCGAAGTCCGGGGACGGCCTGGTCGCCCGGGCGGAGTAAGAAAGCCCACTCCCAGCGAATTCGGACCAGTGGTCGATCTCGCCTACACTCGGAGCCGTGCCACGTGGTGACGGTCGACTCAATCACGATCTGCTCCCCGGCGAGAAAGGCCCCCAGGACGCGTGTGGCGTCTTCGGTGTCTGGGCTCCGGGCGAAGAGGTCGCAAAGCTCACGTACTTCGGGCTCTACGCCCTCCAGCATCGGGGCCAGGAATCCGCGGGAATCGCGGTCAGCAACGGCTCCCAGATCCTCGTCTTCAAGGACATGGGCCTGGTGTCCCAGGTCTTCGACGAGACCTCTCTCGGTTCGCTCCAGGGTCATATCGCGGTCGGTCACGCCCGCTACTCGACCACCGGTGCCTCCGTGTGGGAGAACGCCCAGCCGACGTTCCGCGCCACCGCGCACGGTTCCATCGCGCTCGGCCACAACGGCAACCTCGTCAACACCGCCCAGCTCGCCGAGATGGTCGCCGACCTGCCCAAGCAGGAGGGCCGCAGCCCCCGGGTGGCGGCGACCAACGACACCGATCTGCTGACCGCGCTGCTCGCGGCCCAGACGGACGACGAGGGCAAGCCGCTGACCATCGAGGAGGCCGCCCATCGGGTGCTCCCTCAGGTCAAGGGCGCCTTCTCGCTGGTCTTCATGGACGAGCACACCCTCTACGCCGGCCGTGACCCGCAGGGCATCCGCCCGCTGGTCCTCGGCCGTCTGGAGCGCGGCTGGGTGGTCGCCTCCGAGTCCGCCGCCCTGGACATCTGCGGCGCCAGTTTCGTGCGCGAGATCGAGCCGGGCGAGTTCATCGCCATCGACGAGAACGGCCTGCGCACCTCCCGATTCGCGGAAGCGAAGCCCAAGGGCTGTGTCTTCGAGTACGTGTACCTGGCCCGCCCGGACACCGACATCGCCGGCCGGAACGTGTACCTCTCCCGTGTGGAGATGGGCCGCCGCCTGGCGAAGGAGGCCCCGGTCGAGGCCGACCTGGTCATAGCGACCCCGGAGTCCGGCACCCCGGCTGCCATCGGCTACGCGGAGGCCAGCGGCATCCCCTTCGGTGCGGGCCTGGTCAAGAACGCCTACGTCGGCCGGACCTTCATCCAGCCCTCGCAGACCATCCGCCAGCTCGGTATCCGGCTGAAGCTGAACCCGCTGAAGGAAGTCATCAAGGGCAAGCGCCTGGTCGTCGTCGACGACTCCATCGTGCGCGGCAACACCCAGCGCGCCCTGGTCCGCATGCTCCGCGAGGCGGGCGCCGCCGAGGTCCACATCCGGATCTCCTCGCCGCCCGTGAAGTGGCCCTGCTTCTTCGGCATCGACTTCGCCACCCGCGCCGAGCTGATCGCCAACGGCATGACCATCGACGAGATCGGCACCTCGCTGGGCGCCGACTCGCTGGCCTACATCTCCATCGACGGCATGATCGAGGCGACCACCATCGCCAAGCCGAACCTGTGCCGCGCTTGCTTCGACGGCGAGTACCCGATGGAGCTGCCCGACCCGGAACTGCTCGGCAAGCAGCTCCTGGAGACCGAGCTGGCGGCCGGCCCGGCTGCCACGGCCGCGGCCGACGCGATCCGTCGCCCGTAAGCCCCCGTAGTACGACACGAAAGTTCTCAAGGTCATGTCTTCAGAGACGACTGGTGCCAGCTACGCAGCCGCGGGCGTCGACATCGAGGCGGGCGACCGCGCCGTAGAGCTGATGAAGGAGTGGGTGAAGAAGACCCAGCGCCCCGAGGTCCTCGGCGGCCTCGGCGGATTCGCCGGTCTCTTCGACGCCTCCGCCCTCAAGCGCTTCGAGCGGCCGCTGCTGGCCTCCGCCACCGACGGCGTCGGCACCAAGGTCGACATCGCGCGCCAGCTGGGTGTCTACGACACCATCGGCCACGACCTGGTGGCGATGGTCATGGACGACATCGTGGTGTGCGGCGCCGAGCCGCTGTTCATGACCGACTACATCTGTGTCGGCAAGGTCCACCCCGAGCGCGTCGCCGCGATCGTCAAGGGCATCGCGGAGGGCTGTGTGCTGGCCGGCTGCGCCCTGGTGGGCGGCGAGACGGCCGAGCACCCCGGCCTGCTGGGTCCGGACGACTTCGACGTCGCGGGCGCCGGTACGGGCGTGGTGGAGGCCGACCGGCTGCTCGGCGCGGATCGTATCCGTAAGGGTGACACCGTGATCGCCATGGCGGCCTCCGGTCTTCACTCGAACGGGTACTCACTGGTCCGGCACGTGCTGCTGAACCAGGCCGGGCTCGCCCTGGACGCGCAGATCGAGGAGTTCGGCCGCACCCTCGGCGAGGAGCTGCTGGAACCCACCAAGATCTACTCGCTGGACTGCCTGGCGCTGACCCGGACCACCGAGGTGCACGCCTTCAGCCACATCACCGGAGGCGGTCTCGCCGCCAACCTGGCGCGCGTGATCCCCGACGCGCTGCACGCCGTCGTCGACCGCTCCACCTGGACCCCGGCCCCGGTCTTCGACCTGGTCGGAAAGACCGGTCAGGTCGAGCGGCTGGAGCTGGAGAAGACCCTGAACATGGGCGTCGGCATGATCGCGATCGTGCCGGAGGAGTCCACGGACGTGGCCCTGACCACACTGGCGGACCGCGGCGTCGAAGCGTGGGTCGCCGGTGAGATCACGGACCGGGGAGACCACGCGACGGGCGCGGAGATGGTCGGCGACTACGCCGCCTGACGTTCGCGAGTGCAGCGCAAAACCCGGTCCGGTGGCGGGGACCCGCCTCGGACCGGGTAGAGCACAGCTAAGACGTCAAGCGCCGCGGCGTTGAGACGCGGGACCGGACTCCTCGTCCTCGTCCTCATCGTCGTCGTTGTACAGATCCGCGTACTGGGCGTACGGGTCGTCTTCGTCGTCCTCGAACGGCTCGCCGTTCGGCGGCTGGCTCGAAGTCGATGCGCCCAGCTCGCTGGCCAGACGCGACAGGTCAGTCCCGCCGCTGTTGTACTTCAGCTGGCGGGCGACCTTTGTCTGCTTGGCCTTGGCCCGGCCGCGCCCCATGGCTCGACCCCCTCGGTGACGGGGCTCGACGGCCCCAGAGTCTTGACACGCGTTCATGATCCGGAACGGACTCTCCTCGGAGAGACCGGCCCGTAGGGCTTCCACGGTACCTGAGCCCACGCGCATACGGTACGTCGCCCGCACCACGTGCCTGCTCCCAGGACCCTCGGGCCGCCTCGTACCCGCTGGTCAGGCCCGATTTTAACGAGTTCTGCACAGGCGACCCGCCGACGAACGTGAGAGTTGTCTCTAAGTGCCCGTCGGCGGGTACCGGAGGGTGTATCGGGCGCTTTCGTCAGCCCGCGCGGCGGGCCTCGGCCATCCGCTGCTCGGCGATCCGGTCGGCGGCAGCGGCCGGCGGAATCCCGTCAGTCTTCGCACGTGCGAAGATTGCGAGCGTGGTGTCGTAGATCTTCGCCGCCTTGGCCTTGCACCGCTCGAAGTCGAAGCCGTGCAGCTCGTCGGCGACCTGGATCACGCCACCCGCGTTCACCACGTAGTCCGGCGCGTAGAGGATCCCGCGGTCGGCGAGGTCCTTCTCCACGCCCGGGTGGGCGAGCTGGTTGTTGGCGGCGCCGCAGACCACCTTGGCGGTCAGCACCGGCACGGAGTCGTCGTTCAGGGCTCCGCCGAGCGCGCAGGGCGCGTAGATGTCCAGGTTCTCGACGCGGATCAGCGCCTCGGTGTCGGCGACCGCGCCGACGCCCGGGTGCCGCTCGGTGATCCGGCGCACGGCGTCCTCGCGGACGTCGGTGACGAACACCTCGGCGCCCTCGGAGACGAGGTGCTCCACCAGGTGGTGGCCGACCTTGCCGACCCCGGCGATGCCGACGCGGCGGCCGCGCAGCGAGGGGTCGCCCCACAGGTGCTGGGCGGAGGCCCGCATGCCCTGGTAGACGCCGAACGCGGTGAGCACCGAGGAGTCGCCGGCGCCGCCGTTCTCCGGGGAGCGGCCGGTGGTCCAGCGGCACTCGCGGGCCACGACGTCCATGTCGGCGACATAGGTGCCGACGTCGCAGGCGGTGACGTAGCGGCCGCCGAGGGAGGCCACGAAGCGGCCGTAGGCGAGGAGCAGCTCCTCGGTCTTGTCCCGGTCCGGGTCGCCGATGATCACGGCCTTGCCGCCGCCGTGGTCGAGACCGGCCATGGCGTTCTTGTAGGACATCCCGCGCGCGAGGTTCAGGGCGTCGGCGACGGCCTCCTCCTCGGTCGCGTAGGGGTAGAAGCGCGTACCGCCGAGGGCGGGGCCCAGCGCGGTGCTGTGGATGGCGATGACGGCCTTGAGGCCGCTGGCGCGGTCCTGACAGAGCACGACTTGCTCATGACCCCCCTGCTCCGACTGGAACAGGGTGTGCAGGACGCCGTCGGTTACGTCGGTCACTGTGGTGACTCCTGGGTAAGTAGCGGCGGTTGGGAACAGGCCCCGTGCGGGTGGCGGGAACCGTGTGCCTTGAGATTAGAGCCTGTGGCGCCCCACCACCTCGACGTGCTCAGGATCACCTACTCCCGGGGTACCCCCGTGCGACGATTTGCATAGATTTCCCGCCGCTTTGTGAGCGGGTTTCGAAGGTTTTCCTGGCAGACGGCGGGGGAGGGAGCAGGCGTGCCCAAGGTGACCTCGCTGACCGTCCCGTACGCGACCTACCTCCGCGTCTACGAGCCGCTGGCCGCCTTCCCCGAACCCGAGCGCACCCACTGGGCGCGCTACGCCCGCCGCCCGGACCGCCCCTCGTACCAGGACGAACTGCGCGCCGCCCTCACCGACTTGCTGCCCACCCCGCCGGTCCCGGTCCCGGTGCACGAGAGCCGGGAGGCGTTCGTACTGGAGGTGGACGGGGTGGTGTGCGTCTGCCCCTGGCGCACCCGGCTGCGCGGCTGGCAGGCCCTGGGCGACCTGGCCGAGGAGCTTCCGGCCCCGGTGCTGGACGCGGTGCTGCCCCCGGTCCTGCGGCGGCAGGCCGCGCAGGACTACGAGCGCTGGCTGGAGGGCAACCCGGACGCCCGGCCCTGGATCCGCACCTCGACCTGGCAGGTGCCGCTGCACTGGTTCGTGCTGGTCTCCGACGAGGAGCGGCGCTACGACAAGGGCACCGCCGAGGTGCCGCCCCTGCTGCGCTACCGCACGCCGATGGTGCAGGCGCGGCGCCGGGTGGCGCGGGCGCTGCGCACGCTGAAGGAGACCGTCGAGGAAGGGCCGCTGATGGACGGCCTGCTGGACGTGGGGCGCTGGCTGGAGGAGTTCCACCCGCGGTCCCTGGTCGAACTCGACTACGGCGGACTGGTGCACGTCCTGCCGGCCGGTGAGCTGGAGGACGACCACTCGGCGGCGGACGTGGCCGAGGGCATCGCCGCGCTGCGCGCCGGGGACGGGGCGGCGGCGGGGGCGGTGTACGGGCGGCTGCTGGAGCGGTGGCGTTCGGTACGGGAGCGACGGTCCGCCAACTGATGTGGGAGCGCTGCCATGTGTGGCGCAGGTCACGAACTGACGTTTGACCAGACGCCCGTTTTGGGGTTTCGTCCTCCTTCACGCGCCCCGAGTTGCTGAAGTCTCGTCAACAACGGACGTAGGTACCGATCCGGGCGTTAACCCCAAGGCGTGTCAAGCGTGACGGACCGCACTTACGCGGCCCTTGCGCCTCTTGCCCTCCCTCATGCCAAAATAGGACAAGGAGTCCGGGGAGGACTCTGCTCGCATTGCACGCTTTGGGGGGTCTGGTGACTCCTGATCGTCCTGTGACTGATCGTCACAGTGGCGTGACTGTCCGCTATGGCATGGTCCATCGGCTTCCGTCGCTGATGAACACCTGGAGGGGCAATTCCATCGGTTTGGCCGACGCGGCTGGACAGATGGTGTAGTTGTAGTGCCGAGGACAAGCCGTTCGTCCTATAACCGACTCGACTCGCGTCCGCCATTTCGGGCAACGCGGGTCAAGGTGCAGAATTTAGAGGAAAGAACCGAGAAGGTTCGGTTCTCCCGAGGAGGCCGCTCATGACCGCTCGCACCCCTGATGCCGAGCCGCTGCTGACCCCGGCTGAGGTCGCCACCATGTTCCGCGTCGACCCCAAGACGGTCACGCGGTGGGCGAAGGCCGGAAAGCTCACGTCCATTCGCACGCTCGGCGGGCACCGCCGGTACCGCGAGGCAGAGGTTCGCGCCCTGCTCGCGGGTATCCCGCAGCAGCGCAGCGAGGGCTGAACAACTTCATAACCGGGCAATTCGGCAGGTCCCCCAACGTGCCGAGGCGTCCGGAACCCCTAGCTCCAAGCGACGCGGGTACTGCCCCAACAGGACCCACGCCCAAGGCATCAGGCAACTGAACAGGGTGCGTCGTAGATCGCGCTGGACTCCGCCGGGTCCAGCGCGATCTTTTTTGTGCGCTCGGACAGGGTCGCGCAGGGCCGCACGGAAGGCTGTGTGTGGGCTTGTCGAAGCCTGGGGAGGGCTGTCGGATCCGCTGTGGACCACACCTCTCGGGTAGTGCAATTGCACATATTAAATTGACCACTTGTAGGACGGGTGTAAGTACCGCAGCTCCGGAAACTCATGCGGTGACACCCGTCACATGACGGGGAGCTTGTTGCCTGTGGCGTATGTGCGCTAATGGAAGCTCAGGTTCCAGTCGGCCGCCGTGGGGCGGGTGTTGAGGGTGCTCGGAGCTGGGGGTCAGGCAGGTGAGGGGCTCTCGTCCTCGGCCGGCTCCTCGTGGGAGCGGTCGGCGGACGCGGGCTGCGGCGCGTCCATGGCGAGCCGCAGGAGCTGATGACAGATCGGACAGTGCCGGGTCAGGTGCCGGTAGGAGGACGCGGCCGACAGGTGCGCGCGGAGCAGAGCCCGCGTTTCGTGCCTAGCCGAAGCCGCCATACGCCACCTCCAGGGGCGATACGGAGAAGGGCCCTGATTTCTGGGTACCGAGCGAATGTGACGCCGTCAAGACGGCGCGGAGCGCCTCGCGGGCCCGTACGAGGGCGCAAGCGAAAGAGCCCGAGTCATAAGACTCGGGCTCTTTACTGTGCGGTCCTGACGGGATTTGAACCCGCGGCCTCCACCTTGACAGGGTGGCGAGCACTCCAAACTGCTCCACAGGACCAGGTTTTGCGGCGCTTATTGCTGCGTTGCGCTGCGAGAAGAGACTGTACAGGAGGGTGGGTGTCCTGGTCGAACTCACCCTCTGTACAGGAACCGTCACGGCACCAGCGCGTCGATCGTCTTCACGATCCGCTTGTCCGAGACGGGGTACGCCGTACCCAGCGCGTGGGCGAAATAGCTGACCCGCAGCTCCTCGATCATCCAGCGGACGTCCAGCACCTGCTGCGGCACCGGACGGCCCTGCGGCATCTGCTCCAGCAGCCAGGCGTACTCGTCCTGCATCTCATGGACCTTCTCCATACGGGTCGTGTCCCGCTGGACGTTCGTCGCCATCTGCTGGAGCCGCCGGTCCACCGCCACCAGATACCGCATCAGGTCCGGCAGCCGCCGGATCCCCGCGGACGTCACGAAGCCGGGCTTGATCAGCGCGTTGAGCTGCTTGCGGACGTCCGTCAGGTTCGCCAGCAGTGCCGGGCTCTGTACGGCCTTCAGACGGCGCTCACAGGCCTGCCAGGCGGCCAGCACCTGCTGCACCTGCCCGACCGTACGCACCGTGGTGTCCACGATCTCCGCACGGACCTTGTCGTACAGCTTCCGGTACGACTCCTCGTCCCACACCGGGCCCCCGAAGTCCGCGATCAGCTTGTCCGCCGCCGCCATCGCGCAGTCGTCGAACAGCGCCTGCACCGAACCGTGCGGATTCGCCGACAGAGCCAGCTTCTGGGCGTTGGACAGCTTGTCCAGCGCGAACTTCGCCGGGTTCACCGGGATATTGCGCAGGATCAGCCGACGCGTGCCCTTCCACATCGCCTCCGCCTGCTCGGCCTCCGTGTCGAAGAGCCGTACGGAGACCGTGTCGCCGTCGTCCACCAGCGCCGGGTACGCCTTCACCGGCTGCCCGGCCCGGCGCGTCTCGAACACGCGCGTAAGCGTGCCGATCGACCAGTCCGTGAGCCCCTTGCGCTCCAGCGACTCCCCGCCCTGGCGGGACGCCGTCGCCGCGGCCGCCTGCGACAGCGCCTTGCGCGCCTTCGGCTTCAGCCGCAGCTTCAGCGCCTCAAGATCCTTGTCCTCGGCCAGCTTCCGCCGCCGCTCGTCCACGATCCGGAACGTGATCCGCAGATGCTCCGGCACCTTCGACCAGTCGAAGTCCTCCGCATCGAACGGCACCCCGACCATCCGCTTCAGCTCACGGGCCATCGTGACCGTCAGCGGCTCCTGCGCCGGCGTGGCCGTCTGCAGGAACCGCTTGGCGAAGTTCGGCGCCGGCACGTAATTGCGGCGGATCGGCTTCGGCAGAGACCGGATCAACTCCGTGACCAGCTCCTCCCGCAACCCCGGGATCTGCCAGTCGAAGCCCTCGTCCGTCACCTGGTTCAGCACCTGGAGCGGGATATGGACCGTCACACCGTCCGCGTCCGCGCCCGGCTCGAACTGGTACGTCACCCGGAACTTCAGCTGTCCCTGCCGCCAGGAGTCCGGATAGTCGGCCTTGGTGACCGCCTCCGCCGACTCCCGGATGAGCATCTCCCGCTCGAAGTCCAGGAAGTCCGGCTGCTCATGACGCTTCCGCTTCCACCACGAGTCGAAGTGCGCCCCGGAGACGACATGCTCGGGCACGCGCTGGTCGTAGAAGTCGAACAGCGTCTCGTCGTCGACCACGATGTCCCGGCGCCGCGCCCGGTGCTCCAGCTCCTCGACCTCGCTGAGGAGCTTGCGGTTGTCCGCGAAGAACTTGTGGTGCGTACGCCAGTCACCCTCGACCAGGGCGTTGCGAATGAAAAGTTCGCGGGACAGCTCCGGGTCGATCCGGCCGTAGTTCACCTTGCGCTGGGCGACGATCGGCACGCCGTACAGGGTGACCTTCTCGTACGCCATCACCGCCGCCTGGTCCTTTTCCCAGTGCGGTTCTGAGTACGTCCGCTTCAGCAGATGCCCGGCGAGCGGCTCGACCCACTCCGGCTCGATCTTCGCGTTGACCCGCGCCCACAGCCGCGAGGTCTCCACCAGCTCGGCGGACATCACGAACCGGGGCTGCTTCTTGAACAGCGCCGAACCGGGGAAGATCGCGAACTTGGCGTTGCGGGCGCCCAGGTACTCGTTCTTGTTGCCGTCCTTGACGTCCTTCATCCCGACGTGGGACAGCAGACCGGCCAGCAGCGAGACATGGACGCTCTGCTCGGGCGCGTCCTCCTCGTTGAGATGGATGCCCATCTGCTTGGCGACCGTCCGCAACTGCGTATAGATGTCCTGCCATTCGCGGATGCGCAGGAAGTTCAGATACTCCTGCTTGCACATCCGGCGGAACGAGCTGGAACCGCGCTCCTTCTGCTGCTCGCGGATGTACCGCCACAGGTTCAGATAAGCGAGGAAGTCGCTGGTCTCGTCCTTGAAGCGGGCGTGCAGCTGATCGGCCTGGGCCTGCTTGTCGGCGGGGCGCTCGCGCGGGTCCTGGATGGACAGCGCGGCGGCTATCACCATCACCTCGCGGACACAGCCGTTGCGGTCCGCCTCCAGCACCATACGGGCGAGGCGCGGGTCGACCGGCAGCTGGGCGAGCTTGCGGCCGGTGTCCGTGAGCCGCTTGCGTACGTCCTTCTGCTGGGGATCCAACGCACCCAGCTCCTGCAGCAGTTGGACGCCGTCGCGGATGTTGCGGTGGTCCGGCGGATCGATGAAGGGGAACTTCTCGATGTCACCGAGCCCGGCGGCGGTCATCTGCAGGATGACGGAGGCCAGGTTCGTCCGCAGGATCTCGGCGTCCGTGAACTCCGGGCGGGCGTTGAAGTCCTCCTCGGAGTACAGCCGGATACAGACACCGTCGGACGTACGGCCACAGCGGCCCTTGCGCTGGTTGGCGCTGGCCTGCGAGACCGGCTCGATGGGCAGCCGCTGGACCTTGGTGCGGTGGCTGTAGCGGCTGATCCGGGCGAAACCGGGGTCGATGACGTACTTGATGCCCGGGACCGTCAGCGAGGTCTCGGCGACATTGGTCGCCAGAACGATCCTGCGGCCGGAGTGCGGCTGGAAGACGCGGTGCTGCTCGGCGTGCGAGAGCCGCGCGTACAGCGGCAGCACCTCGGTGAAGCGGTACTTCTTCTTCTCCAGCGCGTCCGCCGTGTCCCGGATCTCCCGCTCACCGGACAGGAAGACGAGGATGTTCCCGGGCTCCTCGCCCTGGAGCTCCTCCACGGCGTCGCAGATCGCGGTGATCTGATCCCGGTCGGCGTCCTCGGAGTCCTCCTCCAGGAGCGGCCGGTACCGCACCTCCACCGGGTACGTCCGCCCGCTGACCTCGATGATCGGCGCGTCCCCGAAATGCCGGGAGAACCGCTCGGGGTCGATGGTGGCCGACGTGATGACGACCTTGAGATCCGGCCGCCGCGGCAGGAGCTGCGCCAGATACCCCAGCAGAAAGTCGATGTTCAGAGACCGCTCATGGGCCTCGTCGATGATGATCGTGTCGTAGGCGCGCAGCTCGCGGTCGGTCTGGATCTCCGCGAGCAGGATGCCGTCGGTCATCAGCTTGATGTACGTCTGGTCCTGGTTCACCTGATCGGTGAACCGCACCTTCCAGCCGACGGCCTCCCCGAGCGGCGTCCGCATCTCCTCGGCGACCCGCTCGGCGACGGTACGCGCGGCGATCCGACGGGGCTGGGTGTGCCCGATCATCCCGCGCACGCCCCGCCCGAGCTCCAGACAGATCTTCGGAATCTGCGTGGTCTTGCCGGACCCGGTCTCACCGGCGACGATCACGACCTGATGATCGCGGATGGCCTCGGCGATCGCGTCCTTCTTCTGGCTGACCGGAAGCTGCTCGGGATACGTGACGGCCGGCACCCGCGCCCGCCGCGCACTCATCCGCTCCTCGGCCCTGACGACCTCGGCCTCGATCTCGGCGAGCACCGCGGCCCGCGCCTCCGGCTTGCGAATCTTGCGTGCACCTTCGAGCCGCCGCCCGAGCCGGTGCGCATCGCGCAACGACAACTCGGTCAGACGGGAGGCGAGAGCGCCGAGAACGGGGGCAGGCTGCGTAGACATACGCGATCCAGGATCTCATCCCGGCCAATTCCATGGCGAACCCTTTTGCCCGGCGGACGGGTGGCCGAGCACGACCAAGGTCTCCGCCCCAGGGGACGGGGCTCTTGATCTTGTCGCGGCTGCGCCGCGGGCGCGGCCTCCGCCTTGGCGGGGGCGGTGTGGGGTGCGGACAGCTTGCGTGCTGCTGGTGGCGTCTGCCGTGTGCTGGGTACGTGAAAGGCCCCGATCCGGAGATCGGGGCCTTTGTTGTGGCTGGGGCCGGGGTCGAACCGGCGACCTTCCGCTTTTCAGGCGGACGCTCGTACCAACTGAGCTACCCAGCCACGAGGCGTCCGAGGATGCCTCAGCGGTCCTGACGGGATTTGAACCCGCGGCCTCCACCTTGACAGGGTGGCGAGCACTCCAAACTGCTCCACAGGACCAAGCTGTGTGGGCGACCACCAGTGTCGCACACGGTAATGCGTGCCCCCAACGGGATTCGAACCCGTGCTACCGCCTTGAAAGGGCGGCGTCCTAGGCCGCTAGACGATGAGGGCTATCGGCCCGCCTGGGCGCTTCTCAGCGCGTCGGGGACGTGAGAAGCATATGGGATGGCGGGAGGGATCGCCAAAAACGGTTTACGGGGTGGGGGTGGGGGAGGGTGTGCCGCCGGGGTGGTTCTCCTCCGGGAGGTGGCGACTGACCTCGGCCGTCGTGAGGCCCAGGCCGCCCAGTTCGATCTCGTCCCAGGCCTGGAGGCGGTGGGTGTCGCGGTCGAAGTAGAGGATCGAGGCCTCGATGGGGTCGGGGTAGTCGCCCTCCACCGCGCGCAGGCCGCTGCCGCCCGTCGAGCCCTCGATGCGCAGGCGGGTGCCCTGGTCGAGGATTTCCATTTCGTCGTGGTGGAGGTGGCCTGCCAGGACGAGGGGGACCTCGCCGTCCACTCCGCGTGCCGCCGACGGTTCGTGGGCCATGGCCACGTCCACCGGCTTGCCCGCCGCCCGGTGGTCGCGCAGGGCCGAGGCGAGGCGGGCGCCGGCGAGTTCCTGGGACTGTTCGGCGCCGGGCTTGTTGGTGCGGTCGGGGGTGAACTGGGGGTCCCCGATGCCCGCGAAGCGCAGGCCCGCGATGGTCCTGGCGCGGCCCTCGTCGAGGACGTGGACGTTCTTCAGGCCCTCCAGGTAGCGCTGGGTGAGCATCGAGTCGTGGTTGCCGCGGACCCAGACGTAGGGCGCGCCGAGGTCCTCGATGGGGTCGAGGAAGCCGTTCTCGGCGGCGGTGCCGTGGTCCATGGTGTCGCCGGTGTCGGCGATGACGTTGACCTGGTACTGCTCCACCAGTGAGGCGATGATCTTCCAGCTCGCGGGGTTGAGGTGGATGTCGGAGACGTGCAGGACGCGGATCGTGGTCGGGTCGGGGCGGTAGGCGGGGAGTGTGGACGTGGCGTCGTAGAGCTTGGTCACGTTCGTCACCAGGCGTGCCAATTCCTTCTGGTAGACGTCGAATTCGGTGACGATGCTGCGGGCGTCGCCGACCAGGGAGGGCGCGGAGGAGAGCAGGCCGGAGAACTTGGGCTCCAGGATCGATTTGGAGTTCCAGGTGAGGGCCGCTGTGGCGCCGGATGCGGCGAGCAGGGAGAGGGCGAGGCCGCCTGCGGCCAGGGCGCGGCGGGGGCGGCGGTAGACGGCGAGGCCGAGTGCGGTGGCTCCTGCGACTACGGCGACGCAGGAGCGTACAGCCAGGTCGCGGGTGCCGTGGGCGACGTCGTGGGCGACCTCGTCCTGGAGTCCGGAGAGCCGTTCGGGGTGGTCGACGAGGGCCTGGGAGCGGGCGGGGTCGAGTTGGTCGACGTTGACGTCGAGGCGTACCGGGGCGATGTGGCTGTCGAGGCGGAGTGCGCCGAGCGGGGAGACGTTGATCTTTGTGCCGCCGCTGAGGGAGGGGCGCAGGGTCATCGTGGTGTCCATGGGGCCCACGGGGACCCGGACGTTTCCCACGATCAGCAGGCCGAGCCAGGCGCCGACGAGGACGACGGTGACGAGGCCGAGGGCGCGGGCCCAGGGGTGTGGCTGGGGGACGAGCTGGACGGTGCTGGGTGCCTGGCGGGCGCGGTAGTGGCGGGCGAGGGCGCGCGGTGCCTTGCGGATACGACCGGTGGCGGTCAGGACTGCGGCGGTGACGCGGGCCATTGGTCCCATATGCCCAATTGTGCAGGTGGGTATGCCGGGTGCTGACGGCTCTCGTGCGGGCGGGTCGTACCGGACAATGGGCCTGTGCTGGAGATGACGCGCGAGGAGTTCGAGGAACTGGTTGCCGAGGCGCTGGACCGGATTCCGCCGGAGTTGACGCGGTTGATGGACAACGTCGCGGTGTTCGTGGAGGACGAGCCGCCGGCCGATGATCCCGAGCTGCTCGGGCTGTACGAGGGGACGCCGCTGACCGAGCGCGGGGAGTGGTACGCCGGGGTGCTGCCGGACCGGATCACGATCTACCGGGGGCCGACGCTGCGGATGTGCGAGTCGCGCGAGGACGTGGTCGCGGAGACCGAGGTGACGGTCGTGCACGAGATCGCGCATCACTTCGGTATCGACGACGAGCGGCTGCATGCGCTCGGGTACGGCTGAGCGTCGGCCGGGTGCCGCTGGGCGCCGGCCGGGTGCCGCTGGGCGCCGGTCGGTGCGGGGCGCGTGTCTTCTTGTGGGCGGGGGGAGTTGGGCAGTTCGACTCCTTCACCCTCCACCGGAGGTGGCTGCCCGTGCGCCCCTTGTCCGTTCCTGTCCGTCTGGCCGCCACGGTGGTGGCCGTCGCCGCTGCCGCCGGTTGTATGAGCGTGGGTGACGACGGCGCGGGCAAGGACGCGAAGCCGTCGCACTCCGCCGGGCAGCGGGGCGGGGCGAAACCGGACGGCGGTTCGGCGGTGTCGGGGGGCGGTGCCGCGTACGGTCCGGCCGATTCGCACGGCGGGCACGGCGGCGACAAGGGTGAGCGGAAGAAGAAGCGCAAGGGCAAGGGCAAGGGCGGGGACGGGGAGTCGGCGTCGCCGTCGGCCTCGGTGTCGGCGGAGCCGAGCAAGGGTGCCGAGAAGCCGGGCAAGCCCGGGAGGACCGAGCGTCCGGGGCAGCAGCCGGAGCCCACGAAGGAGCCGCCGACTCCCACCCGTCCGGAGGAGCCGACGCCGACTCAGCAAGAGCCGGAGCCGACGCTCACTCCGGAGCCGACGGTTGCCGAGCCGTCTTCGTCGGCGCACGGGGAGGCCAGTCCGCTGATGGTGCAGCGGGAGCCGGCTCCGGAGGCCGGGGCGCCGGTGTGACGCGGACCGTCTGACGCGGGTGGCGCGGCACGGGCCGGGTGACGCGGACCATCTGACGCGGGACGCGTGGCGCGGACCGTCTGGCGCGCCCGTGTGACGCAGGTCTACCTCGCTCGGTTTGCCTTGGGGGGTGGGGGTGCGTATGGTGGTAGATCGTTTGATCCCATTTGCCCGGCGCCAACGCAGAGCGCGCCGTGTGGCGCGTACTCTCCCTTGCCGTGGCTGACCGCATAGAGGCGGTCGTATTGCGAATCACGGAGTTGACGGGCGCGTGCCGACGAGACTCCGGAAGGTTTCGCATACGCATGTCCATTTCCAGTACTGATCACATCGTCCTGCCCGAGAACGAGGCCACCGAGGCCCAGGCGGACGCTCCCGAGGTCACCTTCGCGGACCTCGGTCTCCCCGAGGGCGTCGTGCGCAAGCTCGCGCAGAACGGTGTGACCACCCCCTTCCCGATCCAGGCCGCGACCATCCCGGACGCCCTGGCCGGCAAGGACATCCTCGGCCGCGGCCGTACCGGCTCCGGCAAGACGCTGTCGTTCGGTCTGCCGACGCTGGCGCGTCTGTCCGGCGGCCGTACCGAGAAGCACAAGCCGCGCGCCGTCATCCTCACCCCGACCCGTGAGCTGGCGATGCAGGTCGCGGACGCCCTCCAGCCGTACGGCGACCAGCTCGGCCTTAAGATGAAGGTCGTCTGCGGCGGTACGTCCATGGGCAACCAGATCTACGCCCTGGAGCGCGGCGTCGACGTCCTAGTGGCCACTCCGGGCCGTCTGCGCGACATCATCAACCGCGGCGCCTGCTCCCTGGAGGACGTCCAGGTCGCCGTTCTCGACGAGGCCGACCAGATGTCCGACCTGGGCTTCCTGCCCGAGGTGACCGAGCTGCTGGACCAGGTTCCGTCCGGCGGTCAGCGGATGCTGTTCTCCGCGACGATGGAGAACGAGATCAAGACCCTCGTCGACCGGTACCTGAACGACCCGGTCAGCCACGAGGTGGACGCCGCCCAGGGCGCGGTGACGACCATGTCGCACCACATCCTGATCGTGAAGCCCAAGGACAAGGCGCCGGTCACCGCGGCCATCGCCTCCCGCAAGGGCCGCACCATCATCTTCGTGCGCACCCAGCTCGGCGCCGACCGTGTCGCCGAGCAGCTGCGCGACGCGGGCGTGAAGGCGGACGCGCTGCACGGCGGTATGACGCAGGGCGCGCGCACCCGGACCCTGGCGGACTTCAAGGACGGGTACGTCAACGTCCTGGTCGCCACCGACGTCGCCGCGCGCGGTATCCACGTCGACGGCATCGACCTGGTGCTGAACGTGGACCCGGCCGGCGACCACAAGGACTACCTGCACCGCGCGGGCCGTACCGCGCGTGCGGGCCGTACCGGCACGGTCGTCTCCCTCTCCCTGCCGCACCAGCGGCGTCAGATCTTCCGTCTGATGGAGGACGCGGGCGTGGACGCCTCGCGTCACATCATCCAGGGCGGTGCCGCCTTCGACCCGGAGGTCGCCGAGATCACCGGCGCCCGGTCGATGACCGAGGTGCAGGCGGAGTCGGCGGGCAACGCCGCGCAGCAGGCCGAGCGTGAGGTCGCCCACCTGACCAAGCAGCTGGAGCGTGCGCAGCGGCGTGCGGCCGAGCTGCGCGAGGAGGCGGACCGGCTGGTTGCCCGGGTCGCCCGTGAGCGTGGCGAGGACCCGGAGGCGGCGGTCGCCGAGGCGCAGGCGGCGGTGGCCGCGGCCGAGGTCGCGGTGCCGGAGCAGCCGGCGGCGCAGGACGTGGAGCGGGTCGAGCGGCCGGAGCGGTCCGAGGGCTCGTACGAGCGTCGGGACAACGACCGTCGGGACGGGTTCCGTCGGGACGACCGTGGTGGCCGTTCCTTCGAGCGTCGTGACGGTGACCGGGGTGGTTTCCGTCGGGACAACGACCGCGGTGAGCGTGGCGGCTTCCGCCGGGACAACGACCGTCGTGACGGCTTCCGTCGTGACGGTGAGCGCCGGGACGACCGGGGCGGTTTCCGCCGCGACGACCGCGGTGAGCGTCGTGACGGTGACCGTGGCGGCTTCCGCCGGGACAACGACCGTCGTGACGGGTTCCGTCGGGACAACGACCGTGGTGGCCGTTCCTTCGAGCGCCGTGACGACCGGGGCGGGTTCCGCCGCGACGACCGTGGTGCGGGCCGTTCCTTCGAGCGTCGTGACGAGCGCGGTGGGCACCGTGGCAGCGACCGTCCGTTCAACCGTGACCGCCAGGGCGACCGTCCGGGCTTCCGCTCCGGTGGCCACGAGCGCCCGTACGGCCGTCGTGACGACCACCGCGGTGGCGGTTCCTTCGGCCGCCGCGAGGACAAGCCGCGCTGGAAGCGCAACGGCTGAGGCGTAGCGCCTT
>NZ_FLSP01000109.1 GCF_900091315.1 Streptomyces sp. DI166
CCGACGGAAAACGGTCCAGCACCCCGCATCGGCCTCGCCCGACGGCACAGCTCCACAGCAGGCCCCAACCGAAGGCGACAGCCACCGACAGCCCCGCCGACAGCACCAGACGGAATTCGGTCCAACACCCCCGAATTGGCCTTGGCGGGCGGCTTCACCGGCCCCCTACGGTCGGAGCATGCGCATCCGAATCGTCGACGCCTTCACCGACCGCCCCTTCTCCGGCAACCCCGCCGGGGTCCTGCTCCTGGACTCCTTCCCGACCGACGACTGGCTCCAGAAGGTCGCCGCGGAGGTCAACCACGCCGAGACGGCGTTCGCCCACCCGCTCCCGGGGGACCCGGAGGCGGGCTGGGCGCTGCGCTGGTTCACGCCCGCCGCCGAGGTCGCGATGTGTGGCCACGCCACGCTCGCCACGGCCCACGTCCTGCACTCCACGGGCGCGCACGAGGGCCCGGTGCGGTTCGCCACCCACAGTGGCGTGCTGGTCGCGACGCCCCGCGAGGACGGCTCCTTCACCCTGGACTTCCCGACCGCCCCGCTCAGGGCGGCCGAGATCCCGCCCGGGGTCGCCGAGGCCCTGGGCGCCGAGCCGCTGTGCGCCTTCGACACCGGTCCGAACGTGGGCGACCTGCTCGTGGAGCTCGCCGACGAGAAGACCGTCCGCGCCCTGACCCCCGACCACCGGGCCCTGGGCGCCTTCTCCGCGCGGGGCATCATCGCCACCGCGCGCGCCGAGGACCCCGCGCAGGGCTACGACTTCGTCTCCCGCTGCTTCTTCCCGAACGTGGGCATCGACGAGGACCCGGTCACCGGCAGCGCCCACACCGCCCTGGCCCCGTTCTGGTCCGACCGCCTCGGCCGCCCCACCCTCACCGGCCTCCAGGCGTCCCCGCGCTCCGGCCTGGTACGCACGGAGATCCGAGCCGACCGCACCCTGCTCGGCGGTCGCGCGGTGACGGTGATCGACGGGGAGCTACTGGCCTGAGCCCTGCCAGTTCGGGCCCCGCCGCGTCGAACGCCGGGGCACACGCCCAGTTCGCACGTCACCCGCCGGCTCCCCACGCGCGGGGACACCAGTACCGCCCCGGCTCTGGGCCCGAACGACGGTCGCGTCAGACCATCGATCGCTGCGGTACCGAGCCGACCGGCAGGCCGCAGGGCCGGGGAAGCACCAAACAAAAAGCCCCGACCGCCCGCTCACGCGGTAGGCAGCCAGTCCACCTTCCCCGCCAGCAGCGCGTACCCCACGAACGCCCCGATGTCGAGCAGCGAGTGCGCCACGACCAGGGGTCCGACACGGCCCCAGCGGCGGTAGAGGAAGACGAAGACGACGCCCATCACCATGTTGCCGATGAAGCCGCCGATGCCCTGGTAGAGGTGGTACGAGCCGCGCAGCACGGAGCTGGCCATCAGGGCGCTCCCCGGCGACCAGCCCAACTGCTGGAGGCGGCGCAGCAGATAGCCGACCACGATGACCTCTTCGAGGATCGCGTTCTGCAGCGCCGACAGGATGAGCACGGGGTACTTCCACCACACCTCGGGCAGCGCCTCCGGCACCACGGTGAGGTTGAAGCCGAGGCCCCGGGCGGCGAGGTAGAAGGCGATTCCGCTGCTGCCGATCACCGCGGCGACGGCGGCGCCGCGGCCGAGGTCCGGCCAGGGCCGGGTGCGGTCGAAGCCGAGGTCGCGCAGCCCGCTGCCCTCGCGGATCAGGAAGTGCGCCACGAGCAGCACCGGCACCAGGGACGTGGAGATCCCGAAGAGCTGCCAGGCGAGGTCGAGCCAGGGCCGCCCCGGCGCCGCGGAGGCGTTGAGGGTGGCCGCCTGGTCCTTCAGTCCGCCCGGTTTGGTGACCGAGCCGATGAAGCTGATCAGCGCGGAGACGCCGCTCGCCCCGAGAGAGAGCGCCAGTACCAGCAGCGTCTCGTCCCGCAGGATCCGCCGCGAGGGCCCTTCCTCCGGGAATGAACCGGCCACGGGGCCCGCCTCCGCCTGCACTCTGCCTCCCAGGGGCACCACCGTCATACGACGTCACAGCATGCCCGACCAGTATGAGGCGGAGTGCGGCGGGCCCCGTCCGGGCCCCGCCCGGACGGGCGGCAAGCGTTACGACGTCCCCGATGCCCCTCAGGCCAGCGGCACCGCCTCCGGCAGCCCCACCGGCCAGCTGTGCACGGGCTCGCCCTGGTGCATGAGCTGGCAGTAGCGCTTGGTCGTGGCGGCCAGGGCCGCGTCCCGGGACAGACCCTGCTCCAGGGCCCGGTGGAAGGTGGCGGACTGCCAGGAGGCGCCGTTGGCGCGGCGTCGGCAGCGTTCCTCGATGACCCCGAGGTACAGGTCCCGGTCGGCGGGGGCCACGCCCCAGGCGTTCAGCCCGGCCTCCGCGAGCGGCAGCAGCTCGTCCCGGACCAGGACCGCCGCGTCGACCTCCGTGACCCCGCCGTACCGGCCGCGCCGGGGCCAGGTCAGGCGGGCGTCGATGCCGTGCCGGCAGGCGGTGTCGAAGTTGGCGGCGGCGGCTTCGAACGGCAGCCGGGTCCACACCGGGCGCGGCTCCTCGGCGAGGGCGCGGATGAGGCCGTAGTAGAAGGCCGCGTTGGCGATCACGTCGGTGACCGTGGGTCCGGCGGGCAGGACGCGGTTCTCGACCCGCAGGTGCGGTACGCCGTCGGCGATGCCGTAGACCGGGCGGTTCCAGCGGTAGACGGTGCCGTTGTGCAGGACCAGCTCGGCCAGCGAGGGGACGCCGCCCTCGTCGAGCACCCGCAGGGGGTCCTCGTCGTCGCAGATGGGCAGGAGGGCGGGGAAGTAGCGCAGGTTTTCCTCGAACAGGTCGTAGGCGGAGGTGATCCAGCGCTCCCCGAACCAGGTGCGCGGCCGCACACCCTGGGCCTGGAGCTCGGGCGGACGGGTGTCGGTGGACTGCTGGAACAGCGGGGGCCGGGACTCGCTCCACAGCTCGCGGCCGAACAGGAACGGCGAGTTGGCGCCGACCGCGACCTGCACCGAGGCGACGGCCTGCGCGGCGTTCCACACGTCGGCGAAGCGGCCCGGGGTGACCTGGAGGTGCAGTTGGACGGAGGTGCAGGCGGCCTCGGGCGCTATGGACTTCGAGGTGCAGGTGAGGTGCTCCACGCCCGCTATGTCGAGCACGAAGTCCTCGCCGCGCGCGGCCACGATCTGGTCGTTGAGCAGCGTGTAGCGGTCCACCGCGGACAGGTTGGAGGAGACCAGGTCGTCCCGGTCGAGGGTCGGCAGAATGCCGATCATCACGATTCCGGCGGACAGCTCACCGGCTTTTCGATGGGCATATGCCAGCGAGGTGCGCAGTTCCTCCGCGAGCTGGTCGAATACCGACCCACCGAGCCGGTGTGGGGCTATGTTGATCTCCAGGTTGAACATGGCGAGTTCTGTTTGAAAATCGCGACTCGCGATCCGCTCAAGAACCTGCGCATTCAACATTCTCGGCATGCCGTCGGTTCCGGCGAGATTCAATTCGATCTCAAGTCCCATGAGGTTCTTCGGGCGATCGAACCGCTTCTCCGCCAGAAGCCGCTCCAGGCCCGCCAGACACTTCCGGAGCTTGTCGCGGTAGTGCTGGCGATCGGACAGATCGAACCGACCTGCCACGACCTTCTCCCCCATCGAAGCGTCCCTTCCTCGAATGGGCGGGCCGAAGATCCGGCCGCCGGTGTCCCGGGTCAGGTTGGATGATGCCCAGCCGAAGCGATCGATAACGTCCCCGGACGGGCCGGTGGGCCGCTAGTCTGTCGGACGTGACCGGTGGCACATTCTCCGGGCATGAGTCACGGTGCTGTTCCCGGTGGCGCGGCGAACTCGTGAAAAACGCCGACGAGAATTAGCCTACCGCTTCTCATGCATTCGTCGAGGTCACCGAGGAGCGCCCCGCTCGGAATCGGGATGATTACCGCGGATCGCCGTCCGAATGCACCCTTGCCGAGTGCACCGGAAACGGCTAGATGAAACACTCACTGAACACTTGTCGTATAAACTCCGCGTAGTAGGCGGAGAGTTGGCGCCCGGTCGGAGGGACCTGCCGTAGGGATCGAGGTACGGCGGGCCCTCACGCACACCCACGCACCCGGACCACGGCCCCGCCTCCCCGCCCCCTCGCGAGCTGACAGCGCCGTCCGCCCCGCCCTCGCGCCACCGTGCCTTTTGAATGAGAGGCGACCCACCATGCCGCTGCATGTCCCCCCGGCTCCCGCGCCCGCACTTCGCTCCGTCCTCGCCGCACTGGGGTCCCCCACCGCGGTCCGCGAGGCCCGAACGCCGTCCCTGCGCGCCGCCCAGGGACCCGCCACCCCGGAACTGCCGTTGCCCGTGCACGTCCTGGACGGCATCACCGCGGGCGGCCCGACCACCACCCGGCTCGCCGGGTGGCGCTTCCTGATCCGCTGCTCGGACCGGGCCGTCGCTGCCGCGGAGACCCGGCTCACGCCCGACGGATGGGCCTTCTCGCACTTCTTCGAGGGCCCCTACATCACCTCCACCGAGCAGGCCCTGCGCCAGGCCGAGACCATGGCCCAGCCCTACCAGCCCCGGCTGCTGTCCGTACCCGGCCTGTACATGCTGACCCTGTGGCTGCACGGCGACCCCGCCGCCGACGCCTCCGTCGGCCACCCGGAGCCCACCGACCTCCTGGTGCCGCTGGCGCCCGCACCGCCCGGTATCGCGGCCCACCGGCCGCACCGGGCCGCCGATCTGCTCCCGGTGCTCACTCATCGCGTGACCCCGGCGCCGCTGCTCGGCTCACCCGCCTGACGGCCGCCGCACGCCCTCCGTACCCCGCCGCCGGACCGCCGGTCGCGGGGTACGGCGCGTGTGCGGCGCGCGCGCCGCGGCGGCGCGCTCGTACGAGCGGGGAATCGCTCTACAGAGCCCCTGACCTGCATGGACTAGTCCGCTCCGGCCACTGCGAACCACCTAAAGGGACGGTGCGGTCGAGGTGAACCATCCGCGCGGGTGGCGCGTCATCAACCTGTGAGAAGCGGTGCACCGAAATCCCTGCGGATTCACGCCCGTAGGGCAACACTGGGTTCGAACCACTTGTCGCAACGGGGGCGGCCATGAACACCACAGAGCGAAAGATCCCACCCATGTGCCAGCACCAGCCACCGTGTCCTTCCGCAGACTCCGCCGACCGGGAGTCGGCGCGCCTCGTGGCGCACCACCCGGAACAGGGCTGGAGCCTGCTCTGCAACGGCGTTCTGCTCTTCGAGGACACCGGTGAGCTCCTGCCCGACGGCCAGATCATCGCCCCGCACCGCCCGCTGGGCGCCGACCAGGTGATGACCGCGGCCTGAGCGCGGCCGGACGGCCACGGAGCCGTCCGGAGACCTTGGGGGCCGGCCGCAGACACGTTCTGCGCACCGGCCCCGACGCGTGTCCGAGGCCGGTCACTGACCGTAGTCCCCCGTGTGTCCTGGGATTCCCGGCCGGTTCTCCCTTCCACGGGCCCCGGATTTCCGGAAGACTTCTGCAAGTTTTCGACAACAGGTCGACGGAGGTGGGCAGTTGGCGCAGGAGCACACCGAGGGCCGGGTCACCATCACGGAGATCGCCCGGCAGGCCGGGGTCTCGGTGCCCACCGTGTCCCGGGTCGTCAACGGCCGGTCCGACGTCTCCCCGCGCACCCGCGCCCGGGTGGAGGACCTGCTGCGCGCGCACGGCTACCGCAAGCGGGTCTCCTCCACCGCCGCCACCCTCGTCGACCTGGTCTTCAACGACCTCGACAGCCCGTGGGCGGTGGAGATCATCCGCGGTGTGGAGGAGGTCGCGCACGCCGCCGGGGTCGGCACGGTCGTGTCGGCGATCCACGGCCGGTCGGGCGACGCCCGGGAGTGGATGCGCAATCTGCGCGCCCGCGCCTCCGACGGCGTCGTGCTGGTCACCTCGGCCCTGGAGCCGGTCCTGCACGAGGAGTTGCGGGCCCTCGGAGTGCCGCTGGTGGTGGTCGACCCGGCGGGCTCGCCCCTGCTGGACGTGCCCACGATCGGCGCCGCCAACTGGTCGGGCGGGCTCGCCGCGACCGAGCATCTGCTGGCCCTCGGCCACCGCCGGATCGGCCTGATCGCGGGCCCACCGCGGCTGCTGTGCTCCCGCGCCCGCTTCGACGGCTACCGCGCGGCCCTGGAGGGCGCCGGGCTCGCCGTGGACGAATCCCTGGTCGTCCAGGGCGACTTCCGCCCCGAGTCCGGCTGCACGGGCTGTACGGCGCTGCTGGACCTGCCCGAGCCGCCGACCGCGGTGTTCGCGGCCAGCGACCAGATGGCGCTCGGCGCGATCGAGGCGCTGCGCCGCCGGGGCCTGAGGGTGCCGGAGGACATCAGCGTGGTCGGCTTCGACGATCTGCCGGAGGTCCGCTGGTCGGCGCCGCCGCTGACCACGGTGCGCCAGCCGCTGGCCGACATGGGCAAGTTGGCGGTGCGCACCGTGCTGCGGCTGGCCGGGGGCGAGCAGCCGGACTCCCCCCGGGTGGAGCTGGGCACGGAACTGGTGGTGCGGTCCAGCACCGCACCACCGTCCGCGCGGAGGATCAGCTGAGCGCCTTCCGGATCGCGTAGTAGGCGGGCTTGGGCCGCAGCTCCTCGTCCCACGGCAGGGCCGCGCCCTCACCGTCGAAGAAGGCCGGGATCCAGGAGTACTTGTCGGTGTAGTCCCAGATCGTGATGCCGACGCACCGGCGGACCGCCAGGCACGCTTTGGTCAGGTCCGCGTACCACTGGGCCTGCGTGGCCAGCTTCTCCTCGTCGGCCGGCACGTACATCCGGATGTCGACCTCGGTCAGCGCGGTGTCCAGGCCGAGCCGCGCGAAGCGGCGCAGGTTGTCCTCCAGCGTGGTCGGATAGCCGTACTGGAGCGCCAGGTGCGCCTGGAGGCCGATGCCGTGCAACGGGACGCCCTGCGCCCGCAGTTGCTTGGCGAGCTTGTAGTAGGCGTCGCTCTTGGGGCCGACGGACTCGATGTTGTAGTCGTTGAGGTACAGCTTGACGCGCGGGTCGGCCTCGTGGGCCCAGCGCAGGGCGTCGGCGATGTAGCCGGGGCCGAGGGTGTTGTAGAAGACGGTCTCCCGGTACGTACCGTCCTCGTTGAAGGCCTCGTTGACGACGTCCCAGGCGAACACCTTGCCGCGGTAGTGCCGTACCTCGGTCTGGATGTGTTTCTTCAGGACCTTCCGCAGCTCGGGCGCCGTCCACTCACGGCTGGTCAGCCAGTCGGGCAGCTGGCTGTGCCAGACCAGCGTGTGGCCGCGCACCTTCTGGTGGTGGGCGCGGGCGAGGTCGACGATCTCGTCGCCCTGGGAGAAGTCGAAGACGCCCTGCTCGGGTTCGGTGGCGTACCACTTCATGCCGTTGCCGGGGGTGATCTGGTCGAACTCCTTGCCGAGGATCTTCTTGTACGGCTCGTCCACCAGCTCGGGGTTGTCGGTGGCGCTGCCGAAGTAGCGGCCGTGCCGCTGGGCGAGGTCGGCGAGGGTCTGCGGTTTGTGGGGCCGGTGTTCGGCGAGGCCCTGGGCGGACGGGGCGGTGACGGCGACAAGGGCGGCGGTCAGGGCGCCGACGAGTCTGAGACGGTTCTTGGGCATGGTGCGACTCCTCACGGAACAGGGGGTGTGGGTGAGCCGTACGGTCGCGGGCGCTGTCATCCCTTGGTGGCGCCGGCGGTGAGGCCGCCGACGAGCTGGCGCTCGGCGACGGAGTAGAAGGCCAGGGCGGGGACCATGGCGAGCACGAGATAGGCGAAGACCCGGGCCACGTCCTGCGAGTACTGGCCCTGGAACTGCTGCACGCCGATCGGGATGGTCCACCAGGTGGGCTCGTTGAAGACGAGCAGCGGCAGGAAGAAGTTGTTCCAGCTGGTGACGACGGCGAGCACGGAGACGGTGCCGAGCGCGGGCCGCGCCATGGGCAGCAGCACCCGCCAGAAGAAGCCCAGCGGTCCGCAGCCGTCGAGGGTGGCCGCCTCCTCCAGTTCGCCGGGGATCTGCCGGAAGAAGCCGCGCAGGATGATGATGGTCATCGGCAGCCCGAACGCGGCCTGCGGCAGGATCACGCCGAGGGGGTTGTCCAGCAGGTCCATCGAGCGCAGCAGCAGGAACAGCGGCAGCGCCGCCACCGCGAAGGGGAACATCAGCCCCATCGTGAACAGGGTGAACAGCACCTCGCGGCCCCGGAAGGCGAACCGCGCGAAGGAGAACGCGGCGAGCGCCGAGGCGGCGACCACGAGGACCGTGGTGGCCACCGCGATCAGCGTGCTGTTGCCGACCATCCGCCAGAAGTCGCCGGAGGCGAGGATGTCGGTGTAATTCCCGGTCACCCAGGGATCGGGCAGTCCGATCGGGTTGCGGGAGAGCTGGTCGGTGGACTTGAAGCCGGAGATGACCGCGTACAGCAGGGGGATGCCCATCAGGGCGCCGACCCCGATCAGCAGCAGGTGCAGGGGGAGGGTGCGGCCCCGGGTCTTGCGCTGGACGGTCACTGCTTGCCTCCCCGCATGGTCGTGGTCGCGCCCTCCAGGTCCCGGCGGAGCACGAACCGCTGGTAGGCGAGGGCGAACACGAGGCTGATGCCGAACATGACCACGCTGATGGCGCTGGCATAGCCGACCTGGTAGCGCTTGAAGCCGAACTGGAACATGGTCACGGCCATGGTTTCGGAGTGGTGGTCGGGGCCACCGGCGGTGACCACCCAGACGAGGTCGAAGAGCTGGATGGCGCCGATGACGGACAGGAAGACGCTGATGCGCAGGGTGGGCGCGAGCAGCGGCAGGGTGACGTTGCGGAACCGCTGCCAGGGACCGGCACCGTCGATGAGGGCGGCCTCGTGCAACTCCTTGGGGATGGACTGGAGTCCGGCCAGGTAGAGCATCATGTGGAAGCCGAAGTACTTCCAGGTCATGACCAGGAACAGGGTGGCCATCACCATGTCCGGGTCGGCGAACCACTCACCGCCCAGGCCCTCCAGGCCGATGCCGTCGAGGACATGGTCGGCGAGCCCTTCGCCGGGCGCGAAGATCATCGCGAACAGCACACCGGTGATGGCCTCGGACAGCACGTACGGCGCGAAGAAGAGCATCCGGTAGACGGCCCGGCCGCGCACCTTCTGGTTGAGCGCGACGGCCATGGCGAGCGCGAACGGCAGCTGCAGCGCCAGCGAGAGCAGCACCAGCAGCAGACAGCGCCACAGGTCGCCGATGAAGACCGGGTCGTCGAAGAGCCGGGTGAAGTTCTCGACACCGATGTAGTCCTCGGGCATCCCGAAGCCGCCCCAGCGGAAGAAGGCGGCGTACAGGGCGAACATGATGGGCAGCAGGACCAGGACACCGAAGAGCACGAGGGCGGGGACCTGGAAGGAGACCGCGGTCAGCCAGTTCATGGCGCGCCGGCGGGCCCGCCCCCGGGCCGCGTCGGCGGCCGGGGGCGGCAGGTCCGTGTCGGGACCGGTCCGTTTCTCCGGAAGGAAGGTGGACGTCATCGGTTGTTACTGCTCTTCCTTCGCGACCTGGGTGATCGAGTCGGTGACCTGCTCCGGGGACTTGGATCCGGCGATCAGACCGGCGACGCTCTCGTTGACCTCCTGACCGAGGGCCGGCGCGTACGCCTGGTCCAGGTAGAGCTGGAAGCCGGTGGCGGCCGTCAACTGCTGCTGTACGGCCTTGACGTTGGGGTCGGTGATGGCACGCTCGGCGGCCGGGACGACGGGCAGGACGCCGGTCTTCTTGACCAGCTCCACGTCGGTCGCCTCGGAGGCGAAGAACTTCAGGAAGTCCACCGCCGCCTGCGGGGCGCCGGCGCGCAGCGCGTGGCCGCCGCCTCCGCCGAACACCTCGGTGATCGCGCCCTGTCCGCCCTCGACCGCGGGGAACGGGAAGAAGCCGAGGTCGTCCCCGAGCCCCTTGCCCGCGTCGGCCTGGACGATGGGCGCCCACTGGCCCATCAGCTCCATGGCCGCCTTGCCGTTGCCGACGGTGGCCGCCTGGCCGGTGGGCCCGGAGTAGGAGGCGCCGAGGAAGCCCTTCTGGAACGGCTTCAACTCGACCAGTTCCTTGAGGTGTTCACCGGCCTGGACCAGGCCGGGGGAGGTGAAGTCCTTGTCCTGGTTTGCCTTCTCCAGGGCGTCGACACCCGCGGTGCGCATCGCGAGGTAGGCCCAGTAGTACATACCGGTCCACGCCTCCTTGCCCGCGAGGGCGAGCGGGGTGACACCGGCGGACTTGAGCTTGTCGACCGCGTCCAGGAAGGCGCTCCAGGTGGCCGGGGGCTCGCTGATACCCGCCTTCTTGAACAGCGCCTTGTTGTACCAGAAGCCGATCATGCCGATGTCGAACGGTATGCCGTAGACCTTGTCGTCTATGAGGTACGGCTCCTTCGAGACCGGGACGAGCTTGTCGCCCCAGCCCTTGGTGCGGTCGGTGAGGTCCTCGACCAGTCCCGCCTCGACCTGCTGCTTGAGCACGCCGCCGCCCCAGGTGTGGAAGATGTCCGGGAGCTTCCCGGACGCGGTCAGCGCCGTCATCTTCGACTTGTAGGCGTCGTTCTCCAGCTGGACGATCTTGACCTTGACCTTGGGGTTCTGCGCCTCGAACTTCTTGGCGAGGGCGGCCCACACGTCCTTGGTGGGCTGGGTCGTGGAGATGTTCCACCACTCGATGGTGGTCGTACCGTCGGACGACCCCCCGTCCGAGTCGCCGCCGCAGCCGCTGAGTGCCGTCATGCTCAGACCCGCGGCGGCGGAGACCGCCAGGAAACTGCGGCGGGAGAGTGCCGGGTCGCCCATCATGCGCTCCTTTTCGACAAGTTGCCTTCGAAAGTTTCGGCCTTATGACAGAAAGCTTCGTTGCAGCCGCACCCTAGAGACACGCGCTGACGGGTGGCAACCCTTGTGCACAGGGAATCCGACTCCGGTCCGCCCCCGATCGAAAGGGAGTTGGACCTACGGCACGTTCCAAGCACCTCCATCCGAAACATTCGGATCAGTTGGCGAACATTACGAAGCGGACTGTAGGAGAGGCCGCGAGGTCCGGCAAGAGTGCCTGCGCGGGCACACGAAAGCGGGCACGAAAAGGGGCTCCGCCCGAGCCGTAGCCCGGGCGGAGCCCCTTGAGGTCAGTGCCCTCGGTCAGTCCTCGTACGCGTCCAGCGGCGGGCACGAGCAGACCAGGTTGCGGTCACCGTAGGCCTGGTCGATACGGCGCACCGGCGGCCAGTACTTGTCCGCGGCCGAGACACCGCTCGGGAACACGGCCTCCTCGCGGCTGTAGCCGTGCTCCCACTCCCCGCTCAGCGCGGCGGCGGTGTGCGGGGCGTTGCGCAGCGGGTTGTCGTCCGCGGCCCACTCGCCGGAACCGACCTTCTCGATCTCCGCGCGGATGGCGATCATCGCGTCGCAGAACCGGTCCAGCTCGATGATGTCCTCGGACTCGGTCGGCTCGATCATCAGCGTGCCGGCGACCGGGAAGGACATCGTCGGCGCGTGGAAGCCGTAGTCGATGAGCCGCTTGGCCACGTCGTCGACGGTCACGCCGGTCGCCTTGGTCAGCGGACGCAGGTCGATGATGCACTCGTGCGCGACCAGCCCGCCGGGCCCGGTGTAGAGCACCGGGTAGTGCGGCTCCAGCCGCTTGGCGATGTAGTTGGCGCTGAGCACCGCGACCTGCGTGGCCCGCTTGAGGCCCTCGCCGCCCATGAGGCGGACGTACGACCAGGAGATCGGCAGGATGCCCGCGGAGCCCCAGGGGGCCGCCGAGATGGGACCGACGCCGGTCTCGGGCCCGGCACTCGGCTGCATCGGGTGGTTCGGCAGGTACGGCGCCAGGTGCGCGCGCACACCGACCGGGCCGACGCCGGGACCGCCGCCGCCGTGCGGGATGCAGAAGGTCTTGTGCAGGTTCAGGTGCGATACGTCGCCGCCGAAGTGACCCGGCTTGGCCAGCCCCACCAGGGCGTTGAGGTTGGCGCCGTCGACGTAGACCTGGCCACCGGCCTCGTGGACCTGGGCGCAGATGTCGGCGACGTGCTCCTCGAACACACCGTGCGTCGAGGGGTACGTGATCATCAGCACCGCCAGCTCGTCGCGGTACTGCTCGATCTTCGCGCGCAGGTCCTCGACGTCGATCTCGCCGTCCTCGGCGGTCTTGACGACGACGACCTTCATACCGGCCATCGCGGCGCTGGCGGCGTTGGTGCCGTGCGCGGAGGACGGGATGAGGCAGACGGTGCGCTGCTCGTCGCCGTTGGCACGGTGGTAGCCGCGCACGGCGAGCAGTCCGGCCAGCTCGCCCTGCGAACCGGCGTTGGGCTGGAGGCTGACCTTGTCGTACCCGGTGACCTCGGCGAGACGCTCCTCCAGCTCACGGATGAGCGTGAGGTAGCCCTCGGCCTGCTCCTGGGGCACGAAGGGGTGCAGCTGCCCGAACTCGGGCCAGGTCACCGGCTCCATCTCGGTGGTGGCGTTGAGCTTCATCGTGCAGGAGCCGAGCGGGATCATTCCGCGGTCGAGCGCGTAGTCACGGTCCGAGAGACGGCGCAGGTAGCGCAGCATCGCGGTCTCGGAGCGGTGCTGGTGGAAGACGGGGTGGGTCAGGAACTCGTCCTGGCGCAGCAGCCCCTGCGGCAGCGCGTCGGCGGCCTCGGCGTCCAGCGCCTCGATGTCGCCCGCGACGCCGAAGGCGCCCCACACGGCGGTCAGCTGGGCGCGGCCGGTGGTCTCGTCGCAGGCGATCGAGACGTGGTCGGCGTCGACGAGGTGCAGGTTCACCCCGGCCTCGCGCGCGGCGGCGACGACCTCGGCGGCCCGCCCGGCCACCCGCACGGTGAGGGTGTCGAAGTAGTTCGCGTGCACGATCTCGGCGCCGCCCGCGGCGAGCCCGGCGGCGAGGATCGTGGTGTAGCGGTGCACGCGCCGCGCGATGCCCTTCAGCCCCTCGGGGCCGTGGTACACGGCGTACATGCCGGCCATGACGGCGAGCAGCACCTGCGCGGTACAGATGTTGCTGGTCGCCTTCTCGCGGCGGATGTGCTGCTCACGGGTCTGCAGCGCGAGGCGGTACGCCTTGTTGCCGTCCGCGTCCACGGAGACGCCGACGAGCCGGCCGGGCAGGGAGCGCGCGAACTTCTCGTGCACGGCCATGTAACCGGCGTGCGGACCGCCGAAGCCCATCGGGACACCGAACCGCTGGGTCGTACCGACCGCGATGTCGGCACCCAGCTCGCCGGGCGAGGTCAGCAGCGTCAGCGCGAGCAGGTCGGCGGCGACGGTGACCAGCGCGCCCAGCTCGTGCGCCTGCTCGATGACGGGCTTGAGGTCGCGGACGGCGCCGGAGGCACCCGGGTACTGCAGGAGCACGCCGTTGATCTCGCGCTCGGCGAGCTCGGCCGGGATGCCGTCGCTGAGGTCGGCGACGACCACCTCGACGCCGGTCGGCTCGGCACGCGTCTCGATCACGGCGATCGTCTGCGGAAGGGCGTCCGCGTCGACCAGGAAGAGGCCCTTCTTGTTCTTGCCCATGCGCCGGGACAGCGCCATGGCCTCGGCGGCGGCGGTGCCCTCGTCCAGCAGCGAGGCGCCGGAGGTGGGCAGGCCGGTCAGGTCGGCGACCATGGTCTGGAAGTTGAGCAGCGCCTCCAGGCGGCCCTGCGAGATCTCCGGCTGGTAGGGCGTGTACGCCGTGTACCAGGCCGGGTTCTCCATGACGTTGCGCAGGATGACCGGCGGGGTGAAGGTGCCGTAGTAGCCGAGTCCGATCATGGAGTCGAGCACCTGGTTGCGGTCGGCGAGCGAACGCAGCTCGGCGAGCACCTCGGCCTCGGACCGCGCGCCCGGCAGCGCGAGCGAGTCGGCGTTCTTGATCACATCCGGTACCGCGGCGGCGGTCAGCTCGTCCAGCGAGCCGTACCCGACCTGGGCGAGCATCTTGGCCCGGGCTTCCTGATCGGGCCCGATGTGACGCTGCTCGAAGGGGATCCCCGTTTCGAGCTCGGAGAGCGGAGTGCGATGGGCGGTCATTGCGGAGGCCTCCTGGTCAGACACGACCTTCGAGGGGCACCACGGCGCGGGTGCCCGGACGGCCTCCCCCTCTGTCATCTCAACCTGAGAGCTTCACCGGAGGCACCAGGGCGTCCGGCTTTCACCGTCGGTGAGAGCGGAAGCCGTCGACACCCGCCCTGCTTTCCAGAGTGACCTCGTCCGTGCGGTACGTGAGCCTGAGAGATTCCGGGGAGGATTTGCTCCTTCGGCGCCTCCGGTGTTCTCCGGAGGACTCTCCCGCACGGGGTCAGCAGCCGTTAGCAAGCCTACCAGCGAGGTCAACGACCGGTCGTTCGAGTGGCCGCGCGCCCGAATGTGCTCTTTCGTAGTGCTTACGGATGATTTGCGACCTAGTGGAGGTCCCGTGCAGACCGACATCGATCCGCGCAACCTGATCGGCCGCAAGGCGTTCGACCGCAACGGTACGAAGATCGGCACGATCGACGAGGTCTACCTCGACGACGCGACCGGTGTCCCGGAGTGGGCGGCCATACGGACCGGCCTGTTCAGCAGGGACGCCTTCGTCCCGCTGGAGCCCAGCGAACTGGTCGAGGGCACCTTGCACGTCCCCTTCGACCGCGCCCTGATCAAGGACGCCCCGGACTTCGGCGTCGGCCGCCACCTCTCCCCCGAGCAGGAACTCCAGCTCTACCACCACTACGGTCTCGACACCGCCTCCACCCCACCGCCCCCCGACCACGACTTCGGCAACCTGGCAGGCACCGAGGACGCGGAGATGTAACGGAGCCATACGCCGCAGCCGCGTCCAGCCATACCGGCATGGCCGCGGCAGCCGTGCCGACCCACTCGCGGCCAACCGCCCCGCCCGACCCCCGTAGCCGCGGGCAGTCGTGCCGCGGGGGCGGCACAGGTGGGCTGGGGGTTTCCTCTGGCGGAGGCACCCCGTGAGCGCCGGACCGCGCGCGCCACATCTGCGGCCAGCCGCACGGGCACCGTCGCAGGCAGCCGCACCGGCACAGCCGCAGCAGCCAGCCGACGGCAACCCTGCCATCCCCGCCGCGGGCAGTCGTGCCGCGGGGGCGGCACGGGTGGGCGCGGCCCGGCACCCCGTGAGCGCCGGACCGCGCGACCCGTCCCACGCCCGCCCCCACGCCGGTCACAGCAACCGGCACCAGTCCCCCCGCTCACGCGGACGCCCCGTCCACCACAGCCCCAGACCCGCGCGACACCAACGGCAGCGGCTCCGCCGCCGCCAACGCCGGATCATCAACCGCGAACGTCCGCACCCGCCCCACCCCCGAGTCCGGCGTCTCGAACCGCACAGTCACCCGCCCCAGCCCACTTCCCTGCACCCACCCATGCCCGAACTCGGCATGCGCCACGTCATGCCCAGCCACCCACCGCCGCTCCACCGGCACCTCGACCGCGGCATCCTTCGCGGCCTCCACCTCACGGTCCTCCCCCGTGTCCTCGGCCTCCCTCTCCCCCGCGGCCTGCGCGAACAGATCCTCCTGCGTGAAGTCCGCAAGCCCGCTGACCCCCACCCCGAGCAGCCGCACCCCACCCGTGGTGTCCACCGACTCCAGCAGCCGCGCGGCCGCCTCCCGCACCACCGCCGGATCATCGGTGGGCCCGCGCAACGTCTCGGACCGGGTCAGCGTGGAGAAGTCGTACCGCCGTACCTTGAGCACGATGGTCCGCCCGGACAGCCCGGCCCCGCGCAGCCGCCGCACACACCGGTCCGCCAGCCTCTGCACCTCCAGCGCGACCCGCACCCGGTCATGGATGTCGACGTCATAGGTGTCCTCGACCGATACCGACTTCGTCTCCCGCTCGGCCACCACCGGCCGCTCGTCACGCGCCAGCGCCATCGCGTACAAGGCATGCCCGAGCGACTTCCCCAGCAGCCGTACGAGCTCGTCCTCCCCGGCCTCGGCCAGCTCCTCGACCGTGTGGATCCCGGCCCGCCGCAGATGGTCCCCGGTGGCCGGCCCCACGCCCGGCAGGGTCCGCACGGACATTGGCCCCAGAAGCGCCCGCTCCGTCCCCGGTTCGATCAGCACCAGACCGTCCGGCTTGGCCTGCTCGGAGGCGATCTTCGCCAGCATCTTGGACGCCGCGAGCCCCACGGACCCCGTCAGCCCCGTCACGGCCCGTATGTCGGCGCGCAGCTTCACCCCGGCCAGCCGGGCCGACTCCGCGTCCCAGGCCGTCCCCCCGGCCTCCAGATCCACGAACGCCTCGTCCAGGCTGAGCGGTTCCACCAGCGGCGACAGGGCCCGCAGCAACGCCATGACCTGCTCACTGATGGACCGGTAGAACGCGAAGCGCGGTACGAGATACGCGGCGTTCGGCGCCAGTCGCCGCGCCTGCGCCATGGGCATCGCCGAATGCACCCCGAGCACCCGGGCCTCGTACGACGCGGTCGCCACCACACCGCGCGGCCCGAGCCCGCCCACGATCACGGCCTTGCCGCGCAGACTCGGCTTGGACGCCTGCTCCGCCGAGGCGAAGAAGGCATCCATGTCGAGGTGCAGGATCGTGGGCGCGCTTCTCACCTGTCCGATGCTGCCTTACACCACTGACAATGCCCCGGCACGGCCGCGGGAGCTTTCCCGGCCGTCAGACCGCCCGGTTGCGCCGCCGCGCCAGCTCGTCCGCCGGATTGTGCCCGACGAGCGTCTCACCGGTGTCGATGCGCTCCCCGTGGAGCTGCGACAGCGCACTCTCGACATCCCGCCACACCACGCCGACGGCGATCCCGAAGATGCCCTGTCCGCCCTGGAGCAGCGCATGGACCTCGTCGGGCGAGGTGCACTCGTAGACCGTGGCGCCGTCGCTCATCAGCGTCATCCGCTCCAGGTCGCTGAAGCCCCGCTCCCGCAGGTGCTGAACGGCGGTGCGGATGTTCTGCAGGGACACCCCGGTGTCCAGGAACCGTTTGACGATCTTGAGGACGACGACGTCCCGGAAGCTGTACAGCCGCTGGGTCCCCGACCCGTACGCGGGCCGCACGCTGGGCTCGACCAGCCCGGTGCGCGCCCAGTAGTCGAGCTGCCGGTAGGTGATCCCGGCGGCGGCGCAGGCCGTGGGGCCGCGGTAGCCGATCTGCTCGGTCGCCATGGGTGCCGTCCCTGTCCCGGCCGGGACGGCCGTCGGTCGCTGCGGAGCGCGTTCGGCGGCACCACCCGGCTGGGGATACCCCCCGTTCGAGCGGAGCCGTGAGCCCGGGGGAGGGTACGGACCGCTCTCCCCGAGACCGCGTCCGGGGGCACCCCCAGCCGTACCGTCGCCGCTGCTTCTCACGCCGACCTCCGTCCTTGACCTGCCTTCTCGACGGTAGGCAGTCACCAGGGGTGCGTCAACGATCGCCACACTCGGCACGCCGAGTGATAATCACCCTAGGAGTGGTTTCCCGTACCCAACCGCGGGGAAAGGCTAGCCGAATGCGCTCGGCCAGAGCCGCAGGACGCTCTCACTCGCCGCTGGCATGTGCCGCCGCCCGAGGGCGCCCCCTGTCTACTCATGAGTACGCAAGGACGCCCCGCGGGACTCACTGACTGCTGGTGCCGAAATCCTCGGGCGAGATCTGGTCGAGGAACTCGCGGAACTTCTCCACCTCGTCCTCCTGCTCGTCCGGGATGGCGATGCCCGCGTCGTCGAGCACACCGTCACTGCCGTAGATGGGCGTACCGGTGCGCAGGGCAAGCGCTATGGCGTCGGACGGGCGGGCGCTCACCTCGACCCCGCTGGCGAAGACCAGCTCGGCGTAGAAGACGCCTTCACGCAGATCCGTGATGCGCACTTCGGTGAGCTCCTGGCCGACCGCCTCCAGCACGTCCTTGAACAGGTCGTGGGTCAGCGGTCGCGCGGGGGCCATGCCCTGCTGGGCGAAGGCGATCGCCGTCGCCTCCCCCGGCCCGATCCAGATGGGGAGGTAACGGTCGCCTCCCACTTCGCGCAGGAGCACGATCGGTTGGTTGGAGGGCATTTCGACCCGGACACCTACGACATCGAGCTCGTTCACACAGCAACCCTAGGCCGTGCCCGGGACGTTTGGGTAGTCGGGCCGGAAACGTGCGGTCGATCCGGACGTCCCACGGGCCCCGGCTCAGGGCAGCCGCACTCCGAGCGCGGTCTTCACCAGCGCCGCGTGCAGCTTGACGGTGAGCCCCGCCAGCTCCTTCGTACGGGCCTCCGCATGGGCCCTGGTCTGCGGATTGCGGTGGCGTCTGAGCGGTGCCACCACCTGGTCCACGAGCCCTGCCTCCCGGTCGGCGGCGGCCTTCATGACCCGCAGATGCCTCGGCTCGATCCCGAACCGCCCCAGCTCGGCGACGAGCGTCGCCACGGTGACCGCCTCGGCGTCGTACGCCCCGTCCGGCAGCGGCGCGATCAGGCCGTAGGACTCCCACTCCTGAAGCTCCTGCTCGCCGATCTCCGCGGCGGCCAGCAGCTCGGCCCGCCCGATCCGCGCCGCGGTCGGCGTCTCCGGCACCTCCGGTACGGCCTCACCATCGCGCTGACGGCCTACCAGGGGCAGCGACACGGCCTCACCGCGCGCCATGGCGTCCAGGTACTCGCGGATCACCTTGAGCGGCAGATAGTGGTCCCGCTGCATCCGCAGCACATGCCCGAGCCGCTCCACGTCCTCCGCGCTGAACTTGCGGTAACCGGAGGGCGTCCGCCGCGGCTCCACCAGGCCCTCGGACTCCAGGAACCTGATCTTGGAGATCGTGACTTCGGGAAACTCGTCACGCAGCACGTTCAGCACCGTGCCGATGCTCATCAGCCGGTCCGTGGCGGCGGCGCCGTGTCCGGCACCGCCGCTCGGTGTTTGAAGCATGGACCTTCTCCGGGGGAGGGTCAGTAGCCTCGCTGGCTCGCGTAGAAGACCAGCCGGTACTTGCCGATCTGGACCTCGTCACCATTCGACAGAGCGACCTCGTCGATCCGCTCACGGTTGACGTACGTGCCGTTCAGGCTGCCCACGTCGGCGACCGTGAACGAACCGTCCGGGCTCCGGCGGAACTCCACGTGCCGGCGCGAGACGGTGACGTCGTCCAGGAAGATGTCGCTCTGCGGGTGACGGCCGGCCGTGGTCAGGTCGCTGTCCAGCAGGAAGCGGCTTCCCGAGTTCGGCCCACGGCGCACCACCAGGAGCGCGGAGCCGAGCGGCAGCGCGTCCACGGCGGCCTGCGCCTCGGGCGACAGCGCCGGGATCTGCGTCTGACCGGTCGCCTCGGCGTCGTACGCCTCAAGACCGGAGATGGAGATCGTGGACGTGGTCTCGGACGGACGCTCGGGCACCGCGCCCGGCCGCAGCGGAGCACCGCAGTTGGAACAGAAGCGGCTGTTCTCCGCGTTGCGGTTACCGCACCTCGTGCACACCAGGGCCGACATGGACGGATCCTCCTGCCGCGGCTGCCCCGCCGGGGCATTGGACGCGTACGGGTCGGCGGCGAACCCTCCACCCGTACCTGAGGTTGACGGTTGCCCGAAACCTATGCCTCCGGGCTGTGCAGGGTCAACCGACGGCGCGCCCTGACCTCCCGGAATGTCACCGCCCGGACCACCGACCTGGTCCCGGAACAACGGCCGCTGGCCCTCTGCGTCAGGCTGTGCGCGATGCCGGGCAGTGGCATTGTCATTGCCCTCTCGCGCGCTCTTGCCGAACAACTTCGCAAACAACTTCACGGGCGATTCCCCTTGACTGAAACAGACCCGCCCGTGGGGCAGGACGAACCCTGACTGCACACTCCGGCCGACCCGGACATCCTCACAACGTCCGTATCCACCAGACAGTTTCCACCACGCACCACCCATTCGGTGCGCCGACCCCCCGCAACCTCATGCCCTGGCCCGACGTCCGCCATGCACCCCCGATTCACCGCGAGGACGACCGAGCGTAGTCAGGCCGCTCCGCGGCTCGCAAGGCGTCCACAATGATCTTGTCCGACCGCTCGACCGTCACGGTGGCCTGCTCCTTCTCCAGCGTCTGCACCACGCCTCCCGGGATGTTGAGGGCCGGTTCGAGGTCCTGCGGCTTGCCGATGACCTTGAAACGATAGGGCGCGTTGATCTTGTTCCCGTCGACGCTGACGGAGTTCCCCGAATCCGTCAGATAAGTACTGGCCACCACGCGCACCCCGTTGACCTGGATCGCCTCGGCACCCGCCGCGCGCAGCTCCTGGACGGCGTCGAGCAGCATGTGCGCCTCAACGGTCCCCTTCGTGTCGTCGATGGTCATCGTGATGCCGGGCCCCTGAGCAGCGACCGTGCCCGCCAGAATGCCGAGTTGCCGCTCCTTCTCGACCGTCTGCTTGCGCGCCTCCTCGGCCTGGTTCGAGCTGTTCTCCAGCTCGTCCCGCTGCTCTTCGAGACCCTGCTTCTCGTCCTCAAGACGCTCTGTGCGGTCATCGAGTTCATCGAGGATGCGGACAAGATCCTCCTGGCGCGCGCCGCGCAGGGCGTCGTCCCCGTCGCTGTTGGAGGCGACCTGCACCGCCAGACCGAAGCCGAGGCCGAACAGCAGCAGGGCGACGATCAGTTGGGCCCGGGTGACCCGCGGGGGCCACAGGCCCTTGACGAGCCGCTGCCGACCGGTCAGCCCGGACGGGGCCTGCGGGGCCTCCGGCTCGGCCTCGGCGGGCGCGGGAGGCACCTCCTCGGGCAGCTCCTTGCGCAGGGGGTTCTCGGGCGCCGCGTCGTTGTCGCTCATCGGCCTCACGCCCGGAACACGTGCCGACGGATGGCCGCGGCGTTGGAGAAGATCCGGATGCCGAGCACCACGACCACGCCGGTGGACAGCTGCGCACCCACGCCCAGCTTGTCGCCCAGGAACACGATCAACGCGGCGACGACCACGTTCGACAGGAACGACACCACGAAGACCTTGTCGTCGAAGATCCCGTCGAGCATGGCCCGCAGCCCGCCGAAGACGGCGTCCAGCGCCGCCACGACGGCGATCGGCAGATAAGGCTCGACGACCGCCGGAACCTCAGGCCGGACCAACAGGCCGGCCACGACTCCCACGACGAGGCCCAGTACGGCGATCACGATGTGCCCTTCTCGGTGTTCTCGGTGTTCGGCTGTGCTGTGCGTACGGTCACGCTCGGTGCGGCGGGCAGCTTGAGCTCCCCCTCCACGGAGAGGGCGGTACGGATGCCGAAGTTCTCCTTCAGAGCATCCAGGTACAGGCCGTCGGCGCTGTCCTGGAACCTGCGGCTCAGCCCCTCCCCGTCCCCCACCGCGAGCACCGTGTACGGCGGCACCAGCGGCTTGTTGTCGACCAGTATCGCGTCACCCGCGGCCCTGATCGCGGACAGCGCCGTCAGCCGCTGCCCGTTGATGGAGACGGCCTCGGCGCCCGACTCCCACAGGCCGTTGACCACACGCTGCATGTCCCGGTCGCGGACCCGGCCGGTGTCCGAGAAACCGGACGACTGACGCGGGTCGCCCTCGCCGCCCGCCCCGGACGCCTTGGCGTCGTTCACGACCAGTTTCACGCCGGGGCCGTGGACCTCGACCGCACCGGCGAGGACCCCCACGAGTTCGCCGCGCCCGTTGCCGCCGCTCTCCTTGAGCGCCTCGCGCTGGCGCGCGCTCACGTCGTCGCGCAGCTCGTCGACGCTGTCCTCCAGCCGGTCGGCGGCCTCGGTCTCCTCGTTGATCCGGTCGATCAGCTCCTCGCGCTCCTTGGCGACGACGGGAGCCTCGACCCGGGCCTGGGCCGCACCGACGGTGACGACGAGGGCGGCCAGCACCAGTCCGGCCGCGAGACCGAGCTTCGCCCGGAGCGTCTTGGGCAGACCACCGTCCGCCGCCTGCTTGCGGGCCGCCGCCTCCGCGTAACCGTCGTCGAGGCTGTGATCCATGACGTTGTTGAGCAGCGACATGGATGCGTCCGGGCGCGGGAGGCGCGTAGGTGTGCTCCGAACGGGGGGGTGCTGCGGCATGCCGCACATCGTCGCACGTCGCTCCGAGTACCTCCGAATGGCCCCACCGGCGTGCCGGACAGGCCCCCTTGGGGACACTTGTCCGGCACGCGCGCGTACCGCCCGTTTCAGCGCCCGGCGCTGTCCACCACGGCCGACCACTCGTCGAGCAGGGCCTGCGCGGAGGCGTCGTCCGGGCCCTCCGCCCACAGGTGGGTGACGGCTTCCGCCGGGTCCGGAAGCACCATCACCCAGCGGCCGTCGGTCTCGACGACCCGCACGCCGTCCGTGGTGTCCACGGACCGGTCTCCGGCGGCTTCCACGACCCGCCGCATGACGAGCCCCTTGACCGCCCACGGAGTGGCCAGATCCCGCTTGAGGACATGCGCCCGCGGAATCCGCGCGTCGATCTGGCTGAGGGTGAGCTGGGTACGGGCCACCAGCCCGATCAGCCGCACGAACGCCGCCGTGCCGTCGAAGACGCCACTGAACTCCGGGACGATGAATCCGCCCTTGCCGTCACCACCGAAGATCGTGGTGTCGTCGCGCCCCACCCGCGTGAGGTCGTCGGGCGAGGTCGTCGTCCACTCCACCTGAGTGCCGTGGTACGCCGCCACCTGCTCGGCGATCCGAGTGGTGGTCACCGGCAGCGCCACCCGCCCGCTGCGCCGCTCAGCGGCGACCAGGTCGAGCATCACGAGCAGCGCGCGGTCGTCCTCGACGATCCGGCCCTTCTCGTCAACCAGGGACAGCCGCTCACCCACCGGGTCGAACCGCACACCGAACGCGGCCCGCGCGGAGGCGACGATCTCGCCCAGCCGCACCAGCCCGGACCGCCGCGCGTCCGCCGTCTCCGTGGGCCTGGACTCGTCCAGGCCGGGATTGATGGTCAGCGAGTCCACACCGAGCTTGCCGAGCAGGCTGGGCAGCACCAGACCCGCGCTGCCGTTGGAGGCGTCCACGACGACCTTGAGCCCGGATTCCGCTATCCCGGTCGTATCGACATTGCGCAGCAGCGACCCGGTGTACGAGTCGAAGACGCTCGCCGGGAAGTGCAGGTCCCCGATCTCTCCGGGGAAGGCCCGACGGTACTCCTGCCGCGCGAACACCCGGTCCAGCTTCCGCTGGCTGGCCTGCGAGAGGTCGGCGCCCTGGCCATCGAAGAACATGATGTCCACGGAGTCCGGCACCCCGGGCGTGGTCCGGATCATGATCCCGCCGGCACTGCCGCGCGCGGTCTGCTGCCGCGCCACGGGCAGCGGTACGTTCTCCAGGTCCCGTACGTCGATGGCGCTCGCCTGGAGCGCGGAGATCACCGCACGCTTCAGAGCACGGGCACCACGGGAGTGGTCACGGGCCGTGGTGACGGTCGACCCCTTCTTCAGGGTCGTCGCGTAGGCGCCGGCCAGCCGTACGGCCAGCTCGGGAGTGATCTCCACATTCAGGATTCCGGACACCCCTCGGGCGCCGAAGAGATGCGCCTGCCCCCTGGACTCCCAGATCACCGAGGTGTTGACGAAGGCACCGGCCTCGATGATCTTGAAGGGGTAGACCCGCACATTCCCCTGAATGATCGATTCTTCCCCGATCAGGCACTCGTCACCGATGACGGCGCCGTCCTCGATCCGGGCGGCCCGCATGATGTCGGTGTTCTTGCCGACGACACAGCCGCGCAGATTGCTGTGCTGGCCCACATACACGTTGTCGTGCACGACGGCCTTGTGCAGAAAGGCCCCGCTCTTCACGACGACGTTGGATCCGACGACGGTGTGCTCCCGGATTTCCGCCCCGGCCTCGACCTTCGCGTAGTCCCCGATATACAGAGGCCCGCGCAGCACGGCGTCGGGATGCACCTCGGCACCTTCCGCCACCCATACGCCGGGCGAGATCTCGAACCCGTCGAGTTCGACGTCGACCTTGCCCTCCAGGACGTCGGCCTGCGCCTTCACATAGCTCTCGTGAGTACCGACGTCCTCCCAGTAGCCCTCCGCGACATAGCCGTAAATAGGCTTGCCCTCCTTCATCAACTGAGGGAAGACATCACCGGACCAGTCGACGGGAACATCGGCCTCCACATAGTCGAAGACCTCGGGCTCCATGACGTAAATACCGGTGTTCACGGTGTCCGAGAAGACCTGGCCCCAGGTCGGCTTCTCAAGGAAGCGTTCGACCTTACCCTCTTCGTCGACGATGGTGATTCCGAATTCCAGGGGATTCGGCACCCTCGTCAGACAGACGGTGACGAGCGCGCCCTTCTCCTTGTGGAAACGGATCAGGTCACTGAGGTCGAAGTCGGTCAGGGCATCGCCGGAGATCACGAGGAAGGCGTCGTCCTTCAACGCCTCTTCGGCGTTCTTGACGCTTCCGGCGGTACCGAGTGGCTTCTCCTCGTTGGCATAGCTGAGCTCCATTCCGAGCTCCTCGCCGTCACCGAAGTAGTTCTTGACCAAGGAGGCCAGGAACTGGACAGTTACGACGGTCTCGTTGAGCCCATGCCTTTTGAGCAGCCGCAGAACGTGCTCCATGATCGGCCGGTTGGCCACCGGCAGGAGCGGCTTGGGCATGCTTGAGGTCATTGGGCGAAGGCGCGTGCCTTCGCCTCCGGCCATCACGACGGCCTTCATGTCGGAAGCGTCCTCCTCGAAGAGACGACGGTACAGCCGACTTCACCCGTCCAGATTGTCCCGCACTTTTCCGCCGCGGGCCATCGAGCCGCTGGCTGGCATCACGGGGCGGGGTCAATCGGCCATGGCGTCCGCACGTACCAGGCGGCGGACCTGTACCACGTAGAGGACTCCTGCCCACCAGTAGAGCGTTGTACCCCATCCGGCGAACGCCCATCCGAAAATGGCAGCAAGTGACGGTAGCCACCCGCTTCCATCACTGAGCAGGAGCAACGGGAAGGCATACATCAGGTTGAAAGTCGCGGCCTTCCCCAGAAAGTTGACCTGGGGCGGCGGATAGCCATGACGCCTGAGGATGCCCACCATCACCAGCAGAACCAGTTCGCGCGCCAGAAGTACCGCGGTCAACCAGAGCGGCAGAATCTCCCGCCAGGTCAGTCCGACCAAAGTCGAGAGAATGTAGAGCCGGTCCGCCGCCGGGTCCAGGAGCCGGCCGAGGCTGCTGATCTGGTTCCAGCGCCTCGCGAGCTTGCCGTCCAGGTAGTCACTGATCCCGCTCAGCATGAGCACCAGGAGGGCCCAACCATCGCTCTCTGGCCCACCGAACTCCGGCCGCAGGATCAGCCACAGGAAGACGGGCACACCAACGAGCCGAGCCATGCTGAGGATGTTGGGGATGGTGAGCACCCTGTCCGTCTGGACGCGGGTCTCCTGGACCTCCACCCGGGGGCCTCCTGAAGGAAACGTGCGAACGATGCTCCCTGACCTTACCTCAACGCAAAAAAGCTCTGGCTCCTGGGCGGTGTGCCCAAGAGCCAGAGCTGTAAAAGGA
>NZ_FLSP01000110.1 GCF_900091315.1 Streptomyces sp. DI166
GGGCGAATGGCTGGCGCAGTCTCATTGACATCGCGACGGTGATATCACCGGAGGAATAGGGAGTCGGACGGTCTGTGGCTCATGGTGGTCATCCGCCAGTCCGGGCTTTACCTGATCTCCCGGTTGCCCTGCAGGGCTGCCCGGTGAGGTCGGCGAGCGATCCGTTCACTTACAGGAGATCGCGTTGACGCCCTAGCTCCTGCCCGTTGAGAGGTTCCAGCTATGTCGCGCCCGTTTGAGGAATCGCCCTACGCGTTCACCGTCCCGCCTCGGGTCGAGGAGGTGCCGGCAGCACGAGACCGCGTCGCGGACCGTGCTCGGCGGCTTGGGCTGGAATTGGGCGAGGAACTGACCGACGACTTGAAGCTGCTCACCGGAGAGCTGGTCGCGAACTCGGTCACGCACACGATGGCCGCGTGCGCGGTGTGCGTACGGTGGACCGGAGAGCGGCTCCGTGTGGAAGTCACCGATATCGATCCCACGCCGGTGGCTCTCTCACAGGCTCTGCCTGCGGACGAGCACGGGCGTGGTCTCTGCCTTGTTGCTGCACTGGCAACAGAGTGGGGCTCGCAATCCTGCGTTGCGGGGAAGACGATCTGGTTCGAACTGGAAGTGCCATCCTCGGCAGAAGCGACCATGACCATGGCGACCTCGCGTTGTGAAGTCCCGCCTGAGCAGGCGATGGTCAGCTGCACAGGCAACGTCCCTCCGGTGCTGGCGAAGCCCTTGCCGATAGTGGGTGCACGAGCACGAGCCGAGTACCAAGCGGCCTGAAGGCGTATCGATGCCGGACATTCGGAGGGGATGTTTCCGAACCTCTGGTGCTCGGGCGGCCAGTTCGCCGTGGCCACTTCGATTCCCACTGTCCTGCCATTTCAGCTACACAGCGTGAAGTTCAGCTGTGACGTCGATCTCCCCACCAAGGCAGGATCGGGGGCAGATCGCTCAGTCCTCGGGCGGGCCGCTTGGGCATGGGCGACTCGCCGTCGTCGCCGTCCCAGCGGCGACGATACTGATCCGGAAGACTTCCCCAGCCCCAGTACGGAACCGGGCTGCCGGGCGTCTCGCCGAACTCCTCCAGCGGATCGATGCGCTTGTCGCCCACCGTGCACAGGTGCGCCCAGTCGTCTCCCATGTCGAAGACGTAGGCGAACTGCTCGCCGGCCTGCAGCCTGCTGAGCTTGGCGGCGTGGCCGTCCAGGGTGCCGTCCGGGGCTTCACCGTCCCACCAGTCCAGCGGGCTGACGCCCGTTCCGTCGGCCAGCGTGAACATGTGCAGGTGGGCCAGGTCCCAGCGGGCGAAGGCGCGATCGATGGCCTCCGCGAGCTGGGCGAAGGAGTGGGCCCGTGCTGCGGCGAGGATCCGGCCGGGGCGAGGCCACAGATCCGCTCCATGACCGGAGACCAGCTCGACGCGGATGGACAACCACGTGCGTGCCATGCCGACTTGCTCCCCTCGGACCAGTTGCCAGACCCCGAGTGAGGCTACAGAAAGTCACCGCAAGGTGGGGAATCTGTCTGGCCGTACGTCAGGAGAGAAAGCCCTGGCCTCCGGCTACGGGGGAACCGAAGGTCAGGGCAGCTTCATCAAGGCCGGTCAGCTCAACGGGGGCGTCGCACCCGTCGGCGCGGCTGGCGGGCCGTACCAGGGCGTACAGGAGCATGGGCGTGGAAGCTCCCTCTCACATCTTCACGGATCGCCCATCTACCTGCGGGAATGAGGTGTGAGGCTCACAATCTCCGCGTCCTCGGGTACGTCCAGGAGCTGCTTGCGCGGCCGCGGGAGCAACATGTTGGGGCCGCCGGGCAGAAGGCCCCTGTTGCGCAGGAACTGGGCGCGGCCACGGCACCAGGAGGAGCAGAACTCCCGGGGCCGGCGGCCCGATGTCGGGCAGGGCTGAGTGCACACCAGGCAGTGGCCCTGATCGGCGACGGGCGCCAGGCGCTGCAGGAGCTTCCGGACGCGGTCTTCCTCCTCTTGGTCGTACGGTTCGACGTCGGCAGTGCAGCCTTCGAGCAGCTCTGTGAACGCGGTACGGAAGGCCAAGACGTCGCGGCGGCAGGCCCCGAGCAGCTCCAGGTACTCCTCTACCGGCCAGCTGGCCAGTGTGCCGGAGCGCGAGAGGTACAGGCCGACGGTGTCGACGCGGTACCGGTCGTCGGTGTCGAGCAGCAGGTAGCCGGTCAGCTGCCACGCTTCGGCCTGGCGGAGCGTGCGCGTGTACCGGGTGCTCTTGAAGTCGAGCAGCAGCCCGTCGATGGCCAGGTCAGCGTCCGCGGCGATCCGGTCGGTGGGGAACGTGGGCGCGGGGGTGCAGTCCTCCGGCCGGGTGCGGGCCCGCAGGTCGTTCAACGGGCCGTCGGCGGCCTTGTAGAGCTGGCCGACAACGTCGGCCACCATGTCGCGGTGCGGCAGCTGCAGCAGCCGCTCGAGGGTGAAGGCACTGGGGTCTTCGCGGGCGGTGATGGCCAGCGGGGTGAAGGCGAACCCGATCGAGGTGCGGTAGTTGACCTGGTACCAGGCCGCCGCGATCAACATCCGGGCCAAGTCCTCCTCGTCGTCAAGGGCCCGGTCCATCGGCAGTTCGCGGTTGTCGAGCTGCAGACGCAGCACCGTCTCCTTCAGCCGCTCAGCGAGTTCATCGCCGACGTTCCGCATCCGCTGCCGTGCGTCGGAGTCGTAGGGGCTGATGAGCAGGATGCCGGCGCGGGCTACATGGTCAACGGGCTCGGCAGCGGTGAACGCCAGACGCAGCCGGTAGTCGATCGCGGTGCCGACATTGCCAGCCTCCGTGCCGACACCCGGTCCCGGCATCAGGATGTGGCTGCTGTGGTCCCGGGCCCGGAAGTTCTTACGCAGCGGGTGGGCGCCAGCCGACAGTTCACGGTCCAGGAACCGGCGCAGCGGGGTGCGCGGGCAGTGGATCCCGGAAGTCAGGCTCATGAGGTCACCGCCTTGGGTAACGAGCGCCACCAGGGCGCGGTTGAGTCGTGATGAACCGGGACGGTACGCAGCGGGACTGACAACCCGTCACCCACAGGAAGTAGCCGGCAGTATGCGCAGATCAGCAGTTCACTCGATCGGGGGAACTGGGGGCTGACTACGACTGGAGCGCAGCGGCGGATACGCGTTGTCACGCTGCACCTCACAGCCGCACAGCGTCACAGGCCATGGCGTATACCTGGAGAAACAGGGGGTGAGCCTCACATCTGGCAGGAGGCTGGAGGGTGGTCAGCGCGCATCTACGATCCCCGCCATGAGTAGCGAGACGGTCACCGACCAGGTGAACCCGCGGGAGTTGCCGGCCGACAGCTTCACCACCTCTGACATCGCCCGAATCCAGCTGGGATCGAAGATTGATTACACCGCCTCGGAGCTCGGGCGGTATGTGCGGATGTTGGGCGAGGACCTGGCCGAGGCCGGGGACTACGTGCGAAAGGCGGCGTCGATGCGAACATCGGTGGAGTCCCTCGTGGACCAGGCGGTCCTCACTGAGCGCGCGCGGGGCACCAGCTGGCACACGATCGGCGAGGCGCTGGGGATCAGCGCAGCGGACGCGGAAGTCCGCTGGGGTAACGCAGAAGCAAGGTGGCGCCGTACCAGCCGGGCGCAGTCCTGCTACCGGAAGGATCCCGGGCGATGGGCTGCCCGCGTCGACCGGTACATCACCACCGACACGCCGCACCAGCTCGGCACTGCCACGCGCCGACCCTTGACTGCCTCGCTGGACGCTGCCGCGCATCTCACCGGCCGCGACGTTGCCGCGGCGGACCACGCCTTCGCCGGGACAGCCTGCACGCACTGCCCCCACTGAGCCCTGCGCCACTGCCAACACCCTGTCTCTGAAAGCCGCAATGCCTGGGACAGGCGTTGTCGTCGACCCCTGAGGTCAGGGCTCGATGAACGGCACACCGACGGCGTGCAGTTTGGTCTGGAGGTTGATGTCGCTGGTGGCGACATACCACGCGGAGCCGGGATGCCGGGATTGCAAGAGCAGGGTCGAGGCGATGAATCTGTCGTCCGGGACGTCCAGGTCGAGCCAGTCGGGCAGAGCATCGGACTTGGGCTCTATGTACTCGAAGACGGCGTGGACGTCGCCGGCGACCCGGACGCCTAGGGTGACGTCGCCGTTGTTGCGCAGACCTTTCAGACGTCGGTCGGCCTTCTTGGCCGAGTCGCGCAGGACGTCGGTGCGGCCGGCGCGCTTTTTGTCGTCGAGTTCGCGCAGCACGACCGGCAGCAGGTGCGCCATGTAGCGGGGGCCGATCTGGTTGGTGTAGGTCGCAAGGTCGGGGTTGTCGATCAGGGCGTTGGTGTCGACGGTCAGGCGCACCGGCCATGGATCCGTCGGCAGCAGGTTGGTCAGACCGCGCAATTGCTGGACCGACGCCCGCAGGAGTTTCACTGCCTGAGGGATGTGCTGCGGGATGGAGTAGTCCTCCCATGTGCACTCCCGGACCAGCCAGCGTTCCAGGAGTTCCATGCTGTCCTTGAGCTTCTCCGCCGTCTCGGGAGTCGGGTGCGGGAACAGTAGGAGGAAGCGCGGCTTCCAGTCCCGCAGACGGCGCAGCAGGTCCATCCGCTGCATCTCCAGTTCGGGGCCGCTCGGTGCCCACTCCCAGTTCGCTGCGGTAATGACGATGGAGTCCACGTACTCGATGTCGGACGCCTCGAGGACGGCGACGTAGTCGCTCTCGATCGCGTCCAGCTGCGTCAGCAGGCGCTCATTGTACGTGGGCGGGAGGGGCTTCTTCGGCGGCATGCACCGATGATGGTCCACCCCACTGACATCCCCGGCCCCGCCCGGGTTCCGGCACTGAGGGAAAACCCGTGCACCAAGGCCTTGATGGGGGCCTACGCTCCCGTCATGTACAGCAGCACCCATCCCCTGCCGGTGACCGGTGGCGGCTTCCGGCTCGGAGTCTTCGACACCTCGGTGCTCACCTCCGACGTCACCGCGGCGCTGAAGCGGGGCCAGCCGTCCTCGATCCTCGCCGGAATGCGGCACGGGACACTGCGCGGGTTCATCCCGCACTACGTGTGGGCGGAGGTCCCCCGCGTCCTGGCCGACCGTAAGCGCGAGGGCGGCACCTTCGATCTCGCCCGGGCGGAGCGGCTGTGGTGGCAGCAGTACGTGCCGCTGCTGCACGTCGTGTGCGTGGACGGGCTGCCCATGACGGCGGCCGCCGACAAGCTCGCCCACGAGGACCTGAGCGACGTCGGCATCCTCCAGCTCGCCGGCGTGCTCGCCCCCGTCGTCCTCCTGGCCGCCGACCGTGACCTGATCCGCCAGGGCGTCGCCGTCCCGAACTGGGAAGCCGTACGAAGCGTGCTGGGGAGGATCGGCAGGGCGGAGGCGGGCATGCAGGGCAGCACCAGCACGATCGTGGGCGCCGGATGCGGCCTGGCCGGAGCCGTGCGGCTGGCCCGAGCCCACCCGGTGGCCGCCGGAGTGGTAGTTGCCGCCGCCGGCGCCTACGCCTACCTCAACCGCAGCCGGTTCTCCAGCGACACCCGTGCGAAGCTCGCCCAGTTCGGCACGGAGGCCTTCAAGATCCTGGGCGAGCCGTTCGTCCAGCACGAGGTACACGGGCGCGACTGGAATCAGGCGCAGCGCGGCACCGCCGGAGACGACGTGCTCTCGCAGGTCGCCCGCCTGCTCGCCCGCGCGCCGAGCCGATGACCCGTACCGACATCCTTGCCGCCCTGCCCGAGTCGGTGCAGACGCCGCACCGTCGGCAGATGGAAGGCCTGGGGCGGCTTCTGCACCGCTTTCCCGCCTTCAACCAAGTGGAGCCCGGCAGATGGCAGTTGGGCCGGGCCAACGTGCAGGTACGTCCCCGTCCATGAGGGCGCCACGTGCGGATAATTCATCAGCCGCGTCGGTACGGGCATTTTCCGGACGTTGTCCGCGCACCCCAGCGGATCACTGCCCAGTTGGGCAGACTTGGCAGGCACAGAGAAAGCCGCCTTTGTACGCGAACTGGCACTGATCTGGGGGAACTTGTGATCGTTCGGCGATTCCTTGACGACGATGGTGAGCTGGCCCAGCACCTCGTCAAGCAGCTCAACACTCCACTGGACTGGCCAGAGGACGGAGGGCTGACCACCGGGCACGTCGCGAAGATTGCTTCTGCGGCAGCCTGCGACGTCTCGTACAACCAGGCAGCCAACGGTCATCTGGCCGACCTCTTCGCCGCCCTCCCCCTACCGGGCACGCCCAAAGGCGATGAGTTCTGGGTGGCGCTGGAGGATGCGGGAGGCGATGCCGCCCTGTACATCGACCCCGGCAACATGGGCGGTCCGTCCTTCGATCGCCTGGCCAGGGCGAACGGAGCGGGCATTGCCGACCGGGTGCTCAGCTTTCTGGCAGAGCTTGACGACCAGCAGCGCGACGCCGTGACCACGGTGATCGGCAACGCACTGGCCCATGACACGCTCGTCGCAGGTGGGCGCTACCTCGGGCAGTTGTGGCTGCGTGACGCTGAGACCACTGCCTGGCATGTGCTGCTCGCTATGCGTCGGCTGCACGAGACAGAGGACGACCGTAAGCGATTCTTCGAGGCGTGGGGCAACGCCTGAGCGGTACGGCCGTGGCTACGATGCGAAACGCCCCGACCCCGGCATTGCAGTTGCCGGGGCGCCTTGCATGCTGGCCGCGTCTGATCGCTGCGGTCAGCGGTGTCTCATCCAGAAGCGGACGCGGCCGACCGCGGCGTACCCCGTCGGCGCGGCCGGCATCGATGTCCCGGGCAAGGTGCTCTCACAGACCGTGCGAAGCCGCTGTCAGCGCCGGGACCGATGATGGGCAGCATCTGCCCTGCGGACGAGAGGCCCCCGTGAGCGCCACCTACGCCCTGACTGTGATCGAAGAGCACGGTGCCCGCCCGGGCCTGACCGGGTTCATCGAGAGCGTGCACGCCATGATCAGCGTGGTCGCCGACGAGTTCGACGTCCCTGCGTTGGGGCTGACGGTGGTGCTCACCGGCGACATCACGGCGTCGATCCGCGCACACAGCGAGATCGAGAGGGACTTCGTCCCCGAGCGGTCTGGCGGCATCGTGAAGGGCAAGACGATCAGTGTGGTCCGTGACTTCAGCGAGACGGTCATCGTTCTCGACACCGGCGACGCGGCGGCCGAGGAGGAGTTGGATCAGGCAGAACTCCTTCACCTGGTCGTGCACGAGTACGGGCACGTCCTCATTGGTCGGCTCCGTGCAGCTGCCGGTACCCGGCCGCCCAAGACGACCCGTCCCAAGACGCCGGACGAGGTGGCGGCAATCTGGGCGTACGAGGCCGCCGACGAGTTCCGGTGCGACCTGTTCTCCAACGCCTTTCTGGGCCAGTGCATCACCGTGACGCCGAGCAGTGGCGGTGAGTCCCGACGGTTCACCCTTGCCGATCTTCTCGGCGAGGGCTACCGCGACGCCTTTGCGGGCCTGCTTGACGATGTGCATCCCGGTTGGGCTCACCTGGTCCGCGCCTACCAGACGCGCCAGGTCGGCCTGGACGAGATGTACGACGGCTTGCTCTTCGGTACCGGCGCGATACTCAAGCTCATTGCGCACGCCGACGCCGTGCAGGAGGCCGGCGGGAACGCGCCGCTGCTCACCGGGTACGCGGACCACCCTGCAGTCCAGCGGCTTCTCCGCCCGGTGTGGACGCCGATTCGCGAGGTGCTGGATACGTCCCCCACCCTGCCGCCGCTGGCGGACTTCGCGGCCGCGGACCGGGCTATCCAGGACTGTGGCCAGCACATCGTTGCCATGTGGGCGTCACTCGGGGTCACCGGGCATCTGACGGAGGACGATCAGCTGTACGTCTCGGTCCGCTGACGACCCGCTCCCATCGACATCTGCGGCCACTTGACGATCTATAGGAGTCGACCGTTCACCTGCGGATGACGCCTCGCGGGCGTGAAAATCGGTACAGGGGCTGTCCGCCGACGCCGCTTGATGTTTGGGCTGTGAGCCCGCATAGGAGTTTGGTGAGGGAGCCGTCCGAGGGGGCCGCACACTGTCGCCTTGAGCAGCCGATCAGCTTCTCCGTTACCCCTTTGGTTTCCCGGGCAGCCCCTGCCTGCACCATCGCACCAGGGGGTACGTCATGGAGGAGTTGGGAGAAGACCAGGATGACGGGACGGTCGCCAGAGTCGCGGCGATCGACATCGCGAAGGCATCCGGGATGGTCTGCCTGCGCGTCCCGCACGACACCATCGAAGGCCGGCGTGTTCAGAAGGTCTGGACGGTCGCCTCGACCACGAACACGGTCCTCGAACTCGGCGATCGGCTGCTGTGCCAGGGCGTCGAGCGGGTGGTCATGGAAGCGACGGGCTCGTACTGGCGCCCGTTCTTCTACCTGCTGGAGGCCCGCGGCCAGGACTGCTGGCTCGTCAACGCCCGCGACGTGAAGAACGTCCCCGGGCGCCCGAAGACCGACAAGCTGGACGCGGTCTGGCTGGCCAAACTCGCCGAACGCGGCATGGTCCGCGCCTCGTTCGTCCCGCCGAAGCCGGTGAGGCAGCTGCGGGATTACACCCGCACCCGCACCGTGTTCGTCCAGGAACGCACCCGGCACAAGCACCGCGTCGACAAGGCCCTGCAGGACGCGCAGATCAAACTGTCCGGCGTCGTCTCGGACCTGTTCGGCATGTCCGGGCGCGCCATGCTCGACGCGATGGTCGCCGGGGAACACAACCCGCGCACGCTGGCGGACCTCGCCAAGGGCAACCTGGTCAAGAAGAAGCCGGCCCTCATCGAGGCTTTGACCGGGCAGTTCGAGGACCACCACCCCGGCTGCTGCGGGTGCTGCTGGGCACCGTCGACCACCTCACCGCACAGATCGACGAACTCGACCGGCTGATCGCCCGGATGCTGGAGGAGATCACCGCCCCACCAGGTGGCACAGGCACCGGGGACGAGGCGGCCGCGGTCAGTGCACGGGCTCTGGCCGAGAAGCTGGACGCCGTTCCCGGCATCGGGCCGGCCACCGCGCAGATCATCCTCGCCGAGATCGGCGCGGACATGAGCCGGTTCCCCACACCCGAACACCTGGTGTCCTGGGCCAAGTTGTGTCCCGGCACGATCCAGTCCGGGGCGAAGAACAGCGCGGGCCCGGCAGGACAGGGTAACCCCTGGCTCAAGGGCGCCCTCGGCGAGGCCGCCAACGCCGCCGCCCGCACCGACACCTTCCTCGGCGCCCGCTACCGCCGCATCGTCAAACGCCGCGGCCACGCCAAAGCCCTGGTCGCCGTCGCCCGCTCGATACTCGTCATCGCCTGGCACCTGATCAACGACCCGGACGCCTCCTACCAGGAACTCGGCGCTAACTGGCACCGTCGCCACCTCGACCCCGCCCGCAAGACCCGCGACCTCGTCCGCCAGCTCCAGGCCCTCGGCCACGAAGTCGCCCTCACACCGGCATCAGCCTGACCGGCCCGTCTCACCGTCATCCGGTCCGCACGCGGCCCGGATGCTGGCGCCTGCCCTCCCGGACATCGATTTTCCGATCAGCTTCAGAGTCAAGCTCACGGTGAGCGGACCGCTTCACGTAGTCGAGAGGTGGCGGCTTCGCGATCGTGGGATCCGGTGCTCCTGTCGGCCCGACTCTGCACCTCGGAGCTGCTCTGAGCACATCACGTGCGTGATATTGCAGCGGGACAGCGTTCGTTACCGTGGGACGGAGAAGCACCGGAGCAAGAGCGATCACGCGTGGGGCTGCTTCTTGTCAGTATCGCGGCACAGTAGCCAAGGATCTCCATGACAGCGTCATTGCCGACGGTCACTTCCATCGATTTGCGCGTTCAGTCGGTTGACGAGGTACTCGAACGTGTGGAGCGCGCGCTCGACGTGCGAGTGGAGCCGGAGTCGGTGGTCCGGAAGCGTCGAACGGTTGGTGCGCGAACGGACCGTGGAACGTGGGTACGGATCGAGCGGCGTCTGCTCGAAAAGGTCAAAGGGCAGGGCTGGAACGGTACGGAGTGCGCTGCCGTTCTGGACGGCGTTGCGAAGCCCGCGTGGTTGCAGGGTGTGTCCTGGAGCGACACGGCTGGAGCGGCGATGTGGCGCGCCGACGAGACCGAGCTGCTTCACGGGGAGCCAGTGAGTCCGGATTCGGTTTTCGCGCTGTCCGAGGAGTGGTGGAAGGCGCTGAACAGCTCGCTGGACGCTCTCGCTGAGCAGCGCACGACACGCGTGGCGACGCCGGATACCATCGCGATCACTCCGGCAGGAGTCACAGCCGCGATCAAGGAGACGTTCCCGGGGGTATCGGATACGACCATCGGGGAGTGGGCGCCGGCGCACGCGGATCTGAACTGGGCGAACATGACCACCCCGCAGTTCTGTCTGTTCGACTGGGAGGACTGGGGGATGGCTCCGCGGGGCCTGGATGCCGCGTGGCTGTGGGGGAACTCCCTCGTTCTCCCGGAGTTGGCCGAGCGTGTCCGGCGGGAGCGGCGGCGGGACCTGGAGAGCCGGGACGGCAAGCTTATGTCGTTGTTCTTCTGCACGAAGATCCTCGGTCCGCATGCGGATCCGGGTGACCCCCGGATGGGGCTCGCCCGGATCGAGGCGGATCGAATCGTGGCGGATCTCCGAGCGGACTGAGGGTCTGCCCCGTGATGGATCCGTTGGCTGGGTGCTCGACGGGCGAGGGCATCACTCCGGTGCGCCGAAGGTGAGCAGTGGCACGTCGTACAACTCAGGGTTTCGAGGCCGGGTCATGGCTGGCGAGATCACCTCGACGACGTAGAGCTCGCTCAGGAACTGGACCGTGGCGCGCAGGAGGTGGCTGGTGCGGCCGTCGGCGGACAGTGCCTTCAGCCCGGCCGACACGTGGATGTGCGGCAGGATGCCCCTCGTCTCCGGATCGTGGGCGATTGTTCCCGCGCCGAAGGCCTCGACGTTGGTGACGTGCGTCCTGTCCCAGACCGGGGCGTCCGGGTTTTCGAGTTTCCCGCAGGCGCCGACGATCTCGGCTTCGGCGAACGCGCCGATGAACGAGGGAATGTAGCCCTGCCGCACCCCGTGGTCACGGCAGAACGCGGAGAGCGCGTCGAAGAAGTCCTCGCCGTGGTCGAAGGTGACGCCGAACGTCCTGCCGGTGTTCAGCACGTGGGCACGCATATGGGTCCTCTCGGATGGGGTGAGGTTCGTGGGTCAGCACGCGAGGGCGGAGAACTTCGAGGTGATCGTCTCCTGGTCCGCGCCCTGGGCGAGCAAGGCCTGGAGCAGGAGGCGTGCCTGGTACGGGCCGAGGTTGCCGGCCGGGATGAGTCCCCGGCCGATCAGGTCCTTCTCCGACCCGGGGAAGCCGTACGTTCCGGTCAGGACCGGACCGTTGCCGATGCGCGAGGCGAGGGCCACGGGGATGCGTGCGGCCAGCCGTTCGAGGCTCTCGACGAGCCGCTGGGGGACATGCCCCACACCGAAGGCGGCAACGACGAGCCCGTCGCACAGGCTGTCCCACGCCTCGAGCAGCGTGCCGTCGTCGCCGAGGCTGACCGTGTAGAGGCCCACGCGTGCGTCACGAGCAGCCGGCGCCAGGGGGGCGACTCGCGTGGGCAGCGGGGAAGCCAGCCGTACACGGTCCTCCGCGATCCGGCCGATTGGTCCGGCGCCGGGTGATGTGAAGGCAGCCGGGCTGGTGGTGTGGGACTTACGGACATGGCGTGCCGCGTGGATCTCGTCGTTCAGGACGACCAGCACCCCGGCGCCACGCAGTTGCGGGTCGGTTGCGGCGAGGACGGCGGCGTACAGGTTGGCCGGTCCGTCCGGGCCGGCCATGGTGGGGTTGCGCATGGCTCCGGTGACGATGACCGGCTGGTCGTGTCCGTGGTGGAGGTCGAGGAAGAACGCGGTCTCCTCGATGGTGTCGGTGCCCTGTGTGATCACAACGCCGTCGACGTCGCCGCCGTCGAGGGTCTTGTCGATCGCCGCGCCGAGCTCCGTGAGGTCGTCGAAGGTGAGCGAGGCGCCGGGCACCCGGCGAAAGTCATGCACGCGCAGGTCGATGCCGTGACGGTCCAGGCCGGGCACGGCAGCCAGGAGATCATGCGCGGAGAGCGCCGGCACAACCCCTCCGGTCGCCGGGTCGGTGGTCATCGCGATGGTGCCACCGAGAGAGTAGACAGCCACCGTTCGCGTCACGCCCGCCATTGCTCCAACTTCCCATCCGGCTCAGCCTGGTTGGATCTCTTCCTCGGAGATCTTTCCGAGCAGGCTATCGGGTCGCCCCTACAGGAGCGCCAGCTTCGGGCTGCAACTCGACTGCCACGTATGCGCAGGCCCGATCCAGGGCATCGAGGCTGAGGTGGCGACTTCGTGGCCTGGCGAGCCCGGTGGTGCCCACAGCGGCAAGCTCTCCACAGCGGCGGATCAGCCAGGCACGGTCAAGGCCGAGATAGTCCGAAGTCGCCGCCAGGCGTTCGCCGGGAGTCGTTCCCGTGGTGACGGTGTGGGCTCGCGCGTGCCCGGTGATGTCCGCGAAGGCTCGCAGCGAACGCGCCCCGGCGGTCAGAGCAGTCTGTGGAGCGCCTTCGGCCCGTACCCAGGTCGCTATGGCGGCCCTGTGTCCCGGCACAAGCGCGAAGCCCTCCGTCTGCTGGAGGTCCGTCTCGTCGGTCACCCAGGTCGTGACGCCGTACGACTCCATCAACGCGATCGCAAGGAACAACAACACGCGCTCGTACAAGGGCGAGGCGACGACCTCCTGGTGGGGGATACAGAAGGCTCGTCCGACGCCGTCGTGTGCACGCGTGGGAGCCATCGTCCGGAGGTAGCGGTGCTTATGCTCGAAGAGTAGCCAGGTCGCAGCCTCCTCCCCCCGCTGTTCGCGGGTCCAGAAGACCGGATCGCCGGCCAGCTCATCGCGCTGGTCGAGGATGAAGCGGGCGCACGCTCGCGAGCCGACGAGCATCTGGGAACCGTCAGTGAGGGCATCAGCAGCGATCGGCCGACTGTCAGTTCCTAATCGGGGCTGGGACAGAAGAGCGAGATTCCCGTGTAATGCTGCGTCGTCGCCGAGGACTGCGGAGTCGAACCCCGCCGTGGCCCAGAGGATTCCGTAGGTGAGATCGTCGAGTTCGTATGCCATGGGGATCGCGAAAGAGCTGCCCAGTTGGTCGCGGTCGCCCCCGCGCACGTCCATGACGAAGTGCCGCTCTGTCCCGACTTCGCCGTGGCGCACGGCGAACAGCGCCCTGAGCGGCATCCGACTCCATGCCTCGGCCTCCCGGCTGGACGTGAGCCAGAGGGCGTCCCTCTGTAAGGAGGCCGCTGACCCGGTCAGCGTGGGAAGTGCCGTGGGCGGCAGGTTCCGCCCTGCCGGCAGGAGGAGCTGCCCCGGTCCTTCCTGAAGGGCGAGGCGGCCACGGGAGCTGTCCGCGGTTGACGAGGGTCGGTCTGCGTCGGGCAGCGCACCCAGGAGTCCAACGGGCACTCCGAGAGCCTCGCTCCACTGGGCAAGTTGGCGGCGGTCACGGATCTTCTTCCGGCCCCGCTCAAGCCGACTCACCTCGGCCTGATCAATGTTGACGAGCCGAGCGACTGCTGCCTGTGAGAGGCCGGTGTGCTGACGGAAGAGCCGCACGACCACACCAAGGTCCCAGGCCCGGACTGCTGCCTCAACTGCGGGATCCGCCCAGAACCCCTCCTCGACCCGGGGCACTGCGCCGCCCCTCTGACAGGGCCCACACCGCGTTCCCGCATTGAAACGGCTGAGCGTCGCACGGCACACCGAGCAGTGCCGCTCCACCTCGCCAGCCATCCCGGTCTCACCTCTAGGTGATCAGGCGCATCTCCAGCTGTTCAACGTCCCGCAGATCTACTTTGCCGCGCGGTCCCAGCGTCCAAACCCACCAGCCGAGGCTCGGTTGAACTCTGCCCGGCCCAAAGGGAGTCCGGTGCGGAGGCCCGACGCCGCTGTTCGGCGCTGTCCAAAACCCACTGGATCACCGAAGAGATATCACGGCCGTGATGTGCGACTGCCCGCCGCCTGAAGCAGGTTGGGCACGGGGGTGGGCGAGGGCTGGTGCAGGAAGACGCCTAGTGCCCGGCAACGCGTTGGCCCGACCTCTGCAGTTCCAGCCGCACAGCTCCCCAGGTTGGACCTGGCCCCCAGGACCGTCCATCGGAGCCCCCGGTGGGCAACGAAGTGGAAGGAGTACGCGGTGAACGAGAACGCACCCCCGGCGCCTGGTGGCCTGCTCGTGGCCGTCGAGGTTCTGACGGCCGTACACGACCGCAACGACACCAGCGCCTCCGACCCGTCGCAGGGCGGCGGCGGTGACGGCCCGTGGCCCGATGGCGACGGCCTGAACCATCCCGTGTAACAGCCAGCACACGACCGGACGGGGACCGTGTGATCCTGCGCGGTCCCCGTACCGGGCAGCCCGTTTCCGCCCGAAAAATGGGGAGAACATGGAGCACCGACTGATACGTGGCATCGAGCAGGCGCTGGGGTGGAACGGCCCCGAGGGCCTCGGAGGAGCCTTCGCCCGCGGCAGCCTCACGGACACCGCGCTGACCGAGCGAATGCTGACCCCACAGCGACTGCTGGACATGACGATGCGGCGGACCCTCGCCCACCCGCAGTTCCGCATGTTCCGCGACGGAGAGGAACTGCACCCGAGCCGGTACCTCAACCAGGAAGTCAGCCGCCGCGGCCAGAGCGTCGACATGGTGAACATGCGGCTCCTGGCGGGCCTGCTCCGCGAGGGTGCCACGTTGGTCCTGGACCAGTCCAACGTGTTCGATCCCACGATGGAGGTGGCCTGCCGAGCCCTGCAGTGGTGGGCCCGCGAGCACGTCCAGGCGAACATCTACCTCACCACGAACGAAGCCGCCGGCTTCAGGCTCCACTGGGACGACCACGACGTCGTGATCGTCCAGCTCGCCGGGGAGAAGGAGTGTGACGCTGTACTGCGCGGCGCGCAGGGACTGGACGGCCTGCTGTCCGCGCCGCGTCAGGTCGCGGTCCGGCTCGGTGAGGGCGTACATGCGGCTGCCGGGCAGCCGCTCGAAGCCGACCCGTCGCAGCATGTGATCGGCGACGTGGTTGTCGTGCGACAGCGCGGCCACGACGCCGTACTGGTTGTGGTGGGCGATGGTGATGTGCGGGGGTATTTCTGCCACGAGAAGTGCACCTCGCAGAGGTCAGGGCCGTGCGGAGAACGAGGATGTGGCCCGAAGACGGATTTGGCGGGGCCGGGGAATCTGCGCTAGCGCGCTCGGCGCACGCGGCCGTGTGGGAGGAGGCCGGGCGGCGCCGCAGCGGCGGACACCGCCGGCGTCGCGACGCTCTGGCGGATCGCGTGCGGGGACCGGGCTCGGGCGGCCTGGACCTGCGTGGACTGCTGGGGCCTGTGCGTACGGCCGTGCAGAGCCCGCTCGGCTCGTGCCATCTCGACGAGCGCGCCGCCGTTCTCCATCCAGGTCAGGGAGTAGTGCCAGCCCTCGGCATTGCGCTCGACGACGGCGTTCGCGAACGCGGCCTCGGCGCGAGGGTGATCCGGCAGTAGCGCACCGGTGACGGCTTCGAAGTCGGCCTGAACACGTGCGCCGCCCTCCAGTGCCTCGCGCAGCACCCGTAGCCGGTACGGCCACCGCCCCTCCGCACGATCCTCCGGATCCAGGAACGGGAGCATCTCCTCGGCGTGGGCGACCAGGGCAGGGCCGTGGTCGAGGAAGGGAGCGAACAGAGCCCACATCTCCGCGTCCCGTTGTTGCTGGCGCAGGTCGTAGCGCTCGTCGAGGGGCCAATGGTCGGCGTCGCACAGGCTGTCGGAGATTGCGTCCCACTCGGCAAGGACCCGCTCGCCGGCAGCTACCGCCGTGGCGACCTGTTCAATGCGGGCCTCATGTACGGCCTGCTCGTAGCGGGGGAGCAGTCGGTTGGCCACCGCCGAAGCCGCGCGCACCGGGTCCGCGTCGACGACGATGCCGTTGGGCGCGTTCACCCGGTCCGGGACATCGCTGCCGCTCGGCTGCAAGGCGGCGATCAGGAACTCACGTTTGCGCCGCGGGCGGTCGACGACGACCAACTCGCAACCGGTGTCGCTGGTGAGAACGGCGTCCCGGGACAGCACGAACTGATCGAAGGCCCATTGCACATGCCCGAGGTCCCAGAGCCGCTGCGCGAGCGGGAACTGATCGGCGTACGCGGCGTGCTCATGGGGGAAGACGGTCCATGAGCCGGGCAGTCGAGCGGCGAGTCCCTCGGCGAACGCCGCAAGGTCCGCACGGTCGTTCGGCTTGCGGGCTGTGGAAGCGACGTGGCGCTCTGACACCGACGCGGCGAAACGAGACACAGGGAGGTTGCCACCGAGTGTGGTCGGTGCCCGGTCAGCCATGACGGAGGCCCGTTTCGTTGGACGGCGGAGCCTGGCGGACGTCGAGCCGCCGGGATTCGTCAAGGACTCCGAACGGGCCCGTGGCCAGGGGGATATGGCTGTGAGAGGCGTTGACCGCAGTTGCGCGGAGGTAGCGCTGGACGAGCCGGTGCACCACGCGGCGGATCGTGTACTGCTGAGGCATGAAGGCGGACTTCCTAGGAACGCTCGGGCGGGAAGAACCGCGGGCCGGGACCTGACGCCGGCCCCCGAGCGGCGGGAATGATCAAGGACTCGTGATCGCGGACATCCGGGCGTCCGTGTCGAACAACTCGCGCTCCCGCGGATGCAAAAGATGTTGAGTAATGAACGATCGGCCCGCGACCTTCCACAGACCACGCCCCTTGGTGAGAGCGGATACGGCCTGGGTCTCGACGCCGGTAAGCCCCAACAGGGATGCGGCGGCAGCGAGTTGGTCGGCTTCCTGGCGGTAGATGATTCGGGTGGAGCAGTCGGTGAGCAGGCCCTCGGCCAGGGCCCGGCCCCGGGAGCCGGCATCACCCGCGGCCAGCAGGTCGCTGAGACGGTGGATGACCATCAGGTTCGCGATGCCCAGACCGCGGGAGAGCTTCCACTGGCTCTGCATCCGCTCCAGCAGCGCGACGTGGCGCATGACGCGCCAGGCCTCGTCGTAGATCACCCAGCGCCGTCCTCCGGCAGGGTCGGCGAGCGCGGATTCCATCCAGGCGGAGGCGCAGGTCATCGCCAGGACGAGCGCGGTGTCATCGCCCGCGCCGCCGAGGCGCGACAGGTCGATGGACAGCATCGGCGCACTGGGGTCGAACGCCACGGTGCTCGGCGCGTCGAACATCCCGGCCAGATCACCGTGCACGAGTCGGCGCAGGGCGTGGGCCAGGTCCTCGGCGGCATGGCCGAGACGGCCGGACAACTCGCCGAGCGCGGCATCGAGCCGCTCGGGGGAGCCGAGGACGTAGGCGACCTCGCCCAGCAGCGGCGTGGTGCCGTTGGCCTCGGCGTGGGCGACGACCTGGTCGAGTGCCACATCAAGGGCGGTGTGCTCCATGGGATGCAGTTCGCGCCCCAGGACCGTCTTCGCGAGCGAGCCGAGCAGCAGCAGCCGTCGCTTGCGGGCCTCGCCCCTCCAGTCGTCCTCGCTGACGCCGTACGGCCGGGCGGGTGCGTCCAGGGGGTTCAGGCGCCCGGGCAGACCGGGGCCGAGCGCGATGGTCTGCCCGCCCAGCTCCTGGGCGACGACGGTCCACTCGCCCTTCGGGTCGCAGGGCACGTAGATCCGGTATCCGAAGGCCACGGCGCGCACCGCGAGGGACTTGGCCAGGGCGGATTTGCCCATGCCGATGATGCCGGCCAGCAGGATGTTGGGGTTGGTGAAGCCGTCGAGGCGTCCGTAGAGGGCGAACGGGTCGTAGGTGAAGGCCGCTTCCGCGTGCACGTCGCGGCCGATGTAGATGCCCTGCGCGCCGAGGCCGCCCTCAGCGAGAAACGGGTAGGCGCCGGAGGCGGTGGCCGTGGTCATCCGGTGGGCGGGGAGCTTTAGTCGGCCGCCGCGGGCGGATTCCGGACCGGGTCGACCGGCGGCCGGGTAGGTGGCCCGCAGCTCGGGGTCGTGACCGGGTGCCGTCGGGCGGGCTGCGGGGCGTGCGGCGTGCCGGGCCTGGTCGCGGGCGGCGGCGAACTGGTGGCGGGCGGCGCGCGCCGTGCGGCGGTCGCTCTTGCGGGGGACGAACAGCGGGCTGGCGCTGGCACGGGTGCGAGAAGGCATGGGGGTGGTGCTCCTGGCGGTCAGTGGCGGGTGAGGCCGGTGAAGGGGTCGCGCAGATCGGCCGGGGTGTGGTCACGGCGGACGCGGGTGGCGGTGGCCAGGTGGCGCTGGCACACGGTGAGTTCGGGCGCTCCCTCGGGCAGCCGGGCCCGGCACGCCTCCCGGGTGGGGAGGCGGCCGGAGCCGGGGTGTGGGGCGGCGTGGAAGGCTGCGTGGAGGTGCTCGGCTGCCTGCCACAGCCGGATCCGGCACGCCCGCAGATGGTCGCCCTCCGCCCTGGCCACCGGTGTGGTGCGGGCGGTGTGGGCGTCGAGCAGCCCGTACAACGCGACGACGTGGGCGTGCAGGGCGTCGAGTTCGGCACGGCCAGCGGCGACCGGAGCGACCGGCATGTTGATCGCCTGGTGGAAGTCGAGCGCGGCGGTGGCGAACGGGACGAAGTCCGGAGCCAGTTCGGGCAGGGGCTCGGTCGGCATGGGAGTGCCCTTCGGTAGAGCGCGAGATGGTGGTGCGGATGCGTGCGCTACGGGCGGGCGAGGGGCAGGGCGGCGTTGGTGAAGGCCTCGGCCTGCTGCCAGGTCAGAAGGCGCAGGTCGACGAGGGCGGCGACGGCGGCCGTCTCGATCGCGGCGCAGGCGGCGTTGAGCTGCTCGTCGGTGTCGGCGCTCACGGTGAGCAGGCCGGTGAGGGCGACGTCGGCGTGCCCGGCGATCAGCTGGCGCTCGCGCTGCTTGATGTCGGCGTACTCGACCGAGTCCTCCTCGGAGTCGACCTGCCCCTTGCGCTGCCGCTCGGCGGCGTCGGCGATCACAGTGGCCTTGCGGCGCTGTACGTCCTTGAGGGCCGAGTCCAGGCCCTTGGGCTCGTAGGTCAGCGAGAGTGTGCGGCGCACACCGGACGTGAACAGGAGCTGGTGCAGGAAGCCGGGTGAGGTCTCGATGCGGGGCCAGTTCTCGATCCAGAACGTGGCGTGGTGGGCCGAGTCGGTCTGGATCCGGTCGGCCTTCTCCACCAGAACGACGGGGCCGGCGGCAGCGGGCTCGGCCTGCGGGCGGCCCGAGGCCGACCACTGGTCCAAGGCCGCCGACGCCTTCGGGTCGTACGCGGTACGGATCACGGCAGCGATCTCGGCCGCGTCCAGCCAGCTGCTGGGTGCGAGCCCGGAGTTGCGGGCGGCTTGGTCGAAGGTGGCGGTGAGCTGGGCCAGGACCGTGAAGCCGCCGGTGAGCCCGCCGCCCGCCTGGTTGATCAGACGGCGGGCGGCCTTGAGATCGAGGGCGAGCGCGACGTACGCCTCGTGCGGTGCGGCGGCGGGGCCGGCGGCGGCCAGCAGATCACGGTAGATGGGGCCGGCCACGGGAGTCGCCTCGTTGCCGTGCTCGTGCCAGTAGCGGTTGAGCGCGTCGCCGGAGTCGGGCACCGTGCGCTCCAGGACCTGGACCCGGGCGATGTGCCCCGTGCGCGCCAGAGCCGCCAGTGTGCGGCCCCAGCCTGCGACGTTGCTGGCCTGGGTGGCGGGGTCAAGTAGGGCGAAAGCACGGGAGGAGACCTTCACGACGGCGGTGAGGGTGCCGTGATGCGGATCGTGCACGGCGCCGAAGCTGCCGCGAGGGGCGGAGACCACACGCAGCGAAGCCGCGGTGCCGGGCAGGTGGAGCAGGCCCTCGCGCCGTGGCCGGGTGGACGGCCGGGCGAGCCAGATGAGCTGGCCCCGGAAGCGGCGCAGGGTGAACCGCGCGGCGATGGGCGCCCAGTCGGCGAGGGACCGTCCGCGATGGCGAACGAATACCGCCGCCAGGATCACCGCCCACAGGGGTATGAGCTTGAGTGCCCCGGCGACGCCGGAGGTGAGCAACACCGCGAGCAGCAGCAGGCCGGTGACGGTGACGACGATCAGCTGAGGGGCCGACAGGCCGAGCAGGACACCGCGCCGCGAGCGATGCGGGAACTTCACGGTGGCAGGGCCGTCAGGCTGAGAGGTGTCGGAAAGCATGTCGAAGCCGTCCTTGGAACGTGGCGAGCAAGAAAGAAGAGAGGGGAGACGGGGCGCGCGGCGCCGGAGGCGACCGTTGCCGCACGCCCCGTCAGGCGAGGGCTACGAGCCCGATCCAGCCGGCGGCTCGGGATAGACCCACCGCTGCGGCGTGGCACCGCCCTGCGCGGACGGCCCGCCCACCGGCCCGGGACGCCGGGGTGCCGGCGGATCCAGGTGCGTGACCCGCGGCTGGGCCACCGCCGCGCCCTGGGGCGTCGGCCCGGAGGAGACCGGTGCCGCGTCGGCCGCCGTGCCCTGGCCGGGACGCTGGATCAGCGGCTGCCCGCGGTCACCATCGGTGGGAGGCCGACGGATCAGTGCCCGGCCCTTGTCGCCGGTGGCGTTCGGGTCCTCGCCGAAGCGGAAGTGGGTCTGCTTCGGGTTGTCGCCGTCGGCGGATCCGCCGGTCGGGTCGATGCCGGAGGCGACACCGCCCCAGCCCTGGCCCGGAACCTTCGACGGGCCCTGCGGAGCACGCATGCCGGTGCCGGCCTGCATCGCGAGCTGGCCCGCGGTCTTGGCCGCGCCGGCGGCCACCGCCACCCCGGCGACGCCCGTACGGTGCAGGTCGTCATGGCCGGAGCCGTCGGCCGCCCAGTGCACGAACTTGTACGTCGCGTACGGGCACAGCATCACCAGGACCATGACGACGACGCCCGCCAGAACGTCCGACAGCGCGCTGATCCCGTCCGAGGCGTCACTCTTGCCCATGGCCGAGACGCCCAGCAGGAACACGATCGTCATCAGCAGCTTCGAGACGATCAGAGTCGCGGTGGCCTCGATCCAGCCGCGACGCCAGCGCCGGGCCACTTCCCAGCCGCCCCCGGCCCCGGCGAACACGGCGAGCGTGACCAGGACCAGGATGCCGACCTTCCGAGCGACCATCACCGCCCAGTACAAGAAGGCACCCATCGCGCTGCCGAGCGCGGCGATGGCTGGAAGAGTCCAGCCCAGGGCGTACATGGGCCCCAGGTTGTTGACCGCGATGATGCGGCGAACGGCGTCGTCGATGGAGGTGTTGGCCGCCTTGAACAGGCCGGAGCTGAGGGCGTCGACGACGGTGATCGCCACGGTGGTGCAGGCGATGGCAGCGAATGCGAACAGGACACCGGCCACCGTGCCGCTGACCGCTTGGGCCAGGGCGCGTTCGTCCCGGCGCCAGGCGGCGCGGGCGAGCTGCAGGGAGAACGTGCCGACGGTCAGAATGAGGCCGATCGGCAGCAGCAACTCGTAGTTGCTCCTGAACCACTCGGCATTCAGGTCGATGGCCGTCGTCCTGTCGACGGCCTTCGACGCCAGCTCGGCGGCGGCCTGGGCCATCTCGCCCATCGACTTGGCGATCCAGGCGCCGATGCCATCGGTGACGGCCTCGCCTGTCGATCCGACGACGCCGCCGATGGTGTTGCACATCGTCTGCATCAGAGGCAGGTCACAAGCCCCCATGAGGGCACCTCCTTTCGGGAGCGGCGGCGATCACGGCGCGACGCTCGGCAGCACGCCGACGAGGGCGCAGTCGTGGTGGGGACGGCACTGGACGGCGAGCGTCGTGGAGCGCGACTCGGCTCCGGCGCCGGAGCCCTTCCAGGCGATGGCCTGCTTGCCGGTGACCGTGACGGCGTAGACGTACGCCTCGGTGATCGCGCCGGGGTCCTGGGCCAGGGCGGTCTTGAACGCCTGCGGGTAGTGGCCCTCGCCGATCGTGGCGCTGGCGTGCTGGCGGTTGTCGTGCATCCGCGACCACAGCACCGGGCTGGGGATCTGGTTGGTGACGGACGCCCAGTCGGCGTACTTCTTCTCGTCGGTCATCCACCGCTTGAGCCCGGCCACATGTTCGGCCCGGGAGATGGAGCGGGTGTCGTACGACCAAAGGACCTTGGTGGCCGCCTTGGCGAAGGCGATCGGATCGCTCGTCCGGGGCGGCGCCGCGACGGCCTCACGCTTGCCATTAGTCGTCTCCGGCGAGGCCGACTCCGGGGCGGACGTCCTCGCCGGAGTGGGGGCCGCGGAGGCTGCGGGCTCCGGGCGAGTGAAGTACGCGAGCAGTCCGGAGATCGCCAGCAGCACCGCGAGCACGATGCTGCCGAGAGCGACACGCCGAAGGACCGAGGAATGCGCCCCGTAGGTGCGCTCCTGAGCGGTGCGGGAACGTTTCCTCGACATCAGTGGACCTGCGTCCCCATCGCCGAGAAGAACGCGACGATGCCGTTGGCCGCCCCGAGCAGCAGGGCGCAGCCGGCGGCGACGACGGTCCCCTTCTTGCCGTTCGCCTCCGCCTGGTGGCCACCGCTGTGGTGGCCCCAGGCCCAGACGAGGGCGGATATGGCCAGCGCGCCGACCACCGCGATGATGCTGTAGAGGTTGATCGAGGAGACGACGTTCTTCAGCACGCTGAGGCCGGGAAGCCCGCCCTCCTTCGGTGTGATGCCGGGGTTGTACGCCAGATACTGGGCGTGCTGCATGAGCTTCACTTGGAACTCCAGTGCGATTTTGGGCGCGCGAGGGCCCGAGAGGAGATGGAGCGAGGGGAGAGGGAGAAGAAGCTGGTCAGACGACCCGGCGGGCGGCGACGATGTCCGCACGCCACTCGGCGAGGGTCGAGATCTTGACCACGTCACCGGTTTTCGGGGCCTGCAGGATCAAGCCCTGACCGATGAACATCCCGACGTGTTCGGGCGCTGCGGCCGTGCCGCGGGTGAACAGGAGGTCACCCGGCTTGAGGGCATCGACGCTGACCGCCTTGCCCTCCTTGACCTGCGTGTACGTGGTCCGGGAGATCGAGACACCGCCGGCCTTGTACGACGCCTGCATCAGGGACGAGCAGTCGCACCGGCCCATCGGGTCCTGACCGTGCGGATCCGAGCAGTCGCCGCCCCACTGATACGGCGTACCGAGCTGACCAAGGCCCCAACGGATCGCCGTACGCACCGACTTGGGCGCACTGGCCGGGATCTTGTAGCCCTCGGGGAGGGACCCCACGGGAATCGGGCCGAACGAGGACCCGTCCCCGCCGGTGCCGCACGCGGTGGCCGCCGAGGAGGACGTCTGCTCGTCCTCACCACCGGTGTCGCTGCCCTTGCCGGAACTTCCGTCCTGGCCGAGCGACTTGGCGATGGCCTTCTGGAGCGCTGTGGCCAGCGGCTCCCACTTCGCGTACGCGTCGGGAAAGCCGCTCTTCTGAACCGCCTGGGCGGCCTGGGCGACGGTCATCGACTGCCAGCCCGAGACCTTGAGCAGGCCCTCGTAGAACTTCGTCGAGGCGTGCACCGGATCACGAACCTCAGCAGCCGTACCCCAACCCTGGCTGGGCCGCTGCTGAAAGAGACCGAGCGAATCCCGATCGCCATAATCCAGATTCCGCAACCCCGACTCCTGCAGAGCCGTGGCCAGGGCAACGATCTGCCCCCGCGCCGGCACCTTCATTGCGATGCCAGTGGCCTGGACTGTCTGGGCGTTCGGGATCTGCTCCTCGGGGTCATCCAGCCCGGGAACGGACACAGACCCCTTGTCGCCGCCCTTGAGGATGGACTCCACCTGCTTCGCGACCGCCGCGCTGTCCACAGCTTGTGCACCGTCTGCGGAACAGGCGGCCTGAGCACTGCTGGAACCAGCGAGAGCGACAGCGACCGGCGCTATCAACAACGTCGGGCCGAGCGCCACGGCCCCTGCTATGGCAATGGCCTTCTTCACGGGCGCGGGCCGAACGCCGACCGGCAGGAGAGGGATGGCCCCGGGGAGGGGCGCGCCTGGGCATGCTGCATCGGCAGCTCCTTACTCGTAGGCAGCGCGGTACGGGCGTTCTCGTCGAAAAGGTCGCTGGCACCGCGCCGGTTATTAATTCGCAATCCCTGGGAGAGCCGGGGAAACCAGGGCCGGGAGTGCTAACTCCCGGCCGCTGGCCCCTTATTGGAAAGCGGCAGCCAGCCGCGCTCGTAATCTCACTCGCCACATGGGGAGTCCCCTTCGCCGATTAGGAAGCCAGTCGGTGAGGTGTCAGACACGCGGTCCCTTGGACGGAACGGCACTCATCGACACAGCTCAGCAGGGGCGGAACCAGGTTCCGTCCTGCGAACACGGCGAGACTGTAGGGGCGAAGTACGGCCGCACCAAACGGCCTGTGCTTCAGGCGGTTTCGGGGCGCTGAGCTGAGTTCCGCTTCGTTGGGTGCGGCCGGAATTCGGGGCTAACCTCCAGCGCATTGCTCGCCACGGCGGCTGCTTTCGCAGTTCCGCGGAGCGACCCATGCCGACGTGCGCTTCTCTCCGGGAACGGAGAAACGGGCGCACGACCGCCCCCTTGAAAGAGAGAACCGCGCAATGCCGTACACCCTGCACCGAGGCGACGCGCTGACCGCCCTCGCCGGCATCCCCGACAACAGCGTCGACGCCGTGATCACCGACCCGCCCTACAACAGCGGCGGCCGAACGAGTAGCGAGCGCACCGGCCGCTCCGCGCGCGCGAAGTACACCTCGGCCGACGCCGAACACGATCTCGCCAACTTCCCCGGCGAAAACCGAGACCAGCGCTCGTACGGCTTCTGGCTCACCCTCCTGCTCACCGAGTCCTATCGCGCGACCGTCGAGTCCGGCACCGCGCTCGTCTTCACCGACTGGCGACAGCTACCGACGACGACGGATGCACTCCAGGCCGCTGGCTGGACCTGGCGCGGGATCGCCTCGTGGCACAAGCCGGTCTCCCGGCCGCAGAAGGGCCGACTCAAGCAGTCGTGCGAGTACATCGTGTGGGGAACCAAGGGTCCCGTCGACGCCAACCGCAACCCCGTCTACCTGCCCGGCCTCTACACAGCCAGCCAGCCGAGGAAGGGCCGCGTGCACATCACCCAGAAGCCCGTAGAAGTGATGCAGGAGCTGGTGAAGATCTGCCCGCCAGGCGGAACGGTCCTCGACCCGTTCGCCGGTTCCGGGACGACCGGCGTCGCCGCCTTGAGCGAAGGTCGCCAGTTCATAGGCGTCGAGCTGTCCGAGCATTATGCCGACATCGCTGAACAGCGACTGTTGCAGCTGAGGTTGAAAGGGTGGGGTGACAACGGGCGTTGGTGGTGCTACATCCTCGTCATGAGGTACGCGGATGGCGGCGGTCTGACCGCT
>NZ_FLSP01000111.1 GCF_900091315.1 Streptomyces sp. DI166
GGGACGGCGCGTGATGAAGGGGTAAGGCCGGAATAAGAGCTGGATGAGAAGCGCTCAGGGCCGCGCGGTCCCGGTGCCCGCCCGGGTCGCGTCCGCGCCCCAACTGGCCAGCAGCCGCAGGGCTTCGGCGGACGGCGTGCCCGGTTCGGCGTGGTAGGTGACCAGGAACTGCTCGCTGCCGTCGGCCAGCGGGAACGACTCGAAGGACAGCGTCAGATCGCCGACCAGCGGATGGCGCATGCGCTTGACGCCGTAGGTCTTCTCCTTGACGTCATGGGTCGCCCACAGCAGCCGGAACTTCTCGCTCTTCACGGACAGTTCACCGACCAGGGCGGACAGCTTCGGGTCGTCCGGATGGCAGCCCGCGTCCATGCGCAGATAGCTGACCATGTCGTACGCCTTCTGGTCCCAGTCCACGAACAGCTCGCGGTAGTCCGGGTTCAGGAACACCAGCCGCGCCCAGTTGCGCTCCTGCGGCGGCAGCGCGCCCCAGTCGCCGAAGAGGGCGGCGGCCATACGGTTCCAGGCCAGGATGTCGGAGCGGCGGCCCGTCACGTACGCCGGGACCTCCGTCATCGAGTCCAGCAGGTGCCGCAGCGCAGGGCGCACCTGCTGGGCGCGCTCGGCGGGCTTCTTCCGGTGCTGCTTGGGCTTCGCCAGATGCGTCAGATGCTGGTGCTCGGCGCTGCTCAGCCGCAGCGCCCGCGCGATGGAGTCCAGCACCTCCGCCGAGACATTGCGTCCGTTGCCCTGCTCAAGACGCGTGTAGTACGCCACCGAGACCCCGGCCAGCTGGGCCAGTTCCTCCCGGCGCAGCCCCGGCACCCTGCGGTGCCGTCCGAAGGTGGGCAGCCCCACGTCCTCCGGCTTCAGCCGGGCACGCCGGGTGCGCAGGAACTCGCTGAGCTCGGCCCGCCGGTCCAGGCCGCCGGGCCCCTGCTCCTGCGGGGATTCGGGCTGTACGTCCATGGCTTCCAGTATTCCCGGTCGTACGCACACCAGCCTGACCCCGTCAGTAGTAGGCACAGCGGACGTACGCAAAGCGGTGGGCTGGGTGGCGGCCGGCGGGAGCGGCAGGGTGGTGGACGTGCCCGGACGGAAGGCAGCCGGGCGCACGACCTCTAGGAGAACCGCTCCCATGACCACTGTCGCTGCGTATGCCGCCCCCGCTGCCAAGGCACCGCTGGAGCGCACCACCATCGAGCGCCGCGCGGTCGGCGAGTTCGATGTGCTGATCGACATCAAGTTCGCCGGTATCTGCCACTCGGACATCCACCAGGCCCGCGAGGGCTGGGGCGAGGCCATCTTCCCGATGGTCCCCGGCCACGAGATCGCGGGTGTGGTCGCCGAGGTCGGTTCCGGCGTCACCAAGTTCGCCGTCGGTGACCGGGTGGGCGTCGGCTGCATGGTCGACTCCTGCCGCGAGTGCGACAACTGCAAGGCCGGTCTTGAGCAGTACTGCACCGGCGGCGGCATGATCGGCACGTACAACGCCGTCGACAAGAACGGCGACGTCACCTACGGCGGCTACTCCCGCCAGATCGTGGTGGACGAGAACTACACCGTGCGCATCCCGGACGGGCTGTCGCTGGACGTGGCGGCACCGCTGCTGTGCGCCGGCATCACCACGTACTCCCCGCTCAAGCACTGGAACGCCGGTCCCGGCAAGAAGGTCGCGATCCTCGGCATGGGCGGTCTCGGCCACATGGGCGTCAAGATCGCGCACGCGCTCGGCGCCGAGGTGACGGTGCTGTCGCAGTCCCTGCGCAAGAAGGAGGACGGGCTGAAGCTGGGCGCGGACCACTACTACGCCACCAGCGACCCGAAGACCTTCCAGGAGCTGGCGGGCAGCTTCGACCTGATCCTGTCCACGGTCTCGGCCCCGCTGAGCCTGGACCAGTTCCTGTCCCTGCTGAAGACGGACGGCGCCTTCGTCAACGTCGGCGCCCCCGAGGAGCCCGTCTCGCTGAACCTCTTCTCGGTGATCATGGGCCGCAAGTCCCTCGCCGGCTCCGGCATCGGCGGCATCCGCGAGACCCAGGAGATGCTGGACTTCTGCGCGGAGCACGGCTTCGGCGCGGAGATCGAGCTGATCGCCGCGAGCGAGATCAACGAGGCGTACGAGCGGGTGCTCAGCAGCGATGTGCGGTACCGGTTCGTGATCGACGCCTCGACGATCTGATCCGGGGGTCCTGGAGGTTGTCGCTCCTCCAGGACCCTTACGCGCGTGTCCACAGGGTGAGGTCGCTGCTCGTCGCCACGGCGAGCGTACGGCCGGAGGGGGAGAAGCCCGCGGCCCGGAACGTGGAGTACCGGGAGTGGAAGATGTGCCACCAGCCCTCCTCGTGCGGGCTGTTGTGGAACTGCCCGCCGTTGGAGAGCAGCACCTGCTCGTCCGGCCACCGCGGCACCTGGACCTCCACCCACCAGCCGTCCCCGGTCCCCGCGTGCAGGCCCCCGCCGTCGATCCCGGCAATCGGGACCCGGCGCCCGGCGAGCGGGCCGAGGCCGGGGCAGGTGAGGTCCGCGGCACTGACATCGGCGTCCGGGTCCCGGTCGCGGGCGATCCTCTCCCCGGTCACGGCGTCGAAGAGACCGTGCCCCGCGCTGGAGACGACCAGGACCAGGTCGTGACCGGTGTCGGGGTGGGTGGCGAACCCGATGCCGAGCAGTCCGCCGACGGCCGCGCAAGGAGGAAACTCCGGCTTCCGGTACGGGCCGAAGACCGGCCGCCACGGTTCGGGGGCGGGCCGGACCGGTGCCGCGAGCAGCCGGTCGCGCAGCCCGCGCTGGTAGGGAGTCGTCACGTGCGCAGGGCCTCGATTCCGTCCTGGGCGGCCATCACGAGCTCCAGACCCCGGGTGTCCTCCGCGGGCTCGCGCATCTGGTTGGTCACGTAGGCGACGACCGAGCGGGACTCGGGTTCGATCATGACCAGGGAGCCGCCCCAGCCGCCCCAGCCGCAGGAGCTGCCGAACAGGCCGTAGCCGAGGCCCCAGCGGGTGGTCATGCCGAGGACCCGGTCCTCGCCCTCGAACTGTTCCTCCCGGGCCCGGTCGCACCCCGCACGCGACAGCAGCCGGGTCGCGCCGACCGAGCCGCCGCAGGCGAGCGCCGACTGGACCAGCGCGACCGAGCGGGCGTTGCCGAAGCCGCCGGCGGCCGGGGTCCCGGCGCGGCGCCAGGCGGTGCTGTTGCCGTCCCGGACGCGGAGGGCGGCGGTGTGCGGCGCGGTTCCGGCGCCGGGCGGACGGGCGGCGTAGTCCTCGTCCCGGCCGTGCGGCGGGAGGACGGGGGCCACGCGGGCGTCGTGCTCCTCGGGCAGGCCCATGTGGAAGTCGGCGCCCAGCGGTCCGGCCACCTCCTCGGCGAAGAACGTGCCCGGGGTGCGGCCGGTGACCCGGCGTACCAGCTCGCCCACCAGGAAGCCCTGGGTGAGCGAGTGGTAGCCCGCCGCGGTGCCCGGTTCCCACTCCGGCGCCTGCGCGGCGAGCCGGGAGGTGGCGGTGGCCCAGTCGTACAGCTCGGAGATGTCGAGCGGCGGATCCCAGTCGGGCAGGCCCGCGGTGTGCGCGAGCACGTGCCGCACCAGCACGCCCTTCTTCCCGGCCGCCGCGAACTCGGGCCAGTAGCGGGCGACGGGCGCGTCCGGGTCGAGGGCGCCGCGGTCGGCGAGCACGAGGGCGCACAGGGCCGTCATGGTCTTGGTGACGGACCAGACGTTGACGAGGGTGTCCCGCTGCCAGGGCCGGCTCCGGTCGGCGTCGGTGTGACCGCCCCAGACGTCCACCACCGGCTGTCCGTCCACGAACACGGCGACCGAGCCGCCCGCGTCCCCCTCGTCCAGGAACCGCGCCAGCGTGCCCGGAACGGCGGTGAAGAGATCGTCGTACGTGCCCTGGATGTCGGCCATGGGTCTCTTCTCTCTATTGGTTCCGCAGGCTGTTGACCGTCGCCTGGATGCGGAGCCAGGTGGGGTCGTTGTCGTCGGCGGTGGCGACCGTGTCGAGGTCGTCCGCGGACCAGGTACGGACGCCGTCGGTCAGGAGGAGGTGTTCCTCCGGGTCGCCGTCCTCGGGGATCTCATGGGTGCTGTCGAGGAAGGCGGTGACGGCGGTCCTCGCGGTGGCGGAGTCCGCGGTACGGCAGACGGGCACGGACAGCAGGGCCAGCTCGCCCCCGCTTCCGGCCACGACGAACTCGCCGGTCGCGGTGGTGGCGAGCGCGGTGACGCGGGAGCCGTCCAGGAGCGGGTGCTCCTCGGCCTGCCTGGTCTCCAGGTCCAGGGCGACGAGGCTGCCCCTCGGGGTGCCGACCCACAGCAGGCCGGGGTCGGCGGCGAAGGCGAGGTTGTGCCGGGACCAGGCCTCCATGGACTCCAGCCACTCCGGTGGGTACGGGTACCCGGGGGAGGGCTCGCCGAGCGGGGTGGACAGGACGCGCTCCAGGGACGGGAAGGCGAAGACGTCGACCGAGTTGTCGTAGGCGTTCCCGCGGATCGCGAAGTGCCGTCCGTCCGGGCTGAACAGGGGCGTTTCGTAGCCGTCGCAGTCGAGGACGACGGCCCGGTGCAGCGGCCGCGGCCCGGGTCCCGTCGCCCGGGCGAAGAGGCCGTGGGTGGCGCCCTGGTCACTGCTGAGGGTGAGCAGGAGCCCGCCTCCCGGGTGCGCGGCGACCCCGGTGTCCCACCAGGGCCCGACGGCGACGGCGCCGGTGTCCAGGTCGATGACGTCGGAGCGCTCCCCGGCCTTCGTGGAGGGCGAGCCCCACAGGGTCCGCCCGTCGGGGGCGAAGGCGAGGTTCCGGTACTCGGCCCCGTCCGGGATGTGCACGGCGTCCTCGATCCCGGCGGGCGTCCACCGGACGACCTTTCCCTCGGCCGAGACCACCAGCTCGGCCCGCTCGGGATGCCAGGCGGGCACGGGCGTGCGCTCGCACCGGTCCCACCCGAAGGCATCGCCGTACGGGTCCGGCCGACCGCCCGTCCCGCCCACCTCCCGCAGCCGCCCGTCCGCGCACTCCCACACCCGCACCGCGGGCCGCACCGAGTCCAGCCCGGCGACGAGGGGCAGCCTCGGATGACACACCAGCCGCTCCACCGGAGCGCCGATCCGTTCCTCGCTCAAGATCTCCACGTCGGTCATCGCGACACCGTAGCCATTCCCGGTCAGCGGCCGGAGCGGTAGTCGGAGAGCCAGGCGGAGTGCCGCTCCAGGAACTCGTCCCGCTCGGCGGAGCCGGTGAGGATCAGGTCGGCGCCGCCGTCGTAGGGGCAGTGGATGCGGCGCAGTCCGGTGTCGGTGAAGAAGACGTCGACGATCCGCTCGTCGGCGACCGCGCGCAGCAACGCGTCGGCGCGGCCGCGCCGCCACGGGCGGCGGTCGACGTAGAGGCGGGTGTAGGTGTGGAACTCCGGGTCGGGGTCCGACACATCCGCGTCGGTCCACCAGTGGACGCCCCCGGGATGGAGCTCCCGCCGCGGGGAGGGCCGGCCGGCAGGCCCGTCCGGGGTCACCGACCACTCCGTCGTCACGACGTACACGTCCTGTCCGGCGAACAGCTCGTCGAGGGCCGTGTTGTACCGGTCCAGCACGACGGCGTACTCCTCCTCGGACTCCGCGTAGCGCTTGGACTCCGGGAGGCTGTGGTAGCGCACCCACCGGTCGGCGAACCGCGTGCGGAAGGTGTGGGCGAGCGGCGGGACCGACGGGTGCCGCTGCCGCCACAGCGCGGCCAGGGGTTCTTCCATGGCGTACAGACTGGAGGGGGCGGTGCTCGCGTCGCCACTGGATTACCGGGCGTGGAATCGCCCGGCCGCCGCGTGCGTTGAGGGCAGTGGGCGAGCGTGCCGACGAACGGGTCGGCCCGACACAGATGGGAGGGCCGTGATGGCCGTGCAGAGGGCCGTGCTGGCCGGTGGGTGCTTCTGGGGAATGCAGGAGCTGATCCGCAAGCAGCCGGGCGTGACGTCGACGCGGGTCGGATACACCGGGGGTGACGTGCCGAACGCGACGTACCGCAACCACGGCACGCACGCGGAGGCCATCGAGATCCTCTTCGACCCCGAGCGGACCGACTACCGCGCGATCCTGGAGTTCTTCTTCCAGATCCACGACCCGAGCACCAAGAACCGCCAGGGCAACGACATCGGCATGAGCTACCGCTCGGCGATCTACTACGTCGACGACGAGCAGAAGCGGATCGCCGAGGACACCATCGCGGACGTGGACGCCTCCGGGCTGTGGCCCGGCAAGGTCGTCACCGAGGTGGAGCCGGTCGGCGACTTCTGGGAGGCCGAGCCGGAGCACCAGGACTATCTCCAGCGCTACCCGAACGGGTACACCTGCCACTTCCCGCGTCCGGGATGGCGACTGCCGGTCCGCGACAAGGGCTGACCGCGAAGGGCGCCGCGACAAGGGCAGAACGCGAAGGCCCCGCACCTCGGTGACACGAGGTGCGGGGCCTTGCCGTGCCTCAGTGCGGCAGCGACGCCGGGCTGCCGCCGTTCGCCTCGTAGCCCGCCACCGCCAGGGCCCGGTACACCGCGAACTCGGCCGCCGGGTCCGGGGAGAGCGTCCAGGGCAGCGCGCCGACATGGCCGTCGACGTGTATCAGCTGGTTCATGGCCTCCGCCCAGCGCTCGGCGCGCACCAGGAAGAACACCAGCAGATGGCGGACATGGGCCAGCATCGGGTCGTCCGGGCGGGCCGAGTGGACCGCGTGCAGCGCGCCGTGGATCGCCTTGGTGACGACCTCGCTCTCGTAGAAGCCGGTGACCAGATTGACCTCGGGCAGGTGCTCGAAGACCGCGAACAGCGGCATCGCGGCCAGCAGCGACCCCTCCGGCGCACGGGCCGCGGCGGCCTCCGCGAAGCCGTACGCCTGCTCCCGCGAGCCGTGCCACTTCTCGCACCAGTAGTGCAGCGCCGCCAGATGGGCGCCCATGTGGTTCGGCGCGCGGTCCAGGATCTTCAGCCAGAGCTGCTCGAACTCCGGCTGGGTGTACCCGAGCCCACGGGCCACCGACAGCTCCACGATGTACGGGACCGGGTCACCGGGGGCGAGCAAGGCCGCCTCGCCGCAGGCCGCCTTCGCCTCCTCCATGATGATCCGGAACTCGTCGGTGCCCGGCGTCGCGGTCCGCCACGCCTGCTGCACGAGGAACTCCGCGTGCACCGCCGCGCCGCCCGCGTCCTTGGGCTGCTCGGCCCGCCACACCCGCAGCCACTGGCCGCCCGGCGCGTCACCGACGCCGCCCGGCCGCTGCTGGAGCTCCAGCGACGCGGCTCCCGCGAACGCCTGCACCCGTTGCCAGCGCCGCTCGCCGGCCGCCTCGGTGCCCGCCAGCAACTGGGAGGCCGCGCGGTAGTCCTGCGTGCGCTGCACCAGGTCCAGCACGTCCAGCAGGTCCTGGTCGGGGCCCGGCATTCGGACGTCCAGCTCCTCCTGCCGGGCGAAGCCGTAGTTCGCCGGGTCCGCGGCGTCCGGGTGGCCCGCCGGGACCTGCTGAAGCATGCCCCGCCGCCGTCGCAAGAACGGAACCAGCACGAAGCCGATCATCAGCGCGGCCCACAGGACCAAGAGAATCTCCATGCCTCAAGGGTTCCAGACCACGCCGACAATTGGCCAACCCGGTCCCGTACCTGTGGACAACCGCCTGTGGACAACCTCGCCCGTTGGCTCCTCGGCCGTCATCAGCGCCGTCGGAGCACTACGCTCGTGACCCATGAGCGACAGGCACATCAGTCAGCACTTCGAGACGCTCGCCATCCACGCGGGCAACACGGCCGACCCCCTCACCGGCGCGGTCGTCCCGCCCATCTACCAGGTCTCCACCTACAAGCAGGACGGCGTCGGCGGCCTGCGCGGCGGCTACGAGTACAGCCGTAGCGCCAACCCCACCAGGACCGCCCTGGAGGAGAACCTCGCCGCCCTGGAGGGCGGCCGACGGGGTCTCGCGTTCGCGTCCGGGCTGGCGGCCGAGGACTGCCTGCTGCGTACGCTGCTCAGCCCCGGCGACCACGTGGTCATCCCCAACGACGCCTACGGCGGCACCTTCCGCCTCTTCGCCAAGGTCGTCGCCCGCTGGGGCGTGGAGTGGTCGGTCGCCGACACCAGCGACCCGGCCGCCGTACGGGCCGCGATCACCCCGAAGACCAAGGCCGTGTGGGTGGAGACCCCCTCCAACCCGCTGCTCGGCATCACCGACATCGCCGCCGTCGCGCAGATCGCCCGGGACGCGGGCGCGCGCCTCGTCGTCGACAACACCTTCGCGACGCCCTACCTCCAGCAGCCGCTGTCGCTCGGTGCCGATGTCGTGGTGCACTCCCTGACCAAGTACATGGGCGGCCACTCCGACGTGGTCGGCGGCGCCCTGATCGTCGCCGACGAGGGCCTCGGCGAGGAACTGGCCTTCCACCAGAACGCGATGGGCGCGGTCGCCGGGCCCTTCGACTCCTGGCTGGTGCTGCGCGGCACCAAGACGCTGAGCGTGCGCATGGACCGGCACAGCGAGAACGCCACCAAGGTCGCCGACATGCTCTCCCGGCACGCGCGCGTGACGAAGGTGCTCTACCCGGGCCTGCCCGAGCACCCCGGGCACGAGGTCGCCGCCAAGCAGATGAAGGCGTTCGGCGGCATGGTCTCCTTCCAGGTGGCCGGCGGCGAGGAGGCGGCCGTGGAGGTCTGCAACCGCGCCAAGGTGTTCACGCTCGGCGAGTCCCTCGGCGGTGTCGAGTCCCTGATCGAGCACCCGGGCCGCATGACGCACGCCTCGGCCGCCGGTTCGGCCCTGGAGGTCCCCGCCGACCTGGTCCGCCTGTCCGTGGGCATCGAGAACGTGGAGGACCTCCTGGAGGACCTTCAGCAGGCGCTCGGCTAGGGCCTTTCGTTTGGATCAGCCTGGCTCTGATCGACGGTCCGTCGTGACTGAGCCGAGCGGGGGCGATGGGGGTGCCCCCGCGCGAGGTTGTTCGAGCGTGGGGGAGCGTGCAGCTGCAAGGCGGAGGAGGGAGTCGACGCGGAGCGTCGGCGACCGACGACAACGCGGCTGGGGGTCCCCCCTCTGGGGGAGTGCGTGCCAGACCCCGCGACGCCGGGATGATCCAAACGACAGGCCCTAGCCCAACACCCGGATCACCAGCCGGTGAGCGGTGGAGTCACCTCCGACGGTGGCTCCACCCACGGGCGCACGGTCAGCGACCACACCGCGAACGCCACCGCCGCGGCGAACAGCAGCAGCCACAGCAGCCGCAGCGCGATCCTGCGGCGGCGCAGCAGCCGCCCGCCGCGCCGCACGGCCCGCGCGCACAGGTCGGGCGGTACGACGGGCGGGGTGCGCTCCATGATCCGCCGGGCGGCGTTCTCGCGTTCCGAACGGTTCAAGGCGTCGCCGTCCTCGCCCGGACGACCGCCGGGGCGGGCCCGCGCCGCGGGTGCAGCAGGCCGGCCGTGGCCCGGTCGCAGATCGTCCGTACCCGTTCAACGGGCAGCCCGAGCAGGGCCGCCGTCTGTTCCTCGGCGACCCCTTCGAACAGCCTGAGCACGAGGATCAGGCGCTCCTGCGGGCCGAGGGCGGCCAGCGGGCTGTCGGGGTGCGGGCGGGAGCGGCCGAGACCCCCGTACTGGTGCCACATTCCCCGCGCGTAGCGCGTGGCCAGATGCTGACGGGCGTCGTCGTAGGGATCCTCGCCGCGCAGCCGGTCCCAGCCCGCGTAGGTGTGGGCGAGGGCATGCGTGAGCAGGCGCCGGGCGCGCGGGTTGTCGGCCGGTGACTCCGCCGTGAGCAGCGTGGCGGTGTGCAGCAGCCGGCCCGCGGCGCCCGCGACGAACGCCTCGAACTCCCGGGCCCGGCGCGCGTCCTGGGCCACCAGCCGTTCTCGCACCGCGCCTCCCGCCTGAGGGCGACCCCCTGAGTCGACGGATCCCGGCCACGTACGGGCGTACGAACAGGACCCGGTTTCATATGAGGCCCAGGGGCGGCCCGGGGTCAAGAGCCGGGCGGCACGCGCGTGTGCGGACCCGGCTGGCTCAGGAGGCCGATGAGGCGGGGGCGGCCTCCGCCGCGGGCAGGCCGTGGGCGGCCATGCGGTCGGAGAGCGCGGTGTTGAAGCGCGTCAGGAGCGTGCAGAACGCCTCGCGCTCCTCCGGCGCCCAGTCGTGGGTCAGCTCGGCCATGAGCTGACGCCGGGAGGAGCGCACCTCCTCCAGGCGGGCCTGCCCGCGCGGGGAGAGCTGGAGCACGACCGCGCGCCCGTCCTCGGGGTGCGAGGTGCGCTTGACGAGCCCGGTGTCGACCAGCGGAGCCACCTGCCGGGTGACCGTGGAGGAGTCGATGCCCATGCTCGCCGCGAGCGCCTTGACCCCCATGGGGCCTTCCTTGTCGAGGCGGTTGAGCAGCAGGTATGCGGCGCGGTCCATGGAGTTGCGCACCTGCCCGACCCCGCCGAGCCGGGTCTGTTCGGCACGGCGGGCGAACACCGCCACCTCGTGCTGGAGGGTGTCGAGGAGACCGGTGTCACCGACGGTCGACATGTCCATCGACATTTCAGGTGTTGTGGGCATGGCCGGGGGCTCACTTCATGAAAGGGGTGCTGGGTTGGGGGACAGGGTACGCGGCCGGGGCGCGGGCCGTACCGGCGCTGCCCAAACCCGTCTCGGAGGTTGGTCACAGCGGCCGGGTGCCGGGGTGAACTGCGAGACTTGGGCCATGAGCTACCGCAAGGCCGAGCCGATGCCGCCGGTCACGCTCGACGACGTGCGCGGCGCCCAGAAGATGCTCACGGGCGTGGCGCGGGTGACGGCCATGGAGGGCAGCAGGCACCTGTCCCAGCTGGTGGGTGCGCCGGTGCACCTCAAGTGCGAGAACCTCCAGCGGACCGGCTCGTTCAAACTGCGCGGCGCCTATGTGCGGATCGCCGGGCTGCTGCCGGAGGAGCGGGCCGCCGGGGTCGTGGCGGCGAGCGCCGGCAACCACGCGCAGGGCGTCGCCCTGGCCTCCGCGCTGCTCGGGGTCCGCTCGACGGTGTTCATGCCCAAGGGCGCCCCGCTGCCGAAGATCAGCGCGACCGAGGAGTACGGCGCCGAGGTGCGCCTGCACGGCCAGGTGGTCGACGAGACGCTGGCCGCCGCCCAGGAGTACGCGGCCGGGACCGGCGCGGTGTTCATCCACCCCTTCGACCATCCCGACATCATCGCGGGCCAGGGCACGGTGGGCCTGGAGATCCTGGAGCAGTGCCCGGAGGTGCGCACGATCGTCGTCGGCGTGGGCGGCGGCGGCCTCGCGGCCGGGATCGCGGTGGCGGTGAAGGCGCTCCGGCCCGATGTGCGGATCGTGGGGGTGCAGGCGGCGGGCGCGGCGGCGTACCCGCCCTCGCTCGCGGCCGGGCATCCGGTGTCGGTGGGCAACCCGGCGACGATGGCGGACGGCATCAAGGTGGGGCGGCCCGGTGACGTGCCGTTCCGGATCATCGGTGAGCTGCTGGACGAGGTCCGCACGGTTTCCGAGGACGAGCTGTCCACCGCCTTGCTCCTGTGTCTGGAACGGGCGAAGCTGGTCGTCGAGCCGGCCGGGGCGAGCCCGGTCGCGGCGCTGCTGAGCGAGCCCGGCGCCTTCGAGGGCCCGGTGGTCGCGGTGCTCTCCGGGGGCAATGTCGACCCGGTGCTGATGGAGCGGGTGCTGCGGCACGGCATGGCGGCACAGGGCCGCTACCTGGCCGTACGGCTGCGGCTGACGGACCGTCCCGGCGCCCTGGCGACGCTGCTCGGGGTCCTGTCGGCGGTGGACGCCAATGTCCTGGACGTGAGTCATGTACGCACCGATCCGCGGCTCGGGCTCACCGAGGCGGAGGTCGAACTGCACCTGGAGACGAAGGGCCCGGCGCACTGCGCCGAGGTCGGCCAGGCCCTGCGCGAGGCCGGGTACACGGTCATGGACTGACGCGGGCCAGCCCGCGTTCACTCCTTCGGGTAACTGCATTGTGAGACGCGATACATCGCGTTATGGTGTGTCTCGAAGATTGCGCTCGAAGACTGCGCTCGAAGAATCCCTGACTCGAAGAATCCCCGACGACGTGGAGACTCATATGCCAGGCGCCATCCATGCCGAAGGCCTGGTGAAGACCTTCGGAGAGGTACGAGCACTCGACGGTGTCGACCTCGACGTGCCCGAAGGCACCGTCCTCGGCCTGCTCGGGCCGAACGGAGCGGGCAAGACCACCACGGTCCGCTGCCTGACCACCCTGCTGCGCCCCGACAGCGGCAAGGCCGTCGTCGCCGGCATCGACGTGCTCAAGAACCCCGACGCCGTACGCCGCTCCATCGGGCTGTCCGGCCAGTTCGCCGCGGTCGACGAATACCTCACCGGCCGCGAGAACCTGCAGATGGTCGGCCAGCTCTACCAGATGAGGGCGAAGGCCGCGAAGGCCCGCGCGGAGGAACTGCTGGAGCAGTTCGACCTCACCGACGCCGCCGACCGCCCCACCAAGACCTACTCCGGCGGCATGCGCCGCCGCCTCGACCTCGCCGCGGCCCTGGTCGTCTCGCCGCCCGTGATGTTCATGGACGAGCCGACCACCGGCCTCGACCCGCGCAACCGGCAGCTGCTCTGGGACGTGATCAAACGGCTCGTCTCCGGCGGCACCACCCTGCTGCTGACCACGCAGTACCTGGAGGAGGCCGACCACCTCGCCCACGACATCGTGGTCGTCGACCACGGCCATGTCATCGCCCAGGGCACCTCCGACCAGCTCAAGGCCCGCACCGGCGGCGAGCGCGTGGAGGTCGTGGTGCACGAGCGCGAGCACATCCGGACCGCCTCCGAGGTACTGCGCGGCTTCGGCAAGGGCGAGACCACCGTCGAGGAGCACATGCGCAAGCTCACCGTCCCGGTGACCGGCGGCGCCAAGCTGCTCGCCGAGGTCATCCGCGAGCTGGACACCCGCGGCATCGAGATCGACGACATCGGCCTGCGCCGACCCACCCTCGACGACGTCTTCCTCTCCCTGACCGGCCATGTGGCCGAGGCGAGGGACAACGACACCGAGAAGGAGGCAGCCAAGTGACCGCCGCCACCGACGCCGTCCCGGTGACGGCCCCCGCCCACCCCCTGGTCCAGTCCCTCCGGGACTCCCTGGTCGTCGCCAAGCGGAACCTGATCCGCATGTCCAGACTCCCGGACATGATCATCTTCGGGCTGATCCAGCCCATCATGTTCGTGGTGCTGTTCAGCTACGTCTTCGGCGGCTCCATGAACATCGGCGGCAGCACCAGCTCCAGCGTCTACCGCGAGTTCCTGATGGCCGGCATCTTCGCGCAGACCGTCACCTTCTCCACCGCGGGCGCCGGGGCGGGTATCGCCGACGACATGCACAAGGGCCTCATCGACCGCTTCCGGTCCCTGCCCATGGCCCGCGGCGCGGTGCTCACCGGGCGGACCCTGGCCGACTCGGTGCAGACCGCCCTCACCCTGTTCGTGCTGGCCCTGGTCGCCCTGCTGGTCGGCTGGCGCACCCACACCAGCTTCGGCGAGGTGCTCGCCGCCTTCGGCCTGCTGCTCCTGCTCGGCTACGCCTTCACCTGGGTCGGCGCCCTCATCGGCCTGTCCGTGCGCACCCCCGAGGCGGCCACCTCGGGCGGACTGATCTGGCTGTTCCCGGTCACGTTCATCTCGAACGCGTTCGTGGACTCCAGCCGGATGACCCCCTGGCTCCAGCACGTCGCCGACTGGAACCCCTTCAGCGCCACCGTCCAGGCCTGCCGCGAGCTCTTCGGCAACCCCGGGGTCTCCACCTCGGACGCCTGGCCCATGCAGCACCCGGTCTGGGCGTCACTGATCTACTCGGTCCTCATCGTGGCGATCTTCCGCACACTGGCGGTCCGCAAGTACCGCTCCGCCTCGGTGTGACCGCCCGGACCCCGGGCACGACGAAGCCCCGGCGCCGTACCGGCACCGGGGCTTCGTGGAAGACGTACGGACGGCCTCAGCCGCTGTACGGCTCGGCCTTCAGGATGCGCACCGAGGCCTTCTTGCCGTTCGGCAGCTCGTACTCCGCGTCCTCGCCGACCTTGTGGCCGATCACGCCGGAACCCAGCGGGGACTGCGGCGAGTAGGTCTCGATCTCGGAGCTCGCGTACTCGCGCGAGGCGAGCAGGAACGTCAGGGTGTCGTCCTCGTCGCCGTCGAAGGCGATCGTCACGACCATGCCCGGCGCGACCTCGCCCTCCGCGGACGTCGGCGCCTCACCGACCTTCGCCTTCTCCAGGAGCTGGGTCAGCTGGCGCACACGGAGTTCCTGCTTGCCCTGCTCTTCCTTGGCCGCGTGGTACCCGCCGTTCTCACGCAGGTCCCCCTCCTCGCGCGCGGCCGCGATCTTGGCGGCGATCTCCGTGCGCGCAGGACCAGTAAGGTACTCAAGCTCCTCCTTGAGCTTGTTGTACGCCTCCTGGGTAAGCCAGGTGACGGACTCGCTGGTCTGGGTCACAGGTGCTCCTCGTCGGTACTGGGAATACAAAGCATCGCCCTACCAGAAGAATGTTCCCTCCCGGATGGGCGAAACCACGAGCCTAACAATTGGATGGCCGAAGGGGGAGGACATAAGCCACCAGAATTACGTCAACGCAGGTCAGCGCGTAAGTATTGCGAGCGAACCCGGTCGCGTCCGCCGCCCGCGCGTCAGTCCGCGTGACAGCCGAGCAGCTCCGCCGTCGTCCCGCGCGCCGTCGTACGCAGCGTGACGACCCTGTCGATCCGGGTCTCGTCGCCGTCGAAGCGGAAGTCCGCCCGGCCCACCTCGGCGCCGCTCTCCGACTGGGAGCGGATCGTGCAGTAGCCGGAGGCCCCGGAGTCCTTGCGGACCTCCAGATGCACCTTGACCGCGCGGTCGGTGAAGTCGTACTCGATGACCTCGGCGCTGATCTTGTTCTGGCCGACGTAGTAGTAGGCGAAGTAGCCCATGAGGGCCAGCAGCAGGGCACCGAACACGGCGCCGGCGAGCTTGAGCCGCCGGTCGGAGCGCTCGTCCGAGGAACGGCCGTAGCGGCCCTCGGGCGGTCGCGTGCTCGCCGTGGTCATGATCGTCCTCTCGCGGGGCCGGGCCCCGGAATTATTCGGCCCCCGATTCGGTCACTATAGAAGCCGCCGTATGCGCCTCACGCACGGGGGGCGCCGACCGACGAGGATTGAGTCTTGACTGACCAGCTGCGACTGATGGCCGTCCACGCCCACCCCGACGACGAGTCGAGCAAGGGCGCGGCCACCATGGCGAAGTACGTGTCCGAGGGGGTGGACGTGCTGGTCGTGACCTGCACGGGCGGGGAGCGCGGCTCCATCCTGAACCCCAAGCTCCAGGGCGACACGTACATCGAGGAGCACATCCACGAAGTGCGCAAGAAGGAGATGGACGAGGCCCGCGAGATCCTCGGCGTCAAGCAGGAGTGGCTCGGCTTCGTCGACTCCGGCCTGCCCGAGGGCGACCCGCTGCCCCCGCTCCCGGAGGGCTGTTTCGCCCTGGAGGACGTCGACAAGGCGGCCGGGGAACTGGTGCGCAAGATCCGCTCCTTCCGTCCCCAGGTGATCACCACCTACGACGAGAACGGCGGGTACCCGCACCCCGACCACATCATGACCCACAAGATCTCCATGGTGGCCTTCGAGGGCGCCGCGGACACCGAGAAGTACCCCGAGGGCGAGTACGGCCCCGCCTACCAGCCGCTGAAGCTCTACTACAACCAGGGCTTCAACCGCCCCCGCACCGAGGCCCTGCACCAGGCCATGCTCGACCGTGGCCTGGAGTCCCCCTACGGGGAGTGGCTCAAGCGCTGGGACGAGTTCGAGCGGACCGAGCGCACCCTGACCACGCACATCCCCTGCGCCGACTTCTTCGAGATCCGCGACAAGGCCCTGATCGCGCACGCCACCCAGATCGACCCCGACGGCGGCTGGTTCCGGGTGCCGATGGAGGTCCAGAAGGAGGTCTGGCCGACGGAGGAGTACGAGCTGGCGAAGTCCCTCGTCGATACCTCCCTCCCCGAGGACGACCTCTTCGCGGGCGTCCGGGACAATGCCTGACATGAGCGCAAGCGCAAGCCTGGCAATGACCCAGCTGGCCACCTTCGCCAAGGAGGTCGACGAGGACAAGGTCACCCCCGGTGTCCTCGGCTTCATCGTCTTCGCGGTGATGGCCCTCGCCGTCTGGGCCCTGATGAAGTCGATGAACAAGCACATGGGCAAGGTGGCCTTCACGGAGGCCGAGGAGGAGCCCAAGGCCGACGCCGCCCCCGCGGCCGACGCCGACAAGGGCTGACCCCGCCCGCCCTCACCGCGCGTGCTCGGCCAGTGACAGCAGCAGATGTGCCGACTCCGGCCGTACGTGGTCGGAGTGGGCGCCGGACCAGCCGCCGCGGCGGACGTACACCTCGGAGGCGTCCACGCTGACGAACCGGTGGTCGAGCTCCTCGCGCGGATACGGCGCGTCCGTGCCGCGCATCCGGATCGCGGAGACCGGGGCGGGCGCGGTGCCGATGCCCGCGTGCCCGATCCCGGTGCGCTTCTCCGCCCACTTGTGCAGGGGGCCGGTCGCGCGGTCCGCCTCGGCGTAGGTCGCCACGACGGGGCCGTGCAGCGGTGCCTCGTCGAGCGTCGCGAACAGGGTCGCGAAGGCGTCACGTGGCGCCGCCATCTGGAACAGCAGCATCGAGTCCGCCGTGAACGGCCGGTCCGGCGGCCCCGGCATGCCCCACCCCAGGGTGTCCGGCCCCTCGGCCGCCCACCCCACGGCCTCGCACAGCACCCGGCACCCGAAGGAGTGCCCCACTAGGTGCAGGTACTGCCCGTCACGGGTGCCGAGCACGGGCGGCGCCGCGGGATCCCCGCGCCGGGCGTCCACGTATCCCAGGAGCTTGCCCAGGACTCGCCCCGCGTGCCCGTCTCTGCTCAGCGCGTGCGCCCGGTCCCGCATCTTGCGGTACTCGCCCATGCTGCGCCGCTTGCCCGACGGCCAGCACAGCAGCACCGTCCACGGACGCCACTCCGGCAGCCCCGGGTACGAGCCGTGCGCGTACCGCTCGGCGGCGAGCCCCATCAGTCCGTCCACCATCGCGCGGGCGTCCTCGGGCGGGGTGCGCCAGCCGTGCGCGTAGACGACCAGGTCGGTGGCCCACGCGGGCGGGGTCAGCTCCTCGGCGAGGTGGTCGAGGAGCCGGTCGGCGGGAACGGGGCGCAGTCCGGCGGCGGTCTCCTCCAGGAGGCATCCGTCGTTGCCGAGGTGGACGGTGTGCACGTGGTTGCTCATACGGTGGCCTCCTCCGGCTCGGCGCGTTCCAGGCGGGTGTCCATGCCGTGGTGGAGGGCGTAGGCGAGGCCGAGGGGGTTGCGCAGTTCGTCGGCGAAGTAGCGGGCGAGGGTGTGCGCGATCTCGCCGGCCGTGCCGGCGCCGCCGAGGTAGCGGGTCAGGAACTCCAGCGCGTACTCGGCGGCGAACGCCTGCGGCATCTCGATCTGCGGGCCCAGCACGCCCCGGGCGCCCGCCTCGATCAGCGCCCCGCTGAGGAACTTGTGGTCACCGCCGCCCTCGGGGACCCCGGCGTGGCAGGCGTTGAGGACCACGAACGGTTGGAAGGGGCTCTCGCTGCCGTAGCGGCGTCTGCGGTCCTTGACGGTCTGCGCGTCGATGGTCTTGTTGTCGGTGAGCCTGAGCGCGAGAGAGGCGGGCTGGGAGCCGTTCGGGACGAAGTGGCCGTGGCACCAGAAGTACATGAGCTGCTCACACAGGTCGTGACGACCGAGGGCGTCCACCAGCTCGCGGTACGTGGTGCGCTCGGCGAAGCGGGTGCCCTTGGCGAGCACGGCGGTGACGTCGGCGGCCCGGGTACGGCCCTTGCGGTCGAGGCGGGTGTCGTGGTTGAGGCTGACGGCCGGGACGTCGGGGGCGTCCCGCAGCCCGGTGAGCCAGGGGTAGGCGCCGCCGGTCTGCTCGATCTGGTGGCGGTAGCCGAGGAAGCGGGGGAAGAGGGCATTCAGTCCGGCGCCGCGGGCCACCCGCTGCTCCAGGCACACCATCGGCCACGGCACGTGCAGGTCGGAGTCGAAGCGGACGCGTAGGTTGTCACGGGAGCCGAGCGCCTCGGTGAGGTAGTCGCGGAAACGCTCGACGCGTTCGTCGGCCGCGCCGAGGAGTGTGCCGTTGAGGAACTCCGAGCCGACGAGGGCGAGTTCCTCCACGATGTCGTAGACCTCGCCGAGCGGGCGGGAGCGCAGGTCCACCAGAGTCGCGTAGGTGTTCTCGGGGTCGTCCTCGGGCCGGTGGTCGACGAAGTGCTCCTTCCACATGCGGCACAGCCGGGCCGCGGCCAGGCGTACGTCGGCGGGGCGCACCAGAAGGTCGACCCGGTGCTCGGTGCCGTGCAGCGAGGGCACGGCGGGGCCGTAGAACCTAGCCCGGACGCGGTCCTCGCCCACGCTTTCCACGCATACGGTGATGTCCGGGGCGCGGGTCAGCTGGTCCGGCAGCGTGGTGAAACCGCGGCTGGGGTCCTGGACGACATGCACGGGGAGTTCGGTGGGCATGGCGGGCTACCGTCCGCGCGGGGTGACGGCATGCGGTGCGGCGTGGTTGCCCGGTTGGCCGGTGTCGAGGATGTCGAGCTCTGTTTCCACTTGCTGGAGGACCGTTCCGGTGCTTTCGAGGGCGATGGTGAACCGGAGGCGATGGGTTCCGGTGCGGTGCGGGACGAAGTCGAACTCGGCGCCGTGTTCCTCCTGCTCGGAGGGGCGCAGGAGCGCGGAGGCCGGTTCGAGGGTGGCGTGGGTGAGGGGGAGTGCGGTGGCGGTCAGCCAGGGGGTGGCGCGGGGGTTCGAGGCCCAGGGGTGTCCGGGTCCCGGGGCGACCCGGACGAGCAGGCGGGCGGTGGTGTCGGCGGTGGGGGACTCGTCGAGGAGGGTGATGCGGACGCGGCAGCCGGCGGAGGTGTCCGACTGGCCTTGGATGAGGATCAGGTCTCGGGCGTGGAGCGGAATGGGGGTGGGCTCACCGGCTTCGTGGTTCGCCAGGAACTGGCGGATGTCGTCGCTCATGTGCGAGCCGGTGGTGGGCGCCGTCGCGTCGTCGGCGTGGGCCATGCCGACGGCTTCGGCCCAGGACTGGCCGTTTGTGTCGTTCAGCAACTCGAAGACCCACCGCGCGATGGTCAGGTACGACTGCGACAGGGCGCGGCCGGGGGCGCGAGCCGCGATCTCCAGAGCTGTCCAGGCGCTCCCGTATGCGCAGCCGAGTTCGGTGAACGCCCAGTAAGCGTCCGCCCAATGGGCGTTGTGGGCGCGGTCCGATGCAAATGTCAGTGCCTGTCGGTGCCGGGTCCAGGCGAGGCCCAACGCGTCCTGGCACCCGGCGAACCGTCGCAGGGCCTCCTCCCACTCCGCCTCCGCGTTGGCGTGCTCGCCCGCGCCTTCGTACGCGTGCCCTGTCCAAACGTGGGTCCAGCCCATCCCGCGGGCGTCCTCGAAGGACTCGTGGGCCGCGAGGACGAGCCGGTCCCGGTCGGGTGCGGCCGGGTTGTCGCGGCGCTGGGCGCGGAGCCGGAGCCATTCGGTCTCCACCCAGTTCTGTGCGCGGACGTCCCCAAGTGCCTCCGCCACCTCGGCTGCCTGCCGGAGCCGGTGCGCTGCCTCGGTGTCGTGCCCCTGCAACAGACTCACCCGGGCCAGGTGCAGCAACGCCCAGCCGGTGCCGCGTCGGCAGTCGAACGCCCGGTGCAGGTCGGCGGAGAACCGCAGATGACGCTCGGCCTCCAGCACATGGCCCTGGTCGCACAGGACAGCTCCGCGGAGCAGGAGGGCCCAGGCGGTGTCGATGTCCTCCGTCTCGAACGGTTCACCGAGGGCGTCCCGGGCGGAGTCCAGGTGACCGGTCGCGTAATGATTGGCCGCCCTCTCGAAGTCGGCGTCCGCCGAGGTGTCGCCGTGGATCAGGGACTGTGCCGTATCCGGCAGACCCACGTCCCTCGCGAGTGCGCACAGGGCCCGGCGTACGGCACGGTTCTTCGGGGACCGGCGCAGCAGTGCCACGAGGCGGTGGGCGTCCCCGAGGAAAGCGAGGATCGTCGCCAGCGCGCTGATGAGCCGCTGCTCCAAGTGCTTCGCCCGCAGTCGGCGCGTCTCGGCCGGCAACTGCATGAACTCGTCGATGTGCGGGACGAGTTCATGAGGAAGGAGTGGGACCAGTTCCTCGGTCTCCATGAACTTCCGGCCGTCCAGCAGGCCTGCCGACGCTTCGAGGAGCTGAACGGCGGCTCCGGCCAGCTCCCAGGTCACGTCCTTGTGCGGCGTCACAAGTACGGACGGATGGCTCAGCACCGTCCCACGGACCCGCTCCGACAGCGCGAACCGGTCCTCGTGCACCCGCCGTACCAGCCCCAGCCCCAACAGCCCCGCCATCGCGTCGCGCCGCTTCGACGGCCGGATGGTCAACGTGGTGAAGGGCGCGCGGGAGCGCCTTGAGGCGAGGAAGTCCAGGAGGATTCGCTCCTGGGCGGAAAGCTGTTCCAGCGAGCGCCGTAAGCGCGGCTCCGGCAACTCGGAGTCGAGCTCCGAGGCGAGCGGCCGCACCGAGTACCGCAGATCGACGCCCCGCCATCCGTGTTCCCGACGCGAGGTGACGATCACCCTCAGCCGATAGCAGTGCCGCAGCACCTTCAGCACGGGCCGCGCGACGGCCGGGCTCACGTCGTCCAGCACGACGACCCGCTCACGGACGAACTCCTCGCACTGTTCCCGCAGTTGGCGGTCGAACTTGCGGTTCGGCGCCAAGGCCGCGCGGATGACGTCCTGGCGCGGAGCTCCGCACTCCGCCAGCAGCCGCAGCAAGATCTCCCGCGCGTCCACCGACGCGCCACCGAAGGAGAGCCAGTGCACCGGGAGCGGGCCGCTGCCCGACGGCCGCCACTGCTCATCGGCGTACCGCCGTGCCACCTCCGCCGCCAGGGTGGACTTCCCGGCGCCGGGCGGGCCGTGCAGGACGATCACGAACGGGCGTAGGACCGCGCCCGCGGGCAGGGCGCCCAGGACCGTGGGGAGGTCGTCACCCTCCCCGTTGACCGCCCCGAAGTCCGGCACCGGCGAAGGCCCCCGCAACTCAACCGCCACTCGACCTCCCCGCCACCGTCACCGCCACGCCCATCACCTCCCGGGCATGCCGGCTCGGCACCATCCTCAGGCGCCAAGCCTGCCAGCCCGCTTCCAGGTTCACGCCCCGTTCCAGCAAGAGGCGGTAGGCGCTGACGTACTCCTCCAGTTTTTCGTCGCGGGCCGCGTGGCCGTCGCGGGAGAGCTGGGCCAGTTCCTCCTGGGCGACCGCCGTGCCGACCTCCACGCCGCCGGGGGCCGCGTACGGGAGGAGCGTGCAGCGCAGGAAGCGGGCCCAGTCCTCGCCGCGGCGGTCGCCGTAGGAGGAGAACAGGGCCGCCGCCTCGTCGCACAGGGCGAGCGCCTGTTGCGTACGGGCGTTGCCCGCGTCGACCACCGCCAGCTCCAGGCAGGTCCACGCCTCGCCGTGTGCGACGCCGATGCGCTGGAAGTCGGCGCGGGCGTCGACCAGGAGCTGGCGTGCGAAGCCGGAGTTGCGCAGGGAGCCGGTCTGGGCGGCCCGCAGGTCACGGGTGGCCCGCGCCGAGTGGTGCCGGGCGCAGGCCAGGCCGTACACGTCGCGCATCCGGGAGAACATGGTGCGGGACCGCTCCAGTTCGCGGACCGCCTGGTCCAGGTCACCGGTCTCCTCCAGGGCCTGGCCCAGGTAGTACAAGGTCCACGCCTCGCCCCGCGCGTCCTCGTTCTCGCGGTGCCGGGCAGCCGCCCCGCGCAGGCCCTCCACCGCCGGGGACGGGTCGCCGTCGACCAGGCGGGCGCGGGCCAGCTGGGTCAGCGCCCACGCCTCGCCTCGGGCGTCGCGGGTGCGGCCGTACAGGTCGAGGGCGTCGCGCAGTTCGCGTTCGGCGCGCGGGACGTCGCCCATGCGCAGGGCGAGCTGGCCGAGCTGGAAGTGGGCCCACGCCTCGCCGTGCACGGACTCGCCCGCGCGGTGCAGTTCCAGGGAGCGGGTGAGCAGGTCCAGGGCCTCGGAGAGGTGGGCGCGGTCGCGTTCCACGGCGGCGAGCGCGTGCATCGTCCACGCGCGGTCGGTGGCCAGTTGCGGGGCCGCCTGCAGGTCCAGGGCCTCTCTGAGCTTTCTCGCCGCCTCCGTGAGCTGGCCCTGGTGGTGCAGGGTGATGCCCAGCGAGCACAGCGCGCGGGCCGCGCCCGCGTCCTGGTGGGCCTCCAGGTACAGGTCGACCACGGAGGCGAGGGTGGTGCGCGCCTTGTCCAGCTCGCCGAGCTGGCGGGCCGCGATGCCGGTGCGCCACTGCACCGAGCGCATCAGCAGGCCCTGGTCCACGGCCTGGGCCAGGTCGCTGATCTCGCCCAGCCGGTACAGGTCGCCGCGCAGCAGGCAGTAGTCGCACAGCGCGCCCAGCAGCTCCAGCACCGCCGACTGGTTGACGCCCTCCGCGTGCCGCAGCGCCGAGGTGATGAAGCTGGACTCGTCGTCCAGCCAGCGCAGCGCCTCGTCCAGGGAGGTGAAGCCGTGCGGGCTGAACCGGTCGGAGCGGGTCGACATGTTGCCGTCGACCAGGCGCAGCACCGAGTCGGCGAGGTCGGCGTAGTTGACGATCAGGCGTTCCTGCGCGGCGGCGCGCTCCGTCTGCTCCTCCTCGTCGAGCAGACGGGCCTGGGCGAAGGCGCGGACCAGGTCGTGCAGCCGGTAGCGGCTGCCCCGTACGTGGTCGATCAGGCCCGCATCGGCGAGGGCCCGCAGGTGCCGGGCCGCCTCCGTCTCGTCCGTCGCCAGCAGGGCCGCCGCCGCTGCCGCGCCCAGCGAGGCGCGTCCGGCCAGCGCGAGCCGGCGCAGCAGACGCCGGGCGGGTTCGGACTGGTCGGTGTAGCGCAGCCAGAGCACCCGCTCCACCGGCCCCACGGGGCCGTACGCGCCGAGGTCCGTCGCCAGGCGTCGGGGGGAGCGCGGGCCGAGGGAGGAGCCCGCGATGCGCAGGGCCAGGGGCAGCCCGCCGCACAGCTCGCGGATGCTGTCGGCGGACTCGGCGTCGTACGGGCCGGAGGAGTCCTGCGCGACGGCGCCGAGCAGTTCCTCCGCACCCGCCTCGTCGAGCGGTTCCACGGGGAGGTGGTGCACCCAGGCGGCGCGGTCCTCGGGCACGGCGAGGGGTTCGCGCGCGGTCACCAGGACCAGGCTGTCCGAGCGTTCCGGGAGCAGGGTGCGTACCTGCTCCGGGTCGCCGGCGTCGTCGAGGATCACCGTGACCGGCAGCCCGGTCAGATGCTGGTGGTACAGCTCGCCGAGCCGTTTGACCTGCTGGTCGGGGGCGGTGCGCTCGCGGAAGAGGAGCTGTTCGCGCGGGGCGCCGAGCCGGTTCAGCAGATGCAGCAGGGCGTCCCGGGTGGACAGCGGCGGCTCCTCCCCGCTGCCGCCGCGCAGGTCCACCACGCAGGCGCCGCGGAACTGGTCCTTCAGATCATGGGCCGCCCGCACCGCCAGCGCCGTACGGCCACTGCCGGGCGCCCCGTGCAGCACCACCACCGTCGGCCGGGTCTCGGTACTGGCCCGCGCCGCCTGCACCCACTGCCGGATCCGCGCCAGCTCCTGCCGCCGCCCGGCGAACACCCCCGCCGGTTCCGGCAGCTGGGCCAGCGACTGCTCCAGCACGGTCCGTCTGCGCGCCGCCGCGCTCTTGTCGGTGCCGCGCAACGAGGGGGCCTGCGAGGCCGTGGACGCGCTCAGCACGCGCTGCTGGTCCAGGAAGGGCCGGATGCCGCGTACCTCCAGCGCGGTCAGCCAGGACAGCCTGAGCTGCTCGGGACCGCCCGGCTGCCCCGCCGCCCCGGCCTGGTGGTGCGCGGCTGGCAGATGCGCCCCGGCCACCTTCACCACGGTCGCCACCGCGCCCGCCGCGCCGACGGTCGCGCCCGCCGCCAGCGCCGTACCCGTGCCCGTGCCCAGCGCCAGGTCGGCGACCGCGGCCGTGATCCCGGCGATGCCCGCCACCAGCAGCGGGGTGGTGCCGCCCTCGCGGGCGTAGCGCTGGCCGAAGGTGAGCCGGCCGGCCTCCGCCTCGTCCAGCGCACGGGTGTACGCCGCGTACTCCTCCGCCGCCGTCTGCGCCATCGCGTCCAGGGCGCCCCGTGCCCGGGACAGCAGGACGTTCCCGTCGACGCGTCCGCCGGAGCGCCGTACCTCTTCCTCCACGGCCCGGGCCAACAGCCTCTCGGCCTCGGCCCGATGGCTGTCCCGCATGTGACGTCCCCCTCCGGCGGCAACGGCGTTCTTGGTCAAGTGTGCTGCCCAGGGGGCGCCGTGGGGAGGGGGCCGGGGGAGGGGGAGATCGGGGAGATCCCATGGGGGCGCGTGGGCGCCGCGGTGTCGGGGCGCGGAGGCATGGGCCGGTGCGCGGGGATGGGGGTATGCCCTGGTCGAGGGAGGCATTCGAGGAGGCCCGCAGCAGCGGGAAATCCGTCATGCTCAGCGTCGGCTACGCACCGGCTCCGAGGGTGACCTGCACATGGCCGCCAACCCCTGTGAGCGGATGGCCCGGGCGGGATCGACGAGCAGCTCGGCGGTGGTTTCGACCGGTACTCGGTGGACGGCGACTGAATTATGCCGCACTTTGAGAAAGTAGCTACCTAAGGTCCATCACTTCGTATTATTTCCCCTGAGAACAGAGGGGGTTGTGGTGCGAGGATCACGCGACGCTCGTCGGGTTGGGGCTCAGCCCTGAGGAACTGGAAACCCTGGGGTTGGACAAGCCTGCTACGGCGGACCCGTCGGGCCTCATGGATGCCTACCTGCGACGGAGCAACAAAAAGGAAGACCTGGCCACGCTGCGGGGGCATCTGCGAGACGTAGTGCGCTGGGCGCAGGCGAACGGGCTTCAGATCCGGCACGTCTGGTTCGAACAACTCTCGGCCTCCAAGACCTACGTTCGGCGCAGGGAGTTCGAGAAGGCCACACAAGCGATCATGGACGGCAAGTCCACGACGCTCGGCGTGTGGAAGACGGACCGCTTCGACCGACGCGGCATGGGTGCGGTTGGCCGGAGGCTCGACGAGTTCGACCGCCGGCAATC
>NZ_FLSP01000112.1 GCF_900091315.1 Streptomyces sp. DI166
GTCCTGCCGCCCGGGCGGCTCGGCATCCAGCTCTACAGCCTGCGCGACAAGGTCTCCACCCTCGGATTCGCCGCCGTCTTCGCCGAACTGGAGAAGTACGGCTACGACGAGGTCGAGTTCGCCGGATACACCCAGGGCTCGGCAGGCCCCATCACCCTCGCCCAGCTCAAACGGCTGGCCCGCAACCACGGCCTGAACCCGATCGGCAGCCACGTCGGCTACTACTCCGACGACCCCAACGCCTACACCTTCGCCCAGAACCTCACCCAGGTCCTCGACGACGCCCAGGCCCTGGGCCTGAAACACATCGGCACCGCCTCCGGGCCGTTCCGCTACGGATCGACCGTCGACGCGTGGAAGCGGGCCGCCGAGGACTTCAACACCTACGGCGCGGCGGCGAAGGCGCGCGGCATGAAGTTCTACCAGCACAACCATTCCGAGGAGTTCTCCTTCGCCACCGACGACCCCAAGGTCCGGCTCTACGACGTGCTGCTCGCCGAGACCGACCCCGACCTGGTCTACCTGGAGATGGACATCTTCTGGGCGTACTCGGGCCAGTTCCGTTTCTCCCGGCGGCCCGACGGCACGCCCGCGCCCTTCGACCCCCTCGACTACGTCCTCAAGCAGCCCCACCGCTATCCGCTCTTCCACGTCAAGGACGGCGTCAGCGACCCGTCGAACACCTACGGCTACCGCATGGTCGACGTCGGCGACGGCGACATCGACTACCAGAAGTTCATCTCCGGGGTGACCCGGCTGCGCGGCCACCGGCTCGCCCACCACTGGCAGGCCGAGCACGACAACCCGACCGAGTCCTTCACCTTCGCCCGCCGCTCCAGCGAGCACCTGCACTCACTGCGGGAGAAGTGCTGACAGCCGACGCCCGCCCATGAGGAGGCCCTCCCCGGAGAAAGGGGAGGGCCTCCTCAACGCGGTCCGCTCAGCCCGCCTCGTCGCCGAGCGGCCGCGGGTTCGGCGTGATCCGCCGCTTCTCGCGCCCCGGCGGGGACAGGAACAGGGCCACGATCCCCGCGAACAGCGAGATACAGCCCGCCAGGGTGAAGGCGCCGTTGTAGCCCCAGGCGGCCACGACCACCGAGCCCATGCCCGCGCCCAGACCGGAGACGAGCTTGGAGCTGTAGACCATGCCGTAGTTGGTGGCGTTGTTGTTCTCGCCGAAGTAGTCCGCGGTCAGCGCCGCGAACATCGGGAAGATGGCGCCGCCGCCGAAGCCGGAGATCGCCGAGAACACCAGGAACAGCGGCAGGTTCTTGATCTCCGCCGACCAGATGATGCCGAACTGGGCCAGGCCCAGGATGGCGCACACGTACAGCAGGCACTGCTTGCGTCCGTACAGGTCGGACAGCCAGCCGATCACGCCGCGTCCGGTGCCGTTGACGATGGCCTTCAGCGACATCGCGGTGGCCACGATGCCCGCCGCGAAGCCCGCGTCCTCACCGATGTCCACCTGGAAGGCGATGCCGAAGATGTTCACGCCCGAGGTACAGGCGAGACAGAACCACATCAGCGCCACCCGGCCAGTCCTCCACGCCTCCAGCGGGGAGTACTGCTTGACCGCAGGCGGGTTCTTCTCCAGCGAGCGCCGGGCGCGCGGGTCGTCCGGCGGGTTGAGCGGGTCGACGGTGGCCGGCCACCAGTTCTTCGGCGGGTCACGGAAGTAGAACCCGGCCACGGCCACCGTCCCGGCCAGGAAGACACCCGCGGCGACCAGCACCCAGCGGAAGTTGGAGCCGTCCATGTAGCCGTGGAAGATGAAGACGAACGGCACCGAGCCGTAGGCGAAACCGCCGTTGACGAAGCCGGTCTTGCCGCCCTTGCGCTCCGGGTACCACTTGCCGACCATGTTGACGCAGGTCGCGTACACCATGCCCGCGCCCATGCCGCTGAAGACACCGAACCCGATGAAGGCCAGGGAGACATGCGGCGCGTACGCCAGGGAGAGATAGCCCAGCAGGGTGCCCGCCGAGCCCAGCATCATCGCCCAGCGCGCCGGCAGCTTGCCGTTCTCCCGCAGCCGCCCCGCCGGGAAGGCCACCGCGGCCTGGCAGAAGACCCAGACGGTCATCATCCAGTAGATGGACCCGCTGGACCACTGGTGCGCCTCGTGGAGGGTGTCCTCCGCGGACGCGAACGCGTACTCGGCGGAGGAGATGCCCATCATGCCGATCCACGGCAGGATCACCATCCACTTGCGCTTGCGGCCCATGATGTCGATGTCGGACTCGCCGACGCGGTAAACGCGTCCGTTCCTGTCGGTCACCTCCCGGTAGGAGACGACCTGTGTCACATCGGTGGTTGTCACGTTGATTGCACCCCTAGCGTCGAAAGTTCTGGCCAGCGCCCCCTGTCCATTGCCTTTCGTGCGCGCGCGGGTCCCGGGGCCGGCCGACGTGCACCGTCGGCCGGCCCCCCCGCCTGCCTCACCTCATGGGCCGCCCCCCAACAGCCCGGCGGCCCGCGCCCACCGGTACTTCGCGCCCAGCACGGCCACCGGCCGCTCGGTCGTGTACGGGTACGCGACAACCCCCCGCTCGTACAGGTACTGGCACGCCTCCTCGACCTCGACATCGCCCGCGAGGGACGCCACCACCGGCTTCTCGATGCCGCGCGCCCGGAACTCGGCCACCACGCGCGCGGTGAGTTCGGCGAAGACCATCGGGGGAGTGACGATGGTGTGCCAGTAGCCGAGGACCAGCGCGTGGATGCGCGGATCCTCCAGTCCCAGCCGGATCGTCGCCTCGTACGTCGACGGCGGTTCGCCACCGGTGATGTCGACCGGGTTGCCCGCGGCCCCGAAGGGCGGGATGAACCGGCGGAACGCCTCGTCCAGGTCGGGCGGGATCTCCATCAGGGACAGGCCGTTGTCGGTCACCGCGTCCGACAGCAGTACGCCGCTGCCGCCCGCCCCGGTGATGATCACCACGTTGTCGCCCTGAGGGGTGGGCAGCACCGGCAACGCGCGGGCGTACTCCAGCATGTCGTTCAGGCCTGGCGCCCGGATCACCCCGGCCTGCCGCAGGATGTCGTCGTAGACGGCGTCGTCGCCCGCGAGTGCCCCGGTGTGCGACCCGGCTGCCTTCGCCCCGGCGGCGGTCCGGCCCGCCTTGAGCACCACCACCGGCTTCTTCGGCACGGTCTCGCGGGCCGCCGCCACGAAGGCCCGCCCGTCCTTGAGGTCCTCCAGGTGCATCGCGATGCACTCGGTGTGCGGGTCCTCCCCGAACCACGTCAGCAGGTCGTCCTCGTCCAGGTCCGACTTGTTGCCGAGCCCGACGATCGCCGACACGCCGGTCCTCGTGGTGCGCGCGAAGCCCAGGACGGCCATGCCGATGCCACCGGACTGTGAGGTCAGTGCCACCCCGCCCTTGACGTCGTACGGGGTGCAGAACGTGGCGCACAGGTCCTGCCACGTCGAGTAGTAGCCGTAGATGTTCGGCCCGAGCAGCCGGATGCCGTGCCGTTCGGCGATGGCGACGATCTCCGCCTGGAGCGCGTGCTCCCCGGTCTCCGCGAACCCGGAGGGGATCAGTACGGCGTTGGGGATCTTCTGGCGTCCCACCTCCTCCAGGGCCGAGGCCACGAACTTGGCGGGGATCGCGAAGACCGCCACATCCACCTCACCGGGAACGTCCGTGACACTCTTGTACGCCTTGCGGCCGAGGATGTCATCGGCGCGGGGGTTCACCGGATGGATCTCACCGGGGAAGCCGCCGTCGACGAGGTTGCGCATCACCGAATTGCCGATCTTGCCCTGCTCGTTGGAGGCGCCGATCACGGCTATCGAGGAGGGCTGCATCAGCCGGCGCATCGAGGTGAGGATCTCCTCGCGCGTGTAACGGCGGCGCGGCTTCTCGGGCGTTTCGGAGAGGATCACCCGGATGTCCGCCGCCACGGCCCCCTCCGCCGTGGCGATCACCGGGTTGAGGTCCACCTCGGCGATCTCCGGGAAGTCCGCGACGAGCCGGGAGACCCGGCGGATCTGCTCGGCGACCGCCCACCGGTCCACGCCCGCCTGCCCGCGCACCCCGCGCAGGATCTCCGCCGACCGGATCGAGTCCAGCATCGACAGGGCCTCGTCGGCGTCCACGGGCGCGAGCCGGAAGGTGACGTCCTTGAGGACCTCCACCAGCACCCCGCCGAGCCCGAAGGCCACCACCTTGCCGAAGGTGGGGTCGGTGACCGCGCCGACGATCACCTCCTGCCCCTGGGGCAGCAGTTCCTGCACCTGCACGCCCTGTATGCGGGCATCGGCGTCGTACGCCCGCGCGTTGTCGACGATCCGGTGGAACGCGGCCCGTACCTCGGCGGCGCCGGACACCCCGACGACCACTCCGCCGGCGTCGGTCTTGTGCAGGATGTCCGGCGAGACGATCTTCATCACGACCGGCCCGCCGAACCGCGCCGCGCAGGCCACCGCCTCGTCAACGTCGGTGGCCAGCTCCTCGCCCGGTACGGCGATCCCGTACGCGTCCGCGAGCACCTTGCCCTCGGGCGCGGTCAGCGCGGTGCGGCCCTCGGCCCGCACGGAGTCGAGCAGCGTACGCACCCTCAGCAGGCGGTCCTCTGCCATCACGTCAGATCACCCCGTTCGACTTGAGCAGGCGCAGCTCCTCGTCGCCGAGGCCGAGCTCGCCGATGAAGACCTCTTCGTTGTGCTCGCCGAGCAGCGGTGAAGTGGTCACCTCCACGGGGGAGTCGGACAGCTTCAGCGGACTGCCCACGGTCACGAACTCGCCCCGCTCGGGATGCGGCACGGTGACCACCATCTCGTTGGCGACCAGCGAGGGGTCCTCGATGATCTCCTTGGTGGACAGGATCGGACCGCACGGGATGTTGTGCGCGTTGAGCCTCTCCAGCACCTCCCACTTGGGCAGGGTCGAGGACCACTCCTCGATCAGCTGGAACATCTTGTTCAGCTTGGGCAGCCGGGCCTGAGGCGTCGCCCACTCGGGGTCCTCGGCCAGCTCGGGCCGCCCGATCAGCTCACTGATCGGCTTCCAGCCGACGGGCTGCACGATCACGTACACGTAGTCGTTCGGGCCGCCCGGCGCGCACCGGACCGCCCAGCCGGGCTGCCCGCCGCCGGAGGCGTTGCCGGAGCGGGGAACCTCCGTGCCGAAGTCCTCGTTGGGATATTCAGCGAGGGGGCCGTGGGCCAGGCGCTGCTGGTCGCGCAGCTTCACCCGGCAGAGGTTGAGCACCGCGTGCTGCATGGCCACGTTCACCCGCTGACCACGCCCGGTGGTCTCCCGCTGGAACAGCGCGGCGAGGATCCCCGCCACGGCGTGGACGCCCGTGCCCGAGTCCCCGATCTGGGCCCCCGTCGCCAGCGGCGGCCCGTCCTCGAAACCGGTGGTGGACATCGATCCGCCCATCGCCTGCGCGACGACCTCGTACGCCTTGAAGTTCGTGTACGGGCCCTCGCCGAACCCCTTGATGGAGGCATAGACGATTCGTGGATTGATCTCCTGGATGTGTTCCCAGGTGAAGCCCATCCGGTCGATGGCGCCCGGTCCGAAGTTCTCGACCATGACGTCGGAGCGCCGGATCAGCTCGGTGAGCAGTTCCTTGCCGCGCTCGGTCTTGGTGTTGAGGGTGATGCTGCGCTTGTTGCAGTTGAGCATCGTGAAGTAGAGGGAGTCGACGTCCGGCAGGTCGCGCAACTGCTTGCGCGTGATGTCGCCGGTCGGTGCCTCCAGCTTGACGACGTCCGCGCCGAGCCAGGCCAGCAGCTGGGTCGCGGACGGCCCGGACTGGACGTGCGTCATGTCCAGGACGCGGATGCCGTCGAGGGCCTTGCCTTGGGTACCGGTCATGGCGGCCACCTCACTTGTACATGGTCTGGTTCATGGTTCCGGGGGCGTACGCGTCCGGGTCGACCCAGACGTTGATCAGCGAGGGCTTGCCGGACTCGCGGGCGCGGCGCAGGGCGGGGCCGATGTCGGCGGGGTCGCGGACCTCCTCGCCGTAGCCGCCGAGCATCTGGGCGAACCTGTCGTAGTGGACGTCGCCGAGGGTGTTGCCGACGCGTTCGCGGGCCTCGCCGTACTTGGCCTTCTGGCCGTAACGGATCTGGTTCATCGAGGAGTTGTTGCCGACGATGCCGACGAAGGGGAGGTCGTAGCGGACCAGGGTCTCGAAGTCCCAGCCGGTGAGGGAGAAGGCGCCGTCGCCGAAGAGGGCGACGACCTCCTTGTCGGGCCGGGCCTGCTTGGCGGCGAGTACGAAGGGGATGCCGACGCCGAGGGTGCCGAGCGGTCCGGGGTCCATCCAGTGGCCGGGCGCCTTGGGCTGCACGACCTGGCCGGAGAAGGTGACGATGTCGCCGCCGTCGCCGATGTAGATCGAGTCCTCGGTGAGGAAGTCGTTGATCTCGCTGACCAGTCGGTAGGGGTGGATGGGGGAGGCGTCGGAGCGCAGGTGCGGCAGCCGCTTCTCGATCGCGGTCTGTTCGGCGGCGCGCAGTTCGTCCAGCCACTCCTTGCGCTTGGAGGCACCGCCGTTGAGGCGCCCGGAGGCGGCCTCGGTCACCGCCTTGAGCACCAGTCCGGCGTCCCCGACGATGCCGAGGTCGATGTCGCGGTTCTTGCCGACGGTCCGGTAGTCGAGGTCGATCTGCACGACGGTCGCGTCGGGGGAGAGCCGCTTGCCGTAGCCCATGCGGAAGTCGAAGGGGGTACCGACGATGACGATGACATCGGCGCCGGAGAAGGCGTAGCGGCGCGAGAGCTGGAAGTGGTGCGGGTCGCCCGGCGGCAGGGTGCCGCGTCCGGCGCCGTTCATGTAGGCGGGGATGTTGAGGGTGCGCACGAGTTCGACGGCGGCCTCGGTGGCGCGCGTGGTCCACACCTGGCTGCCCAGCAGGATGGCGGGCTTCTCGGCGTGCACCAGCAGGTCGGCGAGTTTCTCGACGGCCTCGGGGTCGCCGGCCGAGCGGGTGGAGGCGCGGTAGCCGCCGGGCCGGGGCACCCGGGCCTTGGCGGCGGGGACCCGGGCGTCGAGGACGTCGCGCGGGATCTCCAGGAAGGAGGGCCCGGGCGCCCCGTGGTAGCACTCGCGGAAGGCCATGGACACCATGTCCGCGGCGCGCGCCGTGTCCGGCACGGTTGCCGCGAACTTGGTGATCGGCGTCATCATGTCGACGTGCGGCAGGTCCTGCAGTGACCCCATCTTGTGCTGGGTGAGGGCGCCCTGACCGCCGATCAGCAGTAGGGGCGACTCGGCGCGGAAGGCGTTGGCGACACCGGTGACCGCGTCGGTGGTGCCCGGTCCCGCGGTGACGACGGCGCAGCCGGGTTTGCCGGTGACGCGTGCGTAGCCGTCGGCGGCGTGTGCGGCGACCTGCTCGTGGCGTACGTCGACGACCTCTATGCCCTCGTCGACGCAGCCGTCGTAGATGTCGATGATGTGGCCGCCGCACAGGGTGTAGATGCGTTCGACGCCCTCGGCCTTCAGGGCCTTGGCGACGAGATGGCCACCGGAGATGACGTCCTGGGTGTCGTCGGGCATGGCGAAGTCCTGTCCCTTCGTAGGGGGTTGGGAGCGGCTCGGTACATTGCATACAGTCGACGAATACTGTATGAAGCTTGTTATCCCGCATCCGGTGGGTGGTGTCCAGGGGGCGTGCGGCACTTTCGATTCAGGAGCCGGAATGGACCTGTACGAGCACCAGGCAAGGGAACTCTTCGAAGAACACGGCATCTTGGTGCCGAGGGCCGAGGTCGCGCACTCCGCCAAGCAGGCACGCGAGAGTGCGCGCCGGCTCGGCGGACGGGTCGTGGTCAAGGCCCAGGTCAAGACGGGCGGGCGCGGCAAGGCGGGCGGGGTGAAGCTCGCCGCCGACCCGGCCGCCGCGGAACTGACGGCCCGCCAGATCCTCGGTATGGACATCAAGGGCCACCGCGTCGGCAAGGTGATGCTGGCCCAACCCGTCGACATCGAGCGGGAGTTCTACATCTCCTACGTCCTCGACCGCGCGGCCGGGCGCTTCCTCGCCATCGCCTCCGCCGAGGGCGGCATGGAGATCGAGGAGGTCGCGGCCGAGCGGCCGGAGGCGGTCGCCCGCGTCCCCGTCGACCCGGCCGAGGGCGTCACCTCGGCGAAGGCGGGCGAGATCGCCGCGGCGGCCGGACTCCCGCCGCAGACCGTCGACGTGCTGGTGCGGCTGTGGGAGGTCCTGGTCCGCGAGGACGCCCTCCTCGTCGAGGTCAACCCGCTCGTCCGCACCAGGCAAGGGCAGATCCTCGCCCTCGACGGCAAGGTCACCCTCGACGACAACGCCGCCTTCCGGCAGGCCCGTTGGGGTGCCGAGGCGGACGCGCACGACGATCCGCTGGAGGCGCGGGCCGCCGCCAAGGGCCTCAACTACGTCAGGCTCGACGGCGAGGTGGGCATCATCGGCAACGGTGCCGGACTCGTCATGTCGACCCTCGACGTGGTCGCCGGCTGCGGCGCCCGCCCCGCCAACTTCCTCGACATCGGCGGCGGCGCCTCCGCGCAGATCATGGCCGACGGGCTCGCCGTGATCCTCTCCGACCCGTCCGTGCGCTCCGTCCTCGTCAACGTCTTCGGCGGCATCACCGCCTGCGACACCGTCGCCGAGGGCATCGTGCGGGCGCTGGACACCGTCCGCCTGACCAAGCCGCTCGTCGTCCGCCTCGACGGCAACAACGCCGAGCGTGGCCGGGCCGTACTCGACGGGCACGCGCACCCGCTCGTCGAACAGGCCACCACCATGGACGGCGCCGCCCGGCAGGCCGCCCGACTCGCCCTCTCGGCGTAAGGAGCAGGGACACCATGGCGATTCACCTCACCAAGGAGAGCAAGGTCCTCGTCCAGGGCATGACCGGCGGCGAGGGCATGAGGCACACCCGGCGCATGCTCGCAGTCGGCACGAACATCGTCGGCGGCGTCAATCCCCGCAAGTCCGGCCGCACCGTCGACTTCGACGAGCGCAGTGTTCCCGTCTTCGGCTCGGTCGGCGAGGGCATCGCCGCGACCGGCGCGGACGTGAGCGTCCTGTTCGTACCGCCCGCCTTCGCCAAGGCGGCCGTCATCGAGGCCGCCGACGCCGGTATCGGCCTCGCGGTCGTCATCACCGAGGGCATCCCCGTGCACGACACGGTCGCCTTCACCACGTACGCCAAGGACAGGGGCACCCGCGTCATCGGCCCCAACTGCCCTGGCCTGATCACCCCGGGCCAGTCCAACGCGGGCATCATCCCCGCCGACATCGCCAGGCCCGGCCGCATCGGCCTGGTGTCCAAGTCCGGCACGCTCACCTACCAACTCATGTACGAGCTGCGCGACATCGGCTTCTCCACCTGCGTCGGCATCGGCGGCGACCCCGTCGTCGGCACCAGCCACATCGACTGCCTCGCCGCCTTCCAGGACGACCCCGACACCGAACTCGTCGTCCTCATCGGGGAGATCGGCGGCGACGCCGAGGAACGCGCCGCCGCCTACGTCCGCGACCACGTCACCAAGCCCGTCGTCGGCTACATCGCCGGATTCACCGCACCCGAGGGCAGGACCATGGGCCACGCCGGAGCCATCGTCTCCGGCTCCTCCGGTACGGCAGCGGCGAAACGGCGGGCACTGGAGGCGGCCGGAGTACGGGTGGGCAGCACCCCGACCGAGACCGCCCGGCACGTGCTCGACCTGCTCGACGCACCGCGGTGAACCGCCCGCCCCCGCCCCCGACCGTGCACCGAGAGCGGAGCAACCCCATGGCCACCACCAACCCCGTGGCACCCACCCTCACCCTCAAGTCCGGCACCTCCTGGGCCGAGGCCCGGCAGCGCTGCCTCACCGCCGCCCCGGAGGCGTTCCGGGGCGACCGCGTCCTCAACCTCTGGAACGGCACCTGGCAGGCCGACGGCCGCGCCCTGCCCGCGACCAGCCCCGTGGACGGCACCCCAGTCGCGGGCCCGCCCCGCCTGGACCGGGTCACCGCCCACCGCGCCGTACGTGCCTCCCTCGACCAGCACCGCGCCTGGCGCCACGTCCCGCTCCCCGAGCGGCGCGCCCGCGTCGCGGCCACCCTCGACGCCCTCGCCGAGCACCGCGACCTCCTCGCCCTCCTGCTGGTCTGGGAGATCGGCAAGCCCTGGCGGCTCGCCCGGGCCGACGTGGACCGGGCGATCGACGGGGTGCGCTGGTACGTCGACGGCATCGAACCGATGCTCGCCGAACGCACCCCGCTCGACGGACCCGTGTCCAACATCGCGAGCTGGAACTACCCGATGAGCGTGCTCGTTCACGCGGTACTGGTTCAGGCACTGGCGGGCAACGCGGTCATCGCCAAGACCCCGACCGACGGCGGCGTCTCCTGCCTCACCCTGGCCATGGCGCTGGCCGCGCGCGAGGGGATACCCGTCACCCTCGTCAGCGGCAGCGGAGGCGAGCTGTCCCAGGCGCTGGTGCGGGCGCCCGAGATCGGCTGTGTCTCCTTCGTCGGCGGCCGCGACACCGGCGCCGCCGTGGCCACGGCCGTCGCCGACCTCGGCAAACGGCATGTACTGGAACAGGAGGGACTCAACACCTGGGGCATCTGGGACTACACGGACTGGGACACCTTCACGGCCCTCGTGCCGGGACTCTTCGACTACGGCAAACAGCGCTGCACGGCCTACCCGCGCTTCGTCGTCCAGCGCGCGCTGTTCGACGAGTTCCTGGCGGCGTACCTGCCCGCGGTACGCACCCTGCGGGTCGGCCACCCGCTCGCCGTAGAGCACGCCGGGGACCCCTACCCGGCACTGGACTTCGGCCCGGTGATCAACGCGGCCAAGGCCAAGGAGCTGCACGACCAGGTGGCCGAGGCCGTCGACCGGGGCGCCGTCCCGCTGTACCGGGGCAGCCCGGCCGAGGCGCGCTTCCTGCCCGGCCAGGACACCTCCGCCTACGTCCAGCCCGTCACGCTCCTCAACCCGCCGTCGTCCTCGCCCCTGCACCACGCCGAGCCGTTCGGGCCGGTCGACACCATCGTGCTGGTCGACACCGAGGCCGAACTGGTGGCCGCCATGAACGCCTCCAACGGTGCCCTGGTGGCCACCCTGTCCACCGACGACCGGTCGGTCTTCGACCGGCTCGCCCCGCAGATCCGCGCCTTCAAGATCGGCCACGGCGCGCCGCGCTCCCGCGGCGACCGGGACGAGCTGTTCGGCGGCTTCGGCGCGTCCTGGCGCGGCGCCTTCGTCGGCGGGTCACTGCTGGTGCGTGCGGTGACGCGAGGGCCCGAGGGGGAGCGGCTGCCGGGGAACTTCCCGCAGTACCACCTGATGCCGTGAAACAGCCGACGGCCACGACCAGGGGTGACGGTCCGCTCACCCTCGGTCGTGGCCTCCGGTGGCCGCTCCAAGCCCCTCGTATCGGACAGATATGCAGGTGAAAGGCGCTCCGAAACCTTGGTATTGTTGTCCATGTCGCCGCGGGGAACACCCCGCCCAGGCGGCAGACACCTAGTCCGGGTGGCGGAATGGCAGACGCGCTAGCTTGAGGTGCTAGTGCCCTTTATCGGGCGTGGGGGTTCAAGTCCCCCCTCGGACACCAGCTGAGACCCCTGTTCACCAGGGGTCTTTCGCATGTCCGGGGCCCAGATGGGCCCCGTCTCCGCCCCGGCGGCCCCCCTACGGCACCCCCAACTCAAACAACACATACCCCGCATACGACCCCGAAGCCACCGCCGCGATCCCCAGCGGCCAGCACATCATCGCCGGGCTGAGGCGGCGCAGGGCGAAGGCCAGCGGGAGGTAGAGAGGGAACGCCGGGAGCAGATAGCGCGAGACGTTGGCGAAGATCTGCTGGCTGCCCAGGATCAGGGCCATGGTCAGGACCGTGTAGACGACCAGGACGGCTGGTGGGCGGTGCCGTACCAGCAGGCCGAGCATCGTGAAGGCCAGGAGGACCGTGCCGACGGCGATGACGTCGGCGAACGGGAAGGCGAAGAGATAGTCGAAGTGGCCGACCGGGACCGAGGTGAGCACGTCGAAGGTCTGCTCGCCGTAGTCGAAGGTGTGGGCCCAGGCGCCGTCCTGGAGTTTGAAGTAGCCGCCGTAGTCGCCCATCTCGTGCCCGACCCAGCCGAGGTAGCCGATGAGTCCGAGCGGGGCGACGGCCAGGGCGAGCAGGGGGCGCAGGACGCCCTCCTGCTGCCGGTGGTCGCGCAGGGCGAACAGGACGGTGACGGCCAGCGCCACGATCAGTGCTCCCGCGGTGGGACGGTTGAGACCGGCGAGGAAGGTCAGCAGACCGGCCGTGATCCAGGCCCGGCGCATCATCGCGTGGCAGGCCCAGGCGGCGAGCGCGACGTAGAGGGAGTCCGAGTACACCGCCCACTCCACGCCCGAGCCCGGCCAGACGGCCCACAGACCGGCCGCGGCGAGACCGGCCCGGCGCCCGCCGAGCCACGCGGCGATCAGATAGATGCCGAGGGCCGCGGCGAAGGAGGCGACGACGGAGACCAGTAGACCGGCGCCGTACGAACCGAGGCCGGTGGTCTCCGAGACCAGGCGCATCAGCGCCGGGTAGAGCGGGAAGAAGGCGGCCGAGTTGCCTTCGAGCGTGATCAGCCCGGTGGCGTCGGGGACCGGGACGAGCGCGGGGTCGTAGCCGTGCTCGGCGACCTGCCGGTACCACCAGCCGTCCCAGGTGGCGAGCACGTCCCAGGGGTGGGCGCCGCCGCCGAAGCGGTGGTGTTTGTCCCGGAAGTCGCCCGCCGAGTGCAGCAGGAGCAGGAAGACAGAGAAGCCGATCAGCTTCAGGGTGCCGTACAGGGCGAGTACGGGTCCGTAGTACGCGGCGACCCGGCGCAGCCGGGTGGGTTCGGGGCCCGGCCGCCCCTCGTCGAGGTGGGTGTCGAAGTCGGTGAGGGTGGCGTTCATCGGGCGGCTCCCGTGCGGAACACCCAGGCGCGGAAGAGCAGGAACCGCAGCAGGGTGGCGGTGAGGTTGGCGGCGACCAGGACGGCGAGTTCCGTCCGCGCACCGGCGCCGGGGTCGGCGAGGTGCAGCACGGCCAGCGCCCCGGAGGTCAGGCCGAGGCCCAGGGCGAAGACCAGCAGGCCCCGTGCCTGGTGGCGCAGGGCCCCGGACCGGCCGCGCACCCCGAAGGAGAACCGCCGGTTCGCGGCCGTGTTGGCGAGGGCGCACACCAGCAGCGCCAGCGCGTTGGCGGCCTGCGCCCCGGTCACCGGCCGCAGCGCGGCGTACAGCAGCAGATGGGCGACGGTGCTGACGGCGCCGACCAGTGCGAACCGCAGGAGCTGGGGGAGCAGCCCCGGCCGGGCGCCGTCGGCGGGCAGGGTGCCGCGGGCCAGGGCGGTGCCGATGCGGGCGATACCGCGCAGGTCGGCGAGGACGGTGGCCAGGATGTCGACCCGGCTGTCCGGGTCGTCCACCCAGTCGACCGGCACCTCGTGGATGCGCAGCCCGGCCCGCTCGGCGATCACCAGCAGCTCGGTGTCGAAGAACCACTCCTCGTCCCGCACCAGCGGCACCAGGCGCTCCGCCACCTCGCGCCGCACCGCCTTGAACCCGCACTGCGCGTCCGAGAACCCCACGGCGAGCGTGGAGCGGAGCAGGGTGTTGTAGCCGCGGGACAGCAGCTCGCGCTTCGGCCCGCGCACCACGCGCGCGCCGGGCGCCAGCCGGGTTCCGATGGCGAGGTCGGAGTGGCCCGAGATCAGCGGGGCGACCAGCGGCAGCAGCGCGCTCAGTTCGGTCGACAGGTCGACATCGACGTAGGCCAGGACCGGCGCCGAAGAGCGGGACCAGGCCGCGCGCAGGGCGCGTCCGCGGCCCTTCTCCTCCAGCCGCAGCGACCGCACCTCGGGCAGCTCACCGGCGAGGGCGGCGGCGATGCGGGGCGTGGCGTCCGTACTGGCGTTGTCGGCGACGGTGATGCGGAAGGGGTACGGGAAGCCGCCGCGCAGATGGGCGTGGAGACGGCGGACGCTGCGTTCGAGGTCGTCCTCCTCGTTGAAGACGGGGACGACCAGGTCGAGTACGGGGTCGTCGGCGTCGACGGATATCGGTTGCCGGGTCGCTCCGTACTCCCGCCGGGTCCACTGTTTTGTCACGCTACGTCCTTGTTTGTTCTGTGCCGCGGGGCAGGTCGAGGGAAGCCCCGGGCGGGTGCCGGGAAGGCGTGCTTGCGGGGTCAGGGGGTGAGGAGGGACTCGGGTGGGGTCTCCGGCTCCGACTCCACCTGGGTGTACGAGGGCGGGGGCGGCGTGGTGGGCGTGGCCGTGTCCGTGGGCTGATCGACGGAGGCGGGCTCGGTGGTCGTACGGGTCGACGTGGGCTCGTTCGACGTCACCGTGGAGGACGGCTCGGTGGACATGTCGGTCGAGGTGTCGACGGTGGCGGGCACGGAGGTGTCCGTCGACGTGGGCGGTTCCGAGGTGGGCAGCGGGCCGGACACGGAGGCCGACGGGCTCGTGGTCGGGGTGGGCGCGGGCGAGCTGGGCTCCACGTGTTCGCTGCCGTCGGGGCGCAGCATGAGGGCGAGTGTCACCGCGCCCACCGCGAGCACCGATCCGGCGGCGTTCCGGGCGGCACGCAGCCGGCGCCGCAGCCGTACCGCCTCGTGGAGGCGTTCCCGGTGCTCGGGCTCGAAGGGGGTGTACTCGTGGGAGGAACGCATCATGTGGGCGAGTTGCTCTTCGAAGTGGTCCACTTTTCCTCCTCACCCCACCGGCTCGATGACATCGGACAGAAGCTGACGCAGACGGGCGACCCCGCGCGAGGCGTGCGAACGGGCGGTGCCCACCGGGCAGCCCAGCACGTCGGCGACCTGCCGGTCGGGCAGGTCCTGGTAGTAGCGCAGGACGACCGCCGCGCGCTGTTTGGGCGGCAGTTGGGCCAGCGCGGACTCCAGCCGGGAGCGTTCGGCGACGCGGGCGGAGACATCGCCCGGCATCGCCTGTTCCGGCAGCTGCTCGACGGGCCGTTCGCCCCACCAGCGCCGTCGGGCCGACTTCGCCGCCGCGCGGGCCATGACCCGGCGGACGTACGCCTCGGGCGCCTCCTCGCCGACCTTCGCCCACACCGACCACAGCTTGACCAGGGAGTCCTGCACCAGGTCCTCGGCCCGGTGCCGGTCCCCGCCGGTGAGCAGACGGGCGAGATGGAGCAGTCCTGACCACCGGGCCGCCACGAAGTCGTCGAACTCACCACCTGGAGTCCGCTTCATCCAAATCCCCCGCTGTCGCCCATCGCCTACATCTGGGAGAAGACCCTGGCACCCCCGAAACGCTGCACTCGAACGAAGTGACGTAGGACACAGTGCATCCGGGGGCTCCGCGATCATGGCGTTCCGCTTATTGCATATGATGTGCAAGTGCATGACTACGACATCAGGGTGGCCGGTCCGGAGGACGTCGCGGGCGCCCGGGCCGTGATGCTCGACACCGTCTACCGCGACTTCGGCACCGGCTACGTGCCGAGGTGGCACGCGGACATCGTGGATCCGGCCACCGCCTACCTGGTGCCGGTCCGGCACACCCTGCTGGTCGCCGCGCGCGGCGGTGAGGTCGTCGCCACCGGCGCCCTCGACTCCCGAGGTCCGCTCTCGCCGCCCAACCCGGCCCACCTCGCCGAGCGGTATCCCTCCGGTACGACCGCCCAGTTGCGGCGGATCTACGTACGGCCCGGGCACCGGCGCCGCGGACTGGCCCGCCAACTGGTCCGCCGGCTGCTGGAGTTCGCCGCCGCCGACGGCGGCTACCGGGCCGTCTACCTGCACACCGACCCCGCCGTCGAGGGCGCCGAGGCGTTCTGGCGGTCCCTGGGCAAGGTCGTGCACGACGAGCGCGAGGAACCCGGCGGCGGGCAGGGCATTGTTCACTTCGAGATACCGATGGGGCGGTAGAGCACACCGTGCGCCGAGTCCGTTATTCCGTTGCCCTGCTGCTCACGCCCTTGCTGGCGGGATGCTTCGCCTCCTCCTCCGGCAGCGCGTCCGGCGACTCGGGAGCCGAGGGCTCCCGGCTGCGCGTCGCGCTCGCCTTCCCGCCCGCCGAGAACCTCTCTCCCTACGGCGCCGACGGCACCATCCTCAGCCGGCTCGGCGTCACCGAGGGACTCACCGCCCTCGACGCCAACGGCGCCGCCGCCCCCGCGCTCGCCGAGTCCTGGCGGCGGGAAGGCGAGCGGACCTGGGAGTTCCGCCTGCGCGAGGCCACCTTCCAGGACGGCAGCGCGGTCACTCCCGCCGCCGTCGCCGCCTCGCTGACCCGTGCCACCGAGGCCCGCCCCGAGCCCGCCGCCCTCGCCGGCGTCGGCCTCACCGCGAAGCCCGCCGGGAAGAACGGCGTACGCATCACCACCGACGAACCCGACCCCGTACTGCCGCTGCGGCTGTCCAGCCCCTCCCTGGCCGTGCTCTCCGCGAAGGCGTACGCCGCCGAGGACCGCGTCGACGTCGTCGGCACCGGCACCGGGCCGTTCGAGCTGACCAAGGTCATGGGCAGCACCGCCGCCACGCTCGACCGGTACGACGAGTACTGGGGCGGCCGGGCCCAGGCACCCGGCATCGACGTGAAGTTCATCCCCGACGGCAGCGCCCGCACCAGCGCCCTGCGCACCGGGCAGATCGACCTCGCCGAGGCCGTCCCCGTCGCCCAGGCCGCCTCCCTCGACAAGGACGTCCGCGCGGCGACCGCCACCACCCGCACCACCAGCCTGCTGCTCAACTCGCGGTCCGGGCCGTTCCAGGACGCCCGTCTGCGGGCCGCCGCACGCGCCGCCGTCGACACGTCCGTGCTCGCCGAGGACGTCTACGAGGGGTACGCCGACGCGGGCACCGGCATCTACGGCCCCGCCGTCAGCTGGGCCGAGGGCAAGCGGACCCGTCCCGCCGGACGGGCGAAGGCCGCCGACCCGGACGGCGCGCGGATCACCCTCGCCACCTACGACAACCGGCCCGAGCTGCCCGAGGTCGCCCAGGTGCTCAAGCAGCAGCTGGAGAAGGCCGGGTTCGAGGTCACCCTGGAGGTGCGCGAGTACTCGCGGCTGGAGAGCGACGCCCTCGACGGCACGTTCGACGCCTTCGTCCTCGCCCGCAACACCCTCGTCGACACCGGCGACCCCGTCTCCGTCCTCGCCAGCGACTACACCTGCGACGGCGGCTACAACCTCGCCCAGCTCTGCGACAAGGACGTCGACCGGGCGGTGGCCCGCGCCGAGGACGCCGACGACACCGCCGGCCGGCAGGACGCGGCGATGGCCGCCGAGGCGGAGATCCTCGGCACCGACACCGTCGTCCCGCTCGTCCACCAGCGGATCATCACCGGCGTCGCCCCCTCGGTGCGCGGCGCGCTCCTCGACCCGTACGAGCGCGTCCTCGTCGGCACCGGCACCCGGCGCTGACCGATGCGCGGCACGGCAACCGCCCTGCTGTGGCGGGCGATTCTGGCGACCGCCCTGGTGTGCGCGATCGGTGTGCTGCCCTGGGCCTCGCACACCGACCCCGCGCTCACCGTCCTCAAGGCACGCTCCGCCGACCGCGACCCCACCCCCGAGGTGCTGGCGGACATCAGGGCGCAACTCGGCCTCGAAGCGGGCCCGTTGCACCTGCTCGGCGACTGGGCGGGCGGGCTGTGGCGCGGTGACCTCGGCCGGTCCTGGCTCAGCGGCGCGGAGGTCGCTCCCACGGTCCTGCGGGCCCTCGGCGTCTCCCTGCTGCTGATGGCCGTCGCGCTGCTGGCCGCCGCGGTCACCGCCGCGCTGATCTGTGCCCGCACCCTGTACCGGGGCGGCCGTGACCGCCGGGCGAGCGGCACCGGCTCCGCCGTACTCGCCGCGCTGCCCGAGTTCCTCACCGCCACCGTGCTGGCCACCGTCGTCGGCGTCCAGTTGGGCTGGCTGCCCGCCCTCGGCTGGTACGGGCCCCGGTGGACCGTCCTGCCCGCGCTCGCCCTCGGCCTGCCCGCGGGCGCCGTGCTCGGGCGGCTCCTCGACGACCTGCTGCCCGGTGCCTTCGCGGAACCCTGGGCACAGGCCGCCGCCGCGCGCGGGCTGCCGCGCCGGACGATCGCCCGCCAGGCGCTGCGCCGCAGCCTGCCCGGACTGCTGCCCAACACCGGCCTGTTCGTGGTCGGCCTGACCGGGGGAGCGGTCGCGGTCGAGCAGATCTTCGACATCCCGGGTCTGGGCCGTACGACCCTCCAGGCGGCGCTGGCCCAGGACCTGCCCGTCCTCCAGGCGGGCGCGCTGCTGCTGGTGCTGCTGGCCGCCGCGGCGGCGGCACTGGCCCACCTCGGCACCCGCGTGCTCATCGGCCCGGCCCTCCGCGACGGCGCCCTGCCGTCACCGCACCGTCCGGCACCCCCGGCGCGAAGGGTCCCGCCACTCCTGCTCGCCCTGGTGCTGCCGGCCGTCATCGCCGCCGGACTGCACCGCGACCCCCTCGCTCTCGACACCGGCGCGCGTCTGCAACCCCCGTCCTGGAGCCACCCGTTCGGCACGGACGCGCTCGGCCGGGACATGCTGGCCCGAGTGGCGCACGGCGCGCTGGACACCCTGCTCCTCGCGACGACGATCAGCGCGGCCACCCTGGTGCTGGGCGTCCTGCTGGGCCTGGCCCCCCGCCTGTCCGGTCCGCTCGTGGACACGGTCTCCGCCCTGCCGCCGGTCCTCCTCGCCCTCCTTGTCACGGCGGCCGCGGGCACCGGAACCGCCACCCCGGCACTCGCGGTCACGGCCGTGGCCTGGGCACCGCTGGCCGCACACACCTCGGCCCTCCTGCGCCAGGAACGCGCGGCCCTCCACATCACCGCCGCGAAGGCGCTGGGCGCGGGCCCCGTCCAACTGCTGCGGCACGACATCCTCCCCGCGATCCTGCCCCCGGTCACCCGCCACGCCCTGCTCCGGCTGCCCGGCATCGCGATGTCCCTGGCCTCCCTGGCCTTCCTCGGCCTCGGCGCCCAACCGCCGTCCCCGGAATGGGGCTTGCTGCTGGCCGAGAACCAGCCGTACGCGGAACGCGCCCCGTGGGCGGTACTGGCCCCGGCGGCCCTGCTCGCCCTGCTCGGCGCGCTGGCGGTCACGGCGGCCGGGGGCGTACGGCGGAGGCGGGCGTGACCACGGCGCCCTCCAAGCTCCGACTCCCCGGACTGCTACGACTTCTGATCGCCACTCAGCTCGCCTTCAACATCGGCTTCTTCACCGTCCTGCCCTTCCTCTCCGCACACCTGGGGCAGGGCATCGGGATGGCGGGCTGGCTCGTCGGTTTCGTACTGGGGCTGCGGACCTTCAGCCAGCAAGGGCTGTTCGTGGTCGGGGGCGCGCTCGCCGATCGGTACGGCGTCCGGCCCGTCGTGCTCGCCGGATGCGCGCTGCGGATCGCGGGGTTCGTCTGGCTCGGCTTCGCGGAAGGGGCCTGGGCCGTGGTCGGTGCGGTGCTGCTCATCGGGTTCGCCGCCGCGCTGTTCTCGCCCGCCGTGGAGTCCGAGGTCGCCCGGCAGGCCGTTGTGCACGAGAGCGAGGGCGGCTCCCGGGCACGCGTGCTCGCGTTGTTCACCGTGGCGGGACAGGCCGGGGCGTTCGTCGGGCCGCTGCTGGGCGCGCTGCTGCTGCGCGTCGACTTCCGTGCGGTGTGCCTGTGCGGCGCCGGGGTCTTCGTCCTGGTCCTCGGCGCGCATGCCGTGCTGTTGCCGCAGCACATCCCGGGACGGACACGCGTCCACGTGCGCGGTGGCATCGGCCCCTTGCTGCGCAACCCGCGCTTCCTGGCGCTGTGCGGCGCCTACGGGGCCTGTCTGCTCGCCTACAACCAGCTCTATCTCGCGCTGCCCGCCGAGGTGGAGCGGGTGACCGGGTCGCAGGAGGCGCTGGCCTGGCTGTTCGCCCTGTCGTCGGTGCTCGTCGTCACCGCTCAACTGCCTGTCACGCGCTGGGCGGACGAGCGGCTCGGGGCGCGGCGGTCCATGGCCGTCGGGCTGGTGGTCGTGGCGGGCGGGTTCGGTCTGGTGGCCGTGGTGCGCGAGGCGGGGCTGCTGCCCGCGGCCGGGTTCGTCGTCCTGCTCACGCTCGGCCAGATGCTCGTGGCGCCGGCCGCGCGGGCCTGGGTGCCGGATCTCGCCGAGGAGGGGCGGCTCGGGCTCTACACCGGGGCCATGTCGTCGGTGTCGGGGCTCGTCGTGCTGGTCGGAAGCTCGGCGAGCGGGGCTCTGCTGAGCAGCGGGCTGCCACCGGCCGTGCCGTGGCTGGTCCTCGCGCTCGTGCCCGTGGCGGCGGTGGGGGTGTTGCCGCGGCGGACGCAGAAACCGTCCCGCGAGCGGCCCGCCTCCGGGCACCGCTGACCGCCTGTCAGGCGGCCACCAGCTCCTCCGTCGCCACGACCTCCTCGACCTGCGAGGTGCGGTACAGCCACAGCACGTCCCGGCCGAAGGACCACACCAGCGTGGCCAGCGCGGTCGCCACGACGGCGGTCGCCGCCAGGTGCGGGAGCAGACCCGAGGCGGCCACCAGCAGGAACACGCCCTGGGTCGCGGCCACGGTCTTGCGGGCGGTGCTCGGCGGCAGCGGGGCGTTCAGCCACGGCCAGAAGCGGGCGGCGGCGACGAAGGCGTAGCGCATACCGCCGATCAGCAGGACCCACGGGCCGTGCGCCATGGAGACGTAGACGCTGAGCACCAGGATCAGGAAGGCGTCGACCTCCATGTCGAAGCGGGCGCCGAGCGCGGTGGAGGTGCCGGTGCGCCGGGCGACCTTGCCGTCCACTCCGTCCAGGATCAGGGCGACCGCGGTCAGGCCGACCAGCAGCGAGAGCGGGGGCGGGCTCTGGAAGGAGTCCGCCACGAGCGCGGTGACGCCGCCGACGAGGATGGAGCGGCCCAGGGTGACCCGGTTGGCGGGGCCGAAGGAGCGCAGTCGGGAGCGGTGCAGGGCGCGTGAGAGCACCGCCCAGGTGGCGACGGCGAAGGCCAGCCCCGTGAGCCAGCCCGCGGGGCCCATGCCGATCGCAGTGCCGAGCAGCGTCAGCACCAGGATCTGGACGCCCGCTCCGAGGGCGGTCTCCTGCTGGACCAGCCTCGCGTCGTAAGTGTTGTTCAGGGCCACCGAACATCCTCCGGCCGTGTGACAGAGTCGATCAACGCCGCGTACTGTGCGCGGCCTGTGCACACCTCGGTACGTGCAGCACTTCCCGATCGTTCAGGAGGATTTGGATGAAGCCACCCGCTCGGGCGTTCTGGCTCAGCAGTCCGGGTGAAGGCGAGATCAGGGAGGTTTACCTTCCGGATCCCGCCGAGGGCGAGGTACTCGTCCGCGCCCTGTACTCCGGCGTCAGCCGCGGCACCGAGACGCTCGTCTTCCGCGGCGGCGTCCCCGAGAGCCAGCACGCGGCGATGCGGGCCCCCTTCCAGGAGGGCGACTTCCCGGCCCCGGTGAAGTACGGCTACCTCAGTGTCGGCGTCGTCGAGCAGGGCCCCGCCGACCTCGTCGGCAGCACCGTCTTCTGCCTGTACCCGCACCAGACCCACTACGTCGTCCCGGCCTCCGCCGTGACCCGGGTACCCGACCACGTGCCCGCCGAACGCGCCGTCCTCGCCGGCACCGTCGAGACCGCCGTCAACGCCCTGTGGGACGCGGCCCCCATGGTCGGCGACCGGATCGCGGTGGTCGGCGGCGGCATGGTCGGCAGCTCGGTCGCCGCGCTGCTCGCCCGCTTCCCCGGCGTACGGCTGCAACTCGTGGACGCCGACCCGGCGCGCGCCGAGATCGCGAAGGCGCTCGGCGTCGACTTCGCGCTGCCCGGCCAGGCGCGCGGGGAGTGCGACCTGGTGGTGCACGCCAGCGCCACCGAACAGGGCCTGGCCCGCTCGCTCGAACTGCTGCGCGCCGAAGGCACGGTCGTCGAACTGAGCTGGTACGGCGACCGGCGGGTGAGTCTCCCGCTCGGCGAGGCCTTCCACTCCCGGCGGCTCACCCTGCGCAGCAGCCAGGTCGGCACCGTCTCACCGGCCCGCGCAAGCCGCAGCTACGCCGATCGGCTGGCCCTCGCCCTCGACCTGCTCGCCGACCCGCGCCTGGACGCCCTGGTCACCGGAGAAAGCGCGTTCGAGGAGTTGCCCGAGGTGATGCCGCGACTGGCGTCCGGCGCCATTCCGGCCCTGTGCCACCGGGTGCGGTACACCGACGAGCGCCTGACCTGAGAAAAGAGTGAGAGACGGCTGAACAAGGGGAAGCGAAGAGCCGTACTAGTGCACATCCGCGGCAAGGACCGGCCGGGGATCAGACGCGCCGCACCTGGAGGGTCGTCCGTTGTTCAGCATCACCGTCCGCGATCACATCATGATCGCCCACAGCTTCCGCGGCGAGGTCTTCGGACCCGCACAGCGCCTGCACGGAGCGACGTTCCTCGTGGACGCCACGTTCCGGCGCGAACAGCTGGACGAGGACAACATCGTCGTCGACATCGGGCTCGCCACCCAGGAACTGGGCGCCGTCGTCGCCGAACTGAACTACCGCAATCTCGACAACGAACCGGACTTCGCCGGCATCAACACCTCCACCGAGTTCCTTGCCAAGGTCATCGCCGACCGGCTCGCCGAACGCGTCCACAAGGGGGCGCTCGGCGAGAACGCCAAGGGGCTGGCCGGAATCACCGTCACGCTCCACGAGTCGCACGTCGCCTGGGCGAGTTACGAGCGTGCCCTGTGACCGACACGACCGTGGAACGGGCCCGGCTGACGTACGTGCCCGTGCAGAACTCCGCCCTGAAGAACGCCGAGATCGTGCCCATGTCCCTGCGCTCCGTGCACTTCGTCATGCCGGGCGGCGTCGACGACCCGGCGATGCCCAGCGGCGGCAACGCCTATGACCGGCGGGTGAGTCTGGATCTGCCCGGCTTCGGCTGGCAGGTGCACAAGCACGCCGTGTCGGGCCAGTGGCCCCGGCCCGGCGAGGCGGCGCGCGCGGAACTGGCGCGGACCCTGCGGGAGTTGCCGGACGGCACGGTCGTCCTGCTCGACGGGCTCGTCGCCTGCGGGGTGCCGGAGATCGTCGTACCCGAGGCGCAGCGGCTGCGGCTGGCGGTGCTGGTGCACCTGCCGCTCGGCGACGAGACGGGGCTCTCGCCCGAGGCGGCGGCCGAGCTGGACGCGCTGGAGCGCGAGGTGCTGCGGGGCGTGCCCGCCGTCATCGCGACCTCCGACTGGGCGGTGCGCCGCCTGGTCTCCCACCACGGCCTCGCCCCGGACCGGGTCCACTGCGCAGCCCCCGGCGCCGACATCGCCCCGCTGGCCTCCGGCACCGACGGCGTCTCCCGGCTGCTGTGCGTGGCCGCGGTGACCCCGCGCAAGGGCCAGCACCGGCTGGTCGAGGCGCTGGCCGCGGTCACCGACCTGCCGTGGAGCTGCACCTGCGTGGGCAGCCTCACGCAGGACCCCGAGTACGTGGCCGAACTGCGGGCGCTGATCGCCAAGCACGGCCTGGAGGACCGGCTGGTGCTGGCGGGACCGCAGGCCGGTGCCGAACTCGACGCCAGCTACGCCGCCGCCGACCTCATGGTCCTCACCTCCTATGCCGAGACCTACGGCATGGCGGTGACCGAGGCGCTGGCCCGGGGCATCCCGGTGCTGGCCACCGATGTCGGCGGACTGCCCGAGGCGGTCGGCCGCGCCCCCGACGGCGGGGTGCCCGGCATCCTCGTGCCGCCGGAGGACCCCGCCGCGCTCGCCGCCGAACTGCGCGGCTGGTTCGGCGAGGCGGATGTACGACGCCGGCTGAAGGCGGCCGCCCGAGGGCGGCGGGCCGCCCTCGACGGCTGGGCCACCACGGCGCGCAGCCTGGCCGGGGTACTGGGCCGACTGCCGGACGAACCCAGGAGGGCGGCATGAGGAAGACGGCTGCGACACAGGACGCGGGACTGATCCCGGGACAGCCCGGACCGAGGGAGACGGAGACCATGAGCGACTCCGTCATCCCGGGCGCGGGCCCCACCCCGGACCACGATCCCGTCCCCACGGCTCACCGGGGCGCGGGCCCCACCCCCCGCCCCGGTGAGCGCCCCACGGTCAAGCTGCGCGAGGACGGCCCCGACGACCCGCCGCGCTACGCCCCCGAGTGGCTGGAGCTGCGCGAGGGGCCCGACGGGGCGGCGCGCTCCAACGAGCTGATCGACCCGCTGCGGGTGCGGCTGGCCAACCTGCCCGGCCGTTCCAGCGGACTGGTCATCCACGACCTGGGCTGCGGCACCGGCTCCATGGGCCGCTGGCTGGCGCCCCGGCTGGACGGCGCCCAGCACTGGGTCCTGCACGACCGCGACCCCTACCTGCTGCACTTCGCGGCCGTCGCCTCGCCGCGCGCCGCCGCCGACGGCAGCCGGGTCACCGTGGAGACGCGGCGCGGCGACGTCGGCCTGCTCACCCCGGACGTCCTGGCGGGCGCCTCCCTGGTGACCGCGTCCGCGCTGCTCGACGTGCTGAACCGGGAGGAGATCGACACCCTCGTTGACGCCTGCACCGGCGCGGGCTGCCCGGCGCTGCTGACGCTGTCCGTCGTGGGCCGGGTGGAGCTCACCCCCGCCGACCCGCTGGACCAGGAGATCGCCGAGGCGTTCAACGACCACCAGCGGCGCGGCGACATGCTCGGACCCGACGCCCTCAACGTGGCCTGCGAGGCGTTCGCGGCGCGCGGCGCGACGGTACGCGTCCACCCCAGCCCGTGGCGGCTGGGCCCCGAGGACGCCGCGCTCACCGCGCAGTGGCTGCGCGGCTGGGTCGGCGCCGCCGTGGAACAGCGCCCCGAGCTGCGCGAACCGGCCGAGCGCTATCTGCGCGAGCGGCTGGCGGCCTGCGAGGCGGGCGAGTTGCGGGTCGTCGTCCACCACAGCGACCTGCTCGCCCTCTCCCGCCCGACGGACGGGACCGCGTCATGACCACGGAGACGGCGGCGCCACCCGCGCCGCTGACGGGCCGCGCCCGCGGCCCGGTACGCGCCTCGGTGGCGAGGATGGCCCGGCGGCGCACCCTCACCCCCAGGGCCGCGCGCGCCTGCGCGCACCTGCGAGAGCCCCGGCCGGCCGA
>NZ_FLSP01000113.1 GCF_900091315.1 Streptomyces sp. DI166
CCGCCTGCGGCTGCTGCTGCTCGGGGCCCCAGGAGCCGTGCCACGACTGACCGCCCGACGGGGCCGCCGGGGCGGGCGGCGGGGTCGGGTGCTGCGGGGCGCCCTGGCCGCCCGTCATGCCCGGGAGCAGGGGCTCGCCTCCGTCGGAGGGCAGCACGATGCCTTCGCGCGCGACTCGCGCCGAGGGCTCCTCGCCCTGTCCACTCTGCGTCACCGGGACTCCTACGAATGGGGGACCTTCGGAATCGGGCTCACGCTACCGGGTCACGCGAGCGGCGTGCCACGCAGCTCAGGACGTGACCCGTGTCCCTGTGACGGCCCTAACAGATCCGGTCCCCCAACGCCCTGCGTCAACTCCCTTCTGTTACGGCTGATACGGCTCCTTCGCCTCCGCCGTCTCAGGCCGCCGCCTGGAGCTCCAGCCGCGCCCCGAACTCCCGTACCACCGGCTCCTCCCGGTAGGGCTCCAGGCGCTGCTGGAAGTCCTCCAGGTAGTCGGCGCCGCGGTTGGAGCGCAGGGTCTCCAGCAGTTCGACCGCTTTCAGGCCGGTGTTGCAGGCCTGTTCGATCTCCCGCTGCTGCACCTGCGCTGTGGCGAGGAGCACATAGCCGATGGCCCGGCGCCGCGCCTTGGTCTCCGGCAGCCCGGCCAGGGACTGCTCCGCGCACCGGGCCGCCGCGTCGGCCTGCCCGAGGTCGCGGTGGCAGTGCGCCAACTCATCCGCGAGATAGGCCTCGTTGAAGTGCGTGATCCACGGCGGGTCGTCACCGGAGGCCGGATCGGCCGCCTCCAGCGCGCTGACCGCCCGCGAGGAGGACACCTGCGCGGCCCGTACGTCGCCCAGCAGCGCGTGCCCGCGGGCCTCGGCGGCGTGGAACATCGCCTCCGCGCGCGGGGTGACGCGTCCGCGCGCGCCCTCCTGCGCCGCCCGCGCCAACTGGGCGATCTCACGCGGGTTTCCGAGCTGCGCCGCCAGATGGCTCATGGACGCGGCGAGCACGTAGCCGCCGTAACCGCGGTCCCCGGCGGCCTGCGCGAGCCGCAGGGCCTGGATGTAGTAGCGCTGGGCGAGTCCGGGCTGGCCGGTGTCGACGGCCATGTAGCCGGCCAGTTCCGTCAACCGGGCCACCGCGGCGAACAGTTCACGCCCCACCGCCTCCCGGTACGACCCCGCGAGCAGCCCCGAGACGACGCTGTTGAGGTAGTGCACGACGACCGGGCGCACATGCCCGCTGCCGTACTGGTGGTCCAGGTCGACCAGCGCCTGCGTCATCGCCTTCACGGCCGCCACGTCGGACTGGCCCACGCGCGGGCCCGCCGAGCGCGCGACCTGCGCGTCCGGCGCCGAGATCAGCCAGTCCCGGCTGGGCTCGACCAGGGCGGAGGCGGCGACGGAGGAACCGGACAGGAAGTCCCGCCGCCCCACGTCGCTGCGCCACAGCTCGCAGACCTGCTCGATGGCTCCCAGTACCGTCGGCGAGAACTGGAGACCGACGCCGGACGCGAGGTTCTTGCCGTTGGCCATCCCGATCTCGTCGATGGTGACCGTACGGCCGAGTTTGCGGCCGAGTGCCTCGGCGATGATCGCCGGGGCGCGCCCCCGCGGCTGCTGTCCGCGCAGCCAGCGGGCCACGGACGTCTTGTCGTAGCGCAGATCGAGGCCGTGCTCGGCGCCGCACATGTTGACCCTGCGGGCCAGCCCTGCGTTCGAGCAGCCCGCTTCCTGGATGAGCGCCTGCAACCGTTCGTTCGGCTGCCGCGCGACGAGTGGCCTTGCGGCCATGGCGTACCCCCTGTGGCTGCGGTGCCCTGCCCACGCACCGAGTTGATGTGTCTTCGTACCGAATGAATCCGGCCGTGAAGATCAATGCCCCGCGGACATACCGAAAATGCGAGACATGCGAGGATTGCCGGGGTAAGCCCGAAGCCGACCCCGCTTGTGGCTACCCATCTCCAGCCCCGGATCCTCCCGCGCGCCCCCGTACGTGCATCCATGCGCCCCAGTTGCGGAATCGATGCTCCTCCCCGGCGCGCGCTACGGGCGTAACCCGAGGTGGGTGCGGGAGTTGTGATGTGCGTGGAAGAGACGATCGAGGCCACTGAAGCCGCCCAGATTCCGAAGCAGCGCGGGGAATCGCTGCTGGAGACCGCCGTACGCTACGCCGAGGAGCGCCACTGGGACGTGTTTCCCGGCACGTGGCTGGAAGCCGTCGACGGGGTGCAGCGCTGCTCCTGCGGCGACGCCGCCTGCGGTGCGCCGGGGGCGCATCCCGCGCGCGCGGACTGGGCCACGCAGGCCACGGGCAGCGCGACGGTGGCCCGCCGGATGTGGTCCAAGCAGCCCCTGTCCTCGATCCTGCTGCCCACGGGCCGTACGTTCGACGCGATCTCCGTCGCCGAAACGGCCGGATTCCTGGCCCTGGCCCGGATGGAGCGCATGGAGCTGACGCTCGGCCCGGTGACCCTGACCCCGGACCGCCGGATGCACTTCTTCGTGCTGCCGGGCGCCTCGGTGAAGGTGCCCGACCTCGTCCGCAAGCTCGGCTGGGCGCCCGCCTCGCTGGACCTCGTGGCGCTCGGCGAGGGCAGCTACGTGGCGGCACCGCCCACCCGCTTCGGCTCCCGCGGCGCCGTGCAGTGGGCCTGCCGCCCGACCCCGGCCAACCGCTGGCTGCCGGACGCGGAGGAACTGATCTCCCCGCTCGCCTACGCGTGCGGACGGGACCGGTAGCCAGGGGCAGGGCGCGTCGCCGACGGGACCGGTAGCCCCCCTCCGGCACGGCGCACCGCCGACGGGACCGACGGCCCTCCCCCGCAGGGCGCTTCGCGAACGCGGCCCAGCCCCTCGGCGTCCGCGGGCACGTCGTGCTGGGACCCGACCGCCCCCGCGGCCACTGCGCGAACGGACCGACCGGTGCCTTCCGCGGAGGCGGCCGACAGCCGGGCGGGCAGCTCTGCCCCGCAGGGCGCGCTTCGCGGACGGGACCGGCCGCCGGTCCCCCGTAGGGTGCTTCCATGACCTCGGCCGTATCAGTACGTGGACTGTGGAAGCGCTTCGGGCAGCAGATCGCCGTCGCGGGGATCGATCTGGAGCTGCCCGCGGGCAAGTTCATCGGGCTGGTCGGGCCCAACGGCGCCGGGAAGACCACCACGCTCTCCATGGTCACCGGGCTGCTGCGGCCCGACCAGGGGACCGTGGAGGTCGTCGGGCACGACGTGTGGCGGGACCCCGTGGCGGTGAAGGCGCGCATCGGGGTCCTCCCGGAAGGGCTGCGGCTGTTCGAACGGCTGTCGGGGCGCGAACTGCTCGCCTACACCGGCCGGTTGCGCGGACTGCCCGGCGCCGAGGTCGACAAGCGGGCCACGCAGCTCCTCGACGTCCTCGACCTGGCCGGAGCCCAGCACAAACTGGTGGTCGACTACTCGACGGGCATGCGCAAGAAGATCGGGCTCGCCTGCGCTCTCCTCCACAACCCCGAAGTGCTCTTCCTCGACGAGCCGTTCGAGGGTGTCGACCCGGTCTCCGCGCAGACCATCCGGGGCGTGCTGGAGCGGTACACCGGCTCCGGCGCCACGGTCGTCTTCTCCTCCCACGTCATGGAGCTGGTCGAGTCGCTGTGCGACTGGGTCGCGGTCATGGCGGCGGGCCGGATCCGGGCCCACGGCACGCTCGCCGAGGTCCGCGGCGAGGCGTCCTCCCTCCAGCAGGCGTTCCTGGAACTGGTGGGGGCGCACGGCAGGGACGCCGGGTCGGACCTGGACTGGCTGGGCGGCGGCAGCCGATGAGCGACGCGTCCACGATCACCCCGGTCTTCGTCCGTCTGAAGCTGTCCCTGCTGCGCAACGGCCTGCGCCAGTCCTCCGGCCGCCGCGTCGCCTACATCGCCTCGGCGGTGCTCACCCTGCTGTTCGCCGCGCTCCAGCTGATCGGCCTGATCGCGCTGCGCGGCCACGAGCACGCCGCGTCCGTGGTGATCCTGCTGGTGGCGGTGCTGGCGCTGGGCTGGGCGGTGATGCCGCTGTTCTTCCCCAGCGGCGACGAGACCCTCGACCCCACCCGCCTGGTCATGCTCCCGCTGCGCCCCCGCCCCCTGGTCGGCGCCCTGCTCGCCGCCTCCCTGGTCGGCATCGGCCCCCTGTTCACCCTCTGCCTGCTCACCGGCTCGGTGATCGCGGTGGCCCACGGCACGGCGGCCTACGTCGTCGGCGTGCTCGGCACCGTACTGGGCCTGCTGGTCTGCGTCGCCCTCGCACGGGCCGTCGCCGCCGCCAACATCCGCCTGCTGACCAGCAGGAAGGGCCGCGATCTGGCGGTCCTGAGCGGTCTGGTCATCGCCGTCGGCGCACAGGTCGTCAACTTCGGCGCCCAGCGCCTCGGTTCGGCCGGACTCGGCCAGCTCGACCCGGCCGCGGACGTCCTGAGCTGGGTGCCGCCCGCGTCGGCGATCAGCGCGACGGACGCGGCGAGCGAGGGCTCCTACGGCGTGGCCATGCTCCAACTGGCCCTGACCGCCGGGGCGCTGGCCGCGCTGATCGCCGTATGGGCACGGCATCTGACGCGGCTGATGACCGAGCCCGACGGGTCGACCCTGCAGTCCCCCGACACGGCCGTACGGCAGTCCACGGGGCTCGGCCGGCTGCTCCCGGCCGGGCGCACGGGCACCGTCATGGAGCGCAGTCTGCGCTACATCTGGCGGGACCCGAAGACCAAGGCGGCCTGGGTGACCTCGCTGGCGATCGGACTGATCGTGCCGGTGTTCAACGCCGTCCAGGGCACCGGCTCGGTCTACTTCGCCTGTTTCGCGGCGGGGATGCTCGGAATCCAGATGTACAACCAGTTCGGGCAGGACACCTCCGCGTTCTGGATGGTCGCGATGACGATCTCCTCCACGCGGGACGCCTACGTCGAACTCCGCGCGCGTGCCTTCGCCCTGCTGGTGATCACCCTCCCTTACGCGACCCTGGTCACCGCGGTGACGGCGGCCATCCTCGGCGCCTGGGCACGCCTCCCCGAGACACTCGGCCTCTCCTTCGCCCTCCTCGGCGCCATGCTGGCGACCGGCGCCTGGTCCTCGGCCCGTTTCCCCTACTCCATTCCGCAGGAGGGCCACAAGAACGTCGCGCCCGGCCAGGTCGGCCTCGCCTGGATCTCCATCTTCGGCGGCATGGTGGCGGCGGCCCTGCTCTGCGCCCCGGTGATCGCCCTGACGATCTGGCTCAATATCTCCGCCGACGGCGACAGTTGGTCCTGGCTCCTCCTGCCCACGGGCGCGGCCTACGGCACCGCCCTCACGGCCCTGGGCCTGCGCCTGGCGGCCCCGAGAACGGCAACCCGCCTGCCGGAGATCCTGACGGCGGTCAGCAAGGGGTAGGGGCTCTTGAGCAAGGGGGCCTCTGAGCAAGGGGCCCGGGGCCTCTGGGCGAGAGGCAGGGGCCCCTGAGCAAGGGGCAGGGGCCTCTGAGCGAGGGCCTACGGCGCATTTGAACTCCGGGCGCGGGCACTCCCTCAGGGGCGCGGGGAACTGCGCGACAAGCTCCCACGAACCCGCACCCGCCACCCAACCGAACCCCCCGAGTTCAAAGGCGCCCCGCACCCCGCACGGCGTCCAGAAACGGCTCGATCGCCGCCCGCCACGCCTCCGGCTGGTCGTAGTGCACCAGATGCCCCGCCTCGGCGACCTCCGCGTACTCCCCTTGAGGAAGCACCCGCACCATCTCCTGCGCCTCGGCGCGCCCGAGTTCCCCGTCGAGCCCCCGCACGACGAGCGCGGGGCACCGCACCTGCGCCAGTTCCTCCCAGTGCGCGTCGTACACCCACGTCTCCCGGGACTGCAGCATCTGCTCCTGCTCGAAGACCGGCCGCCACCCGTCCTCGCACTCCTGCATGACCTCGGCGTAGAACTCGCCCCGCGCGGGGTTGGGCCGCTCCACCCAGGGATCGTCCTCCCCGAACCACTTGCGGACATCGGCGAGGGTCGCGAAGGGCAGCGGCCAGGACTTGAACCAGTCCGCCCACTCCCGCTGCGACGCGGCACCCAGCGCGGATGCCCGCATGTCGCAGATGATCAGCCCCGACACCAGGTCGGGCCGTTTCGCCGCGAGCTGCCAGGCGGTGAGCGCGCCCATCGCGTGCCCGACGAGGACGGCCGGGGCGAGGCCGAGCTGTTCGAGGGCGGCCTCGGCGTCCTCCACGTATGCCTCACGGGTGAAGGCGGCCTTGGCCGGTTTGTCGCTGCGGCCGTGTCCGCGCTGGTCGAGGGCGACGGCGCGGTGCCGCTCGGAGAGCCAGCGGGCTGTGGCCGCCCAGTGCGAGGCGCGGCCCATCAGCCCGTGCAGTAACAGCACGCCGTGCCCCGGTTCGCCCTCGGCGGCCGTGCCGTCGGTCTTGGGTGGGTCGCCGAACTCCCAGGCCGCGAGGCGTACCCCGCCCTTCCCGGTCACGTCGATGCGCCGCGCCATAGGTCCTGGCACCCCCCTAAGGTCCGCCTGCCGTGCCTGTGCGTCGGTCACGCGAGCCTCGCGTGCTGTGTGTCGTCGGAGTGTCCGTCACCCGCAGATTATCGAACCCCTATTCGAAAATGCCGTCTCGCCGGGCAACACCCCTCATTCGAGTGACCTCCCTCAAGGATTGACCGTCGCGGCCCAGGGGAGATCTTCAACGGGAGGCGGACCGCTCGGGGAAAACGGTCCGAGGGGAATGACCCTGGGAGCTCGGGGCTCCGGGTCAGAACAGGGGAGGACAGGCCCCGGCGCCGTACGGCGCCGGGGCCCTCCACACGGCTGCGGCACATCCTCCGACCCCCTCAGGTCATATGCCTACCGCGACAGCCTCGCACGCGCGGCGCCCGAGCGCTGCGATTCGACGCACTGAATCATGGATTCGGCGCGATCGTGGCGCCGCCCCAACTCCCCCTGTGGCACCAGGAGTTGTGTACGACCGGGCGGGCTCGACAGGCGGACCGGGCTCGGGCGGACCGGGCTCAGCGCTTGGCGACGAACACGTGCGAGGCGATGTCCGCCTCCAGCTCGGCCGCCTCACCGCCACTGCCCACCAGCACACCGCCCGCGGACTCGGTCACGCTCACCACCGAGCCGGGCTGCACGCCGGCCCGCCGGAGGGTGTACATCAGCTGCGCGTCGGTCTGGATCGGCTCACCGATCCGGCGCACGACGACGGTCTTGCCGTCCGCGCCCGGGTCCAGCTCCGCCAGCGAGACCATGCCCTCGTCGAGGAACGGGTCGGCGCCGTCCTTCTCGCCCAGCTCCTCAAGCCCGGGGATCGGGTTGCCGTAGGGGGACTCCGTGGGGTGACGGAGCAGCTCCAGGACGCGGCGCTCGACGGCCTCGCTCATCACGTGCTCCCAGCGACAGGCCTCGGCGTGCACCTGCTCCCACTCCAGGCCGATCACGTCGACGAGCAGGCACTCGGCCAGCCGGTGCTTGCGCATCACACGGGTGGCCAGGCGGCGGCCCTCGTCGGTGAGCTCCAGGTGGCGGTCGGAGGCGACGGACACCAGGCCGTCCCGCTCCATTCGCGCCACGGTCTGGCTGACGGTCGGCCCGCTCTGGTCGAGCCGCTCGGCGATCCGGGCACGCATCGGGACCACACCTTCCTCCTCCAGCTCAAGGATGGTGCGGAGATACATCTCCGTGGTGTCGATCAGTCCGGACATACGTGCCCCTCGATGAGATCTGCCGGAAGCACGACGGCTTCGCGGCGTGCGCTGGCCCTGGCCTCAATTCTGACGCATAGCGCTGACAACCGTGCCGCGCCGTTGAAACCAGGGGGTTTCGCGCTTGTACACGCCGGTTCGCGGCGCCCGCCCCGACGCGCACCGTGACCGCGCCGTCGCCGTATTGACACCGCAGTGGTCCAGACCGCACCGTGATCGCGACGGATCACGACCGCCCACGGAATTCCCACGGCAAAGGGGCCCCGCGCATGAGCGACCGCAAGCTGTCCGGCCAGTTCTTCGACGCCGCGATCGGGCTGCTGCAGAAGGTCCGCGACGAGGAGGCCGGGAACATCGAGGCGGCGGGCGAGCTGCTCGCCGACGCGGTCGCCGGGGGCGGGCGGCTGTTCGCCTTCGGCGCCGGGCACTCCTCGCTGCCCGCGCAGGACGTCGTCTACCGCGCGGGCGGTCTCGCGCTGATGAACCTGCTGGTCGTACCGGGTGTGGTGGGCGTGGACGTGGTGCCCGCGACCCTGGGTTCGGCGCTGGAGCGGGTCGACGGGCTCGCGTCGGCGGCACTGGACACCTCACCGCTGCGCGCCGGCGACGTACTAGTGATCATCTCCCTCTCCGGACGCAACGCGCTCCCGGTGGAGATGGCCACGAAGGCCCGCGCCCTGGGCGTGAAGGTCATCGGCGTGACGTCGGTGGCCTACGCGACGGAGACGAAGCCACGGAACGCCTCCGGCACCTTCCTGAAGGACCACTGCGACGTCGTCCTCGACTCCAAGATCGCGGTCGGCGACGCCGAGCTGACCCTGGACACCGTCCCCGCCCCCTTCGCCCCGGCCTCCACGGTGGTCACGTCGGCCCTCATGCAGGCCGTCATGGCCACGGCGGCGGGCGCCCTCGCGGACCGCGGCATCGAGCCCCCGCTGCTGCGCTCCGGCAACGTCGACGGCGGCCACGAGTGGAACAGCCGGGTGATGGCGGAGTACGGCGACCGGATCTTCTACCGGCACTGAACCCTCACAACCCGCCGAAAACCCTTACGGGGCGCGCCCCGAACCTCTACAGCACACCCGACCCCTACAGCGCGCCCGCCAGATCCAGCGCCGCGGCGATCCGGGCCGCCACATCCTCCGCGTACGCCGCGTCCGAACGCTCGAAGGGGGTGCGGCCCGCCCCTCGGAGGAAGGTCACCACGCCCAGCGTGCGGCCCCGGCTGCGCAGGACCGCGCACAGGGCGTGCACCGACTCCGGGGGCCAGCGGCGGGACTCCGCCCACTCGCGGGCCTGTTCCGGAGGCACCGTGCCGACGCTGGCGCGGACCGAACCCGCGCGGGAGACGCACTGCAGCGCCGGGTGACCCTCCGGGTAACGGACCGGGAGACCGGCGGCACCCGTGGACAGGCTGGGGCCGGGCGGTCCCGAAGGCGTCGCGGCGGCCCGGACCAGGCGCACCTCGGCGGCCGGTTCCGTATCGCTCAGGAAGCCGCCCGCCACCCGGTCGATCAGGGCGTGATCGGCGAACCCGGCGAGCGCGAAGTCCAGGTGGACCGTGGCCGCCTCCATCGGGTCCTCGCACTCCGCGGCGGCCCGCGCCGCCCGGTGCAGCTGATTCGTACGGAAGCGCAGCAGTGCCGCCTCCTGCTCGCCCTGCTTGGCCTCGGTCACGTCCTGGAACAGCCAGCCCACACCGAGCGGCACCGGCTCCTCGGCCAGCGGGGAGGCGAGCCGGACGAAACCGCAGCGCCAGCAGCGCCGCTGCTCGCCCTCCGGAGTGCGCACGGACACCCAGATCTCGGCGGGCGCGGGCGGCGCGCCCTCGGCGAGGACATGGGTCAGCGCGCTCTCCAGCTCCTCCACACCCCGGGCCAGCAGCTCGCCCAGCGGACGGCCGAGCACCGACGTACGGCCGATGCCGAGCGCACGGGCGGCGTGCGCGTTGACCACGGCCGGACGCAGATCGGCGTCGACGAGGACGACACCGAAGGAAGCGTCCTCGAACAGCGCCTCGCTCAACGCGATGGACCGCTCCAGGTCGATCTGGGCGTGCACCTCGCTGAAGGCGCAGTACACACCGGCGGGCTTTCCGTCGGGGCCGCGCACGGCCGCGGACTGGGTGCGTACGAGAACCCGGCCGCCGTCCTTGGTCAGCAGCGCGAACTCGTGCACCTGCCGCCCCGGGGCGTCCATGGCGGACATCAGCCGCCCCTCGACCTCCTCGGCGTCGGCGCTGCGCACCGCCCACCCGGCGAACCCCTGCCGCCCGACGGCCTCCTCCGCGGTCCAGCCGAGAATCCGCTCGGCCTCGCGGTTCCAGTGGGTGACGACACCATGGGCGTCGAACGCGCACAGGGCCGCATCCATGCCGTCCAGCAGCGCGGCGAGCAGATCGGAGCCGCCCGATCCCTCCGGTCCCTCGGGACCGGACCGCTCGGGCTCGTCCGGCCCCAGCTCGTCGGTGGTCCCACTACGCCGGGAAGCACTCACCTGGACCCCCTGCCAAGCCGCGTCCGCACGCGTACGGTGCGGCGGTTCGCCCACTCACCATCATTCAACTCGAACGTGACCCAGCACACATCGGGTTCCCGCAAGATTTCGAGAATCGTTGTAGCCCGGAAACGTCCCTCACTCACGCCCCGAGCCGCAGCGTGAGCCACACCTCGTTCTCGTCCTCGGGCGCCACGTACCGCTCCACCTCGACGAACCCGCGCGCCTCGGCGAACCGCACCCCGTCGCCGTTCGCGGCGAGCACCACGGTCTGTATGTGCCGCGCCCCGAGCCCGCGCGCGTGCGCGAGGCAGTGCTCGTACAGGGCCGCCCCGATCCCCCGTCCCCGGTACTCGGGCAGCACCCGCGCGATGACGGTCGCGACCCCGTCCTCCGCCCCCGGGGGCCGCACGGTGGAGCACCCGACCAGCTCGTCCCCGAGGTAGACGTTCTCCAGCCGGTTACGCCCACTGCGCTCCCGCACCTCGTCGGCGCTCAGCTCGTCCGGCGGCACGATGACGTTGTGGACGTACCGCCACTGCTCCAGCATGCGGTCACCGACAGCCACCTCGACACGAAGATCGTTCACGCCCGACACCTCCCCATGCCGGGTACACCTCAACCTCGGAAAAAAAGTGGTTGATCCCGGCCCGGCGGGTTCCTAGTGTGTTGCCTACGCCGAAAGGAGGTGATCGGGTACATGAGTGAAACCCGGACGCGCGAGGTGGCTGCGGGCTAGCGGCCCGTCACCACATCAGTGCGGTGCCGGACCAGCGTGCGCGAGAAGCACGCAGCCGGCCCAATCCCAAGCAGCCGCCCGACCCGCGAGCTCGCCGGTACGTCCGGCCGGCCCTCCGTTTCAGGAGGTCCCGAGTTCGCGGGTCGTCTGCGTTTTCGGCGGCTTCGGCGATCACGGATGATTTTCGGGTGTGATCTGGGCCATCCGGAAAATCTGTGGCCCGCAGTACCCTGGCGACATGATTTCGCTCGTCCGACGCCGTCACGTGGACTTCCTCCGCGTCACGAGCATGGGCTGTCGGCGCTCCGTCTGAACCCAGCGCCCCCCTTCCTCCCTCACTTCTCCGCGGGACACAGCCATGTCGTCGTACCAGCAGCTTCCGATCATCGATCTCACCGCGCCCGATCTGTCCGAGCGGCTGCACAGCGCCGCCCATGACGTGGGGTTCTTCCAGCTTGTCGGGCACGGGGTCGGGGAGCGGGAGACCGAGCGTCTGCTCTCCGCCATGCGGAAGTTCTTCGCCCTGCCCGAGGCCGAGCGGCTCGCGCTCGACAACATCAACTCGCCGCACTTCCGCGGCTACACCCGCACCGGCGACGAGCGCACCGGCGGCGCCCGGGACTGGCGCGATCAGCTCGACATAGGCGCCGAGCGGCCCGCCCGGGTGCCCGGTCCCGGTGAGGCCCCGTACTGGTGGCTCCAGGGGCCCAACCAGTGGCCCGCCGAGCTTCCGGAGCTGCGGGAGGCCGCGCTCGCCTGGATCGAGCGGCTCAGCGGGGTCGCCGAGCGGCTGCTGCGCGAGCTGCTCACCGCCATCGGGGCGCCCGCCGACTTCTACGACCCGGTCTTCGGCGACGCCGCCCACCCGCACCTCAAGCTCGTCCGGTACCCGGGCAGCGCCGGGGACGGTGCCGACCAGGGTGTGGGCGCCCACAAGGACTACGGGTTCCTGACGCTGCTGCTCCAGGACCAGGTGGGCGGGTTGCAGGTGCAGCGCGCGGACGGGCAGTTCCATGACGTGCCGCCCATCCCGGGTGCCTTCGTGGTGAACCTCGGTGAGCTGCTGGAGGTGGCCACCAACGGCTATCTCGTCGCCACCAACCACCGGGTGGTCTCCCCGCCCGGGGCCACCGAGCGGTTCTCGGTGCCGTTCTTCTACAACCCGCGCCTGGACGCGCGCGTGCAGCCGGTTCCCTTCCCGCACGCCTCCAAGGCGCCCGGCATCACCGAGGACCCGGGCAACCCGCTCTTCGCCGAGTACGGCTACAACGAACTGAAGGGCAAGCTGCGGGCCCATCCGCTCGTCGCCGAACGGCATCACCGGGATCTGCTCACGCCCGCATGACACCAGGGCGCCCCTCAGAGGGGCGCCCTGTGTGCGGGCTCAGTGCGCGATGTCCGCGTACCCCTCGATCTCGCGCGGGTCGCGCGAGCCGGGGCCGACGTAGCGGGCGGACGGGCGGACCAGGCGGCCGGTGCGCTTCTGCTCCAGGATGTGCGCCGACCAGCCCGCGGTGCGGGCGCAGGTGAACATCGACGTGAACATATGGGCCGGGACCTCGGCGAAGTCGAGCACGATCGCCGCCCAGAACTCCACGTTCGTGGCGAGCACCCGGTCGGGGCGGCGGGCGTGCAGCTCGGCGAGGGCGGCCTTCTCCAGGGCCTCGGCGATCTCGTAGCGGGGCGCGCCCAGCTCGCGGGCGGTGCGCCGCAGCACTCTGGCGCGCGGGTCCTCGGCGCGGTAGACGCGGTGGCCGAAGCCCATGAGCCGCTCGCCGCGGTCCAGGGCCTGCTTCACGTACGCCTCGGCGTCCCCGGTGCGCTCGATCTCCTCGATCATGTGCAGCACGCGCGAGGGCGCGCCGCCGTGCAGCGGGCCGGACATCGCTCCTACGGCGCCGGAGAGCGCGGCGGCGACGTCGGCGCCGGTGGAGGCGATGACGCGCGCGGTGAAGGTGGAGGCGTTCATGCCGTGCTCGGCGGCGGAGGTCCAGTAGGCGTCGACGGCGGCGACGTGCTTGGGGTCGGGCTCGCCGCGCCAGCGGATCATGAACCGTTCGACGACGGACTGCGCCTTGTCGATCTCGCGCTGCGGGACCATGGGCAGGCCCTGGCCGCGGGCGGACTGGGCGACGTAGGACAGGGCCATCACGGCGGCGCGGGCGAGGTCCTCGCGGGCCTGCTCGGCATCGATGTCGAGGAGCGGTTTCAGGCCCCAGACGGGGGCCAGCATGGCGAGCGCGGACTGCACGTCGACGCGGATGTCGCCGGAGTGGACGGGGATCGGGAAGGGCTCGGCGGGCGGGAGGCCGGGGTTGAAGGCCCCGTCGACGAGCAGGCCCCAGACATTGCCGAACGAGACGTGGCCGACGAGGTCCTCGATGTCGACGCCCCGGTACCTGAGTGCGCCGCCCTCCTTGTCGGGTTCGGCGATCTCCGTCTCGAACGCGACGACTCCTTCGAGTCCGGGTACGAAGTCGGACATCAGGCGGCTCCTCGTGATGTGTGCGACAGATGGTGTTGTCGGGACGATGGTGCGACCACGCCCGGGTACGGCGGGGACGGCTCGGCGTCCGGGGGATCCGCGGTCGTGGCTCAAAGGACTCGCGGTCCTGGGAGGTATCCCAGTGATTCCCGGCTGGCGGTCACCCAACCGAGGCGGTCTCAGAACGATATCCCCGAGTGCCACCTTTGGGGAGTGGTTGCGGCACTGAGTGCCACGCAGTGATGAAGGACACCGTGCCGAACGGAGGCCGCGCATACGGCAAGATGACCGCGTGACCGACCGAGACGACGCACATCCGGACCCCGCCGCGATGCGCCAGCAGTACCGGGCCGCGGGACTCGCCGAGACCGACCTGCCGGCCACCCCGGTGGAACAGTTCGCCCGCTGGTTCAAGCAGGCCGCGAGTGAGGCTCATCTGTTCGAGCCGAACGCCATGGTCGTCTCCACCGCCAACGCCGAGGGGCGCCCCAGTTCGCGCACGGTGCTGCTGAAGCAGTTCGACGAGCAGGGGTTCGTGTTCTTCACGAACTACAACTCCCGCAAGGGCCGCGACCTCGCCGAGAACCCGTATGTCTCGCTGCTGTTCCCGTGGCACCAGATGGCCCGGCAGGTCATCGTGCAGGGCATCGCACGGCGTACGGGGCGGGACGAGACGGCCGCCTACTTCCGCACCCGTCCGCACGGCTCGCAGCTCGGTGCCTGGGCCAGCGAGCAGTCCGCGGTGATCTCCACCCGGGCCGACCTGGACGCCTCGTACGCCGAGCTGGCCGCCCGCTATCCGGAGGGCGAGCAGGTGCCGGTGCCGCCGAACTGGGGCGGTTTCCGGGTGGCGCCGCAGTCGGTGGAGTTCTGGCAGGGCCGGGAGAACCGGCTGCACGACCGGCTGCGGTACGTGATCGAGCCGGACGGGAGCTGGCGGGTGGAGCGGCTGAGCCCGTAGTTCAGTGCCGGGCGCCCAGGGCGTCGTCGAGGAGTGCCGCCCACTGGGCCACCACCCGCTCGCGGCGCGGGCCGTCGTCCGTGAGCAGGTTGGCCAGGCCCAGGCCGCGGGCCATGTCGAGCAGGCCCTGGACGGTTTCGCGCACTCCCGGTTCGGACTCGTCGGCGCCGAGCAGGTCGACGGCGATGCGGTGGGACTCGCGGCCGACGCGGGCCTCCAGTTCGGTGACCTGCGGGCGCAGCTGCTCCTCGTTGGAGGCGGCCACCCACAGGTGCAGGGCGGCGCGGAAGAGGGGGCCGGTGTAGAGGGCGACGAGCGCCTCGACCACGGCCCGCCGGTCCTGGGCGGCGCCCTGCGGGAACAGGGCGCGCAGGGCGGTGGAGCGTTCCTCGGCGACGTATTCGACGGCGGCGGTGAACAGGTCCTCGCGGGTGGGGAAGTGGTGTTGCGCGGCGCCCCGGGAGACGCCCGCGCGTTCGGCGACGACCGACACGGTGGAGCCCGCCCAGCCGTGTTCGGCGAGGCAGGCCACCGCGGCTTCCAGGAGCCGCTGCCGGGTGGCCCGGCTGCGGTCCTGCTTGGGGACGCGTTCGCGTTCCGCCGTACTCACATCACCCATGGGGGATCCCGTCGTTCCAGGAAGGCCGTCATCCCCTCGCGGGCCTGCGGGGAGGCGAACAGCCGGGCCGAGAGCGCGGTCAGCTCCGCCGCGTCCCGGTCGAATGACTCCAGCACCCTAGCCGTGAGCAGCCGTTTCGTCTCGGCGAGGGCCTCGGGGGCGGAGCGTCTGAGACCGTCGAGCACGGGTTCGAGTACGGCGTCCACGTCGTCCCCGGCGGCGGTCAGCAGGCCGATGCGGGCCGCCTCGGCGGCGTCGAAGCGCTCGCCGGTGAGGTAGTAGCGGGCGAGGGCGCGGGGGTCGGTGCGCGGGAGGAGGGGGAGGGAGATGACCGCGGGGGCCACTCCGATCCGTACCTCCGTGAAGGCGAAGCTCGCCGTGTGCGACGCGACGCCGATGTCGCAGGCGGCGAGCAGGCCGAGGCCGCCCGCGCGTACGTGGCCGGTGACGCGGGCGACGACCGGCCGGGGCAGCTCCACGATCTGCTTCAGCAGGGCGACGAGGGCGTCCGGGTGGGGCGGGTCGCGCAGGTCGGCGCCCGCGCTGAAGGTGTTGCCGGTGTGGGTGAGGACGACCGCGCGTACGCCGGGGTCCTTGGCGCAGTCGGTGAGGGCGTCGGCCAGCTCGCCGACCAGCGCCGCCGAGAGGGCGTTGCGGTTGGCCGGCGAGTCGAGGCTCAGGGTTTCCACGCCACGCGCGCGTGCCCGGCCGATCAGGCTCACGCGCGCTCCCTCAGTTCGCGGCGGAGGATCTTGCCGGAGGCGGCGCGGGGCACGGCGTCGAGGAAGGTGACCTGGCGGACGCGTTTGTAGGGGGCGACGCGTTCGGCGACGTACATCATGATCTCGCTCTCGGTGAGGTCCCCGGCGGACGGCTGGCGCACGACGTACGCGCGGGGCACTTCGTTGCCGTTGTCGTCGCGGACGCCGATGACGGCGGCGTCGGCTATGCCGGGGTGGGTGAGCAGCAGGGCCTCCAGTTCGGCGGGGGCCACCTGGAAGCCCTTGTACTTGATGAGCTCCTTGACCCGGTCGACGACGAACAGCCAGCCGTCGGCGTCGACATGGCCGACGTCGCCGGTGTGCAGCCAGCCGTCGGCGTCGATGAGGGAGGCGGTGTCGTCGGGGCGGCCGAGGTAGCCCTTCATCACCTGGGGGCCGCGGATGAGGATCTCGCCGGCCTCACCGACGCCGAGGTCCTTGCCGGGGTCGTCGAGGGAGACGATCCGCATCTCGGTGCCCGCGATGAGCCTGCCGACGGTCCCGGGGGGCGCCTCGCTCATGGCGCCCAGGGGGACGACGTGGGTGCCCGGGGAGAGTTCGGTCATGCCGTAGGCCTGGCCGATCGGGGGCAGGTTCAGGCGCCGGGAGCAGGCGGCGGCGAGTTCGGCGTCGAGGGGGGCGGCGGCGGAGATGAGGTACTTCAGCGACGACAGGTCGTAGTTGTCGACGGCCGGGTGCTTGGCGAGGGCGAGGACGATGGGCGGGGCCACGTAGAGCGCGGTGATGCGGTGCTTCTCGATGGCCGCGAGGAATGTGTCCAGCTCGAAGCGGGGCAGGACGACGACGGTGGCACCCTTGCGCAGGGGCGCGTTCATCAGGGCGGTCAGGCCGTAGATGTGGAAGAACGGCAGGACCGCGAGGACGCGTTCGCCGGGTCCGGCGGTGACGGCGGCGTCGAGCTGGACGAGGTTGGTGGCGATCTGCCGGTGGGTGAGCATGACGCCCTTGGGCACTCCGGTGGTGCCGGAGGAGTAGGGCAGGGCGGCTGTGTCCTCGGCCGGGTCGATGTCGATCTCGGGTTCGGGGGCGGTGGTGGCGAGCATGTCGATCAGCGAGCGGTGGCCGGGCGCGCTGTCGCAGACGAAGATCTCCTGGACGCCGCCCGCGAGTTCGGCGGCCCGGCGGGCCGACTCCAGCAGGGGGGAGACGGTGATGATCCAGCGGGCGGCGCTGTCCTTGAGCTGCCGGGCGAACTCCTCGGGGGTGTAGAGCGGGTGCACGGTGGTGACCGAGGCACCCGCGCGGGTGGCGGCGTAGAAGGCGGTGGGGAAGGCCACAGTGTTGGGGCTGTGCAGGGCGATGACGTCGCCCTTGCGGACCCCGGCCTCGGCGAGACCCGCGGCGACCTTGCGGTGGAACCGGTCGACTTGTTCGTAGCTGAGGGTGGTGCCGTCGGTGCCGTCGATCAGAGCGGGCGTGTCACCGAACTCGGCGGCACCGCCCAGGACGAACTCGTGGATCGGCTGGTCCACGGGGGTTACGTCGGCGTACTCGCTGCGGAACATGGGGCCTCCTCGCACAACGCTGTGCCGGTCAGTAAGACTTGGGCAGACCCAAGGTCTGGTGGGAGACGTAGTTGAGAATCATCTCCCTGCTCACCGGTGCAATACGAGACACGCGGGCCGCGGTTATCAATTGGGCGAGTCCGAATTCCCGCGTGAGGCCGTTTCCGCCGAGGGTGTGCACGGACTGGTCGACCGCCTTCACACAGGCCTCGGCGGCCGCGTACTTGGCCATGTTGGCGGCCTCTCCGGCGCCGATGTCGTCGCCGGCGTCGTAGAGATGGGCGGCCTTCTGCATCATCAGGCGAGCGAGTTCGAGTTCGATGTGCGCCTGGGCGAGCGGGTGGGCGATGGCCTGGTGGGCACCGATCGGGGTCTTCCAGACGGTGCGTTCGCGGGCGTACTCGATGGCCCGGTTCAGCGCGAAGCGGCCCATGCCGATCGCGAAGGCGGCGGTCATGATCCGCTCGGGGTTGAGCCCGGCGAACAGCTGGAGCAGGCCCGCGTCCTCGTCGCCGACGAGCGCGTCGGCGGGCAGCCGTACGTCGTCCAGGACAAGCTCGAACTGCTTCTCGGCGGCGTTCAGCTCCATGTCGATCTGGGTCCGCTGGAAGCCCTCGGCGTCGCGCGGGACGATGAACAGGCAGGGCTTGAGGTTGCCGGTGCGGGCGTCGGCGGTGCGGCCGACGATGAGGGTGGCGTCGGCGATGTCCACGCCGGAGATGAACACCTTGCGGCCGGTGAGGATCCAGTCGCCGGTGTCCGGGTCGCGACGGGCGGTGGTGGTGATGCGGTGGCTGTTGGAGCCCGCGTCGGGCTCGGTGATGCCGAAGGCCATGGTGCGGGTGCCGTCGGCGAGGCCGGGCAGCCACTCACGCTTCTGCTCCTCGGTGCCGAACCGGGCGATGACCGTGCCGCAGATGGCCGGTGAGACCACCATCAGCATCAGCGGACAGCCCGCGGTGGCCAACTCTTCGAGCACGATGGAGAGTTCGGAGATACCGCCGCCCCCTCCGCCGTACTCCTCGGGCAGGTTGACGCCGAGGTAGCCGAGTTTGGCCGCCTCCTGCCACAGGGCCTCCCGGTCGAAGGTGCGGCCGTGACGCCTGCCGAGCGCGGCGACCGCCTCGCGCAGGGCCTTGTGCTCATCGGTTTCCAGGGTGACGCTCACTTGTCCTGGTCCTCCTCTACGACGGCGAGCAGAGTTCCGACGGCGACCTGGTGGCCGACGGCGGCGTGCAGTGCGCTGAGCGTTCCCGTGACCGGTGCGGTGATCTTGTGTTCCATCTTCATCGCCTCCAGCCACAGGAGGGTCTGTCCGGCCTGGACGGCCGCCCCTTCGGCGAGCCCTTCCGCGAGGCGCACGACCGTGCCCGGCATGGGCGCGAGCAGGGAGCCCGGCGCGTGCTGGGCGGTGGGGTCGGGGAAGCGGGGCAGGGCGGTCAGGACGGTGGTGTTGACGTGGACGCGGTCCCCGTAGCGCGCCACCTCGAACCGCCGCCGGACGCCGTCGACTTCGAGGACGACGAGGTCCGGGGCGGCGTGCACGACGCGCACGCCGTCCGCCTCCAGGCCGCCGGTGCGGGTGTGCCGGTAGGGGACCTCGTGCTCCTCGCCGGCCAGGGCGTAGCGGCGGATCTGGGGCTGGGAGGGCACGTTGCGCCAGCCGCCGAAGCGGGAGCCGGTGCGGCGGGCGTCGGCGAGGGCGGCGGCCAGAGGGGCGTGCGGGTCGGGGGCGGGCTCGGTGAGTGCGGGCAGGTGGCGGTCGTAGAAGCCGGTGTCCATCCGCGCGGTGGTGAACTCCTCGTGGCGCAGGGAGCGTACGAGGAGGTCGCGGTTGGTGACGGGCCCGTGCACGGCCGCCCGCTCCAGGGCGTCGGCGAGCTTGCGGATCGCGGCGGCGCGGGTGGGGGCGTGGGCGACGACCTTGGCGAGCATCGGGTCGTAGTGGACGCCGATCGCGTCGCCGTCGGTGTACCCGGTGTCCAGGCGGACGCTGTCGGGCACGGTGAGCCGGTTCAGGGTGCCGGTCTGCGGGGCCCAGTCGTGCGCCGGGTCCTCGGCGTACAGGCGGGCCTCGACGGCGTGCCCGCGCGCGGGCGGCGGCTCGGGGTCCAGACGCCGCCCCTCGGCCACGGCGATCTGGAGGGCGACCAGGTCGACGCCGTGGACCTCCTCGGTGACCGGGTGCTCCACCTGGAGGCGGGTGTTCATCTCCAGGAAGTGCGCGGTGTCGTCGGCGACCAGGAACTCGACGGTGCCCGCGCCGACGTAGTTCACGGCGCGCGCGGCGCGCACGGCCAGCGCGCGCAACTCCTCCGCGAGCCGGTCGGAGAGGCCGGGCGCGGGCGCCTCCTCGATCACCTTCTGGTGGCGGCGCTGGAGGGAGCAGTCGCGCGTGCCCAGCGCCCACACCGTGCCGTGCGCGTCCGCGAGCACCTGCACCTCCACGTGGCGCCCGCGCTCCACGTACGGCTCGATGAACACCTCGCCGTCGCCGAAGGCGCTCGTGGCCTCGGCGCGCGCGCCCTCCAGGGCGGCGCTGAGATCCTCAAGGCGGCGCACGATACGCATCCCGCGCCCCCCGCCGCCCGCTGCCGCCTTCACGAGCACCGGCAGGTCGCTCTGCGCGACCTCGCGCAGCGGCGCGAGCCCCATGAGCTTCTTCGCGCGCGTCTTGGACGCCATCGCCTCGATCGCCTGCGGCGGCGGCCCGATCCACACCAGCCCCGCGTCAACGACGGCCCGCGCGAAGTCGGCGTTCTCCGACAGGAACCCGTAACCGGGGTGCACGGCGTCCGCGCCGGCCGCGACGGCGGCCTTCACGATCAGGTCGCCGCGCAGATACGTCTCCGCGGGCGTGGCGCCGGGCAGCCGTACGGCGGCGTCGGCCACGCGCGCGTGGAGCGCGTTCTCGTCGGCGTCCGAGTGCACGGCGACCGTCCGGATTCCCAACTCACCACAGGTGCGGAAGACGCGGCAGGCGATCTCGCCCCGGTTGGCGACGAGTACAGAAGTGATCACTGGACCTCACATCCGGAAGACGCCGAAGCCACCGCGCGCGCCCTCGTAGGGCGCGGTGTGGATGGCGGACAGGCACAGGCCGAGGACGGTGCGGGTGTCGCGCGGGTCGATGACGCCGTCGTCGTAGAGCCGCCCGGACAGGAACATGGGCAGCGACTCGGACTCGATCTGCTGCTCCACCATGGCCCGCAGCGCCGCGTCCGCCTCGTCGTCGTACGGCTGCCCCTTCGCGGCGGCCGACTGGCGGGCGACAATCGACAGCACGCCCGCGAGCTGCTGCGGCCCCATCACGGCGGACTTGGCGGACGGCCAGGCGAACAGGAAGCGCGGATCGTACGCCCGCCCGCACATCCCGTAGTGCCCGGCGCCGTAGGAGGCACCCATGAGGACGGACAGATGCGGCACCCGCGAATTGGACACCGCGTTGATCATCATCGCCCCGTGCTTGATGATCCCGCCCTGCTCGTACTCCTTGCCGACCATGTAGCCGGTGGTGTTGTGCAGGAACAGCAGCGGAATGTCCCGCTGGTTGGCCAGCTGGATGAACTGGGCGGCCTTCTGCGACTCCTCGCTGAACAGCACGCCCTGCGCGTTGGCGAGGATGCCGACCGGGTAGCCGTGCAGGGCGGCCCACCCGGTGACCAGGCTGCTGCCGTACAGCGGCTTGAACTCGTCGAAGTCGGAGGCGTCGACGAGCCGGGCGACCACCTCACGCGGATCGAAGGGCACCTTCAGATCCCCCGGGACGATCCCGAGCAGCTCCTCGGCGTCGTACTTGGGCGGCTCGGCGGGCCCCGGATCCGGGTACGTCTTGCGGTGGTTGAGCCGCGCCACGACCCGCCGCGCCTGCCGCAGCGCGTCCGGCTCGTCCACGGCGAAGTAGTCCGCGAGCCCCGACACGCGCGCGTGCATCTCGGCACCGCCCAGCGACTCGTCGTCGCTCTCCTCACCGGTCGCCATCTTCACCAGCGGCGGCCCGCCGAGGAACACCTTGGCGCGCTCCTTGACCATGATCACGTGGTCGGACATGCCGGGCACGTACGCGCCACCCGCAGTGGAGTTCCCGAAGACGACGGCGATCGTCGGAATCCCGGCGGCGGAAAGCCGGGTGAGATCCCGGAAGATGGCGCCGCCGGGGATGAAGATCTCCTTCTGGGACGGCAGATCGGCGCCGCCCGACTCCACCAGGCTGATACAGGGCAGCCGGTTGGCGAGCGCGATGTCGTTGGCGCGGAGGGCCTTCTTCAGGGGACCAGGGATTGCTGGCCCCGCCCCGCACGGTCGGATCATTGGCGGTGATCAGACACTCCACGCCCTCGACAACCCCGATCCCGGTGACCAGGGAGGCCCCCACGGCGTAGTCACTCCCCCAAGCCGCCAGCGGCGACAGCTCAAGGAAGGGCGTGTCCGGGTCGAGCAGCAGCTCGATGCGCTCCCGCGCGAGGAGCTTGCCGCGCCCCCGGTGCCGCGCGATGTACTTCTCACCGCCGCCCGCGATCGCCTTGGCGTGCTCGGCGTCGAGATCGGCCAGCTTGGCGAGCATCGCCTCGCGGTTGGCCCGGAACTCCGGGCTCTGCACATCCAGCGCGGAGGACAGGACGGTCACAGGAGGGCCTCCGGTATGTCCAGGTGCCGCGAGCGCAACCACTCGCCGAGCGCCTTGGCCTGCGGATCGAAACGGTGCTGAGCGGCGACTCCGGCGCCGAGGATGCCCTCGACGACGAAGTTCAGGGCGCGCAGGTGGGGCAGTACGTGCCGGGTGACGGGCAGGTCGGCGGCCTCCGGGATCAGCTCCCGGAACCGCTCGACGGTCAGCTCGTGCGCGAGCCAGCGCCAGGCGTCGTCGCCACGGACCCAGACACCCACATTGGCGTCGCCGCCCTTGTCCCCGCTCCGGGCCCCGGCGACCCGCCCGAGAGGGGCACGGGTGCGCGGTCCGGGCGGCAGGGCCTCTGGGAGCAAGGGCTCCGGTACGGCGTCCAGTACGGCGGTGTCGGGCGGCGGCGCTACGGGCAGACGCTCCCCGTCGGGGAGGACGGCGACATGGGGCACGTCGCCCTGGGGGACGTAGGTCGCCTCGAAGACGCCGTACGGGGCCCCCTTCCCAGGCGGGGCGAGTACGTGGAAGCCGGGGTAACTGGCGAGGGCGAGTTCGATGGCGGCACCGCTCAGCGCGCGTCCGACGGCGGCCTGGTCGGGGTCCCGGACGACGAGCCGGAGCAGGGCGCTGGCCAGCTCCTCGCTGTCGGCGTCGCCCCGATCGGTCCGCACCAGCTCCCATTTCACTTCCGCGGGCGGCGACTTGGCGAGCGCGTCCGTCAACTGGGCACACACCAGCTCGGCCTTGGCCTCGATGTCGAGCCCGGTGAGCACGAAGGTGACCTCGTTGCGGAACCCGCCGAGCCTGTTGACGCCGACCTTGAGCGTGGGCGGCGGAGCCTCCCCGCGTACGCCGTCGATACGGACCCGGTCGGGCCCGTCCTGGCTGAGCCGTACGCTGTCGAGCCGGGCGGTGACATCGGGCCCGGCGTACCGGGCGCCGGAGGTCTCGTACAGGAGCTGGGCGGTGACGGTGCCGATGTCGACGTAGCCGCCCGTGCCGGGGTGCTTGCTGATGACGGCGGAGCCGTCCTCGTGGATCTCGGCGAGCGGGAAACCGGGGTGGAGGAGGTCGCGGACGGGCCGTTCCCCGAAGAAGGCGTAGTTCCCACCCGTGGCCTGCGCCCCGCACTCCAGCACATGCCCGGCGACGACGGCGCCCGCGAGGCGGTCGTAGTCGGTCGGCGCCCATCCGAAGTGGGCGGCGGCGGGCCCGGTGACCAGGGCGGCATCGGTCACGCGCCCGGTGACGACGACATCGGCTCCCGCGCGCAGACAGGCGGCGATCCCGAAGCCGCCGAGGTAGGCGTGGGCGGCGAGGCTGCCGGGGTGGGCGGAGGTGAGGTCGTCGCCCTCGACGTGGGCGACGCGGACGGGCAGACCGAGGCGTTCGACCAACTGCCTTACGGAGTCGGCGAGTCCGGCGGGGTTGAGCCCTCCGGCGTTGGCGACGATACGGACCCCGCGCTCCTGGGCGAGCCCCAGACACTCTTCCAACTGCCGCAGAAAGGTGCGGGCGTACCCGGCGCCGGGGTCCTTCAGGCGGTCCCGGCCGAGGATGAGCATGGTCAGCTCGGCCAGGTAATCACCGGTGAGGACGTCGAGTTCACCTCCGGTGAGCATCTCGCGCATGGCGTCGAAACGGTCGCCGTAGAAGCCTGAGGCGTTGCCTATACGGAGGACCGTCATTGGCGGCCCCCTCCCTTGGCCGGCCGCCCTTCACCGGGCGGCCCCGCGAAGGCCTGCGCGATGTCCAGCCAACGGTCGGCGTCCTCGCCTTCCGCCGTCACGGCGAGGTCGGCGCGGTTCGCACGGCGCGTGACGAGGAGGCAGAAGTCGAGGGCGGGGCCGGTGACGCGCTGGCGGGCGTCCTCGGGGCCGTAGGCCCAGGTGTCGCCGCTGGGTGCCTCGATCTCGACGCGGAACTCCTCGGTGGGCGGGGTGAGTCCGTGGACGAAGTAGGCGTAGTCCCGCGCGCGCACTCCGATGCGGGCGACGTGCCGCAGCCGGTCGGTGGGCGGCCGCTCCACGCCCAGGGCGTCCGCCACGTCCTGGCCGTGGGCCCAGGTCTCCATCAGGCGGGCGCTGGCCATGGACGCGGCGGCCATGGGCGGGCCATACCAGGGGAAACGGGCGCCGACGGGGGCGGAGGCGAGGGCATCGGCGAGCGCGGTACGGCCCTTGCGCCACTCCGCGAGGAGTTCGGCGGGCGGGGTCTTGGCGCCGCGCTCCGCGCCCTCGTCGACGAAGGTGTCGGGTGCGACCAGCGCCTTCTCCACCTCCTTCGCGAAGGCGTCCGGGTCCGTCACGGCGAGCAGGGCCGCGTGGTCGGTCCAGGCGAGGTGCGCGATCTGGTGGGCGATCGTCCAACGAGGGGCGGGCGTGGCGAGGGACCACTGGTCCGGGCTCAACTCGGCCACCAGCCGGTCGAGTTCATCGCTTTCGGCACGCAGGTCGTCGAACACGGGGGTCGGGTCGGCCATGGGGAGGAGCATGGCAGCGGGTTCAGAATCAATCAAGCACGCTTGCATGATTTCTTTTTCGGCAACTCCGGTACCGCTGTGCGGTCGTGTGGCTACTCTCGGTGATTGGAGGTGGTCACTGTGTCCAACATTCGCCAGCTCGACCCGAGCGCGTCCCCGCTCGACTACTACGGCTACGAACTGCGCCGGGCGCGGGAGGCGGCGGGGCTTACGCAGGCGCAGCTCGGGGCGATCGTGTTCTGTACGGGGTCCTTGATCGGACAGATCGAGACGACGTTAAAGGTGCCGACGCGGGAGTTCTCGGAGCGCGTGGACGCGGCGCTCGGGGCGGACGGGAGGTTTTCGCGGCTGGTGGGGTTGGTTTTGCGGAACCAACTGCCGAGCTGGTTCCAGCCGTATGCGGAGATGGAGGCAGCGGCAACATATATCTCCACATACCAGGCGCAGTTGGTGCACGGGCTGCTCCAGACGGCGGGGTACGCCCGCGCAGTTCTCAGCACGCGGGATCAGGGTGATCTGGACGGTCAGGTCGCTGCAAGGCTGGAGCGTCAGCGGATCCTGGAGCGAGAGCAGCC